>CACIBE010000001.1 GCA_902584805.1 uncultured Alphaproteobacteria bacterium
TCTCTGGACTGGGATTCCAGTATTAATATTAATTTTTATGGCAATCCCATCTTTTAAGTTAGTATATCAGCAAGATGTAATACCTGAAACAGATATGACCATTAAAGTCATAGGCCATCAGTGGTACTGGGAGTATCAATACCCAGAACATGATGATATTTCTTTTGAGAGTTACATGACACCTGATGAAGAATTAGAACCAGGTGACATAAGATTATTAACAGTAGATAACCACCTAGTTTTACCAGCAAATAAAAATATTCACGTATTAGTTACTGCTGGTGATGTGCTTCATAGTTTTGCTATGCCTTCATTAGGTGTAAAAAAAGACGCGGTTCCTGGAAGACTTAATGAAACATGGTTCAATATAGATGAGCCAGGAATATATAGAGGTCAATGTTCCGAATTATGTGGAACAGGTCATGGGTACATGCCGATTGTCATAGAGGCACTTGATGAAAAAGACTTCAATAATTGGATAATTGAACAAAAAAATAAGTTAGCATTAGCAAACGAAATAAAAACTAAAGAGAATATTATAGAATAGGAGAAAAATGAGTTACGCAGATTCAGCAAGTCACGACCATCATGATCATAAACCAGGATTTATAAAAAGATGGTTTTTTTCTACCAATCATAAAGATATTGGAACTCTCTATATAATATTTGCTATACTAGCTGGATTAGTTGGAGGTTTCTTCTCATTATTAATGAGAGCTGAATTAGCAGCACCGGGCTTAGATGTTGTTGCAGATGGACAAGTTTGGAATGTAATTATTACTGCCCATGGTTTGTTAATGGTATTCTTCGTTGTAATGCCTGCACTAATAGGTGGTTTTGGAAACTGGTTTGTTCCATTAATGATCGGTGCACCTGATATGGCTTTCCCAAGAATGAATAACTTTAGTTTTTGGATACTTGTTCCTGCCCTAGTTTTATTAGTTGTTTCAGCAACAATAGGAACTGGTGCTGGTACGGGATGGACAATTTATCCTCCACTCTCAAATAAACTTGGACACGCAGGACCTTCTGTTGATATGGCAATTTTTGCTCTTCATTTAGCGGGCGCTTCCTCAATTTTAGGTGCAGTTAATTTTATAACAACAATACTTAATATGAGAACACCTGGAATGACTCTTCATAAAATGCCTCTATTTGTATGGGCTATGTTAATTACAGCATTCTTACTTTTGTTAGCTGTTCCTGTTTTAGCTGGAGCAATTACAATGCTTCTAACTGATAGAAACTTTGGTACAACATTCTTTAATCCTGCAGGTGGTGGAGATCCAGTTCTTTTCCAACACCTATTTTGGTTCTTTGGTCATCCTGAAGTTTACATCATGATATTACCTGCTTTTGGAATTGTAAGCCAAGTCATATCTACTTTCTCTAGAAAACCAGTGTTTGGATATCTAGGAATGGTTTATGCTATGATAGCAATAGGATTTATAGGTTTTATCGTGTGGGCTCACCATATGTTTACAGTTGGTATGAGTGCAGATTTAAGAGCATATTTTATGTTAGCTACAATTATTATTGCTGTTCCAACTGGTATAAAAATATTTAGCTGGATTGCAACTATGTGGGGTGGATCACTTACATTTGAAACTCCAATGTTATTTGCAATTGGATTTGTTTTCTTATTTACACTTGGAGGCGTAACAGGAGTCATTCTGGCCAATGCTGGAATAGATACTGTAATGCATGATACGTATTATGTTGTTGCACACTTCCATTATGTTCTGAGTATGGGGGCTATGTTTGGAATTTTTGCGGGTATTTACTATTGGTTTGGAAAAATGTCTGGAAGAAAATATAATGAATTCTTAGGAAAACTACATTTTTGGTTATTTTTTATTGGGGTAAATATAACATTTTTTCCTCAACATTTCCTTGGACTTGCTGGAATGCCTAGAAGAATTCCAGATTATCCAGATGCTTATGCAGGATGGAATCTTGTATCAACTTATGGTTCTTACATTTCTTTTGCAGCAACTTTGATATTCCTTTTCGCGATTGTGTATGCATTATTTTTTGGAAAGAAAGAAGTTTCAAACCCTTGGGGAGAAGGAGCTGATACTCTTGAGTGGACACTGTCTTCACCTCCGCCATTCCATCAGTTTGAGACTTTACCTAAATTCAAAGGATAATTTGCGTGGATGCTAAATCCTTAGAAGCTGGTTATAGCAATAATTTTCTTTTAAGAAAATTCAAAGGTTATTATGAACTAATGAAACCAAGAGTTATGTCCCTGGTTATCTTTACAGCGTTTGTCGGAATGTTTTTGGCACCAGGGCAAATCGCATTCCTAAATAGTTTTATGGTAATAGTTGCTATTGCATTAGGAGCTGGTTCTTCAGCTGCAATCAATATGTGGTTTGATGAAGATATTGATAAAACTATGGAAAGAACAAAATTAAGACCAATTCCACTTGGAGTAGTTTCAAAAAATGAAGCCTTAGTAGCAGGAATACTAACAGGAACTATTTCTTTAATTTTGATGCAATGGTTCTCAAATTCATTAGCAACAAGTTTGCTTCTTTTTACAATTCTTTTTTATGTATTTATTTATACATTTTGGCTTAAACGAACAACTTCATTAAATATAGTTATTGGAGGAGCAGCAGGAGCAATACCTCCAATTATTGGATGGACAGCAGTTATTCCAGAATTAAGTTTTTTACCAATTAGTTTATTTGTAATTATATTTTTTTGGACGCCACCTCATTTTTGGGCCTTATCAGTATATAGATATAATGATTATAAAAATGCTAATGTGCCCATGTTACCAAATGTAAGTAGCATTGAAGATACAAAAAAACAGATTGTTTATTATGCTGTAATATTAATTTTATCGAGTTATCTTCCATATTTAGATAACAATGTTGGAATAATATACTTAACTATAGTTACAATTTTAAACTTATTATTATTTAATAGCTCTTTAAAGTTAAAAAAATCTAAGGAAAGAAAATCAATACCAAATTCTGAAGGATTAAAATTTTTTGCTATTTCAATCCTTTACTTATTTAGTTTATTTTCAGCACTGTTGATTGATCATGTGGTATTAAGATGAAAAACAGAAGAAAAAAAATATTATAACTTTAATAATCTTGCTTTGTATTGTTGCATTCTTTTATTTATGGACTTTATTTAAAGCTAATATTTTTGGAGTATAATGACAAACACTAGAACAGCTATAGGATTATCATTTATTGTTTTAACAATGATTACATTAGTAGCTTTTTCGGTACCCTTATATGATTTATTTTGTCGTGTTACCGGTTATGGCGGTAAGACAAGTACATCTGAGTTTCTTTCATCATCAATTTTGGAAAGAGATATTAACCTTAACTTTAACGCTGATGTTAATGCCAGTATAAATTGGACTTTTACTGCACCAGAAAATATCAAATTTAAAGTGGGTGAAAATAAACTTGTTTATTATACAGCAACTAATCTATCTGATATTGAAACTATCGGTACTGCGACATTTAATGTTTTACCAGAAAAGGTTGGTCCTTATTTTATTAAGACTCAGTGTTTCTGTTTTGAAAAGCAGGCTTTGAAACCTGGAGAAACAGTTGAAATGCCAGTTGTGTTTTACATTGATCCCTCAATTAATGAGGATCCAACAATGAAAGATGTTGAAGAGATAACATTGTCATATACCTTTTTTAAATATATAGATTAAAAAATGGCTAATAAAACAACAACCACAGGGCAGAAACATCCATATCATTTGGTTGATCCAAGTCCTCTTCCATTCCTTTCATCAATAGCTGGACTTGCAATGGCTGCTGGCCTTGTATTTTATATGCACTACGGAACTTCTTGGCTTTTAATTCTTGGCACTATTGGTTTGTTAACTATTATGTTCCTATGGTGGAGAGATGTAATTAAAGAATCAACTTTCCAAAAAGTTCACACACCAGTTGTGGAACTCGGATTAAGATATGGAATGGCGCTTTTTATTGCATCAGAAGTAATGTTCTTTGTTGCTTTCTTTTGGGCTTTCTTTGATGCAAGTTTAACACCTAAACTACCTATAGAAGAATTCTCAGAAACTTTTGACAGTAATGGTGCTGTAGGGATTTGGCCACCAGAGGGTATTAAAACATTTGATCCTCTTGATGTTCCTTTTTTAAATACGTTAATTTTATTAATGTCGGGTACTACTTGTACATGGGCTCACCACGCTGTTAGAGAAGGTCATAGAGATCAAGCTATTCAAGCATTATGGTGTACTGTTGGTCTTGGAATATTCTTCTCAATTATGCAGGGTGTAGAATATTACGAGGCAGCTCATCATTATTTCAGTTTTACAGATGGGATATATCCATCAGTATTTTATATGGCGACGGGTTTTCATGGATTTCACGTAATGGTTGGAACTGCATTCTTAGCTGTTTGTTTGTATCGTGTTTATAAAAATCATTTTACTCCAGATAGGCATTTTGGATTAGAGGCAGCGGCATGGTATTGGCACTTTGTTGACGTAGTTTGGCTGTTTTTGTTTGTCTGCGTTTATGTTTGGGGTGCATAAATTAAAAACTTTCCAATAAAATTTTTTTTATTCAGTTTATTTTGTGTTGCACTGACAATATTTTTAGGAATTTGGCAATTGCAAAGACTGGAATGGAAAGAAAAAATTATAGCCGAATTTAATGAACTAAAAAACCAAAAACCACTTTCACTTTCAATGGGAAAAATGAAGTATCCAAACATTGATGAGTTTACTAAAGTTATCACTTTAGGAACTGTTGACAGAAGTAAAAAAATTTTTTTCCCGGCTAAAACATTGAATGGCGTTTCTGGTGTTAGAATAGCTAGTTTATTGTCAGATAATCACGGTAATAATTATTTAATTGATGAAGGTTGGTTTGAACAAAGTAGATATGATTATTTTAAAAACAATAATGAAATAATAAATGCTGAAATTCTAGGATATATCAGATACCCAACTCAAAAAAAGATGTTTACTCCTGATAATTCTATTTCTTCAAATGAATGGTATTATTATGATCTGGAGCAAATTCAAACTTACTTAAATGTTAAGATTAATCAGAAATTTTTCATTAAAAATATGAGCAATTATGCAGAGAATTTCTTAATACCTTCATCTCAAAATCATAATTTTTCAAATAATCATTTGCAGTATGCAATTACATGGTTTTTGATGAGCTTTTCTTTTTTGATTATTTTTATAATTTATTTATTTAGGAAGAAATAATGAAAACATATTTAAAACTTAAAGAAATCTTTAATGAAGCTTCACTGACATCAGATATTTCAGGTATTTTACACTGGGATATGGCAACAATGATGCCGAGCAGCTCAAGAGATCAAAGATCAGAGCAATTAGCCTATTTATCAAAACTTAGTCATAGTAAAATTTCATCTTCTGAAGTTGGTGATTTAATTGAAGACTCAAAGAATCTTAACCTAAATAATAGTGATCTGAAAAACTTAAATGAAATGGATAGAGAATATAAATTAGCCTCTGCTATACCAACGGAGCTTGTAGAAAAAATTTCAAAATCTTCAGCTAATTGTGAGGGTGTTTGGCAAGAGGCAAGGGAAAAGTCAGATTTTAATTTAGTAAAAAAAGATTTAGAAGAACTTATAAATTTAACAAAAGAAGAAGCTAATATTTTAGGAGAAACTTTTAAAGTTTCTCCGTATGAAGCTCTAATAAATAAATTTGAACCTTCTTCAGAAGAAAATAAAATATCTGAAGTATTTGATGATTTACAAAAATTTCTATCACCACTTATTGATAAAATTATTGATAAGCAAAAAAATGAAGAAACACTTCAATTTGAAACAAGTATAGATGAAGAAAAGCAGAAAAATGTTTCTGAATATATAATGAAACAAATAGGTTTTGATTTTACAAGGGGAAGACTTGATAAAAGTGTTCACCCTTTTTGTGGAGGATCTACAAATGATGTTAGAATTACAACTAGATATAATAATGACAATCCATTTTCATCTTTAGATGGTGTTATGCATGAGACTGGACATGCATTATATGAGCTAAACCTACCAAAAGATTGGATGCATCAGCCAGCAGGTAAATCTAGAGGAATGGCCATGCATGAAAGTCAATCACTATTAATTGAAATGCAAATCACACGGTCTTTAGCTTTTAAAAAATTTTTATCAAATACTTTAAATAAACAATTTAATGTTAAAGACAAAGCTACAGACCCTGACAATCTTTACAAATTGGGTACTCGAGTAAATAAATCTTTTATAAGAGTTGAGTCGGATGAAGTTACCTACCCCTTGCATATTATTTTAAGATTTAATTTAGAAAGAAAAATTTTTAACAATGAAATAAAAATTGAAGACATTCCCGATGCTTGGAATGATGAATTTAATAGATTATTTAATTTGTCAATAAATAAAGACACCGATGGATGTTTACAAGATATTCATTGGTTTGCTGGATTATTTGGATACTTTCCAACATATTCATTAGGAGCACTCACTGCTGCTCAATTTGCGTCACAATTGAGAACTGATCAAAAGGAATTAGATAAGGAAATAGAAAATGGTGAATTTTCAAATTTAGTAAATTGGCTTAAAAAAAATATCCATGAAAAAGCTAGTTTTTTTTCAACTAATGAGGTTTTAGAACAGGTTACAAAGTCTCCTTTAAATGCTAAATATTTTAAAGAATATATTACTAATCGCTATCTTTAATGAAATATTTAAGCACAAGAGATGATTCTCTAAGCAGATCATTCAACGATATTCTTTATCAAGGATTATCGAGAGATGGAGGTCTGTATCTACCCCAAAGCTGGCCCAAAATAGACTTACTAAGCTTAAAAAATAAATCATACGAAGAAGTGGCATGCGAAATTATTTTTCCTTATGTAAAAGAAAATATAGAAAAATTAGAATTACAAAAAATTTTAAATGAAACTTATGCAAATTTTAATCATGAAAAAATAGCTCCATTAGTAGAATTAGAAAACAATAAATTTTTATTAGAATTAATTTATGGGCCTACTTATGCTTTTAAAGATTATGCTTTACAATTTCTTGGTAACCTATTTTCTAAAAGTTTAGAGATTTCTCCAAAAAAAATTACTATTTTAGGTGCAACTTCTGGTGATACTGGCTCAGCTGCAATTCATTCTTTTAAATCAAAAGAAGATATAAATGTATTTATTCTACATCCTCATAATAAAGTATCGCCTATTCAACAAAAACAAATGACCACAGTAATTGATAAGAATATTTTTAATATTGCTATAGATGGTAATTTTGATGATTGTCAAAAAATTGTCAAAGAATTATTTGTTGATGATGAAATACAACAGTCTACCTCTTTAACCGCTGTAAACTCTATAAATTGGGCACGATTAATTGCACAAGTTGTTTATTATTTTTGGGCCTACTTGCAAACTGATAAGCAGCAAATTAATTTTATTGTTCCTTCAGGAAATTTTGGTAATATTTTTTCAGCCTTTGTTGCTAAACAAATGGGATTACCAATTGGTCATTTACATATTGCAACTAACTCTAATGATATTTTGAAGTCCATAGTAGACAATGGAGAAATGAAAAAAAAATCTGTATCTCAAACATATAGCCCTAGTATGGATATACAAGTTTCAAGTAACTTTGAGAGGCAAATTTTTGAAAGCCTCAATAGAAATAGCAAAAGAGTAAATGAAGTATTTGAAAACTTTTCATCAAAAGGTTTTTATCAATTTGATGACTCTGTATTAGCTAAGTTTCAGCAAATATATAAGGCTTCTTCAATTGATGATAATCAGACTCTGGAGACAATTAAATATGTATTTGAAAAATATAATTATATTGCTGATCCACATACTGCAACAGGACTAAAAGTATTATTAGATAAAAAAGATGATCAAGCTTGGGTATCTTTGGTTTGTGCACATCCTGCAAAATTTGATAATGCCGTGAATAAAGCAATTAATAAAAAAATTGATATACCGAAAGAATTGAGCAATCTCTTTGATAAAGAAGAAAAGATGACTATATTACCCAATAGTAATATAGATGTAAAAAAATTTATCTTAGAAAAAATAAGCAATGCATAAAATTACAAAACTAGAAAACGGATTAAGAATAGTAACCCAGAATATGCCAGGACTGGAAACAGTATCAATGGGTATCTGGAATTTTGTTGGTGGTAGAGATGAAACAAAAGACATAAATGGTGTTGCTCATCTTTTAGAGCATATGGCTTTTAAGGGTACATCAACTAAAAATGCTCTTCAAATTGCTGAAACAATTGAAAATGTTGGCGGAGATATAAATGCTTATACTTCAAAGGAAATAACAGCTTATTATGTAAAGCTCTTAGCTAATGATCTACATTATGGAATAGATATTCTGACTGATATTTTGCAAAATTCTACATTTGCTGAAGATGAACTTAATCGAGAAAGGGGGGTCATAATTCAAGAAATTGGAATGTACCTTGATACTCCTGATGATATGATTTTTGATTATTGGCAAGAAAAAGCATACCCAGATCAGCCAATGGGACGTTCCATATTGGGTAAAACTGATATTATTAAAAATATTTCAAGAGAAGAAGTTAAAGACTTTATGATGAATCATTATAATCCAAAAAAAATGATTATAAGTGCAGCTGGAAAAATTGACCATGATCAATTTGTAGAATCAATTAAAAAATCATGCACTAATCTTCCAACTGGATTATCTACTGAAAGACAAAAAGCAGATTATAAATCTGGAGAATACAGAGAAGATAAAAAATTAGAACAGATTCATTTATTGCTTGGTTTTGAAGGTATAGATTACCACCATGATGACTACTACTCTTTATTGGTTTACTCTTCTTTATTAGGAGGAGGTATGTCATCAAGATTGTTTCAAGAGATTAGAGAGAAACGTGGTCTTGTATATGGTATTTCTTCTTTTAGCTCATCTTACACCGACACTGGAGTTTTTGGTATTTATTGTGGAACCGGTGAAAATCAAATCCAAGAGCTCATACCTGTTTTATGTGATCAATTAAATGAAAGTCCTAATTCAATTACAGAAAAGGAAATAAATAGAGGTAAAGCTCAATTGAAAGCAAGCTTAATGATGGGTAGGGAAAGTGCATTTAGAAGATGTGAGAGTGCTGCTAGACAACTTCTTGTCTTTAATAGAATAATCGACCCAGCTGAAACTATTAAAAATATAGATAAGGTTTCTAAAGAAACTGTTCAAAAGATTGCTAATGAAATTGTAAAAGGGCCAATAACTATATCAAGTATTGGACCATTATCTAAACTTGAAAATATTGATAAAATCCAATCACGTATAAATTAAACTTTAAACTATACTAAAAAATATTTATTTTATTTTCAAAGAATCATTAATTGAATGATTAAGTTCTCCATCTCTAGATGTTAAATTCATAGATACTTTTATGGAATCACCTATTTTGATACTTCCTTCAGTAAATTTTTTTCGTATATAATTTTCTATTTCACGTTGAGAGCTAATACCAACTTGTTTAAGAAATTTTCTAATCTCTAAATTTAAATTATCTTCATCCATAATTTACTATAAATTATTTTGATAGATTCAATCAATAATGTTATTAATTTTATATGGAAACAGCTTGTTTTGAAACTAAACTTGGTTGGATTACAGTGAAAAAAAATAGAGGTAATGTTTATTCACTTAGCTTTGGTAAAACAAATAAAACAATTGATTTAATTAACATTAAAAATCAGATTAATTTATATGCTTCTGGAAAACTTAAAAATTTTAAGATTAAATATTCTTTTGAAGGTTCCCCTTTGCAAAAAAAAATTTGGAAAGAATTATCTAAAATTAAATATGGTAAAGTTTCAACATACGGAGAAATAGCAAAAAAAGTTGGCACGTCTCCAAGATATGTAGGCAATGTTTGCGGACAAAATAAACTTTTACTTATTATCCCCTGTCACCGCGTAATTCGTAGTGATGGTAATCTTGGAGGATTTTCTGGAAGAGGGGGAGTCAAATTAAAAAAAAGATTACTCAACTTAGAGCAAAGTGTCTCATAAAATAATTATTCTTCAACATACGCCCTTAGTAACACCTGGGTACTTTACAAACTTAATGAATGAAGACTTAGTAGAAACAACTATTATTCGATTGGATGAAGGAGAAAAGATTCCTGTTAATCTTGATATATTTGATGGAATGATATGTTTAGGTGGACCAATGGATACTTGGATGGATGAACAATATCCGTGGATGATTGATGAAAAAAATAAGATAAAGGAATTTGTTCTAAATAATCAAAAACCATATCTTGGAATCTGTTTAGGCTGTCAATTTTTAGGAGAAATTCTTGGCGGCAAAGTAATGAAATCTAATCCTCCAGAAATTGGGGTTCTAAATATTAATATTTTAGATAATAAAAAAAAGGATCAAATTTTTCAAAATTTTGATAATCAGATTAAAGCATTGCAATGGCATAGTTACGAAGTAAGTGAACTAAATAATTCTGAAGTTACTATTTTAGGTTCATCAGATATTACAAAATTTCAAATTTTTAAGTATAAAAATCATGCTTATGGTATTCAATTTCATATAGAAGTAGATGAAAACACAATTATTAAATGGTCTAAAGTCCCTGAATTAAAAAATGCTTTAGAAAAATATTTAGGAAAAAATTCTATTGATGATCTGGATAAATCGCTTAGAAATAATATTCAAGAAATGAATAATAATACTAAAAAATTATACGAAAATTTTAAAAATTTAATGACTACTTAAAAATTTCATGCTTAAATAGTTTTGGAGAAAATGTATGAAAAAAATTAAAGGACCTGCTATATTTTTAGCACAGTTTATAGGAGACAAAGAACCATTTAATTCACTACCCAGTATCTGTAAATGGGTATCTGATCTTGGATATAAAGGAATACAATTACCAGCAGAAAATTTAGCAGTTTTTGATTTAGACAAAGCAGCTTCGAGTAAAGATTATTGTGATGAAATTAAAGGAATAGCAAAAAATTTTAATCTTGAAATAACTGATATTGCATCTCATCTAACAGGCCAATTGGTTGCAGTTCATCCTGCTTATGACACACTCTTTGATGGTTTTGCTGCTGATGAAGTAAAGGGTAATCCAAAAGCTAGACAAGAATGGGCAGTAAAAAGGATGATGAATGTCGCTCAAGCTTCAAAAAACTTAAATTTAAAAACTGCCGCTACATTTTCTGGTGCTTTATGTTGGCCCTTTCTTTATCCATTTCCTCAAAGACCTTTAGGTTTAGAAGATGAAGCTTTTGGAGAATTAGCAAAAAGATGGCATCCAATTTTAGATAAATTTGATGATTGTGGGGTAGATCTTTGTTACGAAATTCACCCTAGTGAGGATTTACACGACGGTTCAACTTTCGAAATGTTTTTAGAGAAAGTAAAGAATCATAAGCGTTGTAATATGTTGTATGATCCAAGTCATTATGTTCTCCAATGTTTAAACTATCTTGATCACATTGATATCTACCATGAAAGAATAAAAATGTTTCATGTTAAAGATGCAGAATTTAATCCCTCTGGAAGGCAAGGAGTTTACGGAGGTTATCAATCATGGATAAATAGAGCAGGTAGATTCAGATCACTTGGTGATGGCCAGGTTGATTTTAAATCAATTTTTTCAAAACTATCTGGTTATAATTTTGATGGATGGGCAGTTCTAGAATGGGAATGCTGTATTAAAAGCCCTGAACAAGGTGCAGCTGAAGGAGCTCCATTTATTCAAAATCACATTATTGAAGTTACAGATAAAGCATTTGATGATTTTGCAAGTTCTGGAACTGACGAGCAAGCTAACAAAAAGATTTTAGGTATATAAGGAGTTATTATGGGAAGAAGATTAAAACTTGGAATGATAGGTGGTGGCCAAGGAGCTTTTATAGGAGCTGTTCATCGTCTATGTGCTAGAATGGATGATAAATATGAATTTGTTGCTGGTTGCTTATCTTCAACACCAGAAAAAGCTTCAAAGTCTGCTGAAGAAATTGGACTTGATCCCTCAAGAAGTTACCCTGATTTTAAAACTATGGCTGAGGAAGAATCTAAAAGAGATGATGGAATAGATGTGGTATCTATCGTTACACCAAATCATATGCATGCAGCACCAGCGATAGAATTTCTAAATAAAAATATTCATGTCATTTGTGACAAACCTATGACCTCTACAATGGAAGATGCTCATAAATTAGTTGATGTAGTTTCTAAATCTGATGCTCATTTTTTCTTAACTCATAATTATTCTGGATATCCAATTGTTAGAGGTATGAGATCACTTATTGAAAATGGAGCACTTGGAAAAATAAGAATTGTTAAAGGATCTTATTTGCAAGGATGGCTCGGATCAAAAGAAGAAGATTCTGGTTTAAATAAACAAGCAGAATGGAGAACAGATCCCTCAAGAAGTGGAGCTGCAGGAGGTGTAGGTGATATTGGGAGTCACACTATGCATTTATTGGAATTTATAACTCAATTAAAATTACAATCAGTTAGTGCAGATCTTACAACTTTTGTTGAAGGAAGAAAATTAGATGACGATGCGTCGATAATGATAAGATTAAATAACGGAGCTAAGGGCTCATTATCTATCTCTCAAGTCGCGACAGGAGAAGAAAATAATTTTACTGTAGCTATTTATGGAGACAAGGGAGCATTAAAATGGAGTCAAGAAAATCCAAATTATGCAACATTTAGTCAAGTAGGAGAATCTAGCCAAATAATAACAAGAGGTGGTTCTATCAAAGTTGAAGGAACTGAAGCTAACGTGCGAATCCCAGCTGGTCATCCAGAAGGGTATCTCGAAGCATTTGCACAGATTTATTCAGATGCTGCCGATGTTATACAAAATAAAGAAAATAAAGAAGATTTATTAAAGTTGCTTCCAAATATTGATGATGGTTTGCATATTATGAAATTCATTAATGCAAGTGTAAACTCTAGTAACAATAACTCTGCTTGGACTGATTTATCAACAATAAAATAACTAATATTTCTCATAAAACATGGAAATATTACTATATGCATTTTTTGCATATTAATGTTAACGATTATAATCTTACTAAAAATTAGTATTAAACTAAATCAGTAATTACGTTCATCACCTTACAGGGTGACGGAAGTAGACGAAAGTCGAAGGAACGCATGCAAAGTTATAAAATCGTTCAATTTGCCTATGGCAAATCGGAAGTAGGTTTAAACCGAAGGAACGCGGATCTTATTATTTAATTTCCATAGCTAAGCATGAAAAGTAACGCATGACTCAATGTGAGCCATGTACTGTGAAATTTATAATGGAGGATTAATGTTAAAAAAATCTATATATTTCATTAGCATTCTTGCTGTCTTTATGCTCTTCAGTTCATATGCAAGAGCCGAAGTAGACGGTGAAGTGCAATACATTTTAAATACATTCCTATTTCTTGTATCTGGGTTCTTAGTCATGTGGATGGCAGCAGGATTTGCAATGCTTGAATCAGGACTTGTTACGTCCAAAAGTGTAGCAACAATTGCTGCAAAAAATATAGGCTTATATTCCATAGCTGGTCTAATGTTCTGGTTAGTTGGATATAATATGGCATATGGCATTCCTGCAGGCGGTTTTATCGGATCTCCACTTCCTTGGAGTGATGGTAGCGCTCTTGATACAGGTTATTCAGATGGTTCTGACTGGTTCTTTCAGATGGTATTTTGTGCAACAACTTGCTCAATTGTATCTGGAACACTTGCTGAAAGAATCAAAATTTGGCCATTCTTTATTTTTTGTGCCTTATTAACTGGTTTCATCTATCCAATCGAAATGGGTTGGCAGTGGGGTGGAGGATACTTAGCAGAAGCAGGTTTCTCAGATTTTGCTGGATCAACTCTAGTTCACAGTGCAGGAGCAGCAGCAGCACTAGCTGGTGCGATTTTACTAGGTCCAAGATTAGGACGTTTCACTGATAGTGGTGAAGCAGCTCCAATGGAGCCTTTTGCAAATTCTTCAATACCTCTTGCAACTCTTGGTGTATTTATTCTATGGCTCGGATGGTTCGGATTTAACGGTGGATCACAATTAGCAATGGGTACATTCGATGACGTTACAGCAGTAGCGACTATATACATTAATACTAACTTGGCAGCTGGTGCAGGTGTAATGGCTTGTGCAGTTATTTCTAGGTTAGTAACTGGTAAAACAGATGTTGTAATGATGCTTAATGGTGCATTAGGTGGTTTAGTAGCAATTACTGCAGAACCATTAGCGCCTTCGCCATTCCTAGCAGTAATCATTGGTGCAATTGGTGGATTAATTGTCTTCTATGGAACAAGACTTTTAATTTCATTTAAAATAGATGATGTTGTTGGAGCAATTCCTGTACATGGTTTTGCTGGAATCTTTGGAACATTAGTTGTTCCAATTTCTAATAGTGCAGCAACTTTTGGCGCACAACTTTACGGTATAGTGGCAATTAACGTTTTCGTTTTTGTTGTATCATTTATCATTTGGTACATCATGAAAATGCTCTTTGGTATTAGAATTAGTGAAGAAGCTGAAAAACTTGGTACTGATAAATCTGAAGTAGGTGTTATGGCTTACAGCATCAGAGACTAATGAATTTAGTGATTAGCAAATCAACTCCTTATAGTTGGTCACTAAAAAATGGGAGAGCATTTGCTCTCCCAAATTTGCTAAACATTAGTGGGAGATTCGAATGACAGAAACAGAAATTATAAAAGAAAAAAAAAGAAATATATATTCAAGCTTCTTTTCAGAAGATTATGTCTCAAAATTTTTATTCAAATCAATTTTACACCACGTGATCTCTCTAGAAATTTATGAAAATAATAGGCTAAATGGAATTTCATTTGAAACAATATGTGCAAATATACCTAAATCAATTGGCTCCAGATCATCTATTCAATCAATTTTAAACGAGGCTTTAGAAAAAAATATTTTTGTTAAAGAGCAAAGTAAATCTGACAAACGAATCAAAAACTACTATTTAAGCAACAATTTTCTTGATACGATTAATGGTTGGTTAAAAAAAGAAGGAACATTTTTTAATAAAATGAGTTTAGAAAACTAATTATATTTTAGTAATTAAATTAAATACTATTTCTTGATACTTTCCGCATAATAGTTATAAGTCATATCACGTTCATCACCCTATAGGGTGACGGAAGTAGACGAAAGTCGAAGGAACGCATGCAAAGTTATTAAATCGTTCAATTTGCAGTTTGCAAATCGGAAGTAGGTATACCCGAAGGAACGCGGATCTTATTAATTAATTTCCATAGCTACGCATGAAGTAATGCATAACTAAAGGTTAGTTATGTGTTTATAATTTTATATGGAGTTAAATAATGTATAAAAAATTTTTTAGTCTTTTTGCAATTTTCTCTTTTATTTTATTGCTAAGTTCATCTGTGAGAGCAGAGGTTGACGCTGAAGTAGCATATATATTTAATACATTTTCTTTTTTAGTATGTGGATTTTTAGTCATGTGGATGGCTGCGGGATTTCTATTTTTAGAATCAGGTCTAGTTACAACGAGAAGTGTATCAACTATTGCTGCTAAAAATATTGGAAAGTTCGCAATTGTTTCAATTGTTTTCTATTTAATTGGATATAATCTTGGATATTCTGTCCCTGAAGGAGGTTATGTTGGTACACCATCTATATGGACAGATAATTCATCTATGGAAACAGGTTATTCAGATGCCTCAGACTGGTTTTTTCAAGCTTTATTTGTGTGTGCAACTGTTTCAATTGTATCTGGTGCTGTAGCAGAGCGAATAAAAATTTGGCCTTTCTTCACTTTTGCTGCAGTTCTTGGAGGAGTTATTTATCCAATTCAAATGGGTTGGGAATGGGGTGGAGGATGGTTAGACGCCCTAGGTTTTGCAGATTTTGCTGGCTCGACATTAGTCCACGCTTGTGGTGGTTCTGCAGCTTTAGCAGGAGTAATTCTTTTAGGCCCAAGACTGGGAAGATTCAGTGCGAGTGGAGAACCCGCTAATATGGCTCCATTTGCTCCATCATCAATTCCTTTAGTTACATTAGGAACATTTATTTTATGGATGGGTTGGTATGGTTTTAATGGCGGATCTCAACTTGCATTAGGTTCTTATGAAGATGCAACAGCAATGTCAAAAATTTTCATGAACACTCAACTTGCAGCTTGTGGAGGATGTATGGCTGGCGCAGCAATAACAAGGTTGATTGGAGGAAAAACTGATATTGTCATGATGCTTAATGGAGCACTTGCAGGTTTAGTTTCAATAACAGCTGAGCCATTAATGCCTAGTCCATTACTTGCAATTGGAATTGGAGCAGTTGGTGGAGTAATAATGTATTATGGAACTAACTTTTTAAATTCATTAAAACTAGATGATGTTGTTGGTGCAATTCCCGTACATATGTTTGCTGGTATTTGGGGAACATTAGTTGTCCCTCTAACTAATCCTGATGCATCATACTCAATTCAATTACTGGGTGTCGCATCAGTATGTATCTTTGTTTTTGTTTTCTCATATATTGTAATATATTTAATTAAAAATATTATGGGATTAAGAATTAGTGAAGAAGCTGAAAAACTTGGTACTGATAAAGCCGAGGTTGGAGTGGTAGCTTATTCAATTAGAGATTAATACTTATACAAAAAATTAAGAGAGGTAATCTTACCTCTCTTAAACATAAAGGAGATAAAAAATGAAGACAGTATTCATGATTAGTGGAAAGAAACATATTTTGAAATATGAAAGAAAAATGCCCGAAAAAGAAGTAATTAAAATGAAATCATTTGTGACTAATAAAGGTATGAAACTTACAAAAACTGCAAAGTTTAAAATAAAAAAAGTTTTAGAAAAAGATAAGGAAAGAGTTTTTGATATTATTCTATAGTTAACAGCTACCTGAAAATATTGAAAGTTTACTTGCATCTATTCCTAGTAAGTTAAATGCATCGTTCCATTTATTATTAACTTTTTCATCGAAAATAAAATCACTATTTGCTTTTAGTGTCATCCAACTATTTGAAGCTAATTCCTTTTCAATTTGTCCTGGACCCCAACCTGCATATCCTAGAGCTAGAATACTATTTTTTGGACCATTACCTTTAGAAAGGTCTTCAAAAAATTCTGAAGTACTAGTCAACGCAACACCTTTATCTATTGTTAGGGTTTCTTTTTGAATTACTTCATCAGAATGCAAAACAAAACCTCTACCACTTTCAACGGGGCCACCGTAGCGAATGTAAAGTTTTTTATCTTCTAATGGCTTGTCTATACCTAGTTGTTCAAGCAAATCGGGGTAAAGGTCATAATCAATTTTTTTGTTGATTATTATACCCATAGCCCCATCTTTTGAGTGAGCACACATATAAATTACCGTTTTTTCAAATCTATCATCTTCTAATGAAGGCATTGAAATTAAGAACTGACCAGTTAAATTCATATAGTATATATATTCACGTTAATTTATATTTTTCAATATTGTATTGATTTATTTTATATGGACAAGGTAATAAAATTCATAAATGTATTTAAAATAGCATTAATACTAGTTATTGGGCTATTTAGTACAGCTGGATATTCTTTATCTTCAGATTGGGCAACTAGTGAAAAATCAAAAGTTAGATTAATTTCACCAATGACTGCATCAAATAATAACAACCAATTAATTTTAGCATTAGAATATGAACTAGAAGAGGAATGGAAAACATATTGGAAATCTCCTGGAGGAGGAGGTTTTCCTCAAAAAATAATATGGAATAATTCGTCAAATATTAAAGATATTAAAATATTATGGCCAGAACCAATAGAATTTGAAATACTAGGTTTAAAATCAATTGGGTATAAAGATAAAGTTATATTTCCTTTGATAGTAGATATTGAAGATAATCAAAAACAAACAAATTTAAATTTAAATATAAATTATTTAGTTTGTAGAGATGTTTGTATTCCAGGTAATGCAGATATATTTTTACACATACCGTCTGGAGATGGGGCTTACACAGATTATTTTTTTGAAATTGAAAAAGTTTTATCTACTACCTTAAACAATAATATTGATTTTACGCCTATTTCTAATTTCTCATTTAAAGCTATCGAAAATAGTAATGACGTTATTTTTGATATAGAAATATCAACTAGTTCTTTTTTTGATGATCCAAAAATTTTTATTCACACACCATTTGGATTGCCAGTTGTAGAACAAATAAATAATTATTCTCTTGATTTTCAAAAATTAAAAACCTCTTTTAATTTTAGATCAGATCAATTTAATGAAAAAAAATTTCCAATTGAAATATTTTTTTATGATAATAACCACAGTTTTAAAGTTGAAAAAAATGTAGAAATTGAAAATGTAGATAAAAATATTTCTATAAACAATAGTCTTTTATACTTACTCCTAATTTCACTATTAGGCGGGTTTATTTTAAATCTTATGCCATGTGTATTTCCAGTGTTATCGTTAAAATTAATATCTGTAATTAATACTGAAGATAAAAAGATAAAAAGTAGTTTTTTTATAACAGTATTGGGTATTATTACTTCTTTTCTAATACTCGGTTCATTTTTTGCTATTCTTAAACAAATCAATATTTCAATATCTTGGGGTATGCAATTTCAAGAACCTTACTTTTTAATGTTTATTTTAACTATTATATCAATGTTCTTCTTGAATACACTTGGTCTTTTCCAAATAAATTTACCAAGTTTTTTATATTCATCAAAAATTTTAAATTCAGGAAATAATTTTTATACAAAGAATTTTTTTAATGGTTTTTTTGCTACACTTCTTGCTACACCTTGTTCTGCACCTTATTTGGGAACAGCTGTCACAGCAGCATTTACTCAATCGACAACGTATCTATTTTTAATATTTTGTTTTATGGGTATAGGAATGAGTATACCTTATATGGTTATAGCTTTTTTTCCAGGCTTAATTTCCTTTTTACCTCGATCTGGAAAATGGATGATTTATTTTAAATATTTTTTATCTATTTTATTATTAATAACAATAGTTTGGCTATTAAGTATATTAAATAATTATTTTAATTATTTTTTTGTAGTTACATTTACTCTTTTATTAATCTTAATATCAGCAATTCTAAAGTTTAAAATTTACCAAATTCCCTTAATTATTTCTTTAATAATTATTTTCTTTTTAACTCCATATTTTAATTTTTTTAAAAAAATCAATGAAGAAAATTATAAAAGTAATGATTGGTTAGATTTTAATTCCAAAAGTATTCCTGAAATAATAGCTAATAATGAAATTATTTTTTTAGATATTACGGCAGATTGGTGCATTACATGTAAGTTTAATAAAATTAATGTTTTAAACTCAAAAAAAATTTCAGACTTTTTTGATTCACAAGATGTGACATTAATAAAAGCTGATTGGACACAACCAAATGAAAAAATAAATAAATTTTTAAAAAAATATAATAAATTTGGAATACCTTTTAATGCATTTTATTCTTCAAAGTTTCCAGAAGGTATAGTAATGAATGAAATATTGACTGAGAAACAAATATTTGAAACCTATAATAAAGTTAAATAAAAAACATGGTTATTGATGATTTTAAAGTTCCTATTATTAAAAAAGGTATTTCATCTATATCTTCATTAAAAAATGAATTTATAAATAAAAAAATTATTCTATTTGGTGTTCCGGGTGCATTCACGCCAACTTGTTCTGAGAAACATCTTCCAGGTTATATAAAATTATATAATTCATTTATAGATAAAAAAATTGATGGCATTTACTGTCTATCTGTAAATGATGAACATGTGATGAAATCTTGGTTATTAAGTTATACCGATGGAGAAAAGATCAATGGAATTGCTGACGGAAATGCTGAGATTACAAAATATTTTGACTTGATATCTGATAAGACAAAAAATTATATGGGCTTTAGGTGTCGAAGGTTTGCCATGATCATTGAAAATAATATGATTATAAACAAGTTTATTGAAAATGATGGTGAATACAATGTTAGTTCAGCTGAATATATTTTAGAACAAATCCAATGAATAAAATTAATTTAGAAAATAGAGTAGCAATTGTAACGGGTGGGGTACAAGGATTTGGGTTAGCTATTACAAAAAGATTTATAGAGTCAGGCGCAAAAGTATTAATATGGGATAAAGATACAGAATATTTAAATAAAGTTGATCTTAAAAATACTCATAAAATTGAAGTTGATGTGTCAAATTATAAAAGTGTAGAGAATGCATTTGCTGAAAGTCTTAAGCTTGAAAACAAAATTGACATTTTAATAAATAATGCTGGAATAGCCGGACCAAATTTTAAGACATGGGATTATCCACTTGAGGAATGGCAAAAAGTTATAGACATAGATCTTAGCGGAGTATTTTATTGTTGCAAGACTATAGCTCCTCATTTTATCAAAAATAATTATGGACGTATTGTTAATATTTCCTCAATAGCTGGTAAGGAAGGTAATCCTAATGCAATGCCTTATAGTGCTGCAAAAGCAGGAGTTATTGCACTTACTAAATCTTTAGGAAAGGAATTAGCTGAAAAGAATATTTCAGTTAATTGTGTTACTCCTGCACCAGCTAAGACGCGTATTTTTGATCAAATTACGCAAGAACATATTGATTATATGTTATCAAAAATTCCTAGAAATAGATTTGTGTTAGTTGAAGAATTAGCTTCTTTAGTTGCATGGATGTCTTCTGAAGAAAATTCTTATACCACAGGCTCAACTTTTGATTTGAGCGGTGGGAGAGCTACATATTAATTTTTTCTTCTTTGTATTAGAGCGTAAACTGTAACGGCAACAGTTATCATTAGCCCATTGATAAATTTTACATAAAAACCAGATAAGCCTAAAGCTACTATACCCGATTCCAATGAACCAATAATTAATACTCCAATAAAGGTTCCAAAAATAGTACCCTTACCTCCAAATACTGAGGTCCCACCAACAAAGACAGCTGCTAATGTCGTTAACATTAAGCCCTCACCTTGTGTGGGCCAGAAGTATAACATTTCATACATTGTAAAAATTCCCGCTAAAGCAGAGAAAAAACCTAATTGAACAAAGGCAATAATTTTTACATTATCAACATTAATTCCCATCATTTGAGCACTGGCTTTATTGTCACCTACAAAGTGGATGTGATTTCCAAATTTATGGTATCGATAAACCCATTGCATTAATCCAGTTAATACAATGAACCAAATAAATTGCATCGGAATTTTTCCAAATAATTTTTCGACAAATATCATATGATGCCACGTTCCATCTGCCACATCGACAATTGCAATACCACTACCTTGGGAAATGACATTAACTAATCCACGCCAAAAAAATAATGTTCCTATAGTGGCAACAATTGAGGGTATACCAATTTTAGTAACAAGTAAGCCATTTACTAATCCAGCAAACATTCCAAGTGAAGTGGCTAATATAAATGCTATAAAAAAATTACCATCAGTTGATGTCATTATAATTCCAAATATGAGAGATGTAATTCCAACTATAGATGGAAATGATAAATCGATTTCACCAAGTGTAACGACAAAGGTTGCTGATATAGCAATAATGCCAAAAAAAGGCATTGATTGCATGAAAGCTCTATAAATTGGAAATCTTGTAAATACGTGAGGTGCACCCAAGAAGTAAATTAAGAAAAGCACTATGGCAATTATTGTAATACTAATTTCAAGTTTGTGTGTTTTTACAAAATAACTATTTAATAAACTACTCATTTAATCTTCTACCTTAATTTTTCCAGATTCATGAAGTTGGATCATTTTTTGAACAAGCTCTTCCCTTGAAATATCTTCTTTGTTAAACTCTCCTACAACTTCTCCTCTATCTAAAATGATAAACCTATCTGCAGCACCGTAAACGTGTATTATATTGTGATCGATAAAAATAGCTGATTTATTTTCATTTTTTAAACCCTTTACAAAGTTAAGTACTTTTTCTGTTTCTTGAATTGATAAACCCATAGTAGGTTCGTCTAATACAATCAAATCAGAATTAAAATATAAGGATCTACCAAAAGCAACGCCTTGTTTTTCACCACCTGATAGACCCATTACTGGTGAGTCCACAGTTATAGCTTTAGAAGTAAATCCTATATAATCTCTTAAAATTTTTTCTGCTTCTTTTCTTTGTTTTTTGATATCTAAAAAACCAAATGAGTTTGTAATTTCTCTTCCTGCAAAAATATTTCTAAACAATTCTTGTTGATCACAAAGTGCTCTCTCTTGATATACAGCTTCAATCCCCATTTTTCTTGATTGAGCAACTGATTTAATTTGAACTTCTTCTTCTTTAAAAAAAACTTTTCCTGAGTTTGGGCTGTGAACTCCAGTTATAACTTTTATAAGAGTTGATTTGCCAGCGCCATTATCACCAATTAAAGCAACTACTTCACCTTTATTTATTTTGATATTTACATCTTTTAAAACTTTGACATTTCCAAAGTTTTTATAAATATTTTCTAATTTTAAGAGTTCTTCAGCCATAAAAAATAAACCTGCCTTAAAAGTAAGGCAGGTTATAAAATTTAATTTATCTGATTTGTACTGCTGCTAATGGAGCAACAGCATCTACGTTATCAGCTGTAACAAATGCAGCACCAGTATCCATAGCTAACCCAGCCATTCCATACTTTGTACTTAGGAATAATTGAACGATTGGCATATATCCTTGGATAAATGGTTGTTGATCAATTACTACATCAATGTAACCTGAATTAATTCCATCAACAATTGGTGCTGATAAATCAAATCCAGCGCCACATACTTCTTCTGTACCATGACCTGCAGCCTTCATATATGTTGGTAAACTTGCAGTTAATCCACCATGATCAGTAATAGCTAATTTAATATCAGGATTTGCACTATATGTTGCAACATACATAGGAGTTCCCTGTGATGCATCAGAGTTTACGTTATCAGGAATTTCTTGATAAACTACTTCAACACCTGCTGCTTCAACACCAGCTATTGCACCTTTAGTTCTTTCTCCTCTATTTGGCATACTTGCAAGACCCCAGATAAAAGCTTTATCTCCAGCTTGTAGACCACAAACTTCAACAGCTTTTTTACCTAGATTAAATCCAGCATCAAATAGATCTGCTCCTGCATAACCAAATCCTTCAGTTTTATACTCTGCTTCAAGATCAGGAAGAGGTGTATTCATAGTAGTAATTACTATTCCCATTTCTCTAGCTTCTTGAATGATAGGTCTCATTGCAGCGTCTCCTGGAAAACCATAGATTGCAATTCCATCAGGCTGTAAAGCAACAGCTTCTTTAAATTGTTTAATCATGATTTCAGAGTTCCACTGTGACCAGTAGTAATCTACTTCACAACCTGTGTGTTCAGCAGCAGCTACTGCACCATTGTAAACGATAGTTCCAAATGGGCCACCTTCAGGACCACCTGGGAAAAATATAAATTTCTTATCACAGCTGTAATCATTTTTTGCTATTGCTGATGTAGATGCAAAAGCAAAAAATAAAGCAATGACGGCAAAGATTTTTTTCATAATTCCTCCAAATAATTTATGTTTTAATTTATAAGTAAATAAATCAATAATTCAATTAAATTAAAGTATTAAAGATCTTATTACAAATTAAATTACCCTTTCTAAAATAGTCGCACTTATTTACCAATTTAAAGCAATTTTTATATTTATAAGATTATTAAAAAGTGCTATTTTTTCATTATGGATGTTGATTTAGGTAAATGGTATCGAGCAAATATAGATAAAAAAGAATTCAAGCAGTTATGCAAAAAATCTGATTGGCAGGGTTTTAAGCATATGATTATTTATTTTTCATCTCTATTTCTCTTTGGATATCTTGCCTACGTGACTTGGGGCACTTGGTGGTCATTATTATTTTTTATTATATACGGAAATATTTGGGGATGCAGCGATGCTATATGGCATGAAACTGGTCACAGAACTGCTTTTAAATCTAAATTCTGGAATGATTTCTTTTATTATATTGCTAGTTTTATGGATAATTTTGAACCTATCAGATGGAGATACTCTCACTATCATCATCATACTTATACTCAATTTAATGATCCTGTAGATTTTGAAATACATGTAAAAAAACCAACTGATTTAATTGTTTTTTTCTCACATTACATTCCATTCTCTGGTTTTATTTTCTTTAAAAATTCTCTTCAATGGGAAACTATAAAACATGCATTTGGTGTAACTACTGATGTAATGAAAGTTTGCATTCCGGAAAATGAAAGATGGAAATGTAGATTATCTGCGTGGAGTCATCTCTCTATTTGGATAATAAGTATAGCTTCTTCAGTATACTTTCAAAGTTGGCTTCCAGTTCTATATGTTTTATTGCCTAATTTTTATGGAAAGACCCTTGTCATGCTTATGGGTCTCACTCAACATGCAGGACTTAGAGAAGATAAAAGAGACCATAGATATACAACCAGAACAGTGTATTTAAATCCAGTTTTAAGTTTTTTATATTGGCATATGGAATATCATGTTGAACACCATATGTTCCCTCAAGTTCCCTCACATAATCTACCTAAACTGCATGCTATGATTAAAAATCAATTACCACCTGCAAGAAAAGGTCTTCTAGGTGCTTATAAAGAAATTATTCCAGCACTCATTAAACAGGCAAAAAATCCAGACTATCAAATTCCATTATCTATTCCTAGTAACGCTTAAACTTAGTGAAAAATAACATTATAATTTTAGGCGGTGGTCAAGCCGGAATCTATGCTGCTAGAGAGATTAGACAAAATGATTCAGAGTCAAATATTAAAATTTTAGGTGAAGAAAATTTATTACCATACGAAAGACCTCCCTTATCTAAAGATTTTTTGTTAGATAAAAAAAATGAAGAGGATCTTTATTTTCATTCTAGCGAAGTACTAAAAAATGAAAATATAGAATTTGAAAATATATTAATTAATAAAGTTGACTTTGAAAATAAAAAACTTTTTGCAAAAAATGATGATGTTTACTCTTATGATAGTTTGCTTATTTCAACAGGTTCTGAAAATAAAAAACTTAGTTTAGATGATAATTTAAAGAATGATGTTTATTATCTAAGAAATTTAGAAGAAGCCAAAAAAATTAAAGAAATAGTTTCAAATAAAAATAAAATAACTATTATTGGTGGTGGCTTCATTGGCTTAGAAATTGCCTCATCTTTATGTCAACTTCAAAAGAAAGTAACTGTTATCGAAATTGGTAATCAACTGATGGGAAGAATTATACCTAAACAAATTGCTGATTTAGTTCAAAACGCTCATATAGAACATGGGAATGAAATAATATTAAATAAACAGATAGAAAAAATAACTAAAAAAAATGGCATTTATGAAATTTTATTAAATGATAATTCTTTAATAGAAACAAATTTTATAATTGCAGGTATAGGCTCAACCCCGTCTGTAAAGTTATTTGAAAACACAAATTTAAAGCTTGATAATGGTATTGTAACTAATCAATTTTGTGAAACTTCTATTAAAGATGTTTACGCAGCAGGTGACGTATCTAATTTTTATCATCCATTATATGAAAGAAATATGCGACTTGAGTCTTATCAACACGCACAAAATCATGGAATATGTGCTGGAAAAAATATTGCTGGAGTAAAAACAGAATACTCTTCAATTCCTTGGATGTGGTCTGATCAATTTAATTTGAATCTTCAACTGACTGGAATTTGTGATGATTATGATGAAATCATTGAAAGAGGTAATGATATTAATAATGGTTTAATTTATTTTTTCCTAAAAAAAAATAAAATAAGAGGAGCATGTGGTGTTGGAATCATAGGAAAAGTAGGCCGTGACATTAGAATAACTTCTAAATTAACTGAGAAAGATACCATTGTAGATAAACAAATTCTTTCAGATCAAAATCTTAAATTAAATAAACTTATACAAAAATAACAATTTAATTATTTTGTATTTATTTTCATAAAATAGATATTATATACTATCTATGTCTGAAGAAAATTGGATTGAAGTAGGGTCTATAGATAGTATTGAAGAAGAAGATCTCATCAGATTTGATCATCAAGATAAAACTTTTTGTGTGTATAAGCTAACAGATGGTTTTTATGCTACTGATGGAATTTGTACACACGAGGCGGTACATCTTGAAGATGGCTTGGTTATGGATGATGAAATTGAATGTCCAATGCATCAGGGAATTTTTAATATTAAATCCGGAGAAGCTCTAAGCCCTCCAGCCTGTGAGGATTTAAAAACATACCCAGTTAAAGTTGATAATGACAAAATTTTCATTAAGATAGATTAAATATTTTTTTGGAGATTTTATGAGCAGAAAAAAACTTACAGTTTATGATTATTTGCAATGCAAAGGTAAAAGACAACTAAGTGTTATGTTTGTACATAATGCTGACGAAGCTGCAGCAGCTGAAGAGGCAGGTATTGACATGATTTGTACTTCTCATGATGCTCCACAATTTGGTATTTATAATTCTTTTGATGAACTTAAGCGAATTCGAGAGGCAGCACCAACTTGCTTTATGCAATCTGGAGGTGCTGTAAGAGTAGCTTCTGAGTATGAAGCAATGAAACTATCACATAAGTATTTAGATATTGGCGCAGATGTAATCTATGGTGGTAATTGGAGTTACAAATGGATTAGAGCATTAAGAGATGAATATGTTCCAATTAATAGTCATGTTGGTCTAGTTCCAGGAAATGCTACTTGGATTGGTGGATTTGTTGCACAAGGTAAAACAGCAGATAAAGCTATTAGAATTTTAGAGCACACTCTTGAGTTACAAGAAGCAGGAGCCATTGGAGTTGAACTCGAAGTAGTTCCACCAAAAGTTGCAGAAGTTATTACAAAAAAAGTTGACATCTTGACTCTTTCAATGGGAAGTGGCTCTGGATGTGATGGGCAATATTTATTTGCTAATGATGTGCTCGGGTATACTCAAGGAAAAATTCCAAGACATGCACGTATTTATAGAGATTTTAAAAAAGAATTTGCAAAGTTACAAGCTGAAAGAGTTAGTGCATTCAAAGAGTTTCATGATGATACAGTAAATAAAAAATTTAATGATCCTAAAATCACAGTTAATATCGACGAAGGTGAATTTGAAAAATTTTTAAAGCTTTCAGAAAAATTTTGATTAATGTTTGCTGGTGAAGTTGATTTAAAAACTTGGTATAAACCAAAAATAGATAAGAAAACATTAAAGGAGTTTTCTAAGAGATCCGATATTAAAGGTTTAATAGATGTATCCATATTTATAGTTGCTCTAATATCAAGTGGATATCTGTGTATTATAAGTTGGGGTACTTTATGGTCAATACCTGCTCTTTTACTTTATGGAAATATTTTCTATTGTAAAATCATAAGCATTCAACATGAAACAAATCACGAAACATATTTTAAAACAAGAGCATTAAATAAATTCTTTTATCATATAACTTCTTTACTAGGTGGTTTTGAGGCAGTTAGATGGAAGTGGAGTCATTTTCATCACCATACTTACACAATTTTTACACATGAGGAGGTTTATGATTATGAAAATAATAGTCCAAAACCAACAGAGCCTATTAGATTTCTTTTAAACTTTTTGCCACTTGGTCCAATAATCAACATCCAAAAAATAAGACATTTTACTCATTTCGAAATTATTAAGCATTCATTTGGAATAATTACTCCTGTTATAAATATTACAGTACCTAAAAAAGAGATTAAAAAAATTATTAATAGTTCGAGACTATATGTTGGTTTTTGGTTAATTATAATTTTATCATCAATTTTTTTTAAAACATGGTTGCCAATAATCATGTTAATTCTTCCACCATTTTATGGAAATACTATTTTAATGATATGCGCAATGACACAACATGCAGGATTAGCTGACAATGTTAAAGATCATAGAAAAAGTACAAGAACAGTAATAATGAACCCTTTTTTTAGTTTTTTATATTCGAATATGGAATATCATATTGAGCATCATATTTTTCCAAAAATTCCTTGTCATAACCTCAAAGCTTTTCATAATGTAGTTAAAGATCAAATGCCAACTCCAAGAAAAGGTATAATAAATGCTTATAAAGAAATTATTCCCGCTATTTTTAAACAAGCAAAAGATAAAAATTATTATTTGAATGTTGATGTACCAAGTACTAATTAGCTATGAGAAAAAAAATAACTGTTAAGGACTTAAAAAGTTTTAAAGGTAAAACAAAATTAGTTTGTATATTAATTAAAAATGAAGAAGAAGCATTAGCAGCTGACAAGGTTGGTTTTGAGATGCTTGCAACTGGTTTAGCAGGTAAGTACAAAAATGATGATGATCATCCTAATTTTGATCAATTAGTTAAAATGAGAGATGCTGCTCCTACCGCATTCATGCACTGTGGTGCTCCCGATAGTTTTATCCCAACAATTGATGAAGCAAAAAAATTTTCATTTAAAATATTAGAGCATGGTTTTGATATGCTTTATTGTAATACACGTTTTGAACTAATTAGAGAATTATTCAAAGAGGGAATTCCTTGTTTAGGTCATGTAGGTTTGGTCCCACCTAAAAGAACTTGGACTGGAGGTTTTGTTGCAGTAGGCAAAACAGCAACAGAAGCCATGGGGATTTATGATCAGTGTTTAAAAATTCAAGATGCTGGAGGTGTTGCTATAGAAATGGAGTGTGTCCCATATAAAATTGCAGAGGTTATTTCAAAAAAAGTAGAACCTATAGTTATGTCAATGGGGAGTGGACCTGGTTGTGACGTAGAATATGTTTTCGGATGCGACATATTAGGAACCACAAAAGGTAAAATACCTCGTCATGCAAAAAAATATAGAGATTTTCAACAAGAATTTGCAAGACTTCAAAAAGAAAGAGAGTCAGCCTTTCAAGAGTTTTATGATGATGTTCAAACTGGTGCTTTTCCTGAGAAAAAAAATATTGTAGAAATTAATGAAAATGAACTAGATATATTTTTAAATAATTTAGAAAAAAGAGTTTAGGTTGTGAATAAAGACAAATTAAATGATGAAAATTTTGGAACAAGAGACAAAAGAGGTCATTGGAAGCCTTTTGGTACTATAAGTATTAATCCTCCTAAAGAAATTTTTTATAATCCAATAAAATTGATAAAATATTTTTTTAAGTTTCCAGGAATATTTTTTCCATGGACATTTGTTTTTGGTGCAATAACAGTAGCAACTTATCTATTTCTAACACCTTCATTGGAAACCATGAAGACTTTTGAAGTTGGTTGGGTATCTTATATTTTCTTCAGAAATGCAGTAATCATACTTCTATGGACAGGTTTTTTTCATCTTAGATTAAAAACACAAGGTACATCATTTAAGTATAATCCACGACCTTTAGAAAAAAACAATTCAACATTTTTGTTTAATGATCAGACTAAAGATAATTTATTTTATACTTTTTGTAGTGCTATTCCGTTGTGGACCGCCTATGAAGTAATCACATTTTGGGCATTTGCAAATCAACTTATTCCTTATGTAAGCTGGGAAGCGTACCCAGTGTATTGTTGCTTTATGTTTTTTCTCGTTCCGTTTATCAGAGATGCTCATTTTTATTTAACACATAGACTATTGCACTGGGCACCACTTTATAAAATTGCACATAAAGTTCATCATCGTAATACTAATACAGGGGCTTGGTCAGGTATGTCTATGCATCCTATAGAACACATACTATATTTTTCAGGAATTCTAATTCATTGGATTATTCCCTCTCATCCATTAGTTGCAATGTACCATGTTTTTCATGCTGGTTTAGCACCAACACCTGGACATACAGGATATGAAAAAATGACTTTTAAAAATGGTGTATCAATTCCTACAGGTGATTATATGCATTATATTCATCATAAATATTTTGAATGTAATTACTCAGGTGGAAATACTAGTTTTTTAGATAAACTAATGGGTACATTTCATGATGGATCCGAAGAAGCTACTAAGGAAGTAATGGCTCGTATTAAAGATAAAGCCCACTACCTTTAATCTTATCTTCATAAATTCTAAATTTTATTATATTGATCTAGGCTATGAGCAAGATTGAATTATTTAGAGATGTAAAAAATAGCTTAGGAGAAGGTATCACTTGGTCTTCCATTGATCAAAGTTTACTTTGGGTAGATATTAAACCAAAATCAGTTTTATTCAGAATTAATTTGGATAATCAAAAATTAGAAACTTTTGATTTACCTGATTTTGTAACAGCGACGTCAATAATCTCAAAAAATGAAATTGCTTTAGTCTCAAATAATGGAGTAAATAAATTTAACTTTCAATCTAAAAAATATGAAAGAATAATTAATGTTGAAGATGATATTTTAACAAATAGATCTAATGATGGTGCATCAGATGCTAAAGGTAGGCTTTGGTTTGGGACGATGCAAAATAATTTTAATCAAGATGGAAGTGCAAAATCTCTAAATGCTAAATCTGGTAGTTTATATTGTCTATCTGATAATAAGATAAATATTGTTGAAACGAATCTTGGTATACCTAATACATTTGTTTGGAGTCCAGATAACACAAAATTTTATTTTGCTGATACAACTGAGGGATCATTACTAGAATATAATTTTAACTTAGATAAAGGTAGTTTATCAGACAAAAAAAACTTCTTCGATTTTGATAGAGGTGCTCCAGATGGATCAACTATTGATAGTGATGGTTTTATTTGGAATTGTCGTTGGGGTGGATCATGTGTAGTGAGAATTGATCCTAGAGGAAGAATAGATAAAATTTACGAGCTACCTGTTGAAAATGTAACAAATTGTGTATTTGGTGGAAGTGATCTAAAAACTTTATTTATCACAAGTGCTACAAATTTAGGTAAAAATCAACATGATGGTAGTTTATTTGCATTAAATGTTAATGTACCTGGCCTTGAAGATAATAAATTTAAAATTTGATTTTTTACTTTAATTAGCTAAAACTTTTATACATGAATAAAAAAAATAAATTTAGATCTTCTAATTGGTATAATTCTAAATCACATCGAAGAGATACATTTATTCATCGAGGCTGGATGAGAAATCAAGGTCATCCAAATCATTTATTTGACGGGCGTCCTGTAATTGGTATTTGTAATACTTGGTCGGAATTAACACCCTGTAATGGACATTTCAGAGAAATTGCCGAGTCTGTTAAAAAAGGTGTTTATGAGGCAGGAGGCTTTCCTTTAGAATTTCCAGTTTTTTCAGCAAGTGAATCCAATTTAAGACCAACAGCTATGTTGTTTAGAAATTTAGCAAGTATGGATGTTGAAGAGGCAATAAGGGGTAATCCCATAGACGGAGTCGTACTATTAATGGGGTGTGATAAAACAACTCCTTCATTAATGATGGGAGCTGCAAGCGTCGATCTTCCTACAATAGGTGTTTCAGGCGGCCCAATGCTTAATGGACATCATCAAGGTGAAACAATAGGTTCTGGTACTGGTGTTTGGAAACTTGATGCTGATTTAAATGCGGGCATAATAACAGAAGAAGATTTCATAAATGCAGAAATTTCAATGAGTAGATCAAAAGGTAACTGTATGACAATGGGGACTGCTTCAACAATGGGCTCAATGGTAGAAGCATTAGGAATGTCACTTCCTGGAAATGCTGCAATACCTGCAGTGGATTCTAGAAGATATGCTTTAGCACATATGTCTGGAAAAAGAATTGTTGAAATGGTCAAGGAAGATATAACAATGTCAAAAATAGTTACAAAAAAATCATTTGAAAATGCGATTAAAGTAAATGGAGCAATAGGTGGATCAACAAATGCAGTTATCCATTTAGCTGCAATTGCAGGCCGAATGGAAATTGATTTAGATTTAGATGATTGGAATAAATGCGGAGATGGCATTCCAACATTAGTAAATCTGCAGCCTTCAGGAAAATACTTAATGGAAGATTTTTATTATGCAGGCGGTGTTCCAGTAGTCATAAAAAGATTAATGGAAAAAAAATTACTAAATGAAAATTCAATGACTGTTAATGGAAAAACAATAGCTGAGAATAATTTAAACGCTAAATGTTGGAACAATGACGTTATAAAAGAATTTGAAAATCCATTAACAAAAAATGGAGGAATTAAAATTCTTAGGGGCAATATAGCTCCAAATGGTGCAATTATTAAACCATCAGCTGCATCACCAGAATTAATGCAACATACTGGAAAAGCGGTAGTTTTTGAAAGCGTAGAAGAGTTTCATGAAAAGATTGATGATCCCAATTTAGACGTTGATGAAAATTCAATATTAGTTCTGAAAAATTGTGGGCCAAAGGGTTATCCTGGTATGGCTGAAGTAGGTAATATGCGTCTTCCACAAAAAGTTCTTAAAAAAGGTGTGAGAGATATGATTAGAATATCTGACGCTAGAATGAGTGGAACAGCATACGGTACCGTAATACTTCATACATCTCCAGAAGCTGCAGTTAAAGGACCTTTAGCAGCGATTCAAAATGGTGATGAAATAGAAGTAGATGTTGATAAGGGTATAATGAATTTAAAAGTTAATGATGAAACAATAAAAAATCGTCTAGAAAATTATTCACCTGTTGTTCCAGAAATCACAGGCGGTTATCAAAAAATGTATGTAGAGCATGTTATGCAAGCTGACAAAGGAGCAGATCTAGATTTTCTAATTGGAAAAAGAGGAGCTGAAGTCAAAAGACATAGTCATTAATTAAAAATTATTAAAATAGATGAATAACAATTTTAATCCTTTGTCTGCTGAAGAATTAACTTCAAGAATAAATAAAATTCCTAGAGTTAATCTAGCTCAATTACCTACTATACTTGAATTTGCACCTAATATTTCTAAAGAGTTGGGTATAAATCTTTATATCAAACGAGATGATTGCACTGCATTAGCTTTTGGCGGAAACAAAACAAGACATTTAGAGTTTATAATGGCTAAAACATTATCTGGAGATTATGACTGTATTTTAACTGGGGCTGCATCTCAATCTAATTTTTGCCGCCAAGCTGTAGCTGCTGCAAATAAACTAAATTTAGATAGTTATTTAGTATTAATGCACGGAATAAAAGGTAACTTAATGCAAGGTAATTTTTTATTATATAATATTCTGGGAGCTAATGTTGATATTATTGATGGTGAGAATTTAGAAGAAATACCAAAGCATTTAGATATAAAATATAATGAATTAATAAAAGAAGGTCGAAAACCTCTATTAATTTATGGAGGATTTGGAAAAGAGGATACCACTCTTGCTGGTATAAGTTATGCAAATGCTATGGCTGAAATTGATTTACAAATGAAAGAGCAAAATTTTATGGCAGATCATCTATTTGTTACTGCTGCTAATATGACACAAGCAGGTTGTGAATTAGGAGCTAAGATATTAAATTGGCCAACTCGTATTCAAGGTATTTCCCCTGTTTATTGGGAAATGGATATTAAAAAAGATATAGCGAGAATATGTAATGATGCAGCAAAGATGCTTGATATTAATTTAGAGTTTTCACATAAAATGATTAATCATGACAATAATTATGTAGGTGAAAAATATGGTGCGACTACAGAAGATGGAATAAAAGCAACAAAGCTTTTAGCTAATAAAGAGGGAATTATTTTAGATCCAGTTTATACATCAAAAGGTTTTGCAGCTCTAATTGATTATGTTGAAAAAGGAATTATCAAGAAGGGTGAAAACGTAATTTTTATGTTCACTGGTGGTAGTCCGGCAGTTTTTGCATATAACGATGAAATTGCAAATAATTCTACTCAATAATTTTAAATTTATCTAAATATTTATTTGATAAATTAATACCTAATCCATGTTTATTTTCATCTAATTCTATAAAACCATTTTTTGCTTGAGGTTCGCCATCAAAAATATACCAAAATAATTCATTGCCAATTTCTACAGGCCAAAAAGGAAAATACTCAACTATTGGAGCGTTTACTGAACTCATAGAAATATGAAAATTATGAACTTGTCCTGCGTGAGGAATAACTGGTATTTGAAATGCTTCAGCTAAAGCAGAAATTTTATGAGCCTGTGTTATACCACCAACTCTATTCGTATCAAATTGCACAACATCAATTGCTTTTTTTTCTAGTAATTGTCTAAAACCAAAAAGTGTATATTCATGTTCACCACCAGATATAGGAGTTCTACATGAGGCTTTTAGATCTGCATAACCATCAATATCATCAGCAATAACTGGTTCTTCTAACCAACGAAGATTTTCATTATCAATTAATCGCATCATTCTTTTTGCATATTCAAATGTCCATCCCATATATACATCAGCCATAAGATCAACATTATCACCAACAACTGATCGCACTGTTTTGATTAACTCAATATTTTTATACATACCTTCAGCACCATCAGCGGGACCCCAACCAAGTCTTAATTTCATTGCTTTAAAACCTTGATCCACATAATCCTTAGCTTCTTTTGCAAGACTATCAAGAGGTTGACTATAAAGCTTACTTGCATAACAGGGGAGTTTTGATTTAGTTTTTCCACCTAATAATTTGAATACAGGTTGTTTAGCAGATTTTCCAAGTGCATCCCATATCGCAATATCAACAGCACTAATAGCTGTCATACCTACACCTTTTCTTCCCCAAGCTAGTGTTTGTCGATACATCTTTTGCCATATATGCTCATAATCCCATATACTTTCACCAATAATGGCTGGAGCTAAGTAAGTATCTACAACTGATTTACATGGTTCTGGGGATAATGCAGCATTACCTAAACCTACCAAACCATCACTTGTTTCTATCTCAACAACTAACCAGCTATGAAATTTATATGTTGTCCATCTATCATTTGAAATATTTTCTTGATTCACAATATCTGCAGCATTTGTGCAAAAATTTTCGTGAATTTTTTGAACGGGCCCTGTCCATTTATAGATCTTTGCTTTAACACTTACAATTTTACTCACAAAATAATTATTATACTAATTTAAATCAATTTAAGAGAATTTTTTAATATTAAGATAAGAGTTTAAGTAATAACTTTAAAGATTCTAGCATCGGACTTACATTAGCTTTATTTTTACCCACAATATCAAAAGCTGTTCCATGAGCAGGAGTAGTTATAGGTATTGGCAGACCACCTTGAACAGTAACACCTTTTTCAAATCCAAACGATTTAAGACCTGATTGTATGGCGTCATGATACATTCCGACAAGACAATTATACTCTTTATTTTTATAAGCTTTAATAAATGATGTATCACATGGTAACGGGCCAAAAGCTTTGATTTTCATTTTTCTTGCCTTGTTTATTGCAGGAATTATTATTTTTTTCTCTTCATTTCCGAACTCAGCGTGAGGATTTAAAGCTTGAACACCTACTTTTGGATTTTTTAATCCATTTTTTTTTAAATACTTATTAACTAATTTAATTGGTTCAAGAATATTTTTAATAGTGATATTTTTTGCAACATCTTTAAGGGGAATATGTGAAGTTACTCTAGCAGTCCAAAAATTATTTAATACATTAAGTTCACAAACGTAGCTTTTTATTTTAAATTTATTTTTAAAATAATGGAGTTCATCCTTAAATTTCATACCAGCAAGATCTAAACTTGTTTTATTAAACGGAGCAAAATTAATTCCATCTATTTTTTTCTTATTATATAAATCAACTGCTATATCTATAGAATTTAAAACAGAAATTCCTGATTTTATATTTGCTTTTCCAATTGGATATCTTACTTTTCTTTTAGTAATATCAAAGAAAATCTTACTAGTACTTTTAAATTCTATCTGATCAAAATTATTAATAAACTTAATATTTTTTTTATTTTTTGTTTTGTTAAATATCCATCAAATACAGATTTTTCTCCAATTATTACAATATTTATTTTTTTTAAAATATTATGAGATAGAATTTTAGAAATTAATTCAGGACCAATTCCAGATGGATCACCTAAAAGAACAGCTATACTTTTTTTATTTCTCATTAAATTCTATAAAACTTCTCTGCATTTTTTAAAAAAATTTTATCATGTTCATTTTGTGAAAAATTTTTTACAATATTAAAGTATGAACTCCAATAATTATCAAAAGTATTAAAAATTTTATCTACAGGAAAATTTGATCCAAACATACACCTATCAATACCAAAAATTTCAATTGTATTAAGAATAAAATATTCAGTAGAAATAATTGTCCAACTAGGATTAAACATCCCCAAACCTGATATTTTACAAACAAAATTTTCATGTTCGGCTAAAGATTGCATCTTTCTCATCCAATATTTTTTATATTCTTCTGTTTGGAAACAAGGCTCACCAGTATGGTTTAAGATAAATTGTACATTTGGGTACCGTTTTGCTAATTTACAAGCATCATCAAACTGATGAGGATATAATTGTATATCAAAAGATAATTTTCTATTGGCCAAATGTCTAAAGTTATCTTGCCACAACTCATCTTTTAAATAATCTTTTTTAGCATGAGAATATTGTGGTTTATCTTTATCAAATGACAAAATTTGTCTAATTCCTCGTACATTTTTATATTCAAGGTGTTGATCAAGAACTTCGCTGACTTTTTTTTCAGAAAAATCAGCAAATGCAACAATCCCATTTGGGATTTTTAAATTATTATTATCTGAAATATTTTGTAACCATTTTGTTTCTTCTATCGGGTTCGTTGCATCATGTTCAGCCTGAACATGTATTGATTTCACGAGATTTTGATTTTTTGCATCATTTAAATAATCATCTAATAAATAACTCTTTTTAATACTTTTAAAACTTCCATAAAAAGCTTCGTCTTGATTACCACTTAACCAAGGATAATGTGTTTCTTTAGAATTAAGATCCCATAGATGATGATGTGAATCAACAATAGCTATTTTTTTCATTTATATTTTTTATAAAATTGAATTTTATTTATAAGTTTATAAAATTAATACATATAATTTATTTGAAAAGAGGTATTATGAATTATGCATGGATTCTTGAAATCCGACCAGGATATGAGGAAGAATATAAAAAGAGACATGATGAAATTTGGCCAGAAATGGTTCAAATGCTTAAAGAAGCTGGATTACGAAATTATAATATTTTTAGATATGGATTAAAATTATTTGGATATTTTGAAACTGATGATCTTAAAAAATCCATTAACTCTATATCTAAAAGCGAAATTAATAAAAAATGGTCTAAATATATGGAGCCCATTATGAAAGTAGATATTGATCCGAAAACAAATTTTCCATACTTGTTGCCATTACAAATGCATTTAGATTAAAAACAAATAATGAATAAAGTAAAAATTGGAGTTATTGGAGCAGGTTGGTGGGCAACAGAAAATCATATCCCGCATTTAGCAGAAAGAGATGAAGTTGAATTAACAAGTGTATGTAAACTTGAAGAAGACCAATTAAGTTTTGTAAAGAATAAATTTAATTTTAAACATGCATCTACTGATTTTAAAGAAATGTTAGATTTATCATATTTAGATGGAGTAGTAATTTCTTCACCACATCATGCACATTATGAGAATGCAAAAGCAGCGCTTGAAAAAAATTGTCATGTAATGATTGAGAAACCTATGACTACAGTTTCTAGAGAAGCTGAAACACTCCTCCAATTAGCAAAAAAAAAGAATAAACATATTTTAATCCCAAATGGTTTTAATTTTAAAAATTTTATGTCTAAGGCTGAGGAAATTATAATAAATAAAAAAATAGGTGAAATAAAACATGTTGATGCAGCTTTTTCATCATCTTTGACAGATTTATTTCAAGGGATACCATTGAGTGAGTCTAATAATCATACATTCCAACCCCATGCTTCTACATGGTCAGATCCAAATAAAGGAGGAGGATATGGTTGGGGGCAATTGTCACACATGTTTGCAGGTGTTTTAAAGATTACTCATCTTGAACCAGATCAAGTATTCTGTCTATCTGTGCCTTCACCAACAAATGTTGATTACACCAATGCAGTTTCTATGAAATTTTCAAATGGTGCAACTGGTTCTTTTTCTGGAAGTGCATTTGTACCAAAAGATTTTGGAGGTACTTTTTATATTACAGTTCATGGCACACTTGGTGTTTTGTATTTAGATATGGAATTAAAAAGAGAACGATTATTTGTACGTCTCAATAACGGAGAAAAACTTAATTATAATATAGAAGAGGGTAGTGGCACATTTAGTTATGGTACAAAAGAAGCATTAAATACATTTGTCGATTTATGTCTTGGTAAAGATGTAAAAAACCATTCTGATGGAGAGCTTGCTGTAAAAACGGTAAGAATATTAGAAGCGATGTATAAGTCTATTGAAAACAAAAATTTACAAAAAATTTAATTTTATAAATTAAAGATCAAAGACCTTACCTGGATTTAGTATATTATTTGGATCAAAACTTTTTTTAATTAATTTCATTAGTGGAATATTATCTGGATGTTGTTTTAACAAATACTCTTTTTTTTGCAAACCTATGCCGTGCTCACCCGTTATAGTTCCATCCATTTCTAGTGCTTTATCAATTAATTTATTGCTAAATTCTCTAATATATTTGTACTCATTTTCTTTATTGGGATCATAGACAATAGTTACATGAAAATTACCATCACCTACATGACCAACCATAGGTGCTTTTAAACCGGTTTCTTGAAGTTCATTTTCTGCAAATTTTATACATTCAACGATATTAGAAATAGGAACACAAACATCTGTTGCGTATACTCTAATATCATCACCTTGGGCTTTGACTGAATAATAGACATTATGTCTTGCTTTCCAGATTTTATTTCTTTCTTCTGTATTTGCTGCCCACTTAAACTCACTACCATTATTATTTTTAGAAATTTCTTCCACTACATCAATTGATTCTTTATTTGAAATTTCACTACCATGGAATTCATAGAACAGCGTAGGTAAACTATCTAAATTTTCCAATTTTGAATATTTAATACTTATATCCATTTGATCTTTATTTAATAATTCTACCCTTGCAATTGGGACACCATATTGAATTATTTCTTGTGCTGTTAAAACTGCAGAGTCTAGATCTGGGAATTGACAAACAGCACTCATGATACTTTCAGGAATAGGGGATAACCTTAGGTGAACCTCAGTAATAATCCCAAGTGTTCCCTCTGAACCAACAAAAAGATTTGTTAAATTATATCCTGCGGAAGTTTTTTTTGCCCGACTTCCTGTTTTAATTATATCTCCATTTGCCATTACGACAGTTAAACCAAGAACAGTGGTTCGCATTGTTCCATATCTTACAGCCATTGTTCCTGAAGCAGAACAAGCTGTCATTCCTCCTAAAGATGCATTAGCACCAGGATCTATTGGGAAAAAAACTCCTTTATCTTTTAAAGTTTCATTAAGTTGTTCACGTGATACATTTGCTTGTACACGACAATCAAAGTCCGACTCATTAATTGAAATAACTTTGTTAAAATTTTCCATTGAAATTGTAAAACCTTCATCATTTCCAACAACATGACCTTCTAAAGATGTACCGGTGCCATAAGCTGTTACTGGTACTTTAAATTCATTGCAAATTTTTAATATTTTTGAAAGTTCTTCATTGTTTTTTGGAAACAAAACTGCTCTAGGTAGAACAGGATCATAGGCATCTTCACCTTTTGCATGATTATTTCTGACACTTTCTGAAAATGATATTCTTTCTTGTAAAATATCTTTTAAATTGTCTAATAATCCTCTATCCATAGGATAATAATATTAATTATTCAATAAAAGTAAATGAATACCACGCCATTAGAATTAGAAAATATATATGAGCTAGCATATAAAGCACTATCAGCCCATGGATGTGATCATTTCAATGCTGACTCTGTAGCAACTACAGTCTCACATGCTGAAAGAGATGGAAGTGTTTCTCATGGATTATTTCGAATTCCAGGTTATGTAGCTTCGCTAAAAAGTAAAAAAGTAAATGGAGCTTCACGACCTTCAAATACCTATCTTACACAAAACGCAATTCGTGTTGAAGGTGATTATGGGTTTGCTCCTGTAGGAATCAAAGTTGGTTTGCCTGAATTAATAAAAACGACAAATAAACATGGAGTTGGTGTTTTAACTATAACTAATACTCATCACTTTGCAGCCTTATGGCATGAAACTGAAGCATTAGCAGAAAATAATTTAATTGGAATTGCTTGTACTGCATATAAACCAAGCGTAGCACCAGCTGGTGCAAAGAAACCACTATTTGGAACTAATCCAATATCATTTGCTTGGCCAAGAAAAAATAATACCCCCGTAGTCTACGATATGGCAACTTCAACAATGGCGATGGGAGAAGTTCAGGTTGCAGCACGTGATGGTCACAAAGTTCCATTTGGAACAGGCTTAAATAAAGATGGAGAAAAAACTGATAATCCATCTGAAATTGCAAATGGAGGAGTCCTCTTAACATTTGGCGACTACAAAGGTTCTGCAATAGCAATGATGATTGAGTTATTAGCTGCAGGTCTAGTAGGAGATTTATTTAGTTTTGAAGCTAAAGAAGAAGATAATAATGATGGAGGTCCTGCAAGGGGAGGTGAATTTATTATGGCTTTATCCCCTGAACTTATAGCAGGAAAAAATTGGAATGAACACGCAGAGAAATTTTTTGAACAAATGACATCTTTAGATGGTGTGCGTTTACCTGGACAACGAAGACATACGAATAGGCTAGATAAAGGTCCAAGAAATATAAATTCAGAACTAATAGAAAAAATAAAGAGTCTAATCTAATCCAGTTATGGATAATATTAAATTAGATTTTCAAAAACACATTGATGCTGGTAGATGTAATGGAGCTGAATGGATAATAAATTATAAAAATAATATTTATCATGAAGCAATTGGTTACAGAGATTTGGAGTTAAAAAATAAGCTTAATAAAAATTCATATTACAGAATTTGGTCAATGACAAAGCCAATTATTGGTTTTGCAGCAATGCAATTAATTGAAAAAAATTTCTTATCTCTTGATGATACTATAGATAAACATTTATTTGATTTTAAAAATTTAAAAAAACTTAGCAGTATTGAGAGTAACTTAAACGATACAACTGCTTTAGAAAATAAACCTACTGTTAGACAACTTTTACAACATACAGCAGGCTTTACGTATAATAGTTGTGATAATTTTTTAGCTAAAGAATATGAGGATAGGAGTCTATTTCATTCTCCATCTTCTAGTTTGGAGGAAGAGATTAGTAAAATTTCTGAATTACCTCTTTTATATGAACCTGGTGTAAATTGGCATTATTCTATATCTATAGATGTCTTAGCTAGAGTTATAGAAGTTGTCACAAAAGATAAAATTTCAGATATTTTAAATGAAAATATTTTTTTACCTTTAGAAATGAATGATACAAATTTTTATATTGATGAAAATAGTAATAAACAGTTAGTTGAAACATTTGAATACAATAGTGATAAATTAAAACTAACAAATTTAAATTTCGATAAAAGAAAATTAATTTTATATGGGTATCCAACAAATAATAAAAATTATTCCAGAGGAGGTCATGGTTTATTTTCTACAGCTGAAGATTATGAAAAATTTGCTACCATGCTTATCAATGGTAAAAATAAAAATGGAAAAGAGCTTATTAATGCTCAAAGTCTAGAATTAATGAGAAATAATTCTTTAAATAAAGAGTTACTCCCAATTGAAATTACTTCAATTAATACAAATAAAGATAAAGATTATGAAAATGATTTAGATGGGTATGGTTGGGGTTTAGGATTTAGAGTTTTAATGAATAATACCGCTCAAAATAAGTTTGGCCCACTTGGAGAATTTGGATGGTCAGGATATGCCGCTACTTACTTTTTATCAGATCCAAAAAATAATTTATCAGCTGTTTTAATGATGCAAATCTTAGATGCTGATAAGAATATAAAAAAAGATTTTTACAATAATATCTTTAAAAATCTTTAATGAATATGAAAGCAAATCCATATACCTATGGAATAATTTTAACCCTTTTAACTTATTTATCTTTTGGTATTTTAGATACAATTCAAAAAACGGCAGTTCAATATCATTCTGTTTTTGTATTATTATTTGTTAAATTTACTTTTTGTTTTATCTTTTCTTTTTTTATTGCAAAAAAAAATAAAGTTAAAAAATTTTATCTTTCAAACAATTACAAGATACAAATAACTAGATGTATTTTATCTGTATGTGAATCTTGCTTTTTTGTTTTATCTTTTAGGCATTTAGCTTTAGCAGATGCTCACACAATAGGTTCTCTAGCCCCTGTTTTAGTTTTAGTTTTTTCTTATTTTATTTTAAAAGAAAAAATTAATGCAGCTACTTGGTTAGCGATTGGTGTTAGTTTTTGTGGAGTTATTCTAATTATGCGGCCCGGACTGACTATATTTAATCCTTATCTAATTATTCCATTATGTGCTGCATTTTTCTACTCACTATTTCAAATAGCAACAAGATTAAATGCTAAGTATGATGATAATGAAACTATGTTGTTCTACAATGGTCTCATAGGTGCTATTATTACATTTGTATTATCACTTTTTTTCTGGCAACCATTACATTCATTTTCTTTTATTTTTTTTATTTTTTTGGGTATCTTTTTTTGTACTGGTTTATTTTTACAAATTAAAGCATTGAGTGTTACTCCAGCTAGTATTTTAGCGCCTTATAATTATACTATTATTGTTTGGGGAATAATTTTTGGCCTATTAGTGTATGGAGAAATCCCAGATATATTTACAATAATAGGAGCAATCATTATTGTTTCATCAGGAATATTTATATTTCGATATTCTTATAAGTAGCTTTAATTTATTTGTATAATTTAAAATATTAATGTTATAAATTTATACTATGTTTATTGGAATTGATCTTGGAACCTCATCAATCAAAATGATTCTAATTGATCAAAACCAAAACATCCTTGCCACCGCTAATTCAAGTCTCACTGTACAATCTCCAAAAGATGGTTTTAGTGAGCAAAATCCACAAGAATGGATTGATTCAACAATGGAATGCTTGAGGGTTTTAAAGTCAGAAAAACCAAAAGAATTTTCACAAACTATTTCAATAGGAATATCCGGTCATATGCATGGAGCTACGTTAATAGATAAGGATGGAAAGGTTATTAGACCATGTATTCTTTGGAACGATACAAGATCATATCAAGAGTGTGAAGAATTTGAAAAACAAAATTTTGATGTAAGATCAATTTCAGGAAATATTACTATGCCTGGTTTTACTGCACCAAAAATAAATTGGATAAAAAATAATGAAATAGATAATTTTAAAAAAATTTTTAAAGTTTTACTCCCTAAAGATTACTTACGATTTGTTCTTACTGGTGAATTTTTTTCTGAAATGTCAGATGCATCTGGAACATTATGGCTAGATATTCAAAAAAGAAAATGGTCCAATCAGCTTTTATCTTGCTCATTTTTAGAAGAAAAACACATGCCTAATCTAGTGGAAGGCAATGAGCAGACAGGATGTTTAAAAAAAGATTTAAAAGAGAAATTTAATTTTAATAATAATGTTAAAGTTGTGGGTGGAGCAGGTGATAATGCTGCCGCTGCAACTGGTATGGGTATAACAAATAAAAATCAATCATTTATATCTCTTGGTACTTCGGGTGTTTTTTTTACTCCCACTGAAAATTTTTTAAGTAATACTGGTGATGCAGTACATTCTTTTTGTCATTGTTTACCAAATAAATGGCACCTAATGTCTGTTATGTTAAGTGCAAGTAATTGTTTAGATTGGATTTGTGCTATTACCAATACTTCAATTGCTGATACACTTAATAATGTAGAGCAATTTTATAATGATAAAAATTCTATAAAAAATTCTTCTTATTTCTTACCTTATTTGTCTGGAGAAAGAACTCCACATAATGATCCACATATTAGAGGTTCATTTCACTCTATAAAAACAACTACAAATGCAACAGATTTACAATATGCAGTAATTGAAGGTGTCAGTTTTGGAATATTAGATGGGATAAATTCTATTTTGAAAGTTAACAATAACTTTGATAAAATATTTATGGTGGGGGGAGGTTCAAAAAGTTCATTTTGGATTGAGTTGCTTGCATCACTATTAAATAGAAAGTTAAGTGTTTGTGAGCAAAGTGAATTTGGTGCTGCCCTTGGTGTAGCAAGATTAGCTATGTATCAGGATGATACAATTGATAATAAAGAAAATATTATTAGTGAAATAAAAATCAGTAAAAATTATGAGCCTAAAAAAGATAACATAGATCTTTTATTAAAACGTTATTCTATTTGGAAAGATTTGTATAAAAGTAACAATAAAGTTGCTCAAAATTTAAATTTTTAGTAAATTTTTAAAAAATTAATTATTCTTTAAATAGAAAAATATTTGCTTTTATCTTTATTTTATCTTTGAGAATTGTTGTGTTTTTCCAATTCCCAGTCCCAATATCAAAGTCATTTCTAGAAAAAGATAAATCACTTTTTACCTGAACCAACTCACTAGCTAATTTTATAATTTCAATATCAATAGGAATATTTCGACTTTTGTCCTTTATTGTTAATTCACCTGTTAAATTAATTTTATTGTCTTCATAATTAAATTTAAAATTATTTGTATCAATAAGACCTGAAGGATATTTTTTAGCATCAAAAAAAACTTCACTAAGAACTAAATCTTTATATCGTTTATAATTTATATCTATACTATCAATTCTAACATTTATAAGAGCCTTATTATTTTTTTGATTTGACAAATCTAAGGAAACAAAACCATCAAATTCATTAAATTTGCCAATCACATTATTCGCAAACAAAACTGGAACTTCAAATTCAATACTAGAAGTATTTTTATCAATAGTCCATAAATCATTAGCTGCAATCTGCTTGAAATACAGAAATATAAAAAATAAACTAAATATTACTTTCAATATATTTCCTAGCTAGCTCATCAGCTTTCTCATTAAATTCGAAACCTGCGTGCCCTTTAACCCATTTCCAAGTTACATTATGTTTATTAATTAGATTATCTAATTGAATCCATAATTCTTTATTTTTCACTATTTTTTTTGCTGATGTTTTCCATCCATTTTTTTTCCAATTTGTAATCCATGATTCAATACCATCCTTTACATATTTGCTATCGGTATAAATGATTAATTCTTTTTTTATCTCAAAATACTCCAATGCTTTTATTGCAGCTGTAAGTTCCATTTTATTATTAGTTGTGTGTTGATCACCACCATTTATTAATATTTCTTTATTATTATCTAATATTACAACACCCCATCCACCTATACCAGGATTCCCAGAACATGCGCCATCTGTATAAATATTAATCATTATTCAACAATATCATTTTGTTGATGCCATCTTAAAATATTCAAATATTCAAATGGATCTTTTTTAACAACTACTGCATCAGGCGGATGAAAAATATAATCATACACTCTCGTACATAATATTCTAACAGCAGCAGCTCTTAATAAAATATTTAACGATTTCTTTTCAAGATCACTTAATTCTCTCAACTTTTGATATTCCTCAAGAATTATCAAGCAGTTCTCTTTGTTAAAGTATTGTCCATTTTCACTAAAACACCAATCATTAATAACTATGGCTAAATCGTAAATATAAAAATAATAACATGCAAAATAGAAATCTATTACTCCAGAAATTTTTTTATTTTTAAAAAAAATATTATCTCTAAACAAATCAGCATGTATGACTCCACAAGGAAGATTTGTTGGCCAATAATTTTCTAAATAGTCTATTTCATTTTTTAACAAATACATTGTTTCATTAAACTTTTCGGATTTATTCTTAAGGCACTTTTTGTAAATTTCTTTCCAATCCTGTAGATCTAAACTGTTAGGTCTTTTTTCATCAAAATTTATGGTAAGATTGTGTAAATCAGCAACCATTTTTCCAACTTCTCTACACATTTCAGAGTTAGGTTTTTCAATACTTTTACCTTCCAGAAAAGATATTATTACAGCTGTTTTATTTTTTATTTTTTTTAAAATTTTTCCATTTTTATCTGATATTGCTTTTGGACATTTAAAATTATTTTTATTTAAAAAGTTTTTTAAATTTATAAAAAAAGGTAATTCTTGCTGAGTTACTCTTTTTTCAAAAATTGTTAAAATATATGGTTGATTATTACAAAAAATTTTAAAATTTGAGTTCTCTATCCCATCTAAAATTTCTTCAAAGCTGTCTAAATTTCCAATTGAGTACTCAGAAATAAAGTTTTCAATATCTTCTTTAAGTAATTTAGTAAAGACTGCCATCTTCTATACGTTTAGTTTTTGTGGCACTTTAAAAAATACATCTTCTTTTTGGTAAGATCCTTCATTTATATGTATTTCAAAATTTCTTTTCAAATTATTAAGAAGTTTTTTAACAAGTACTTCTGGCGATGATGCACTTGCTGTTATTCCTATATTTTCAGATTCTTGAAATATATTTAAATTTAATGAATCTACATCTTCTACTAAAATAGCTTTTTTTGATCCATAATTTTTTGCTACTTCAACTAATCTAAGGGAATTTGATGAGTTACTTGCACCAATTACTAAAAAATAATCACATTGATTTGCTATCTTTTTGACCGCTTCTTGTCTATTTGTCGTAGCATAACAAATATCATTTTTTTTTGGCTCTATAACATTACTAAAATGTAATTTTATCTCTTTTATTATATCTTTCGTATCATCAACTGATAGCGTTGTCTGAGTAACATATGCAATTTCATCATTTTGGTTTAAAGGTAATTTTTTTACATCTTCAACTTTTTCTACTAAATGAATTTTTTTATCTGTTTGGCCCATAGTTCCAATAACTTCGGGATGATTTCTATGACCAATTAAAATTACTGGCAGATTTTTTTTATCAAAATTTTCAACTTCTTTATGGATTTTGCTAACAAGCGGACATGTTGCATCATAATATACTAAATTTAAACTTAATGCTTCCTCTGGGACTGCTTTTGGAACACCATGTGCAGAAAAGATAACCGGTCTACTTTTGTCTTCAATCTCATTTAATTCTTCTACAAAAATAGCTCCCTGTGATTTGAGATTTTCAACAACAAATTTATTATGAACTATTTCATGACGAACATATACAGGTGCACCATATTTTTTTAGAGCACCCTTAACCATTTCTATTGCTCTATCTACTCCAGCACAAAACCCTCGGGGTCCTGCAAGAAAAATATTAAGTTTTTTTGTCATTTAAATTTGTTACCATTAATTTTGGTATATTAATAATACTATAGATTTTGAAAATCTTTTAATATTAATTTCTTGATATTGTAGGCAAATTTTGGAATAACTAAATCTACTACTAGTTCTTTAGCACAGAGTTAAATTCAATAATTGATTCTTTAATTAAAGAAGATTTTTTGTCATTACTTAGATTTTTACGCAAAATATTCATCGTAGCTTCTATTGCAACACTTGAGATATAATTTTTTATAGAGTTATTGGTATCTCGAACTAATTGTTCAATCTTATTTTCGGCTAATATTTTTCTTTTTTCAATTTGATCAGTTAATTTAGAGGCAGATATATCTTTCAAATCAGAAATTCTTTTTTCAGATTCCAAATTTAATTGTTGTATTTCCTTTTCTACTTTAGTTTCTCTTTCTTTTAATTCATCCAAGGCTTTTTGAGCCTCTTTTTTTAAATTCTCAACTTCATCTATTTTATTTTTTATATCTTTTATTTGTGCATCTAAACTAGATGTAAGAATTTTTCGTACTGGATTAAAAATAGCTGCAATAAATAATATAAAAGATACTGCTACCCAAAATTGAGGATCAGAAAACATTAGTTAAAACTACCTTTTTGTGTTTCAATAACTTTATTAAGTTCATTGTCAGACAATTCTATATCTGTAATTTTTCCTACAGTTAGTTTTGTAATATTAACTATTTCATTGTTAATATTTTTCATTTGATCATCTTTACTTTTTAAAATTTCTTTTTCTGCATCAGAAACTTTTTTTTCTAAATCTTTATCAAGTGAAGAAAGTTGAGAAGAAACATTTTCTTGTAAAGCATTGATTGTTTCTTTAATTTTCTCATCTGTTTCTAGTTTAGCCTTATTGATCTGATCATTAATTTTTTTTTCAATTTCCATTGCCTGTTCTTGAAGCTCTTTTGCTGAAGATAAATTTTCATCTATTTTATTTTGTCTTTTCTCTAAAACTGTAGCTATTCTTGGAAGTGATACCCTCCATAAAAATACAAATAGAAAAGTAAAAAATACAGCTAACCAAAAGAGCTGTGAAACAAAAAACTCTGGATTTAATTGAGGCATCAATAAATTATTGAGTTCTATCCAAACAAAATAACTAACGCAATAACTAGTGCGAAAAGTGCAATCGCTTCAACTAATGCGAAACCTAACATTGTCATTGTAAAAACTTCACCTCTTGCTGCCGGATTTCTTCCAACTGCTTGAATAAAAGATGAGAAAATATTCCCAATTCCAATACCTGATCCAATAACACCGATAACGGCTAAACCCGCTCCGATTACTTTTGCTGCTTCAATTTCCATAAGTCCTCCTATTTTAAATTAATGTAAATGATAAGCATCGTTAATATATAAACACGTCAGTATTGCAAACACATATGCTTGCAAAAAAGCAATTAAAATTTCTAATCCTGTTAAAGCTACAATGAAAGCTAAAGGAAAAACTCCTGTAAAAAACGGCATTGAAACGACAAAGCCTGCAAATACTTTAAGTAGTGTGTGACCAGCTAGCATGTTTGCAAATAATCTAACTGATAAACTTATAGGTCTTGATAAATAAGAAATTACCTCAATGGGAATAAGCAGTGGATGCATGTAAAACGGCACACCTGGTATATAGAAGAAAGTAAAAAATTTAATGCCATGGTTAATAAATCCAAGAATAGTTACGCCAATAAACACAACTGCTGCTAATGCAAATGTAACAATGATGTGACTCGTGAAAGTAAATTGATATGGTACCATTCCAACCATATTTCCAATTAGTACAAACATGAATAAAGAGAAAACAAATGGAAAATATCTTTTTCCATTATCTCCAACTGTATCTGAGAGTAACTGAGCAATAAAATTATACATCAGCTCTGAGATAAGTTGCAACCTAGAAGGGATAATTGATCTTGTGTTTACTGTTAAAGTTAAAAATAGAGTAATCACTAAAACAGTAATTAGCATTGCAAAAGATGAGTTTGTGAAGGAAATGTTATAACCACCAAGTTCAATATTAGATATTGGGTCTATTTCGAACTGTTTTAGAGGACTATCTTTTGCGGCCATAATTGATATTGAATATTAAAATTACCTTTGCTTTTCAATGCGACGCATTACACGATAAACGTTCAAAAATCCAGCTAATGCGCCAAATATGAAGAAAATAATTAAGCCTATTGGTTTAGTATTAAAGTAATTATCCACAATAAGCCCAATTCCAACTCCAACAACTAGTGCAGCTATAATTTCTGTACTAATTTTAAAACCAAATCCTGCACCACTTTCTTTTTTTTTAATACTAGGTTCTTTATTTTGATTATCTAAATCATCAATTTTTTTACCTAATTCTTGTAAATTTTTATTTTTATAATTCATTGTTAGCGTCTTGCTCTTTTATCTCAATTGCTTTTTCAAGATCAACGGAAACTAATTGTGATACACCTTTCTCAGGCATAGTAACACCAAATAATCTATTTACTCTTGCCATTGTCATTCTATGGTGAGTTATTACTAGGAATTTTGTTGAAGAAGTTTTAGCTATTTCCTCCACTAATGAACAAAATCTATCAACATTAGTATCATCTAATGGAGCATCAACCTCATCAAGTACACAAATTGGAGCTGGGTTTGATAAAAATACAGCAAATAATAATGATAAGGCTGTAAGAGCTTGCTCACCTCCAGAAAGCAAATTTAGATTTTGTAATTTTTTTCCAGGAGGACTAGCAAATATTTCTAAACCAGCTTGAAGAGGATCAGACTCATCTGTAAACTTTAGATAAGCCTTTCCACCACCAAACAACCTGGTAAATAACTTTTGAAAATTTTCATTTACTATTCCATATGCAGCAAGTAAGCGTTGTCTACCTTCTGTATTCAGTGAGTCAATTGCTTCTCTTAGTTTTGCAATTGCACTTAAAAGGTCGCTTTGATCTTTCTTTATCGTATTAACTTTTTCTTCTAAATCTTTTGACTCTTGTTCTGCGAGAAGATTAACACCGCCTAAACGTTCTTGCTCTCCAATTAGTCTCTCTAACTTTTTTTCTAAATCATCAGTCTCACCTAAAACTTTATTTGGATTGATTTCTCCAATATTATAAAGTTCTTCTAGATCTACACTCAATCTTTCTTTTACTTGAGTAGATAATAATTTAATTGCTTCATTAATAGTATTGATTTGACCTTCAGTTCTAATTCTCTCTTCTCTTAATTCATTTAATTTAATTTCCTCTAGTTTTAATTTCTTATTTATCTCATTAGAATTTTGCTCAGTTTGACGAAGTTGCTCAGCTATTTGCTCATAAGAATTCTTATTCTCATCAATCAATTTTTGTATTTTTAATTTTTCACTTGATACATCTTCAGGAACGGATTGGAGATTAGATAATTCATTTATTAATGTATTTTGCCTTGAATTTAGCTCTTCTATTCTTTGATTTGCTTTTGCAGAAATATCATTCCATTGTTTTTCCTCTGCACTTAATTGCTTTATTCTTCTATTTTTTAATTGATCCAATATTGCTTTAGTTGAATTATTTTGTTTACCTTTAGATACATATCCATCCCATCTCCAAATTTCTCCTAGTTTGCTCACTAATATTTGTCCTGGTTTTAAGTTTTTCTGTATTTCTAAAACATTTTCTTTATTTTCTATTAATCCAATAAATTCTAATTTTTTTTTCAAATTATCCGGAGCTTTAATCAAAGAAGAAAATTTAGTAATTTCAGAATTAAAGGATGAATCTTCCAAATCTAATTTTCTCCAAAAAATACTTTGTTCTTCATCAATAGATGCAATTAACTCATCTGAAAAAACTGCAGCAATTGCTTGTTCAAGACCATCTTCAAAATCTAGATAATCAATTATTGGATTATTATTTTTTTTATTAGAAACATTTTCATTATTTAGATCATCATCGGTTTGAATAAAAAGATCACCTTGTTGTTTTAAAAGTATAGATTTTTCTTCATGTACCCTTTCAAGATTTTGTTTTGCGTCTTCAAATAAAAACCTCTCTCTTTCTATATCATTTTTAATTTGCTCTATACGTACTTTCGTTTCGTCTACTGCAATATTTGCTCTTTCAATTTCTTTTTCTTGATTTTCTAAACTAATTGAATATTTTTGCAGTTCAGCAGCAACCTTGCTTTCTTGGAACCTCAGGTTTGGAAGACTTTCTTGAACTTTTTCAAATTCTACATTTATTTGTGCAACAATTTGCGTTTGGTCATTTACAACATTTGTCTCAGATTGAATTTTTTCATTAGCATTTTTTAATTTATCTTTTTCATCAATCCATTTCTTATAAAATAATCTTGCCCTTGCTTTTGTAATATCTTTTTGGATGTACTTATATCTTTCAGCTTGTTTAGATTGTTTCTTTAATATTGTTAGTTGTTCATCTTGTGCTTTTAATACGTCCTTAACACGCTCTAAGTTATTTTCAGTAGCATTTAATCGTAATTCAGCTTCGTGTCGTCTTGAATGTAGGCCTGTAATTCCTGCAGCTTCTTCAAGCAACGTTCTTCTTTGCTCAGGCTTAGCAGCGATTATAGCACCAACTCTACCTTGACTAACCATCGATGTTGAACGCGCACCTGTTGCTGCATCAGCAAATAGCAATTGCACATCCTTTAATCGTACCTCCTTGCCATTAACTCTATATTCTGAGCCTTCACCTCGCCAAATTCTTCTAGTGACTTCAATAGTATCATTTTCATTGAAAATACTTGGTGCTTTTCTTGCTTTATTATCTAAATCTATAGTAACCTCGGCAATATCCCATGCGGGTCTATCATCTGTTCCATTAAAGATAACATCGTCTAATTCGCTTCCTCTCATTTGTTTTGGCGAAAGCTCACCCATAACGAATCTAAAAGCTTCAACGAGATTGGATTTACCACATCCATTTGGTCCCACAATACCTGTCAAACCATTTTCAATCAAAATTTCAGTTGGTTCAACAAAAGACTTAAAGCCTTTGACTTTAAGGGTCCTAAAATTAATCATCAACTATTGTGATAATATTTTATCGATGATTTGTCTAAACTCTTTTATGTTTTTATTCCCAGAATAAAGTACTCCATTAATAATGAATGAAGGGGTAGAACCTATTTTATATTCTCTCTGAGCTTCCATTACACCCTCAAGTAATTGATTCTCTAATTCAACATTACTTAAACATGCATCAAAGTCCTCTTGTTGCATACCACCACTTTGCATTATTTTGTATAACTCGGACTTTGTTTTTGAATGATCTCTATTAACCCAATTATTTTGTAGTTTATAAAGGCCATTCATGTAATCATATCTTACATCTTCTGGGACGCATCTTAAAATCATACTTCCAGCAAGAGCTGGATAATTAAATGGGAAATCTCGAAAAATAAACTTAACTTTACCAGTATCAATAAACTCTTTTTTTAATTCTTCTAGGGTATCATTATGAAAATCTGCACAGTGACTACAAGACATTGAAGCATATTCTATAATTGTGATTGGAGCATTGTCTTCCCCAATATAAAAATCATTATCTTTAACCTCTAGTATTGAGTTTTCAGCTGCTTTGGCGTTAATTAAAAGTAGTGATAGTATAACAGAAATAAATAAAATTTTGATTTTCATTATTTGTCCTCAGTTGTAATTTTATTACCTAAATTTAATAGCGATTTTTTTAAATCGGAATTTTGAAATTCTTTAATGTTTTGCTTAACAAATTCTATGTCATCTTTATCTATTTGTTTTTTCTTACTTTGTTTCATATGAGTATATTTAGGTATGTAATTTTGATGAATTCTCAAGTCTATTATTGCTTTATAGCCAAAATAAGTATTAATTTTTTCTATTATAGTATCCTTAAAGTGTTGAAATTCAATGGCTGCGGCTGGGGCAACACTCACATTTAGATAATTTTTATATACTGTTTCACCTACATCGTTTTCAAAATCACGCACCCTTGAAACATTTAATGGCTCTGAATATTCTTTAAAATAACTACCAGCAATTTCAGGCCATTTGGAGTTTATTATAAATTCTGTACGATTATATTTTGAGGAATATTTTCTATTAACCTTCCTAAGAGTATCGCCAATCGATTGTGGAACAAATGTTCTTTTTTGCTTTATATTTTTTTTGTCCATATGCATAAATAATTTATAGTACCTAAATATGAAAGCAATATGTTTAAACACGAAACACAAGTAATAAAGTTTTTGCTTCAATGGTATTCCGTGAATGCCAGAAATTTACCGTGGCGGAAGAAAAATACTCTCAATTTACCTGATCCATACTTTGTATTTGTAAGTGAGTATATGCTTCAACAAACAACAGTAAATACCGTAAAAAATAAATTTAATGATTTTATTTTAAAATGGCCTTCACTAAATAAATTAGCGCAAACCTCAGAATCAAATATTTTAAAGTTCTGGTCAGGCCTTGGTTATTATTCAAGAGCAAGAAATTTATTAAGGTCTGCAAAAATAATTAATAAAAATTTTAAAAATAACATACCCAAAACTTACGACGAACTCATCCAACTTCCTGGTATTGGAGATTACACAGCAAAAGCAATTCTTGGAATAGGATTTAATCAATCAGTTATGCCACTTGATGCTAATATTGAGAGAATTTTGGTTAGGTTATATGCTATCGATAAACCAATTAATAAAGTCAAAAATAAACTTAAAGATTTAGGAAAAAAATTCATCTCAGATAAATATTCTTCAAATTTAATTCAGTCTTTTATGGATTACGGATCAGAGATTTGTCTTCCGAGAAACCCTAAATGTAATATTTGTGGAATTAATAAGTTTTGCCAATCATATAAAAAAAATTTACAGCAAAAAATTCCTTTAAAACTAAAAAAGAAAACTATTAAGCCCATAAAGTATACAAGAGCTTATGTTATTGTGAATGAAAAAAATGAAATCCTTGTGCGAAGTAGACCAAATAAAGGAATGTTGGCCTCTATGCTTGAAGTACCAAATGATGTCTGGGTTAAAAATAAGAAATTATTAACTACAGATCAAGAAATACAAAAAATAAAAACAAAATTACAATCTAAAGGTTCATTTGAATATTCATTCAGTCATTTTGATTTAGAAACAGAAATTTTTTATGGCAATGTTAAAAAAGCAAAATTATCAAAAAGTAATTGGATAAAGAAATCTTCTTATTCTAGCTCTAGAATGCCAACCGTGATGAAAAAAATAGTAGATATAGCTGTATAATTTATGCAAAGAATTTTTTTGCGTTCATAAAAATTTTATATCCATCCCCAAATTTTTTTAAGGTTTTACTTTGCCAATTGGGAATATGATAATTATAAAATGCTCTTTCAGGATGAGGCATCATTGCAAGAACATTCCCATTTTGATTTGTTAGCGCAGCGATATCATCTTTAGATCCATTAGGATTAAAAGGAAATTGACCTTTTGCTAATTTTTTACGATGATTAATGTATTGCAAACCAATAAGGTTATTAGCTTTGATACTTTTTAGTAGATTAATAGGTATCATAAATTGCCCTTCTTGATGTGCAACAGGCAAGTTCAGCGTACTAATATTTTTTAGCCATGGTGATTTATTATTACTTACTTTTACATCAACCCATCGACACTCATAGCTACCAGATTTATTTTCAATCAATGCTACTTCTGGATCTTTTTTATTTAGGCTTGGTACTAATCCAAGATTAATTAATATTTGGCATCCATTACAAATACCTATGATTAATTTATCTTTTAATGAAAAATCTATTAGTTGATCATATAAATTGGTCATAATTTTTTTCGCCATTGCATTTCCTGAACCTGTATCATCGCCATAAGAAAAACCACCAGGTATAGCGAATACTTGATAGTTATTAAGTTGTTTGGGATTTTGAATTAGATCATTAATATGAATAATTTTACCTTTAAATCCTACTACTTCAAATGCATGTAGTGTTTCATTTTCACAATTAATACCATAACCTGATAAGACTAATACGTTCATAACCCTTTAATATTTTGTTTGTATGACTTAGCAAAATCTAAAATTTTACCTCTCATAATTTTTTTGTTATCTTTAAATTCAATTACATCTGAGCCCGTACATTTACCAATAATTGTATAATCAGAAGCTTTAAATATTTTTTTAAAATTGGCTAACTTATTTTTTTTCATGGAAACAAGAATTCTGCTTTGTGTTTCAGAAAATAAAAATTGGTCAACTGAGATTTTATTTTTAAGTTTTAAATCAATGGTTAAACCTTTCTTTGAAGCAATTGCCATCTTTGTAACTGCAATTCCTATTCCACCCAAATCTATTCCAATTGCAGAATTTATAATTCCAAGTTTATTAGCTTTTTCAAAATTTCTATATGTGCGAAGTGCATCCTTGCTATTTACAACTGGATTTTTTGATTTTTCATAACCTATAATTTTGGAATAAACACTATCCTGTAATTCATTACGGGTATTTCCTAAAACTACAAGTATATCACCATCATCAGGTGTTAATTTTGTTAAGTGTGAAATTTTATCTACCACTCCAATAGAAGAAATAAGCAAAGTTGGAGGTATTGAAATTTTTACTGATTTTCCAGTTTTATCAAAACCTTTAAAATCATTAAACATACTATCTTTTCCTGAAATAAATGGTGTTTGGTAAGAAACTGCATAATCATAACAAGCTTTTGCCGCTTCTTTCAATTGATATAATCGATCAGGTTCATCGGAGCTACACCAACAAAAGTTATCAAGAATTGCAATTTTTTTTGAGTTGGCACCACTTACAATTAAATTTTTATATGCTGTATCAATAGTGCACCCAGCCATATCATAAGGATTTGTTTCAGCGTACTGAGGATAAGCAGCTTGAGAAAGAGCTATTGATTTTTCATCATCAAATAGAGGTTTAATAGCAGTAGCATTTCCAAAAACTCTTCCTTCGCCTTGTAATGGTTTTATAATAGAGGTAGCTTGTACTTCGTGATCATATTGTGTGGCTATAAATTCTTTTGATACAATATTTGGACTAGAGAGAAGTTTATGTAATTTATCTATCAAGAAACTTTTTTTAATTATTTTTTTCTTTTCTTTTTTAATTTTTGGAAAAGATGTTTTTAAATTTAATTTAGGATAACCTTCATGAAGAAATTCCATATCTAAATTGAGAATTTCAGTTTTATTATATTTTACTATAGCTTTTTCTTTTTTAATAAACTTACCAATTATTGTTGCTTCTACACCTCTTGCATTAAATTTCTTTATAACTTTTTTTACATTCTTCGGAGGTACTGCTAGTGTCATTCTTTCTTGTGATTCAGAAACCCAAATCTCCCAAGGATATAAACCATTATATTTGAGGGGAACTTTTTCAAGATTAACTATAAAACCACCACTCTCTTTTGCCATTTCTCCAATTGATGATGATAATCCTCCAGCCCCATTATCTGTTATGCTCGAGTAAAGATTTTCATCACGCAATTCTCTAATGATGACATCAGACATTTTCTTTTGTGTTATTGGATCACCAATTTGTACGGCAGAAACTGGACTATTAGGATCTAACTCTTCCGATGAAAATGTTGCACCGTGAATACCATCTTTTCCTACTCTGCCTCCAGCCATTAGTATGATATCTCCTGGATTAGCTTTCTTCTTATGTGATAATTTTCCTTTTATTTTTTTTGGAATAATCCCAACTGTTCCACAAAACACAAGAGGCTTTCCTGCAAACCGATCATCAAAATACACATTACCTTGTGGAGTAGGAATACCCGAACAATTTCCTCCAACTCTAACACCACTTATAATGCCCTTCGCAATAAAATTTGCTGGAAGCATTGGATCCTTATTTTTTTGACGATACAATTGATATTTCTTATTCGGGTCTGCTAAATAATATGCATACGTATTCGCTATAGGTTTTGCTCCTTTCCCAAATCCAAGACAATCCCTATTAACACCAACAATTCCAGTGATGGCACCGCCAAATGGATCTAAGGCTGAAGGCGTATTATGTGTTTCAACTTTATGACAAATAATCCAATCTTTATTGAATTCTATTCCACCGGCATTATCCGTAAAAAGAGAAACACAAAAATTATCTTTTCTTAATTGAATAATTTTTTCAGTTGCGCCTTTAATGTATTTTTTAAATATACCTTCGTGAATATCATCAATCTTAGCTGAAAATATTTTGTGTTTACAATGCTCGGACCACGTCTGTGCTAATGTTTCAATTTCTACATCTGTTGGTTTACGTTTTATAGTGGAAAAATAATTTCTTATGGCTTTTAAAGATTCTAGATCTAAGCCAAGTGTTCCCCTTCTAGATTTATCATTTTCTTCAATACCAAGTTTACCAATAAGACTGAGTTGATCATCAGAAATATTTAAATTAATTTCTTTTTTACTATATTTTTTTTTTGGTAATTTTACCTTTTCTATTTTAAATTGATTTTTTTTAAAATTATTTAAATATTTTTTAAATGGATAAATGTTAATTGTTTGAATTAAGGGATTTGCTTCATTTTTAGATATTTTGGTAATATCTTCTTTTCTTCCTTTTATTAAAATAATTTTTGTTGAACCAAGTTCAAAGCTTTTAAAACTACTTTTAAGATTATCTTTGATTATTTCTTTTACAGTTGTAGCAATATTATCAGTTACACCTGGTAAAAATTTTATTTCTACAACCCAGTTAAAATTACTATAACTAGATAAAACCTTATTTACATTTTTTTTTGTTAATATTGTTTGAGAAACGTCATTAGAAATAAGTTTACTTATTTTAGTAAACTTTTGATCATCAAGATTTGTCGAAAAGAAATATCCATCTATAATTTTGATGGATTTATTATTGTGTTCTTTTTGTAGTGAACTTTCTTTCCCTGTCTTCTCAATGGAGAGAATTTGAATTGTATTTGTCATTATGAGTACGAATCAACTTAATTTACTATATTAATAGTTTACTCGTTAACGATTCGTTTAAAACTAATTAAATATGACAACATATAAAGAAGCAGGTGTTGATATAGAAAATACAGATGCCCTTGTTGAAGATATTTCTGAGCTAAGCAAATCAACAAACAGAAACGGAAATTTTGATAAAATTGGCGGATTTGGTGGTATTTTTGATCTTAAAAATTGTGGATATGAAGATCCTTTATTGGTCTCTGGAACAGATGGTATAGGGACAAAAATATTACTAGGGATTGAAACTGACATTTTAGATGGTTTGGGTCATGATCTCGTTGGTATGTGCCTTAATGATATTCTTTGCCATGGTGCAGAGCCATTATTTTTTTTAGATTACTATGCTTCTTCCAAGATTGATAAAAATTCTTTTTTAAAAATTATGAAAAGTATCACTGAAGCTTGCAAGATAAATAATTGCTCTCTTATTGGTGGTGAAACAGCAGAGATGCCTGGGCTTTATAAAAAAGATGACTTTGATTTTGCCGGATTTTGTGTTGGTGCAGTAGAGAGAAAAAAAATTCTACCTAAAAGAGATGTCATGAAAGAAGATGATCTTCTATATGGGATTAGATCTTCGGGCTTTCATTCAAATGGATATTCTCTCATTCGAAAAGTTTTAAAAGACAAAAATATAGATCTACATAAAGAAACAGAATTTAAATCATCTTATGAAACAAATGCAGCAGCCTTAATGGCTCCAACAAAATTATATTTTCCTTTTTTAAAAAAAATTTTAACAACAAATCTTATCAATGGTATTTCGCATATAACAGGCGGAGGCATTATTGGTAATGCACCAAGAATGCTCTCTGAAAATTTATCAGCAAGGATTGATAAAAAATTTATTTGTGATGAAGAAATTTTCCAATGGTTTCAAAGTTTAGCTAACATTTCAGATGAAGAAATGTTAAAGACCTTTAATTGTGGATTAGGTTTAATAATGACTATTTCAAAAAATAATTACAAAGAATTTGAGCAATTAATAAAAGATGAAAATTTAGATATTTTTGAAATTGGGAAAATAGAAGTTAACAAATCATCAAGGTGCACAATTAGTTGAAAAAATTACAAGTTGCTATTTTCATATCGGGAAGAGGTTCCAATTTAGAATCACTAATACAAACATCATTTAAAAAGCAAAGTTTAGTACAGGTTCAATTAGTCGTATCCAATAACGCCAGAGCAAAAGGTTTAACTATTGCCAAAAAAAATAAAATTCCATTCATACATTTTATTCCAAGAAAAAATTTCGAAAGCAAAGTCATGAAGTATCTAAAAAATATAGATATCATTTGTTTAGCTGGTTTTATGCAAGTTTTAGACTCAAAATTTGTCATGCAGTGGCGATCGCGATTAATCAATATTCATCCATCTTATCTTCCAGCTTTCAAAGGCTTAAATGCTCAGGATCAGGCCATAAAAGCTAAAGCGAGCTATTCTGGTTGTAGTGTTCATTACGTAAGCGCTAAAATTGACTCTGGAAAGATTATTTTGCAAAAAAAAGTAAAGATTTTGAAGAAAGATAATACCGAATCACTCTCAAAGAAAATATTGATAGAAGAGCATAAGGTTTATCCTAGAGCATTACAAATGGTTGCAAAAACACTTTTAAAAAGACAACAGTAAGATGAAAAATCGATTAAATTTTCTAAAAAAATTCAGGGTAAGGCAATCTCATGTTCCCAGATTTAATGAGGAGTGTGGAGTTTTTGGAATAAGTGGAACCAAGGATGCTGCTGCCTTAACAGCTCTTGGTTTGCATGCGTTGCAACATCGTGGTCAAGAAGGTTGTGGAATTGTAAGTTATGATGGCAACTCCTATCACTCAGAAAGAAAATTTGGATTGGTTGGCGATAATTTTACGAAGAAACACTCATTAGACAAGTTAAAGGGAAAAATTGCGATAGGACACAATCGTTATTCAACAACGGGCGGTGAAACAATAAGGAATATACAACCTTTTTATGCTGACCTTCATGGTGGAGCTATTAGTATTGCTCATAATGGTAATTTAACTAATGCACTACTTTTAAGAGAGCAAATGGTACGTGAAGGTGCAATATTTCAAACAACATCAGATACCGAAACAATTGTTCAGCTTGTAGCTCGTTCAAAAAAGAAAGATATTTTAAATAAAATTATTGATGCTTTAATGCAAATTCAAGGTGGTTATGCTTTATCAATTATTGCTAATGGTACGTTAATTGGTGCAAGAGATCCATTAGGTATTCGACCACTTGTTTTAGGTAAATTTAAAAATGCATTTATCCTTGCCTCTGAAACTTGCGCGCTAGACATTATAGGTGCAAAATTTATCCGTGAAATTGAAAATGGAGAAGTTGTAGTTATAAAAGATAATAAAGTTGAAAGTCGAAGACCTTTTCCAAAAAAACAAATCAAACCATGTGTATTTGAATATATTTATTTTTCGCGGCCAGATAGTATTTTAAAAAATAAAACCGCCTATGAATATAGAAAAAATTTAGGTACATACTTAGCAAAAGAAACCGATATAAAACCTGATGTAGTCGTACCAGTTCCAGACTCAGGTGTTCCTGCTGCGCTTGGTTTTAGTCAAGAGTCTGGTATTCCTTTTGAATTAGGATTAATACGAAATCATTATGTGGGGAGGACATTTATTGAGCCAACCCAGCAAATTAGAAGTTTAGGTGTAAAGTTAAAACTAAATCCTAACCAAAGTTCTATTAAAAAAAAGAAAGTTGTTTTAATTGACGACTCATTGGTTCGAGGAACAACATCCACTAAGATAATAAAAATGCTTTATGATTTTGGTGCAAAAGAAGTCCATATGCGTATTGCTTCACCTGCAATTAAATATCCTGATTTTTATGGAGTTGATACTCCGACCCAAGAAGAATTATTAGCTGCAAACAAAAATTTAGAGGAAATGTGTAAATATATTGGAGCTAAATCATTAAAATTTTTATCATTAGATGGTCTGTATCAAGCTCTTGGTTATGATGAGAGAGATAATGATAATCCTCAATTTACTGATCATTATTTTACAGGAGAGTATCCAGTCAGACCTTTAGATTACTTGAATGACGAAAGCTTAAAAAAACTTTCATTCTTAAGTCTTGCTTCAAATAATTAATTAATGAATTATTTTTTTTCATGAACGTTCTTGTCATTGGTAATGGTGGAAGAGAGCACGCATTATGTTACGGCATAAAACAATCTCCTAATTGTTCTAATTTATATTGTATTCCTGGAAGTGATAGTATCAGTGAGATTGCTTCTTCAATTATCACAGATGTTGATGATCATGATGCTATTCTTCAATTTTGTCTAGAAAATAAAATTGATCTTGTGGTTATAGGTCCAGAACTACCTTTAACTAAAGGATTATCCAACCTTTTAATGAACAATGCTATATTAGTTTTTGGCCCTGATCAAATGGGAGCTGAACTAGAAAAATCAAAAAAGTTTACAAAAGATATTTGTAAAAATTTAAATATTGCAACAGCTGCCTATGACGTATTTGACAACTATGATGAAGCCTTCATTTTTTGTCAAAACCAATCCTATCCTCTTGTTATTAAAGCTGATGGTTTAGCAGCAGGAAAAGGAGTTATTATTTGTCAAACAATAGAAGATGCAAAAGATGCACTGATAAAATGTTTTAAAGATAATTCTTTTGGTGATGCTGGTTCAGTTGTTGTTATTGAAGAATTTTTAGTTGGTGAAGAGGTAAGCCTATTTTCACTTGTTGATAAAAATGGATTTGTGTTGCCACTTACAACAGCACAAGATCATAAAAAAATCTTAGAAGGAGAAAAAGGGTTAAATACTGGTGGTATGGGAGCCTACACACCTGTTCCTTCTATTTCGTCAAATAAAATGAATGAATTATCCAAAACATTTGTTGAACCTATCGTTCAACATCTTGCTGAACAAGGCATCAAGTATCAAGGAATGTTTTATGCAGGATTAATTCTAACAGATAAGGGTCCAAATTTACTCGAAATTAATGTTCGTTTCGGCGATCCGGAAACACAAGCAATTATTCCACTATTAGAAACAGATTTATTAGAACTCCTTCATGCATCAGCGATAGGCACCTTAAATGAAATAAAAAAAATTAAGTGGAAAAATGATTATGCCATGACAGTAGTAATGGCTGCTCATGGTTATCCTGAGGATTATAAAAAATTAACACCCATTAATAATTTGGAAAATCTTACTTTAACAACGGATGACTATATATTTCATGCAGGAACAATGCTTAAAGAAAACAAATGGCTCTCTAATGGTGGGCGCGTCTTAAATATCTCTAATACGGGTAAGGATTTAAAAACTATTAGAGAAAATATTCACAATATAATCAATCAAATTAATTGGGATGAGGGATATTATCGAAAAGATATTGGTTGGAGATATATTGATGAGTAATTCTTTTCTAGTTGAAGGAAAAACAAAAATTATTGAGAAAACGAATGATCAAAATATCATTCGAATTGTAACAAAAGATTTTTTAACAGGTGGGGATGCAGCGAAGAAAGAGGAAATTAAAGATATTGGAATACAAAAGACAAAACAAACAAGTAATGTGTTTAACATGCTAAGCAAGGCAGGTATTGCAACATCATTTATTGAACAAGATTCGCCAAATAGTCTTTTAAGTTACAACTGCAATATGCTTCCTTTAGAATTTGTAGTTAGACGCTATGCATGGGGAAGTTATTTAAGTAGAAACACTCAATTTGAAAAAGATAAAAGCAATCCTCATCTATTTGAAAGCTTAGTTTGGGAAATATTTCATAAACAAGCGGTTGTTATCCCTCCACATGTTGCAGAACCTGTTCAAATGGATGAGAGTGAAGCGAGAAGACAATTTTTAAAAGAAGGAAAATGGGAAGAGGGTGTATTTACGGATCCTTTTGTTAAAACTGGAGAAGAATGGGAGTTATTTTCTGCCAAACAACCTATAACAAGCAAAAGCTTGATGAAAACCAAAAAATTATTGTCTGATCAAGAATTAGAAATAGCTATTAATAAAATTATTCTTCCAAGTTTTGAGCTTATTGAAGACAAATGGAAAACTATTAAGACAATTGATGGTCCTATACATTTAGTTGATATTAAGTTTGAGCTTGGTTTTAAAGTATCGGATAATTCGTTAGTTTTATCTGATGTCGTTGATAATGATAGTTGGCGAATATGGCCTGGAGGAGATCCAACTAAACAATTAGATAAACAATCTTTTCGTGAAGGAGAAGATTTAGTAAATGTCGCCAATAAATATCAACTGGTAACAAAGTTAACTGATCAATTTAATTAAAGTTAATAATTTATTTTTCTATAATCGTTAAATGACCCATTTTTCTTTTTTGTTTAATTTCTGTTTTTAAATAATCATAAAAAAATTCGTTATCCTTAAATGTTTTATTTCGGTACGGTGATATCTCATCACCAATTAAATTAATCATTTTGGCATTATATAATTTTTTTGTTTCTATCTTTTCTAAGCCACATACTGCTCGTACATGATTTTCAAATTGACTAATATTATGAGAGTTCATTGTCAAATGCCCAGAATTATGAACACGAGGAGCAATTTCGTTAGCATATAAATTATCATCAGTATCAATAAAAAATTCTACACATAACGTTCCAATGTAATCTAGTTTTTCTACAACGTGTTTTGCCCACTCAATTGATTTTATTCTTATGTTATCAGAAATATCACTTGGTATTGTTGAATATTTTAAAATTTGTTCTTCATGAACATTCTCAATAGGGTCATAGATCTCATAACTATTTTGATCATAACGAGTAATGACGACTGAGATTTCTTTTTTAAGATGAATGAGTTTTTCTAAAATGTATTCTTTTGTAAAATCAATTTCGTTCGTAATATCATCTTCAGTATGTAATTTATACTGACCTTTGCCATCGTATCCTAATGTTGTTGTTTTTAACAAACCAGGAAGCAAGTCTACATTTTCACTCAAATCCTTTTCATTTTTGATAGTTACATATTTTGTTGTTGTTATATTATTATCATTGAGAAATTTTTTTTCTGTTTCCCGGTGTTGAATGAGTCGATTAATTTCTGGTTTAGGTAAAACTTGTTTCTTTTCATTAATTTTTTTTAGTATTGCAAAGGGAATATTTTCAAATTCATATGTAACAAGATCAACTGCATTAATAAAATTATTTATCGTTGTATCATCATCATACTGACCAAAAATAAATTTAGTCGCAAAGTGTTTCCCGGGCGCATCAGGATCATCACTTAATATAACGGTTTGTATATCTATTTTTTTTGCTGCATCTGCTAAAAGACTTCCTAATTGTCCACCACCGATAATGCCAAGTGTGGGTGTATTCATGACTTATGGTTTTTGTTTAACAGCTTTTGATTGTTTAGTTCGGTAATTTTTTAAATTTTTCTTAATTTCTTTATTCGTAAGAGCAATAATGGAAGCTGCATATAAACCAGCATTCATTGCTCCATCTTCACCAATTGCCACACTACCAACAGGGATACCTTTTGGCATTTGTACTATAGATAACAAACTATCCAATCCCTTTAATTTACGACTTTCTACTGGTACACCGATAACAGGTATAGTTGTTAATGATGCAATCATTCCTGGTAAATGGGCAGAGCCTCCTGCACCAGCAATAATGACAGAAATATTATTATCTTCAGCTGCTCTGGCAAATTTAAACATTCTCTCTGGTGTACGGTGTGCAGAAACAATTTTGGTTTCAAACTTAACTTTTAGTAATTTTAAAATTTTTTCAGAATTTTTCATGGTAGCATAATCAGACTTGCTACCCATCACAATTACTACCTTATGTTTTGTTGATACTGAGGTCATTTTTTTTTTATTGTATCAATTCAATGATGATTCGATACATTATTACATAATGACATCGTGGACATTACTTTCGCGGGCTCCTGCTTTAGAAATAAACACAAATTTACAATTGCCTTGCATTTTCTTAATCGTTTTATGACCAGTGTACCCCATAGAAGATCTTAAGCCACCAACAAGTTGATACGCTACATCTTCTATTTTACCTTTATATGGAACCATCCCTTCCACACCTTCTGCCACTAATTTTTTGGCATTCTTTGTTTCTTCTTGGGAGTATCGATCAAAAGAACCTTTTTGCATTGCTCCTACTGAACCCATACCTCTATAGGATTTAAATTTTTTACCTTTAATCGTTAATAATTTTCCTGGTGATTCTTCAGTGCCAGCAAATAAAGACCCTATCATACATGCACTTGCACCGCCTGCTATAGCTTTTGCAATATCACCTGATGTTTTTATTCCTCCATCTGCAATCACAGGAATTTTAAATTTTTTGGCAACTTGAAATGTTTCCATTACAGCGGAGAGTTGAGGAATACCAACACCAGTTATAACCCTAGTTGTACAAATAGATCCTGGCCCAATACCTACTTTAATAGCATCTACACCAGCACTAATTAAATCTGATGCAGCTTTTTTTGTAGCAATGTTTCCAACTATGAGAGGTGTTTTCTTTAAAACTTTTTTTGCTTTTTCAATAAATTGTAAAGTCGTTTTCGTATGTGCATGAGCAACATCAATAAAGACTATATCAACACCAAATTTTAATAATTCTAATAGTCGTAAGTACGCATTATTTTCAACACCAATTGCAGCCCCCACCGCAATCTGTCCATTAGAATTAATTACAGCATTTTGAAATTTTTTAGCGTTAACTTTATAGCTATGAACTTTTTTTACTTCGCTTGCTTGTTTATCAATTGGCATATTACGGTGAATAACACCTAGACCACCATGTAGTGCGAGATTGATTGCCATTTTATTCTCTGTCACGGTATCCATAGCAGCGGAGAGTATGGGAATATGCAATTTGACTTTTCCAATGGTAATCGATGTATCTACATCTTTTGGTTTGATCTCTGAATACGCTGGTGAGAGCAGAACATCATCAAAAGTAACGGAATAATTGGTATTTATCTGGTAGGCCATTTCCAACAATATTTATTTTGTTTCGATTTGTAAAATAAATAGTTCAAATAATACTTTTTGAACCCCTATGTCTTAAATTTTATATTCGAAGTTCTGCGTTGTAGGGTTAATCTTAATTAATCTGGCACCATTACGAATATGATAGTGTGTAGCAACTGGAGTTAAAGGCGAAATAGTAATGATGCTTTCAAATTGCTCTTTTGATTTAATATATTTTTGTAATTCTTTCATAATTTTTTTCCCTGCCCCTTTTTTAAAAGACCATAACGTATAGGCAATTGGAATGGTTGCTTGATCTTCTTCAACACTCATTAAATCCATTTCTTTAATGGTTGCAGGTATTTCATTTGTAAAGGCAAAGCAGGCAATACCTTCAATATCATCTTTATATTTGAGGCCAAATATTTTTCTTCCTTTTGAGGTACGAAAGTCATTATCCAGTTCAGGGCGTACTGGATCATCAGATGGATTAACACCATCTAGTTCCACAAGTTCTGTCTTTTTAATCCAACTAAAGAAATCAAACTCGTATTTGTATCTGCCAATTTTCATTTAAAGTATGTAATGCTTTATAAGATTTAATTAATAAAGATAGTGAATAATTTGTTACTTTAGTGATTGGATAAATAGTTTATTATCAAATTTTACTAATAAAAATCTATATATTTATAATGCCCTCTAAATCTTCTATCAAAAATATAATTAAACTTTCTATTCCAATATTTTTTGCAAACTTAGCTATTCCTTTAGTTGCTATTGTTGACACAGGACTAATGGGCAATCTTGATAATGCAAGTTACTTGGTTGCTACCAGTATTGCGGCAAGTGTTTTTTCGATGATTTTCTGGAGTTTTGGTTTTCTGCGTATGGGTACGGTTGGTATGATTGCTCAAGCTCATGGATCAAAAGACTATCAGGAAATTATAAATATATTTTTTCGAAATATTTTTTTTGTAATTATTATTTCCTTACTACTTATTTTTTTTCAGAGATATATATTTCAAATATCATTATCCATATTTGAACTATCATTAGAAACAAAAAAATATTTTAAAGACTATTTTAATCTTCGTATTTATTCCTCCTTTGGAGAACTTACTATTTTTGTTATTACAGGATTGTTTATTGGTTTACAGAAAACAAAAACATCAAGTATCATCATTGGTTTCTTTTCTATTGCAAATATTCTCTTTAGTTTATTTTTTGTTTTATACTTAAATTTGAATGTTCAAGGTGTTGCTCTTGGTACTTTAGTCTCTTCTTCTCTGACAACAATTATTTTTTTATTTTATACTTTTTTTGATTTAAATAAGTTTGTTCAGTTAGAATTTAACACACAGAAGATTTTTAGCTTTAATAAAATTAAAAATATTTTTAATATTAATTTTAATATATTTATCCGGTCTATTCTTCTTACATTTGCTTTCTTATATTTTACCTATCTTGGCAATTCTATCAGCGAGGAGACAGTTGCCGCAAACACAATATTGCTTAACCTAACGATGTTATCTGCGTTTATTCTTGATGCCTATGCATTTTCAACAGAGGGTATTGTTGGATATTCTATTGGCTCTAAAAATTTACGTTTATTAAAAGACGTTGTTAAAAATTCTTTTATTTTAAGTGCTTCTACAGCTTTATTAATATGTGTTATTTTTTTCTTTGGTAATCATTTCTTTATTATTGCCATGACAGATTTAACTGAGATTAGAAACATTTGTTTTTCTTATGCATATTGGATTGTTATTATTCCTTTTATTTCCTCTTTCTGTTTTCAATTTGATGGTATCTTTGTTGGAGCCTCCCAAACAACGGAACTGCGAAATGCGATGATCGTCTCTGTCGCCATCTATATTGTTGTCTCTTTCTTTTTAATAGCAAGTTTTGGGAATACAGGATTATGGTTATCTCTCTGCCTTTTCTTTATTGCAAGAGCATTCACTTTATTTGTCTACATGCCTAGAATTTATGGCCGCATCCAAGAATAATTCTATTAAATTTTCGAAAAATACGTAAAAAGACAAAGAGTTTTTCAAATAGGTCGGCCACTAGCCCTATTTTAAAATAAAAAAGGCCATACGTTATTAAAAGATTTTATGTTTGTAAGCTTGGTCAAAATAAAAAAATATTTAATTTACCTTTTCTTATTTTTATTTTTTAATTGTATTTATATTGGCCCTATTATGGCAGCTGACACGTCATACGATAATATCTATTATGATGTACCTACAGGAAAGGCACAATATATAAGAGGCATAACTTTCAATAACGATGGAACTAAAATGTTCATAACTGGCGGGAAAGTAGCTCAATTTACTTTATCAACTGGATTTGATTTATCATCAACAATTGGGACAAGTTTAGATAGCTTTAATGCCGGAAGTGCTCCTCAAGATATTAGATTTAATAATGATGGTACAAAAATGTTCCTTGCGCCTCACGGCAGTGGTGATTTGAGACAGTATTCTCTAAGTACAGCTTTCGATGTTACAACAGCATCCAGTGATAATGTTGATTATGATTTACCAAATCGTAATGATACTAATCCAGGTTCTGTGGGTTTAGCATTTAACACTGATGGTACTAAAATGTTTACTACTGATTCTGCTAATGGAGGTGAGATTGATGAATACAGTTTATCAACTGGATTTGATTTATCATCAGTCACATATGTGCGTACTTTATCTATTTCAAGCAATACTGGCGGTAATCCAAGATCATTGATATTTAGTCCTGATGGAACGACAATGTTCATTTTGGATAGTGAGGAAATAGATGAATATGTCTTAACTACAGGTTATGATCTTTCAACTGCTAAATATGCAGATACTTTTGCAGCAGGTACTACGAAAGCTTGGAGTATTGCATTAAATGATGATGGAACAAAATTGTTTACTGCTGAAAACAATCAAGGTAGGGTTAAACAGTATTCATTGCCTGCAGCCTATAATTTAACAACACCAACTTTAAGCTCTTCAGTACCAGCAGACAATGCTACAGGAGTTTTAATAGATGCTAATATAGTACTTACTTTTAGCGAAGCTATGGATGTAGAAAGTGGTAATATAGAAATTTATAAAACATCTGATAACTCTCTTGTTGAAACAATTGACGTCACTAGTAGTCAAGTTACTGGTACTGGAACAACTGCTATAACAATTAATCCAAGCTCAGATTTTGAATATAATGTTGAGTATTATGTTTTAATTGATGCTACAGCTTTTGATGACGGAAGTGATGCTTCTTATGCTGGTATAACATCAACAACGGCTTTAAGTTTTACTGTTAGCGATGATAGGTTGGATCCAACAACAATTAAAGATGTTATAGGCTCCATAGATGCGCAAAGTGAATTGGCAAAAAACTATATTAGCCAGTCTATTGATACTGTCTCAAATCGTTTACGATTTTTAAGACAAAATAGATTAAGTGATTCTTTATCGAGCCAAGGTTTACAATTAGATATTGGTAATACCATTCTTGCCTCATTAGCAAATGATAATATAGAAAAAAATGCCAATTCCATTATGCCAGGTAATTGGTCTGCATGGACATCTGGATCAACTTATCTGTCAAAAATTGGTGATAGAACAAATTCATCATCACAAGAAACTGAAGGGCAAGCAGTAGCATTAGGATTTGATAAAAAATTAAGTGATAGTGATTTTCTTGGTTTTGCTATTCAGTATGGTCAGAGTGATACGGATATTGGAACAAATGGAACAAGTATTGATAGTGAAAATATGAATTTCTCGGTTTACCGAACAAGGCCACTTGATAATAATAATTTTATCGAAACATTGTTAGGCATAGGGTTAATAGAAAGTGATTTAAAAAGAGTCCATAATTCTAATGTATTAACTGGTACGCGGGATGGAACACAAATATTTGGCTCTATCAATTACGGTAAAACAATTAATAGAGGTAATTTTAATATAACACCAATTGGACGTCTTGATTTAGGTTATACTAAACTTGATGACTATAAGGAGACTGGATTAAATGCGTTGTATTATGCAAGTCAGAGAATTGAGAGTGGATTAGCCTCATTTGGTTTTGAAGTTAGTGATAATATTCAGTTTAATGAAAATAAATTTCAACCATTTGGATCACTTAAATTTATTACTGATTTTAGTAATTCATCGGATGCCAAGATCAATTATGTAACAGATACTTCAACAATTTATACATACACACAAAAAGCAAATTCAGATCATCTAATAAGGTCAATGATTGGATTGACATATACCGCTGGAGATTATTTAAATATTAACTCCAGTTATACTAGGGTTCAAGGTAACAGGAGTGAACGAAGAGATACTATAGACTTTGCGATTAACTTTATTTCAAATCGTGAGACACAATACAGCCTGTCATTAGCCGGTGATGAAAACACAGAGGCTAAACTTGGAATATTAAAAAATATATATGGTTTTGATTTAGGGTTTAATGCCAGTGAGTCATTTAGCGCTAATCCAAATCAAGAAGCGGAATTAATGCTGACGTACAATTTTTAGAAATTCTAATTAAGGTTTAAATTTATTGGTTTGATTTTAAATTTTTTATCTGGGAAAAAATATCTTCATTTTCTACAAATTTGCACAAACCCATAGGAAACATTTCTCTTGTAGTAAAGCCTCCCCCCGTCATTGCCCATACATCAACTCTCAGAGTATTCAGTTCAATAGAGTAGACTCTATCCCTAATATTATTTTCATTTTGGAATATATTAATAAATGATAGATCTAAATCAGTATCATAGAAATATTCATTAATTGAAGTTTTCTTATTTAAATCTGTTTCAATTACTTTGATCCTATTAGAAGAAATAAATTCAACTCCCCATAATAGTTTAGGACACAGTAATTGTTTATCCGTAAAATCTTTCTTTGTTAATGTTAAGGCTGGTAATGAAAAAAAATATGTAATTATAAAAATAAGTGATACTTTATGCATATTCCTTATAATTAATTATTTTTTATTTTTTCCCATTCTGCCATACCGCCAGTAATATTCTTAACGTTTTTAATACCCATATCCTGCATTGTTTTAGTAGCTAAAGTTCCTTGTCCACCTACACCACAAAATACAACATATTCTTTATCTGGGTTATTTTTAAAAAATTCATTTTCTAAAGGACTACCCTCGGCTAAATAAAATTCAAGAAAAGCCTTATCCAAATGCATTGCATTTCCAATAGTTGCTTTTTCAAAACTCTTTTTATCTCTAACATCAATAAATTGCACATTTGGATCATTAAGTTTCCTTTTTGCTTCTTCTGCAGTTATATTTTCAATTTCATTTTTAACACTCATTAAGTCTTCAAATTTTTTCATAATAGTCCTTTTATTCAATAAGCAGTTTTTATTTTGAACAATAATAAAACTAGCAGAAAACTTAATAGTTTAAAACGAAAATTTTTTTAATTCAGTCTATCTTTACGGTAATTAGATCGTATTTCATCAAGTAGGATTGATTTTGACTTATTTTTTACATGCCAAAAATCCCAGCCATTACAACTTGGAAGTCCTTGTATTTTTGCTCCCATTTGATGAATAGAGCCTGATAAATCTTTTATTTTAAGTGTTCCATCAATACTAACCGTTGCTTTAAAGCGTTCTTTTTTATCTGTTAATACTGCACCTGGTGGGATAATTCCTTGCTCAACTAATTCACCAAAAGGAACCTTCGGCAATTCTTTTCTGCTCTTTGCAATAGTGACAACTTCTTCTTTCAATACCTTTGTATTCTTTAATCGTTCTATTGAAAGTTTAACATAATCTTTATCTTTTTCTATACCAATAAATTTTCGTTGTAATTTTTTTGCAACAACAGCTGTTGTCCCACTTCCTGAAAATGGATCAAGAACAAGATCACCTTTGTTTGTCGATGCTAATAGAATTCGGTAGAGTAGAGCTTCTGGTTTTTGTGTTGGGTGTGATCGTTGATTGTTATCTTTACGCAATCTTTCTTTCCCTGAACAAATAGGAATATACCAGTCACTTCGCATTTGTTTTCCTTCATTTAGTTCTTTGAGATTTTGATAATTAAATGTGTATTTTGCTTCTCTTGATGTTGTGCACCACAATAATGTTTCATGGGCATTTGTAAAACGTGTACCACGAAAATTTGGCATAGGATTTGTTTTATGCCAAATGATATCATTTAAAATCCATAATCCTTCATCTTGAATAGTAGAGCCCACACGTAAAATATTATGATAACTTCCTATGACCCAAAGAGCTCCACCTTTTTTTAAAATACGTTTACATTCACTAAGCCATGCATTGGTAAATTTATCATATTCTTTATATGTATTAAATTTATCCCAATCTTGTGTAACAGCTTCGACCGTTGTTTGATCAGGTCTGTATAATGTATCCTTTAATTGAAGATTATAGGGTGGATCAGCAAAAATAAGATCAACCGAATGATCTTTTAATTTTTTCATTTCCTTGATGGAATCACCTAAAATAATTTGATTTTTCTTCATAATTGATAAAAAGAATCTTTAAGCAGATATAGAATCAGGTCAATTGACTTATCAACAGAGGGAATCTTTAGGTAGGGATAACCTTAAATTTTGGCTAAAAACATAAAAAAAGGGGTCCGTAGACCCCTGGAATAGTTCATCAAATGGGAGGAATGATGAAACTCAATATCTATTTAGTGTTTGTCGCATCTTTTTGAAGCATAATAAAATAATATTTGGTATGCATTCTTTGCATGGATAAATTTGTGTAATTTATTTTTTTAATAAAGATTTAATTGGCTCAAACGATTTTCGGTGAAATTGAGTTACACCGTGATTGTGTATTGCATCAATATGTTTTTTAGTTCCATAACCTGCATTTTTTTTCCAATCATAAAATGTAAACTTACGATCAAGTATACTCATCAGTCGATCACGGTGAACTTTTGCAATAATAGATGCACTCGCAATCGATAAAGATTTTTTATCTCCGCCTATAATCGATTTTTCATTTTGAAAATTTAATGAAAAGTTTCCATCAATAATAAGATGTGGATTTTCAAAATTAAATTTATCTATTACTCTTTTCATCGATAATTTTGTAGCTTCCAAAATATTAATTTTATCTATTTCTTCGACGCTAGCGTAGCCTAAGTAATATTGAAGCTTTTTTTCTTTTTGTAATTTTTTAAAAAATAAAAATAATTTTTCTCTTTGTTTTGCTGTATGTTTCTTTGAATCTTTTATGGGTATTTCAGATTCTAAATCATCATAATTAGAAAAATAACATCCACAACTCACCACAGGACCTGCCAATGGACCTCTGCCAACTTCATCTAAACCAATTACAGGTCCACCAATTGATTTTTCTATAGAAAAATCAGTCACTACTTTTCATTTAATCTTGGCATGATTTCAACAAAATTACAGGGCTTATGTCTAATGTCTAATTGATATTGTAAAATTTCATCCCAGCCATCTTTGCATGCACCTGTTGATCCTGGTAAACAAAAAACATACGTACTATTTATTAAGGCTGCAACGGCTCGTGATTGAATTGCCGATGTGCCAATTTTTTCAAAACTAACTTGACGAAATAATTCCCCAAATCCATCGATATGTTTACTTGCAATAGCATTTACAGCTTCTGGTGTTGTATCTCTTCCTGTGAGTCCAGTCCCACCAGTTGTAATAATGCAATCAATCTCTTTTTCTTTTGACATTGAATCTAAGGTATCTTTTATTTGAGAAACATCATCTGGTATAATTGTTCGTTTAATCATTGTATGACCAGCATTAGTAATGCGCTTTTCTAATGTATCACCAGATGTATCGTTTTCTTTAGTTCTTGAATCTGAAATTGTAATAACAGCAATATTTATGGAAACAAAATCTAGAGAAGTATCAATCGGCATAACCTATTAATAAAGTGGATCATTTCCATTTGCTAGCATTTTTAGGGAACGCATTTCTTTATTATTTTTATTTTGGTAAATCCAATATTTTGTTAAGATCTTTTCTATGAACCACCTTGTTTCTCTTGATGGAATACTTTCCATAAAAAAAAGTGAGTCTTCCATATAATTTGTCTCATTTTTCCATTTTTGTAAATTTCCAGGACCACCATTATAAGCTGCTGCGAGAAATATAAGATTTCTTGAAACCTGCTCTAGATCAAGAAGATATGTTAAATATTCTTGCCCAACCTCTAAATTTATCTCTGGATTTTTAAGAATATTACTATTGCTTTGTTTCACATCTTTACTTGTCGTAATAAATTTCGCTGTTGAAGGTAAGACTTGCATTAACCCTATGGCACCATCTTTACTTTTGGCCTTTATGTTGAACATAGATTCCTGATGCATGAAAGCGTGAAGTAATTCTTTTTCTAATTTGAAACCATCTCGTGGCTTCCAAACACTAGTAGGGTAGTAGAGGTAGGTAGGAACATCCATACCAAAATTTTCTAGCTTATTGACAATTTTTAATTGTGTATAGGCAAGGTCAAAATTTTCAGCAATTTGAATAGACTCTTTTGCTATTTCTCTATTTAAAATAGAATTGATATGAACAATCTCCTTTTCTAATTCATCGGCAAATCCAACCTGTATCAGTGTCTGAATCCTTTTTCCTGCTGGTATATTTAAAATAGTACTATTGTTTTTATTAAGATCAGTATGCTCTACCCATTCAATTTTTTTATCAACTCCTAAAATTTCTAGAGCTAGCATACCATAAAAACTATTTGGATTATTTGATGCTCTTTTTAACCAAAAATTTATATCATCATACCGACCAAGTTTTGCATATGATCTAGCTGTCCAAAAACTACCTGACGTTTGATGCCATGCATCATCTTTTAAACTAATTGAAAAAAGTGAAAAATATTTTGCAGCATCTTCATATTTTTCCATTCTCCAAGAACATAGACCAGCCGTCCAAGCTGCATATGGAACATATTTAGCAGAACTAACAAGAGCTTCTGAAGCATATTTGATTGCCAAGTCATTTTTATTTGCTAAGAAATACCCTTTGGCGATTAATTCCTTTTGTTGATCTATCTCAACTTGATCTAATAATAAATCTACATCTCTTTGATTTAATAATTGTAGTGCCCCAGTTGGCCAACCTTTGTTTACCCTAGATTTTATACCATTAATTAATTTTCTTTTTTCAGCTCTCTGGTTGTTAGATAGTTTTTTTTGACTTTTATATTTACTTTTCTTTTTACTAATTACCTGTTCTGATTCTATTCCAATAGGAGCGCCAGGTTTAGTTGGACTTTTATAACCTGCTGGCATTCTTCGAATAGCCAATTTATAAATTTGTTTTGCTTGAGGGTGATCATTATATTTTTTAAGCCAATAATATAATTCTAAATACTTGGACCGATAACAGTTAGGATGTAAAAATTTCTGCGCATAAATATGACCAAGCAAAGACTTATTTTTTATTTTTAAAATAAAATTATTTGCACTTTTCCATTTGCACTTTTCCTGAAATTTATAAGCTTGTTGATAATTATATACATCTTCTTCACTTAGAACCTTTTTTGAGAAAATATTATCATATTTGATGACTATATCTTGTTGGTATGCATAGATTTGTTTCGAAAAAAATACGAAGAATATAAAAAAACAAATAATAGAAAATTTTTTATAATTCATTTTTGTAATTTTTCTTGTAACATTTGTAAATCTTCCCAAGAATGTTTTTTATATTGAGGAGATCGAAGTAAAAAAGCTGGATGATAAGAGGCTATTGTAGGAATACCTTCTTCTAAATTGAGTGATTTGTATTCATGCCATTTGCCTCTGAGTTTTCCAAGTGCAAGAGGGGTTGATAAAATGGCTTTTGCTGCGACACCACCTAATAGGAAGATAAATCTAGGTTTAATAATATCAATTTGTCTTTGCAAAAACGGTAAAAATTCTAAAATTTCATCGTCATTAGGTGTTCTATTTTCGGTTGGACGCCAATTAACCACATTAGTAATATAAACGTCATCTCTTTGTAAATTAATGGCTAAAAGCATTTTATTTAATAGCTGCCCAGCTCTTCCAACGAATGGAATTCCTTGTTCATCCTCATCCCTACCTGGTGCTTCACCAATTAACATTACTTTTGCATTTAAGTTACCATCATAAACTACTAAATTTTTTGCTGTTTTTTGAAGAGGAGATTTATGATTTTTAAGATCTTCAATAACATCATCAATTTTAGATTTTTTATCCCCAGTATCCTTGTCGAAACTAGGTTGCTCTAATTTTTTTTCATTTTCAAGCCAGTTTCTAGGAGAATCTTGAAGAAAATAATTTACCCCTGAATTAATAACAAATTCTAAATTTTTTTTATTTGATTGATTCATGTAAAATTACAATTATCTATTCATAGTGTAACTATACGATATTTGAAATGGTTAATTTAATTAAAACACTACAATTTATCTTAATTTTTCTGGTTGTTAATTCTGGAGCTTTAGCTTTAACTAGTTCATCTTTTTTAATCTCACAATCTGCCTTTAATAATTATGATTATAGTTCCACTTTATTTAAATTTAATATGGATAAGGTCACCCTATCTCAAGACAGTCTTTTAGATAAAGCTATTGCTGCAATAATTACAGAGGATTTAGTTTTGGCTTTAAAAATTGCTGATAAAATCTTAGTTGAAAACACAAATAACCCAGAAGCTTTAATTATAAAAACTACTTCTCTTTACAAAGATAAAAAATTTAAAGACATCATCGAACTAAGGGATAATATGCTGCAACCAAGTGAATTATTAGACTTTATTTTTTTTGCTGATAACAGACTTAAAAATAATAGTACTATAAGTAATGCTCTAGTTGAATTGGTATCATCTTCATATTCAAATAATGAACAAAGTCGTTTAAATTATAATTTTTTATTATTTTATACCTCACTCGCAAAAATACTTGATCCAAAAAACGACAGAGCAATGATTATTAAAGCGGAGTTATTTTCGCAAGTTGGACAAGATAAGGTTGCATCAGATATATATGCGAAGATAGATAAAGATAGTATTTATTATTTAGATGCCCAGAATAGTCTTGCTAGACATTACTTATTCAATAATACTTATGAGGAAGCTGAGAATAAAATTAAATCATTAGTTGAAAATAATAATAACAATTATTCTCTAAAAAAAACTTTAGGTGATTTTTATCGTTACAATAAAAAGTATGATTTAGCATTAGATGTTTATAATGAAATGATCAAAGAAAATCAGGACGATCTTTGGAATATTTTTTATATGAGAGGTATTTGCTATGAACAAAAAAATGAATGGGATTTAGCTGAAAAAGATTTTTTACGATCCTTAGAGATTAAGCCTGGAACACCAAATGTTTTAAATTATCTTGCATATGGTTGGGTTGAAAGAAATATTAAATTAGACCGTTCTTTGAAAATGTTAGAGGAGGCTTATAAAGCTAACCCTGATAGTTTTTATATTATAGATAGTTTAGCTTGGGCTCATTTTAAAAAAAATAATCTTTCAGAAGCAGCAAGGTTAATGGAAAAGGTAATAGATATTGCCCCTGGTGAAGCAATATCTCTAGACCATCTTGGTGATATTTATTATGCTATGAATAGAAAAAGAGAAGCAATTCATTTTTGGCAACAAGCGTTAGAGTTGGCTGAGCCAGAAGATGAAATAACTGAAGATGTTCAAAGCAAATTAGATAATATTAATGCCGGATAAAATAATTGAAAAATCACCTGCCAAAATTAATTTATTTTTAAAAATTATAAATAGAAGAGATGATGGTTTTCATAATATTCGTACTGGAATAACGTTCATCGATCTTTTTGATGAGATAACTGTTCAACCTCACAGCAAGTTTCAAGTAATCTATACAGGTAATTTCGCTCCAAAAAATAATCTATTTGAGGATTGCATTATTGATAAATTATTTACCTATATAAATGAAGATAAACCTAAACTCCTTTTTACTATATCAAAAAATTTTCCTTATGAAGCTGGTTTAGGTTCTGCTTCCTCTAATGTTGCAACTGTTATAAAAATTTTAGAAAATCTTGAGATAATAAAAAAGAAAAATATATTTGATTATGTTGATCTCGGTTCAGATATCCCTATTTTTTTGAATCAAAAAGATGCTCTAGTTAGAGGTAGGGGAGATTTAATTGCTAATGTTCATTTTCCTAAATATTATTTCTTATTAATTAGACCGTCTTTCAAATGTTCTACAAAAAAAATGTATGATTCATTTCAACCTTCAGATTTTGATTATAATACTGAATTTGATTTAGAAGAAATAAATGATCAAGATTCTGGAAATGATTTTGAAAAAATTCTTAAAAAAAATGAACCTGAATTTTTATCAATCATAAATTTTTTGGAGGATTTTGACGATGTTATATTTTCAAGACTAACTGGGAGTGGTTCTTGCATTTACAGTGTATTTGAAAAAAAAGAGCATGCCATAAATGCACAAAAAAAATTTCAACAAAGCTTTTCAAATCTATGGACACATCTAAGTGAAAATAATTTGGTTAATCTATTTTAAATTCTTTCTTAAATTCTTTAATTGATAGCACTTCATTTATTGGCTTGTCCCACCTAATTCTATGAATTCGAGGAAAACGCATAGCGACACCTGATTTATGTCTTGTGCTTGGGAAGACATCGTCAAAAGCAACTTCTAAAATAATTTCTTTTTTTACTTCTCTTACAGGACCAAATTTATTGGTAGTATTATTTCTAATAAATTTATCTAAAACTAATAGCTCTTTGTCTGTGTAACCGGAATACGCTTTTCCAATAGGAACTAGTTCATTTTCTTTCCACACACCAAATGTAAAATCTGAATAATATGATGACCTTTTGCCATGCCCTCTTTGAGCATACATTAAAATAGCATCAACTAGTTTTGGATTTTTTTTCCATTTGTACCAATACCCTTTTTTTCTTCCTGGTAAATATTCACTATTTTTAAGTTTAATCATAACACCTTCATTTAAATCATCATAAAAATTATTTTTATATTTAGTTAATTCTTCCCATGTTGAAAAATCAATGATGGTAGATAAATCAATTTGATTAGTTGTATTTTTTTTTTGAAATCTTTCTAAATATTTTCTTCTTTTAACTAGAGATAATTTTCTTAAATCTTTTCCTTTATAAAAAAGGATATCATAAGCTCGTATGAAAACAGGAAACTTTTTTTGAAGTTCTTTTGACGCTTTTTTTCTATTTAATCTTTGTTGTAGATCATTAAAACCAGAGGGCTTAAAATTTCCACCCACAAGTAATTCCCCGTCAATAACCGCATCACCTTTAGTAGTTTCAATTATTTCTGGGAATGCAGATGATATATTATCACCTGTTCTTGAGTATAGTGAAACACTTTTTGATGAAACCATAAGTTGAATTCTGATCCCATCCCATTTATATTCTGCTTGAAATTTATTTGCGTCTAATCTTTTAAAATCTTTTTCCTCATCAATTGGATTAGCAAGCATCATAGGATGAAATAATTTTTTAAAATCTATTTTTGGTTTTGATGTTTCATTTTTTAACCATTGAAATAAATTTTCATATGGAAATTCTAGACCATGCCAAATTTCCTCAATCTCATTTACAGATTTATTATACAGATCAGCTAAGGCCGTTTTGACTAATCTTTCTGAGACTCCAATTCGCAATCCACCTGTGCAAATTTTAATTAAAGTCCACCTTTCGTTATTAGATAGTTCACTCAAAACTTTACTAAACTCTGTATTAATTTCAGACTTTTTAATTTTTTTTATATTTTCTATTAAGGTAGATAAATTTTGTGATTTACCCTCTTTATTTGTTTTATTTGTTGGCCAAATTAATGATATTGTTTCTGCTAAATCCCCAACATAGTCATATGAATAATCAAATAAATGTTGATCTACTTGTTTATAGACAAGCTCTCTGAGTTTAGATGCTTTAATAAATTGAAATGAAAGTTGGTCAGATAAAATTGCAAGCGCATATGCACGGTTGATATCAAGTATTTTAAAATAATCTTGAAGTAATTTAATTTTAGTATTTCGACTTGGTGTTAAAATCAAATTGTGAAGTAAGGAAGAAAATTTTTTCATTCTATTTCCTCATCACTTCTTCCTTGGATGGAAAGGGGCTTTGAAACAAGATTTTGTTTCTTACAATAATAAACTAATGCATCTTCCTGACCATGCGTAATAAGAATGTTTTTCGCTTTTGATTTTTTAATTGTATCTAATAATTCATTCCAATCGCTATGATCACTAATAACTAACGGTAATTCAATACCTTGTTGTTTTGCTCTTTGCTTAACTGTCATCCATCCACTTGCCATGCAAATAATAGGATTAGGAAATCGTCTTGACCAACGATCCTTTAATGCTGAAGGAGGGGCAATAATTATTTTACCCTCATAAAAGCTTTTATCCTTTGAAGAGACTTTTTCAAACTTTCCAATATTAATTTTTTCTTTTGAATAATATTGGCATAACTTTTCTAGAGAGCCATGAATATAAATTGTCTCATTATATTTCTGCTGGCGTAAAAGATTCATTACTCTTTGCGCTTTGCCAAGTGCATACGCACCAACAATATGACAATTATTTTTATTTATTTTTACAGATCGTATGAGTTTTTGAATTTCATCTTTGGGATCTGGATGTTGAAATATGGGTAATCCAAATGTTGCTTCGGTAATTAAAGTATCACATTTAACTAGTTTGAAATTTTTACATGTTTCATCTTTTCCTACTTTATAATCACCTGTGATGACTAAACGATGATTATTTTTTTCAATTAAAACTTGAGAACTACCTAAAATATGTCCCGCAGGGTGAAGAGTAAAATCATAGTTTTTAATTGAGTATTTTTGTCCGTATCTAAGAGGAGTAAATTTCTTCGCACATTTATCTCCGTAGCGAATTTTCATTATGTCTATTGTTTGCCTAGTAGCAATAACATGATCATGTCCAAATCGGGCGTGATCCGCGTGACCATGTGTAATAATTGCTGTTTTTTTCGGCAATATTGGATCTATATGTACATTTATATCTTTGATAAATAGTTGATGGTTAATAAAATCCATATGAATATAAATAAATCGAATCCCTTATTATTACACCCCTTAAACAAGTGGATGAAGAAAAAAAAATGGTCCTGGTTCCCTCATCAAATTGAAACTTTTCGGTATGTTCGAACAGGATCTGATGTTGTAGTATTTGCTCCAACTGGTGCTGGCAAAACATTAACAGGGTTTATTAATCCAATAGATGATTTAACAAAATTAAAAAAATTCAAAGGTCTTCATACCCTCTATATTTCTCCATTAAAATCTCTTGCAAATGATATTGTGAGAAATTTAGAGAAGCCTATTAAAGAGCTTGATTTGAATATTTCATTTCAAGTAAGAACAGGTGACACAACACCATATAAAAAACAAAAACAAAAACAAAAACCTCCTAACATTCTTATTACAACTCCAGAGTCACTTGCATTATTAAATTCATATGAGAATGCGAAAGAATTTTTTCACAATCTAAAATATATAATAATTGATGAGATACACACTTTTTTAGATAATAAGAGAGCTGATCTTCTAAGTTTAAATATTGAAAGATTACAAACTTTCTCTCCAAATTTACAACGAATAGGGTTGTCAGCAACTCTCAAAAATAAACAAGATGCCAAAAAATGGCTTTGTCGCAAAAAACCAAAAATAGTTTCTTATGAAAATTCAGTTTTACCTAAGATTAAAATTTTACAATCAAAAGAACGTATTCCTTGGTCTGGTCATATGGCTACGTATTCTATTAATGAAATCTATAAAGAAATAATGAAATCAAAATTAACTATTATTTTTGTTAATACGAGGGCGCAAGCTGAATATATGTTTAAAAACTTATGGCTTATTAATAAGAAAAAATTAAAAATTGCTGTTCACCACGGTTCATTAGAAAAAAACTTACGTTTAAAAGTAGAAAATAATCTTAGCAAGGGATTAGTTGACTGTGTTGTTGCGACTTCTTCTTTAGAGCTTGGATTAGACTATGGAGATGTAGAAAAAATAATTCAAGTCGGAGCACCAAAGGGAATTAATAGATTATTACAGCGCGTGGGAAGATCAAATCATAATTTAAACACTCCTTCAAAAGCAATTTTAGTACCCACTAATCGTTTTGAGTTTATTGAAGCAAAGGCTGCTATTGAAGAAATAAAAAAAAATAACTTAGATAAAATTGATTTAAAAGAAGGTAGTTTTGATGTTGTGGCTCAACATATTTTTGCAACGGCTTGTGCGGGGCAATTTGATATTAACGATCTCTACGTAGAAATTATAAAAGCATATCCATATAAAAATTTAAATTTTAGTGATTTCAAGGAATTAATCAATCTCATACAAGATGGTGGATATGTTTTAAAAAATTATGATCAATTTAAGAGAATCTTTCAATTAAGAGAAAATAAAAATATTTATAAGCTAGTAAATAGAAGAGAAACACGAAAATACCGCATGAATGTTGGAACAATAATTGAAAATCCGATGTTAAAAATAAAACTTGGAACAAAAACGCTAGGTAACATAGAAGAAGTTTTTATTCAAAATCTTTCTCAAGGTGATTCATTTATATTTGCTGGTCAAGTATTAGAGTTTCAATCAATGAAAAATAATTTAGTACAAGTTAAAAGAAGTAAATCATTAATTTCTAAAATTCCATCTTATTCCGGTGGCAGAATGCCATTATCAACAAATTTGGCTAACTCAGTTAGGGCTTTATTGGCAAAAAGTAATATGCGGGAATTATATCCAGACCAAATTACTGAATGGTTAACAAGACAAAAAAATATATCTAAAATTCCAAAAAAAGATGAATATCTAGTCGAGCAATTCCCCCGAAAAAAAAATTTTTATACTGTTATCTATACTTTTGTAGGATGGCATGCCAATCAAACACTAGGATTTTTATTACTTAGAGGCTTTAAGGAATTTAATTATAAACCTCTAGGTTTTGTTGCAAATGATTATGCTATTGTTTTATGGTCTTTAAAAGAAGTTAAAGAAATTAAAACAATTCTAAATTTAGGATTGTTAGATAAACATTTGGATAATTATCTTGAAGAAACTTCAATAGTCAAAAGATTGTTTAGAGACAATGCAATTATATCTTGTTTAATAGAAAGAAGGTTGCCAGGGATGGAAAAAACTGGGAAGCAAGTTTTATTTAGTTCTGATTTAATTTATACAGTATTAAAAAAAAATGAACCAGATCACATTCTTTTAAAATCATCATATGAAGATGCAAAAAAGAATATGATAGATTATGATAGACTAAGAGAAATCTTAAAAAAAATTGATAAGAAAATTATATTAAAGAAACTAACAAGTATATCACCATTGGCTGTTCCGATTATTCTTGAAATAAATAGAGAAAATTTATCAAAAAAGGAAACAGATGAATATATTTTAGAGGATTTAGAAAATGAAATATTAAAAGAGGCTAATGTACTATCAATTAATTAATTTTGGTGATGAAGAATTTTATGCTTACCCAAATAAATCTCTTTATTGGAAAAGACTAAATACCCTGATTATATCAGATTTACATATTGGAAAATCTATTAGTTATGCAAAGAATAAGCAATTCTTACCTCCATATGATACCAAAGAAATATTAAACGAACTTTTTGTTAGTTTAGATAAGATTAAACCAAGCAATTTAATTATAGTTGGAGATTTGTTACACGATATTTTTTCAACTTTGAGTTTAAAAGATCAAGATCATAAAAATATTGGTCAATATATGGAAAATACTGATTTCATATGGATCAAGGGTAATCATGATAGAAATATACAAATTGAAGGTTTTAAAAATTTTACAAATTATGAAATTGATAAATTTTTGTTTACACACATACCTATCGAAACACATTTATTTCAAATTTGTGGTCACTATCATCCAAAAGTAAAAATTATACACAGAGGGAAAACTATTTTTAAAACATCTTTTGTACATAATGAAAAAATATTAATTTTACCAAGTTTTGGAATTTTAACAGGTGGATTGGATATCAATTCTAAGGAAATAAGCAATGTATTGGGTAAGAAAAATTTGAATATTTATCCTGTGGGACAGGATAAAGTTTATAAATTATAATTAAAGTAGTTATTAATCACGATCCCAATTAAAATAATAAAATTCAATACAAATAATAAAACTGAAAGCAAATGCATATATTTAAAACTTGAAGATACTTTTTTATCACCTTCTAATTCTTTATCTCTAAAATTATTAATTTTAAGTGTTAAAAAATTTCGATTAATAATAAAACTTATAGCCACTACTATTAATAAAATAGAATTTAAAATATTACCTGAAACATAACTAGGGATTAAAGATAAAACAGCTATTATAAATCCAAATAAAAACATTCTGGGAAAGATTGTTCTTAAAAATTTACTGCTTGCGTTAGTGCTTAATGTGGCAAAGACTGAGGGCGAGACAACAGTCATAAAAAAAACCATAGACCCGATTAGGATTGTTAATAAAAAATTAAGGGTATAAATTATCATCAGTTAAAATTGCTCTTCTATAAAGAGCAATTGTTATGTTTATGAATTGTCAATTGCTGTTTTTAATTTTCTATATTCCATAGAATTAGTTCCAGCTAAAGTTTCTAACTTTAACAACATTTCATTTGCTTTATTCATCTTTCCAAGTGTGATGTAAAGCTCACCTAGATATTCGTGTGCTCCTAAATGTTCAGGGTTTGCTTCTAACGCAATTTGATATGCATCGAAAGCTTTGTCTAAATTTGGCTCACTATGTTTTCTGTAACTAAATCCAAGCAAATTATACACATCAGCTTTTTTATCACCAAGATCTTTACGCTTAGTCATTTTTTCAAGCAATTTGATCGATTTATCAAATTTCTTGTAATAGACTAATTCGTAGGCTTTATCGTAAAGCTTAATAACTTGTTCACCTGCAGACATACTTGAGCTACTGTCGTCTGAACTTGCTGCAGCAAATACACCTGAACTAATAAATAATAATGTAAGTAATATTCTAATCATCAAAACCAGATATGTGTGTTTAAACTAATTTCAATATTCGTTTGTGAATTAATTTAATTAATGGCAGGCAATATTATATTTTTTTAATCTGTAATAATTATATGGCCACGGAGTTAGAAAGCCTGCAAGAAGCATTATAGGTATTACCCACCATACAAGTTTAGCGCCACCCATAATGATCCAGTCAACAGCATTCATTGCTATTTCCATAGACACCATTGAAATTAAACTCATTCCTATGGCTGTTTTAAAAGCTTTGCTGATAATCATTTGTCTTGATAAAACGACAGTTTCTAAAATGATGCTTGTAATAATGCCATTAATGATTGCTAGGATCATAATATAAAGAGTAGGCCAAGGAATGCCAGTTAATTGAAAATAGAGTATGGTTCCAAAATCGCCAATACTACATCCTAGCAAACACCAAGCAGTATTTTTTGCACTTCTTCTCCATGTATGTTTACATTTCCAATGAAAACGTGGAGCTGGTTTTTTGAATGTTTCAGCAACAGACATTTAAATTATATCCCTTGTTTAAATTCGGAAGTCTTATTTATATCATTAATTTCATAACTATCAATTGTACCATTAGTCCATTTAATTGAGATATTTTTAATTACTTCACCTGGGCGTAAACCGTAATGTGCTACTGGTTCCATTTGACATAAATATCCTGAACCAGCATCAATAGTCTTAGCATGATTTCTTAAATTTGTATGTAAGGTAACAGTTGCACCTCTTGCCGGAGCACCAAAGGTGTTGAGAGGTTTGATTCTAATATAATTTCTATTTGATATATTTGCCTTAAATAGACTGAGTGGTTGAGCCCCTGATTCACCATGAGAAATAAGTAATTCTAAAATTCCATCTCCATCAATATCAGCAACAGCAGCACCAGTTCCTAAACCTTGCGCTTCAAGTGCTTCGTTTAATTTAATTTCTTCTAAGTTTCCTTCATCAAGAATACGAAAGAGTTTATTTGGTTGACCTATATTATTTAAAAAAATTTCATCATAACCATCATTATCAAAGTCAGCCGATATAACAGTTCGTATTCTACTTGGTGATCTAAAATCTAATGAAGACATATCAAGAAAAGATTCTTTTTGTTTTACAAAAATACGATGATAACCTTCCCAGTTACTTGTTATAATATCAAGTTCACCTCTATACAAAAAATCTGTTAAAGCAGTTCCACGACCATTTTGAAAAGTATCTTGAACATTTTTTTCAATAGCAACATCATTAAAATTACCATTAATATTTTTATATAAAAAATTTGGACCTCTTTCATTGGCTGCAAATATGTCCATGCTATCAGAAACTATATGTCCTGAAATTACAGCTCTTCCTCCAGTTATTTGATCTATTCCAAGCATTGGAGCTAAATCTTCAACTTCATTTTCTTTAATTTCATAAAATCTAGTAGGACCTCCATAATTAGCAACATATATGCCATACTTTCCTGATCCATTTCTGTCTACACAAACAACAGATCTGCCTGCGGTTAAGTTTAAATTTTCTAAATTTTTTTCTAACTCAAAATAATCGAATATTTTGTTATTGTTATCCAATAATCTATCAGAGTATTTTTTTTCTCCACTATACGTATCAGTATTTAAGAAATAAATTTCTTCAAAACCATCCTGATCTATATCGCAAGCTGATACGCCAATGGTACTCCTATCTTCATCAATGAATAAAGGATCTTGAATTGTGTTAATTAGTTTACCATTTTTATAACTTAGAGCTAGATTAGAGTAACCAAAACCTGCAACAATAAATTCATAACTTCCATCTTTATCAAAGTCAGTTACTGAAATACCATAACTTAATCTATCATTATTATTTTTAATGATATTTGAAATATTAGAAAAAAATTCTGCCTTAGCCATACTAGATATTAATAAGATAAAAATAAAAACTAACTTACTCATTTCAAGTATTCTCAATTTGCCAATCTAATAAAAATGTCGCCCATTCCAAAATTAAGTTCTTCGAGAGGCATGCTATTTCTAGCTTCGCACATAGGGCCAGTTATCTGGTCATTTTTTATGTAATCAATATCGAAAACATCACATATTTTTGCATTATGCAATACACCAATAACAAGTTTGTTATCTACTGAGTATGTATATTCTTTATTTAATTTATTACCTTTACAAAAATAATCTCTATTAACAAGTTCAGGAAAATCATTTTTGTTGCATGGATTATCAACAACGATTGTATATATATCTTTTGATTGATCTTTAAAATCGATGTTGATTTTTTTTGTTTCTGAATATTTCATTACATCGCATAAGCAAGGCCAACAACATTTGTAATATTGACCACAAATTCTTTCATCATTTTCTAAATTAGTAAGAAAAATTTCATCTGGCTGTGCATCTGGAGGAATTAGAGAGCCTGACACAGCACAGTATAACTTGTTAAATTGCATAAACTCTTCATATTCTAAGTTTTGATCTAAAATATATTTAAAAAATCTTGGTCCTGCTGCATTTCTATTCCCATCAGGAAAAATAATAGACCAATCGTTAACAAGTCTCTCATACAATTTTTCTGTATTTGCATTGACCTGAGAAATGGGCAAAAATATTAATAAAAATATAATTGTAGCAAGTAATTTTCTCATAAAAATTAAATAGTTTTACCTTTTAAAATGTAAATCCCTTGCTTTGAATCAATCTTGAATCAATACTGATCACTTTTTCTGCTTTTTGTTCCTTATTTATGGTAATGTCGCACTTGAAGAATTTGACTTATTTTATGCTAAATACTAGAGAGTAATCGTAATTTGGGGCGTCGCCAAGCGGTAAGGCACCGGTTTTTGGAGTCGGCATTCGTAGGTTCGAATCCTACCGCCCCAGCCAAATTTCCTAATAATATATTTTAATTTATACTTTTGGCACTCTCTTGCCACTTTCTTGGCGCACTTTTATTTAAGAATATTTCTAATTAATCTATACTTATAGGACAAAGTTCAGCAGCACCAACTGTTGTTGTATAATCACTTCCCATATTATCATAGACACAAATTCTATTCATACCAGAAACATAGCTTCTTTTATAAAAAGCTGAACCAAAGACTTTTCCATTAGAATTGTTATTTCCAAGTGTATATGGTTGAGATTGCTCCATCAATTGTAACCCTTGATTCATGAGTTGTTGATTAGCTTGTCTTTGACTATTTATCATTCCAGCGTATTGATTACAGTTTACGTTTCTTCGCTGAACCTCCATAGCCCATTCTTCTCTAATTTCTGCAGGAGCTAATACTGCGACACCTAATTTTTCGCATAGTCCATAATCAGACATACGAGAATTTTTGATTGCTCTTTCTTGAGGTGTTCCATACATATCGACACAAGAGTAAACAAAAAATGAAATAATTAGTACTAAAAAAATTTTTCTCACAATTAATAAATACACCTCTTAAAATTTGTTTCAATAATTATTAGTTTTAAACCCACTCGGTAAACTTGTGAAGGTTTAGGCAGAGGGTCAATTTCTTGACACTCTCTTGACACTCTTTGTAGCGCATTTTTTAATTTTTAAAAAAAAATATATAAAGAATTCTGGGAAAAATTCGTCGCCAAGCGGTAAGGCACCGGTTTTTGGAGTCGGCATTCGTAGGTTCGAATCCTACCGCCCCAGCCAACTCAAAATACACTACTCATCTTTTGAAAATGATTAAGACTTTTCCAATATAAATCAATAATTACTTGAAAATAGCTTACATTGATTATTTCCTTATCTTCAACACCCCAGATATTTTTTTTATATATCCAGCCTTTATAGTTATTGAATGAAATCGAGCACCAATCAATCTTACATTTATTTATAGAAACTATATTGCCTTTACCAATATTACCTATTGTTACGCCTTCAATAGTGTTAAAAATTTTTATTTTATCATCATTATTTGATACAATAATAGCTGTTCTATTTCCTGAAATTAAACTTTTATGTATCCATCCATTATTATTAGTAAGATCCTCAATTTTTCTCCAATCATCATATTCTTCTAATATCTTTAATGGATAGTTCTTTTGGATATATTTTATTGCTATTGGGTAATTAGTACTTGGACCTACGCGAATATTAGCATCATTAGACTTCAAAGATACATATCTTGGGATCTCAAGACCTGTTTCTTTACCTACATCGCCATAGCAAATTTTAGTAATAACAATGGTCAAAATTAAAGAAATTACAAATTTCATTACACCTTTTTATAATCTAGTTTCTATATGATATAAACGGTATAATAAAATTTAAAGCGCCTGTAGCTCAATTGGATAGAGCGTATGACTACGGATCATAAGGTTAGGAGTTCGACTCTTCTCAGGCGCGCCAAATAAATAAAAAATTTTTTACAAAATAATTTAAATATATTAGTTAGGTAATATTGAATGATAATTGACATAAATTTAGATAAGATTAAAAGTAATAAGTATATCTCTGAGTTATTTATTAACGCTAAATTTAATAAACTAAATCTTAGTTGTAATATTTTACAAGGTGATTTTTTTTCTGATTCATTCCATTATTTTCCAATTACAAAAAAAAATGAAACATTTTCATCTTTGTATTTGAGAACATTCAGTAATGTAGGACATTTTTATAATCAAAAATTCTTTGAAAAGTTTTCTAATAATAAAAATAATTTAAAAAGCTTTGATGATGTATTTGTTCTTGGATCAAATGCAGGAAATAATTATTATTCTAATTTATTAGAATTTCTTCCAAGAATATTCTTTAATAACAAAAAAAATATAAAAATTGCTATTCATAGAAATTCTTCAAACAAGTATAGAAAATTTATAGAAGCCATATTGAAATCTCTTAATGTAGAATTTAGTTTCGTTTTCTTAGATGACGATTTTTATTATTTTAATAAATCAGAATTTCCTCAATTTATGAATCTGAATGACTCAATTAAAATTTTAAAAGAATTTTTGAATCCAAAAACTAACTTAAACAGTAGCAAAAAAATTTATGTAACAAGACAGGACTCAAATTACAGGAAAATTATTAATGAAAGTGATGTTGTTACTTTACTTAGAGAAAAAGGTTACAAGGTTATTAATCCACAATTATATGAAATAGATGAGCAAATAGAAATTTTTTCAAATGCTGAAAAAATTATAGCACCTTATGGATCTAACTTAGCAAATATATCTTTTTGTAATACAGGAACCGAAATTTTTGAAATTACTCCATCTTTTCAAGAAAACGAAAAAATATTTAATGATAGGTATGTAAATTTATCTTTAATTAATAAACTCAAACATCACCAAATTATATCTGATACGGTTGATGTCGAAAATCATTCTGAGTTAGCTAAAAAATATATACACCCAAATGTATTAGGCCAAAGTAATTATTATAAAAACTTACTTGTTAAAATTAAAGATTTGAAAGAAATTGTTTAATTAACATTCTTTTAGATATAGAGGAGTTATTACATTAATACTCATCTTAAATCTGTTACAAATATTAAATTTACCATCATTGTTATTTTTATAACTTGCTAACAAATTTCCTAATAAACTTTTTTTAGTAATATTTTCATAAATTTTATAATCATCATAATTATTTTTTGTAATTATATATTTTATTAATGAGTTGTAAGTAACAACATCATCAATTAAAAATTTTTCTTTTGCTTGCGTACTACTATAAATTAATGCACCAATATTATTTCTTATAGTTTTAATCTCAATATTACGATTTTTAGAAACTTTTGTTATAAAATCTTCATATATTTCATCTACAATTTTCTGTAAATGCAAGATCTCTTGGTTTGTAGGTTTTCTAAAAGGATTAAATAAATCTTTACTTTGACCTGCATTTTGATTGAAAACTTCAATACCTTTTTCAGTTTCTATCGATTGTCCAAGTAAACCTGAGGATACACTTAATGGTGTATTGTAATAATACCAGCTTGGTCCACCAACTCCAATACTGCCTATAGTTGATCCATAAGATGCAAATATTCCGTCAGCAGTAGTAGCAATCCAATATCCTCCAGATGCTAAAATTTCACTTGTAAAAAAATATATTTTTACTTTTGCTTCTTTTTTAAAATTTTTAAAAATATTTTCTAATTGAGCTGTAGCAGTTACAGTACCTCCAGGTGAATTAATCTTTATGAGTAAAATTTTAATATTTAGTTCTTTTAATTCTTCTAAATACAACCTGATGTGTTCAGGATTAATGTAATCATAAAAATTGTTTTCTAATACATTGCTGGAATTATTAAAAATTGGACCGTTTAAATTTATTACACCAATGATATTTTTTGAGTTTTGATCTCCCTCAGTCATTGTAAACTCAGACTTTTGCAAACTATTTGTTTGATTAAGTAATATGCTGATAATCAAAAAAAAAGCTAATAGAGCAGTAAGAAATCCAAAAGTTCGAAAAAAAACCGTGAAAAAGACCATTTTTAAGAAATATCATAACTTTACTAAATTTATATTTTTTTTTGGTTTGTTCTTGAATAGACTTCAATAATGCTTAAATAACTAGCACTCTCATAATGAGAGTGCTAATAAAAAATTATTTAATTTCAATTAGTTAACAAAAGAGGAAATATGAAATTTAGACCTTTACATGATAGAGTTTTAGTAAAAAGAGTAGACTCTGATCAAAAAACAGCAGGGGGAATAATTATCCCTGATACTGCCCAAGAAAAACCAATGGAAGGTGAAGTATTAGAAGTTGGTTCTGGAGCAAGAGATGAAACAGGAAAACTAGTACCTTTGGATGTCAAAAAAGGTGATAAAATACTTTTTGGAAAATGGTCTGGTACTGAAGTAAAAATGAATGGTGACGACTTTCTGATAATGAAAGAGTCTGACATCATGGGAATTATAACTTCAGGTAAGAAAAAGAAATAGTAATTAAGAGAGGATAAAAAAATGTCTGCAAAAAATATATTTTTTGGATCAGATGCTAGATCAAAAATGTTAACTGGTGTTAACAAGCTAGCTGATGCAGTAAAAGTTACATTAGGACCTAAAGGTAGAAATGTAGTTATGGATAAATCTTTTGGAGCACCAAGAATTACCAAGGATGGTGTAAGTGTTGCTAAAGAAATAGAATTAAAAGATAAATTTGAAAATATGGGCGCTCAAATGGTTAGAGACGTTGCTAGTAAAACTAATGATATTGCTGGTGACGGAACAACGACTGCCACCGTATTAACACAAGCAATTGCAACTGAAGGAATGAAAGCTGTTGCAGCTGGAATGAATCCTATGGATTTAAAAAGAGGAGTTGATTTAGCTGTAGATGCTGTAGTTAATGAAATTAGAAAAAAATCTAAAGTAATTAAAACTGATAAGGAAGTTGCACAAGTAGGCACTATCGCTTCAAATGGTGATGCTGAAGTAGGTAAAATGATTTCAAGTGCAATGCAAAAAGTTGGTAAAGAAGGTGTTATTACCGTAGAGGAAGCAAAGAGTTTAGATACTGAACTTGATGTTGTTGAAGGTATGATGTTCGATAGAGGTTATCTTTCACCATATTTTGTAACTAATGCAGAAAAAATGATTACCGAACTTGGTGACTGCTATGTATTACTTCATGAGAAAAAATTGTCAAGTTTGCAACCAATGTTACCTTTACTTGAATCAATTGTTCAATCTACTAAGCCATTATTAATTATAGCTGAAGATATTGAAGGCGAAGCTTTAGCGACTTTAGTTGTAAACAAACTAAGAGGTGGCCTAAAAATAGCTGCAGTTAAAGCTCCAGGTTTTGGAGATAGAAGAAAAGCTATGCTAGAGGACATTGCAATTTTAACTGGTGGCCAAGTAATAAGTGAAGATCTTGGGATAAAGTTAGAAAATGTTAATCTTGAAATGCTAGGTACTGCTAAACGAGTAGTTGTTGATAAAGAAAATACTACTATTGTTCAAGGTGCAGGCAAAAAGAAAGACATTGAAGGAAGATGTAATCAAATCAGAGCACAAATTGAAGAAACAACTTCTGACTATGATAGAGAAAAACTTCAAGAAAGACTTGCAAAATTAGCAGGCGGTGTAGCTGTTATCAGAGTTGGTGGAGCTACAGAAGTTGAAGTTAAAGAGAAAAAAGACAGAGTCGAAGATGCAATGCATGCAACAAGAGCAGCCGTTGAAGAAGGTATAGTCCCTGGTGGTGGTTCAGCTCTTGCGTATGCTACAAATTCATTGAAATCAGTTAAAACTGCTAATGATGATCAAAAGATTGGCGTTGATATAGTAAGAAGAGCGCTCTTTAATCCAATGAGACAAATTGCAGAAAATGCTGGTGTCGATGGAGCAGTAGTAGCGGGCAAAATTCGTGAAAGTAAAGATCATAATATTGGCTACGATGCTCAAATGGATAAATACACTAACATGGTAAATGCTGGTATAATTGATCCAACTAAAGTTGTTAGAACTGCATTACAAGATGCAGCATCAGTAGCTGGTTTACTAATTACAACTGAAGCTATGGTAGCTGATGCACCTGAAGATAAATCTGCAGCACCTGCTATGCCTGATATGGGTGGCGGCATGGGCGGCATGGGCGGCATGGGCGGCATGGGCGGCATGGGCGGTATGATGTAATTATAAAATTAATATTTAAAGAAAGGGGCAAATTTATTTGCCCTTTTTTTTTAGATTAAACGATCAATCTGATTAGTAATTTTCGAACTGTCTGGCTTTGTCATAGAAGACCAAGATTTAATAAGCTGTCCATTTCTATCAAATAAATATTTGTAAAAATTCCACTTTGGTTTTTCGCTATACTCCTCCTCAATCCATGCATAAATTGGATGAGCATTGCTTCCTTTCACATCCATTGGTGAAGAGGTAACAAAACCTACCCCATAATTAACTAAACAAATTTGTTTAATATCCTCGGTGTCTAAGTACTCTTGATTGAAGGAATTGCTTGTTGTAGCTATTATTGTTAAATCGCTATTTTTATAGTTCAAAAATAAATTTTGGAGGTCAGCATACTGAGGAGTGAAACCACACCTAGAAGCTGTGTTCACTATTAAAATTGGCTTACCATCAAACTTCTCTAAATTTACTTGATTACCGTCTATATCTTCAAATGAAAAATCGTATAAATTCACTGTCTCATTAGCTAATAATGTATTCTTTAAGTTAAGCATAATCAAAAAAACAAGTAAAAATTTAAATTTCATGTTAGTGAGTAGTAAATATATCGCTTATGGAAACATTCAATAGCTTTACAGATCTTTTTTTTGATGTTTGGAATAACGGTGTTTTTGGCATAAATGCTACAGATATCATAGTAAGCCTTGTAATTTTCCTTCTTTTTTATTTACTCAGAAGGCTTATAGCTAGATTTATTCTTAATCGATTATCAAGAATTGTTTCAAAAACTTCCAATCAAATTGATGACGCTGTTATTGAAGTACTTGATGGGCCATTAAAATTTCTCCCTGTCGTTTTAGGTTTTTTTATAGCTTCTTCATATTTAGATGTGTCTGATAACAACCAAGATTTTTTAGATTTACTAAACAGATCATTAATTACAATTTTTATATTCTGGCTACTGCATCAATTGATTATACCGTTTTCATTTGTAATAAAAAATTTTGAGTCAAAAATTTCAAAACCTTTAGTTGATTGGACACTTAAAGGTTTAAAAATTCTTGTTATTGTTCTTGGAGCAGTAGCAATTTTAGAATTGTGGGGAATAAGAGTGGGACCAGTAATTGCAGGACTAGGTTTATTCGGTGTAGCCGTTGCACTGGGTGCTCAAGATTTATTTAAAAATTTAATTAGTGGTATCATGATACTAATGGAAAAGAGGTTTACTGTTGGTGATGTTATATTAGTTTCAGGTGAAGTAGAGGGAGTTGTTGAACAAATTGGATTTAGATCAACTCTTGTTAGAAGATTTGATTCAACTCCAGTAATGATTCCAAATTATAAATTTGCAGAGCAGTCTGTAACTAATTACACAAGAAGACATCATAGACGTATAAGATGGCTAATTGGATTAGAATATAGAACTAGTATTGATCAATTAAAAAATATCAGAGACGAGATAAATAATTTAATTGAAAAAGATGATAACTTTGCAAAAAATCAAAATGCAAGTTTTTACGTTAGAATAGATAGTTTTTCTGATAGTTCTATCGATATGCTAGTACAAACATTTACTGTTACGAATGAATGGGCAGAATTTTTAAAAATAAAAGAAAACCTTGCTGTCAAAATAATTGAAATTGTTGAAAATAATGAAGCTGGTTTTGCTTTTCCGAGTCAATCACTTTATGTTGAAAAATTATCAGATGAAAAAACAGAAATTTTTAACCCTCAATCTACAAAGAAATAATGAATGAAAATAATCGCGTAATTTCTGGCTCTCTTTTTATATTGGCCAGTATCGCTGTTGCATTCATTTTAAATTTCTCTCAGCCTATAATGGTTCCATTTGTTTTAGCACTTCTTTTAAGGATATTAATTGATCCAATAATTGATTTTCAGACTATAAATCTTCGAGTACATAGATTTATAGCAGTTTTTATTAGTATTTGTTTAATTGTTCTTTTATTCTCAATTATAGTTCCTTTTATTGTTTCTTCTGTAACTACATTCTTGGAGTCTGCAGATGACTATAATCAAAAAGTAATAATTTTGATTGAGGCAGTCATAATACAACTTCAACAATTTGAAATCGATATTGATAGAGAAACAATTAGAAATACAATTGCAGAGTTGCCCATTACTAATTGGGCTGGTACTATATTAAGTAACAGTGCGAATTTTATTTCAAAGTTTCTCCTAGTTGTAATAATCACACTTTTTTTATTACTTGGCACTCCTCCTAAGAATACCTCTGATGAGTGGAACGACATTATTAGATTAGTAAAAAAATATATATTTACAAAATTTTTAACATCAGCTTTCACGGGTATGGCTGCAGGATTAATTTATTGGTTTTTAGGTTTAGAATTAGCCTTCATTTTTGGTAGCTTAACATTTATTTTAAACTTTATTCCAGTAATTGGCTCTGTAATTGCTGTTTTACTTCCATTACCAATTGCTTTTCTGCAATATAACGACCCAACATTAGTTATATTAATTATAATTTTGCCTACAATTATTCATCAAATAGTTGGAAATTTTATAGAACCTAAGATTTTTGGTGAGAGTTTTGGATTACATCCAATAACGATTATTTTATCCTTAATTTTTTGGGGAATGATTTGGGGCTTTATTGGAGTTCTTCTCGCAGCACCTTTAACTGCAATCATCAGAATTTCATTTGAAAGATTTGAAACAACCAAACAAATTGCAAGACTATTAGAAGGTAAGATTCATATAAAAGAGAGCTAACCTAATATTTTCTTGCATATGTCATAGCTAAAACCAGCTCTTGCCATTTTTGCTAATTTTTTTTCATAACTTTCATTTTTTTCTAACAATTTCTTTTTTTTAGCAAATATTTTTGCTGATTCTAATTCCCAATTATCATTATCTTGTTTCATTAAGTTTAAATTATTTTGAATTTGAGATTTACTCACTCCTTTTTTAATCAAGTAATTAAAAATAAAATTCTTAGATCTTCCAGAATTTGATAAAGAAAAAATTTTTGTTGAGCTATATCTATCATCATTAATAAATTTATTTTTTTCTAATTTTAAAATTATACTTTCAATAGTATCAATAAGTTTTTTTTTCTCAAAATTTGTTACATTTAATCTTAAAATTTTTCTTTTAAGTACACTAACTAAATTACTCTTTGAGGAATCGTACTTGCTTAAGTAATCAATGGCGTATTTTAAGAGTTTTTTTTCGTCCACTAAATTAATATACAAATAATTTAAATATATTAAAAGAAAACTCCTAATATGATTTACTATAATTATCTTTGTTTTCTTACATTAGTAAAAAAAGAGGTCTTTAGGTTCTTAAAAGTTGGGATACAAACTGTTATTGGACCAGCTATTAGCTCTTTATTATTTTTAGCTGTTTTTAGTTTAGCTCTAGGTAGATCCGTAAATTCAATAAATGGTATTGATCTGCCTTATTTTATTGCACCTGGTTTGATAATGATGACGATGCTTCAAAACTCTTTTGCTAATTCGGCATCAAGTATTGGTCAATCAAAATTTCAAGGGAATATTGTAGACATATTAATGGCCCCATTAAACAATGTTGAATTAGCATTCGGATTTATAATTGGCTCAGTTTGCAGGGGGGTTGTGTGCGGTATAGTAACAACTATAGGAGTTATGATATTTGTACCACTTCATGTGCACTCTTATACAGCACTATTATTTTTCACATTAATGGGATGCACAATGATGGGAACTTTGGGTACAATCGTTGGTATCTGGGCAGACAAATGGGATCAACAACAAGGTATAACTAATTTTATAGTTTTACCTCTTACTTTTTTATCAGGAACATTTTATTCAATTTCAAGACTTCCAGAGTTTTGGCAGAAAGTTTCCTCATTTAATCCATTTTTTTATAATATAGATGGTTTCAGATATGCTTTTACAGGCATTTCTGATAGCTCATTAATCCAAGGATCAATCTTCTTAATAATTATTAATATTATATTAATTTTATTATGCTATTTTATGTTTCGTGAAGGATATAAAATTAAATTTTAAATATGGTTAAAAAACTTTTATCAAACGTAATGCCAACTTATGGAAATAAAACTCTTGAATTTGCAAAAGGTAAAGGATGTTATTTATACACTAGTCAAAATGAAAAATATTTAGATTTTGCTAGCGGAATAGCTGTAAATTCTCTTGGTCATTGTCATCCTAAACTTATAGAGGCGCTTAATAAACAATCGAAACAACTCTGGCATGTTTCAAACTTATATAAAATCAAAAAACAGGAACAATTTGCAAAATTACTTTGTAAAAATTCTTTTGCAGACAAAGTCTTTTTTACTAATTCTGGAACTGAATCTATTGAATGTGGAATAAAAATAATTAGAGGATATCATTCGTATCACAAGACTCAAAAAACAGAGATTATATCTTTTGATGGTGCATTTCATGGAAGAACTTATGGCGCACTTTCAGCACAAAAAAATAAAAAATACTCTAATGGCTTTGGCCCTATGCTTAAAGACTTTAAACAAATTGAATTTAATAATGAAAAAAAATTAATATCGGCAATAAATAAAAAAACAGCTGGTATTATAATTGAACCAATTCAAGGAGAAGGAGGTATTCGTCCTGCTCATTTAAGTTTTTTAAAGTTATTAAGAAAAATTTGTAACGAAAATGATATCTTACTTTTTTTTGATGAAGTTCAGTGTGGATTTGGAAGATCTGGTAAATTGTTCTCACATGAATGGGCAAAAATAAAACCTGATATTATGTCTGTAGCAAAAGGTATAGGATCGGGTTTTCCACTTGGAGCTTGCATGTCAACAAACAAAGCATGTGTCGCAATGACTAAGGGTAGTCACGGATCAACCTATGGCGGTAATCCCTTAGCTATGAGTGTAGGTTTAGAAGTTTTAAAAGTTATCTCTAACAAAACATTCCTTTCAAAGATTGATAAAACTGCTAGATATTTCTGGAAAAATTTAAAAGAATTAGAGAGTACATCTAATATTATTTCAGAGGTTAGAGGTGCAGGACTTTTATTGGGAATAAAAACTAATATTAGCAATATAGATTTTTCTGAACAATTAAAAAAAAATAAATTACTAAATGTACCTGCTGCAGATAATACAGTAAGATTAGCCCCACCACTTATAGTATCTTATAAAGAGATTGATAAATCATTAACAATAATTAAAAAAAGTTTAAAAGAACTATCAAGATGAAACATTTTATTGATATTAATAGTTTTAAAAAAAAAGAAATTGATGAAATAATTTCTCTTGCTAAAAAAATCAAAAAAAACCCTAAAAAATATTCCTCATCTTGCAAAGATAAAACTCTCGGTTTAATTTTTGAAAAACAATCACTAAGAACGAGATTAAGTTTCAATGTAGGAATGCAAAAATTAGGAGGTTCTGTTTTAGAATTGCAAAGTAAAGATATTGGCTTTGATAATATAAGAGAAAAAGCTGAAGATGTCCTTAATGTATTAAGTCAATATATTGATTGCCTAATGATAAGAAACAATAATCACAAACAAATAGTAAATTTAAGTAAAGAAAATATTCTTCCAATAATTAATGGTCTAACTGAATATAGTCATCCGTGTCAGATACTGGGAGATTTTTTAACCTTACAAGAGAAGTTTAAAAACTATAAAGATTTAAGTATTTCTTGGATTGGTGATTACAATAATGTTTTGCGTTCACTTATTCATTTGCAAAATATTTATAACTTTAAACTTAATATTGTTGTACCCAATCAAATATTTAAATATTATAAAAATGAATTTTCAAAGTTTGAGAATAAAAATTTGAGATATTATTCTGACCCGGTTGCTGGCTCAAAAAAATCCAATTGCATTATGACTGATGTTTGGATTTCTATGGGTGAAAAAAACAATAATAAGAAAAAATATTTTAAAAATTTTACTGTGAATAAAAAAATTATAAATGAAGCTGAAAAAAACGTAATTTTCATGCATTGTTTGCCTGCTAAAAGAGGACAAGAAGTAACATCAGATGTTTTAGATGGTAAAAATTCTGTAGTACTAACACAAGCAAAAAATAGAATGTATATTCAACAAGCAATATTAATATATGTACTTAAAAAATAGTTTATTTGTAATTTTATTTTTTGTTTTATCTTGTCAACCAGTTGAAATATTGAAACCTATCGAAATTGATATTTCTAATTTTGAAAAAATTTCAATAAATACAAAAAAAATAGAAATTAATACAAAGTATAATCCGGTATTTGCTAAAAATAATATTGAGGATCAAATTCAGAATCCGCCAATTGAATTAATGATTAAATGGAATAATGAAAATATTATAAAATTGGGCAATGAAAATAAATTAGTAATAAATATTTTAGATGCATCTATAACAAAAAATGAAGTTGAAAATATTGATGCAAAAAAATATGAAGAAAAAACAATATTTAAATATGAATTATTTTTTTTAGTTGAGTATGAACTTTATGATGATAGCGGTTTCTTAAAAGCTAATGCAACTGTAGAAACCTCAAGATCTACAACATCTCAAAAATTTATTTCTTTAAATGAAACTGAAATAATTGTTAATGACTTATTATTTCTAGCCTTGAATGATTATATCAATGAAACAAAAAACCAACTATCAACTTATATGGGAAATTATTTAAGTATTTAACTTCTCCAAAAATTCATTGATAATAAAACTAATACTGTAAAAATTTCCAGTCTTCCAATAATCATAGTAAGAGATAATATCCATTTTGCACCATTATCTAATAAAAAATAATTTCCACTAGGTCCAATTATTTCACCTAAACCAGGGCCAACATTTGATATTGCAGAAGCTGCTGCTGAAAATGCTGTAAGAAAATCTAAATTGAACAAACTTAAACTTACTGCTGACAAAATGAATAAGAATATATACATGAAGAAAAAGCCCATTATTGAGTTATAAGTGTTTTCATTCACTGTTTTGCCATTAAATCGCATAACCAAGACTGCATGAGGCTGAGTTAATTTTCTAATTTGTGTAATTGCACCTCTAAACAAAATTTGTAATCGAAATATTTTAATTCCACCAGTAGTAGATCCTGCACATCCACCAACAAACATAATAATCATCATTATTACAATGCCAAAACTTCCCCAATTGGAAAAGTTACTACTAGTATAACCAGTCCCAGTTAAAATTGAAGTAATATTGAATAAAGCAATTCTAAAAGCAGAAAATGCATCTATAGATTGATTAGTAGTTAGCCAAATAGTCGTTAACAAAATAATTAAAAATAAAATTAGAAAGAATAATTTGATTTGATCATCTTTATAAATTAATTTTTTTTGATTATGTAAAAATTGTAAATACAAGACAAATGGTAAACTACCTACCAACATAAAAATTACACTTATAGCTTCTATTTGAAATGAATTAAAATGTGAAAATGATTCATCATAATTGGAAAATCCACCAGTTGAAATCGTAGTCATCGCATGAATAATCGAATCAAAACCTTTCATTCCATTAACAAAATATAAAGCAGTACAAATGATTGATAAGAAAATGTATAAAAGAAACAATTCTATAACAAATCGATTAACCTTAGGAATTGTTTTTTCATAAGGATCATCATGTTCCATGTGTAGCAGCTGCATGCCACCAATTTGTAACGTTGGTAATATAGCCATTGCAAGAACTATAATTCCTATACCTCCAAACCATTGAAGAAGAGATCTCCAAATTAATATTCCTTCAGATAAGTTTTCTAAGTTATTGATTACGGTTGCTCCAGTTGTGGTGATGCCACTAACAGATTCAAAAAAAGCATCTGTATAACTTAGCGAAGAAGAAGAATAAACAAATGGTATTGCTCCAAAAAGTGAAATTACTAACCAAGATGAAATTGTTAATAAAAATGCCTGTCTAATTCCAAGTTTAATATTTTTTTTTCTAAATGAAAAATATAAAATTATACCGATAAAGAAAGTGATTAAACTAGAATAAAAGAATTGTAGCCAATCATAATTACCATAATAAAGATCAAAAAACATTGGGATAAGCATTGCTAGTGCTTCAATACATATTAGTATTCCAATTATGTTAAGAATTGACCTAAAGTCTCTCATTGTTTTTGTGAATTAATTTAATTTATTATTTTCAAATGGTGTATCTAATGAAAACTGAGGTATTTGAACATCAAAAGTATTTCCATCATCATTTTGCATTTCATATGTTCCTTCCATGAATCCTGATGAAGTGGCTAGTGGTGTTCCACTGGTGTATTCAAACTTCTCACCAGGATTTAATATAGGCTGTTCACCTACTACACCTTTACCTCGTACTTCTTGAAGAGTACCATTAGCATCAATAATCTTCCAATGTCTGTTTACCAGTTGTACTTTTTCATTACCTTGGTTATCAATTGTCACTTTATAAGCCCATACATAATGTTGATCTTCAGGCTCAGATTGGTCTTCAAGATAATAAGGCTTAACAGTAATATTTATTTTTTTTGTCGTTTTGGAATACATTGAAAGAAGCTCAATATACCAAAATATTTATAAACAAAAGTTAATTTGTTTTTTTTATTTCCACTCTTCTATTTGCGGGTTGTTTGGTGTCATCTGGAGTATCTACAGCTAAAGATTCCTCGCCTTTGCCTAAAATTTTAATACTACTTTGATTAATTCCATAATTAATTAAAATTTCTTTTACAACCTCTGCTCTTTTGATTGATAATAATAAATTATATTTATTTGTTCCTTTAGTATCAGTATGTCCAACGACAAGATATTCATTAATATCACTTCCATAATTATTTAAAAATTTTTTTATTTTATCTTTACTAACTTCAGATAAATTGAATTGATCAAAATCAAAATAAATTATTTGCATTAATTCTTTATTTTCATTTTTAGTCACAATTGTTACTTCATCTTTTGTTTCATTTTCTAAATTATTATCTTTGTTATCTGATGTTTCCTGCTCATTTTCCTGAGTAGATATTTTTTCATAAATATTATGCATGGCGTTTAAGAAATCATTTTTGCAACTATTAATATCCCATGTTTGCCAATTTTCCTCCTGTTGCTCTGACCAGCAATCTAATGATGAAATAGCTCTTGCTAAATTAAAAGGATCAATATTTTTAGCATCTTCATAAATTGTCATAAGGTTGTCATATGCAATTTTTATTTCATTAATATTTTCTTCTGGAATTTTCCAATATGAAGTTTCTTCTGGATATATTTCATCAGTTTCTAGACTCTTGAGAGCTTTTTCAGAATATAATTTAGCAGAATTCCAATCGTGCATTTCCTCTGCCTCAAAACTAGCTCTTTTTTTGTATTCGTATAGTAAGTGTTCTTGAAAGTTTTTTGGTTCTTTATTTTCCATTGTAGAAAGTTGTTTATAACTAGCTGAACAACCGCCTAAAAAAATTAGTAAAGAGATAAAGGGTAGTAATAATTTAAATTTCATAGATTGTAGATATCAAAATTTGCTGTCAAAACTAAGACGAAATTTTGACCTAATTAAGGTCCACTATTTTTTTTACATCACCTACATTTTATCATTGCAGAGTATTTAAAGATTAAATACAGAAATAGCATATTTATTTAAGGAGTTTATAATGATTAAACATTCTACGTCGGTGGATCAATCGGACAGAAAGGTTCCCTACAATTTAAGACAAAGTGGTCCTACACCAGTCCAAATGCTTATTTCAACCAGAGTGAGAAAATCACCTTATTGGCATTTGTCAATGGAGGCGGGATGTTGGAGAGCAACAGTTTATAATAGAATTTATCATCCAAGAGGTTATGTAAAGCCTGAAGATGGTGGAGCAATGGTTGAGTATGAGGCAATTAAAAATCATGTTACCATGTGGAATGTTGCAGTTGAAAGACAAATTCAAGTTAAAGGCCCTGATGCTGAGGCTTTTGTTGATTACGTTATAACAAGAGATGCAACAAAAATATCTCCTATGAGAGGAAGATATGTAATTCTTTGTAATCAATATGGGGGTGTTTTAAACGATCCAATTCTTCTAAGAATTTCTAAGGATGAGTTTTGGTTTTCTTTATCTGACTCAGACATTGGTTTGTATTTGCAAGGTGTAAATCATGATAATAGATTTAATGTCCATATTGATGAAATTGATGTAAGCCCAGTTCAAATTCAAGGTCCAAAAGCTCATGCTTTGATGAATGATTTAATAGGTGACCAAGTTAAAGTTGATGAAATGCCATTTTATGGACTTGCTGCTGCTAAAGTCGGTGGAAGAGATTGTATAATCTCACAAACAGGTTTTTCTGGAGAAGCAGGATTTGAAATATATTTGTATGACTCTACAAAATATGCAGATGATATGTGGAATGCTGTTTTAGAGGCAGGAAAAAAACATAATCTTATGGTTATAGCTCCGGCTCACCACCGTAGAATTCAAGCAGGAATTCTATCTTGGGGTCAAGATATGGATAATCAGCATAATCCTTTTCAATGTAATCTAGGCTATCAAGTATCTTTATCTGGTAAAGGTGAGTGGAATAAAACTTCTGACTATGTTGGTAAGACTGTTCTTGAAAAGATGAAAGCAGATTTAAAAGATGGAAAAAAACCATACAAGCTTCAGTTAGTTGGATTAAGCTTAGGTGGAAAACCTATCGAAGAATATGCTCCTGATTTTTGGCTTGTTTCAGAAGATGGTAATGAACCTTGTGGATTCATAACATCTCCTTGGTATCATCCTGAGCAAGGAAGGAACATTGCTATGGGCTATGTGCCATTTGATGGAACTCTAAATAAAAATGGTTTTCCTATTGGAAATTTTGGTCGTAAATTCAAGGTTCATCTACCTGATCAATATGCTGATACACCTGGTGTACCAGTGGATGCAGAAGTTGTGCCAATTCCTTTTACTGAATCACACAACGCTAATACTAGAGAAGTAGTAGATAAATAAAATATTTTAAGAAGCTCTATTTAATTAATAGAGCTTCTTTACTTTAATAAAGCTTTTATTCTATCAATAGAGATATAACCAACAACAAGTTCTTCATTAACAAAAAAAGTAGGAGTACCTCGAGCACCTGATCCATTAGCTAAAAAAGAACTAAGTCTAACAACATTATTAACTTCATCTTTTGTCATATCGATATTTAATTTAGCATCATTCAACTCAAGGTTTTCAATTATTTGTTTTAGTTTTGCATTATTTAAATTTCCCTCAACTTCAAATAACGCATTATGAAAATCAATACCCTTGTTCTGCATATTGGCAGCCACTACCATATTTGCTAACAATTTAGATGACTCACTTAATATTGGATGTTGCAGGAAAACTATTCTTGTGTCCTCTCTTTCGTTTGCAATTTGAAGCAATTCAGGATGGACCTTTTTACAGTATCCACAAAAATAATCCATGAATTCAATGATAGTATTTTTCGCATTTTCATCACCAATTTGAACAATTCCTTCATCAGGAATAACATCTAATATTTTTAAATGAAAAGGCTTAGACTCATCAAAAAATAATTCTTTAAGAGTCATTTCAGCCTTAACAGGAAGACAAATAAACGCACTCATTATAACCACCAAAATTATTTTTTTGAAGTATCTCATGATTGACCCACCTTATTTAATATGATTAATGAAGTACAGTATTAAATAGTAATAATGAAATCAAAGTCAAAAGTAGTTGTCATCGGTGGAGGTGCTGTAGGTGTTAGCACTCTCTATCATTTAGCAAAAAAGGGTTGGTCAGATGTAGTTCTCGTTGAAAGAAAGGAATTAACTTCAGGATCAACATGGCATGCAGCAGGGTTACTTCCATTATTTAATATGAGTTATTCGGTAGGTCAATTGCATAAATACGCAGTCAAACTTTACAAAACTCTTGAAGAAGAAACTGGACAAAAAGTTGGGTTTAGTGTGGTTTCAAATATTCGCTTAGCAACTACTCAAGATAGAATGGATGAGTATTATCAATATTCAGGAGTTGCAAAAACAATAGGTGTTGATGTTAAATTTTTAACTCCTGAACAAGTAAAAGAAATTTGGCCCCTTTGTAATACAGATGGATTAATAGGTGCAATTCAACATCCTGAAGATGGATACATTCAACCAGCCGATCTAACTCAAGCTTTAGCAAAAGGAGCAAGAGATAAAGGTGCAGAAATTTATAGAAATACTTCTGTAACTAGTATTAAAAAAAATAAAGATGATTTATGGATTGTAGAAACTGATAAAGGTTCTATTGAATGTGAGCATGTAGTTTCATGTAGTGGTAATTTTGCAAGACAGACTGGAAAGATGGTCGGACTTGATATTCCTGTTATACCTGTTGAACACCAATACATTGTTACTGACGATCATCCTGAAATATTAAAAAGAAAAGAACAAGGACTTCCTGAAATGGGAGTCTTAAGAGATTCTGATAGTTCTTGGTACATGCGTGAAGAAAGAGGAGGATTGATTTTAGGGCCTTATGAAAAAGGAGCTCCCGTTTGTTATGTTGATGGACCTGATAAAGAATCTGAATTCGAATTATTTCAAGAAGACCTGGAGCGTTTAGAGCCTCACATTGAATCAGCAATGCACCGTGTTCCTATTTTTGGAGAAGTTGGAGTTAAGAAAGTTTACAATGGTGCTATTTGTTATACGCCAGATGGAAGTCCAATTGTTGGACCGGCATGGGGGCTTAAAAATTTCTGGTTAAATGAAGGTCATAGTTTTGGAATTACTGCAGCTGGTGGAGCTGGATGGCAAATTGCTGAATGGATAGTAGACGGTGAACCTACAATTGATATGTTAGGAGTAGATCCTAGAAGATTTGGTGATTATGCAACTGAAGCATATTTAATTAAAAAGAATGAAGAAGCTTACGCGAACGTCTTTACAGTACACTATCCTGACGAGGAAAGGGAAGAGGGACGTCCATTAAGACAAGCTCCTTGTTATGATAGATTAAAAAATCTTGGTGCAGTTTTTGGTCAAAAGTTTGGTTGGGAGCGCGCTAACTGGTTTGCACCTTCAAAAGAATTACAAAAAGATGATTGGTCATTTAGAAGATCAAAATGGTTTGAGCATGTTGGCAACGAATGCTTAAATGTTCAAGATAATGCTGGTCTTCTAGATATGACTGCCTTTGCTAAATGTCGGATTTCAGGACCGGGCGCAGAAGAGTTTCTAGACTACTTAGTTGCAAACAAAATTCCTAAAAAAATTGGAAGAGTAAATCTTTGTCATGCACTAAATACTGCTGGAGGAGTTCACTCAGAATTCACAATTGCGAAAGAAAAAGAAAATTCGTTTTATTTAGTTTCAGCAGGAGCATTTCAACGATTAGATCATGATTGGATTCATAAATGGATGCCCAAAGATGGATCAGTAATTTATGAAAATCTAACTAATAGTATGGGTGTTCTTGTTTTAGCCGGTCCTAAATCGAGAGATATTCTTTCCAAAATTACTAAGACTGATTTATCTAATGAAAATTTCCCATGGTTATCCTCAAGAAAAATCAATGTTGGTTTAGCTCCTAGTATTGCTATGCGAATGAATTTTGTTGGAGAACTAGGATGGGAATTACATCATCCAATTGAATATCAAAACCATATTTTTGATAAATTGATGGAAGCAGGAAAAGATCATGGGCTTAAACCATTTGGTATTAGAGCGATGGAAAGCTTACGTGTTGAAAAAACCTACAAATTGGTTGGTACAGAAATGTCTATTGAATATGCAGCTTTTGAGTCTGGATTAGAAAGATTTGTACATTTAAATAAAGGGAATTTTATTGGAAGAGATTCTCTTGTTAAATGGCAGCAAAATGGTTTTAAAAACAAAATGGTAACTTTAGAGGTTCATGATGTTGAAGATGCAGATGCATTGGGTAATAATCCAATTTACAATAATGGAAGAGTTATAGGTCGTGCGACAGGAGGTAACTATGGTTTTAGAGTGAAAAAATCATTAGCTATTGGTATGGTGGATCCTAAATTTGCAGACATTGGTCAAAAATTAGAAATGGATATATTAGATAAAAAGTACAATGTAACTGTTATAGAGGATAGTCCTTATGATCCTAAAAATGAAAAACTAAAAAAATAGTATGAAGTTACTTGTTACCGTAAAAAGAGTCATAGATTATAATGTTCAAATCAGGGTTAAAGCTGATTGTTCTGGAGTTGAAAAAGATAATGTAAAAATGTCCATGAATCCTCCTGATGAAAACGCAGTAGAAGAAGCTCTACGAATAAAAGAAGCTGGTAAAGCAGATGAGATTATAATTCTTTCTATAGGTAATGATAAGGCACAAGAAACTATTCGAACTGCATTAGCAATGGGAGCTGATAGGGGTATTCATATTAAAACAGACAATGATTTAGAACCTCTTGCTATTTCTAAAATAATTTCTAAAGTTGCTGAAGAAGAAAAACCATCAATTATTTTAATGGGAAAACAAGCAATCGATGATGACTCTAATCAAACTGGTCAAATGACATCTGCATTACTCAATTGGCATCAGGCCACATTTGCATCTAAAATTGAAATTGATGGTCAAAATGCAATCGTTACTAGAGAAATAGATGAAGGTTTAGAAAGAATAAAAGTGTCTATACCATTTGTAGCATCATGTGATCTTCGACTGAATGAACCTAGGTATGCTTCTTTACCAAATATAATGAAAGCAAAGAAAAAACCCATTGATACAAAAGAAGCATCTTCACTTGGTATAAATATAGAGCCTAGAATTGAACAAATAAAAGTAGAAGAACCACCTGTTAGACAAAAAGGAATTATGGTAAGTGATGTTGCTGAATTGGTTCAAAAACTAAAACATGAGGCAAAAGTTATATGACAATATTAGTATTAGCAGAACATAATAATATAGATATCAAACCATCAACCTTAAATACTATATCTGCAGCATCGCAAATAGACCAAGATATCCATGTTTTGGTAACAGGCTATGAATGTGAAGAGTTAGCTAAAAATATCTCTAAATGTGAAAAAGTTTCAAAAGTATATTTAGCCAATAATGAAAAACTTAAAAACCCAATTGCTGAAAACATTGAGCCTATCGCTGTATCTTTGGCTAATAATTATTCCCACATAATGGCACCTGCAACAACTTTTGGTAAAAATATTTTTCCTAGAATTGCCGTTAAACTTGATATTGCACAAGTTAGTGATGTTATAAAAATAATAAGTTCCGATACTTTTATGAGGCCAATTTACGCTGGTAACGCTATTGCAACAGTTAAATCAAATGACAAGATTAAAGTAGTAACAGTAAGACCAACATCGTTTGACCCTGTTGAAACTAGCGGTGGAAAAGAACAGGTCGAAAATATTTCTTTTGATAATCATAGTGGCAGTGTTGAATTTATTGATAGAGAAGAATCTCAATCTGAAAGACCAGAGTTAAGTACTGCTCGAGTTGTGATATCCGGTGGCAGAGGATTACAAAGCGCCGAAAATTTTAAACTTTTAAATGAAATAGCAGATAAGCTTAATGCGGCAGTTGGAGCTTCTCGTGCTGCTGTAGATGCTGGTTATGTTTCTAATGACTATCAAGTTGGGCAAACTGGCAAAGTAGTTGTCCCAGATTTGTATATTGCTGTCGGAATTTCTGGTGCAATACAGCACTTAGCGGGTATGAAAGAAAGTAAGGTAATTGTTGCAATCAATAAAGATGAAGAAGCGCCAATATTTAATGTCGCTGACTATGGATTAAACGCTGATTTATTTGAGGCATTGCCTCAATTATCTTCTGAACTAGATAAATTAAATACTATTCAACAATAAATTAATTTATTACAATAAATAAAATGGAAGTAGAACGCGAGTCAATGGACTATGATGTTGTAGTGGTAGGTGCTGGTCCATCAGGCCTTTCAACTGCAATTAAACTAAAACAGCTGAACCCAGAAATTAATGTTTGTGTATTAGAAAAGGGATCAGAGGTAGGAGCCCATATTTTAAGTGGTAATGTGTTTGAAACAAGAGCACTCGATGAATTAATACCTGATTGGAGAAGTAAAGACTCACCAATTAAAACTAAAGTAACAAAAGAAAAGTTTTTATTCTTATCTAAGAAAGGCTCGTTAAATTGGCCTACATGGCTTCTTCCTAGTGTACAAAAAAATCATAAGAATTATATCATAAGTCTCGCAAATTTATGTAGATGGCTTGCAAGTGAGGCTGAAAATTTAGGAGTAGAAATTTTTCCAGGATTTGCAGCATCTAAAATATTATATTCAGATGAAGATCATGTAATTGGTGTACAAACTGGTGATATGGGTATTGATAAAGATGGTAACAAAAAAGATAGTTTTGAACCAGGAATAAATATTAACGCTAAAGTAACAGTCTTTGCTGAGGGTTGTAGAGGTCATTTAGGAAAAGAATTAATTAAAAAATATAATTTATCAAAAGATAAGTCACCGCAACAATACGGAATTGGGTTTAAAGAAATTTGGGAATTAGATGAAAGTCAGCATGAAGAAGGTCTTGTCATGCATACTGCGGGATGGCCATTAGATAATGCAACTTATGGCGGCAGTTTTTGTTATCATGCTGAAAATAAACAAATATTTTTAGGATACGTAATCGGTCTTGATTATAAAAATCCTTATTTATCACCTTATGATGAATTTCAAAAATTTAAAACCCACCCAGCAATTAAGAAAATTCTTACTAATGGAAAACGTATCGCTTATGGAGCAAGGGCACTTATTGAAGGTGGTATTCAAAGTTTACCTACAATGTATATGCCAGGCGGATTACTAGTTGGATGCGATGCAGGCACATTAAATATGCCAAAGATTAAAGGTTCACATACTGCAATGAAAAGTGGAATTATAGCTGCTGAAACAATTAATGATTATTTAAGTAAATCTGTATCTCTTGCAGCATATGAAGATAAATTTAAAAGTTCATGGCTTTATAAAGAATTGTTTGCAGCAAGGAATGTAAAACCTAGTTTTAATTGGGGACTAGTACCTGCAATAATATTTACCGGAATTGATCAAATAATATTTAGAGGCAAGCTTCCTTTTACATTAAAACACAAACATGCTGATCATGAAGCTTTACAATTAGCAAAAGATTCAAAAAAAATAGATTATCCAAAATATGATGGAATATTTACCTTTGATAAAACCAGTTCTGTTTATTTGACTGGAACTAACCATGAAGCTGATCAGCCAGTGCATTTACAATTAAAGGATAAGGAATTACCGATAAAATTTACTTTAAATGCTTATGATGAGCCATCTCAAAGATATTGTCCTGCTGGTGTATATGAGGTTGATAAAACAGACACTCAAAATCCTAAATTTGTAATTAATGCACAAAACTGTATTCATTGTAAAACATGTGATATTAAAGAGCCATCACAAAACATAAATTGGGTTGTTCCTGAAGGTAGTGGGGGACCAAACTATGCAAATATGTAATATATTTGAAAAATACTTGTTTTATTTAAATTGATTCATTTTCATTATGAATAAAAATAAAATTGTATTTACTTTTGCAACAGCGGAAGTAAATTTTATAGGTCAAATATTTATTAAGATTACTGAATTATTAACAGGAAAATTAAAATTAAAAAAATTATATGATGAATATTTATCTGAAAATAGACCACCTGAGCTTTTTTGGGATGATGCAGTAGATAAATTAAATTTTACTTTGATAACTAATTTTCAGGATGGTAGTTACATTCCAAAAAAAGGAAAATTAATTGTTATAGCAAATCATGCTTTTGGAGTTGCTGATGGTGTATCCATATGTTCAGCGATTTCAAAAGTAAGACAAGATTATAAAATGGTTACACATAAAGTTTTAAGACAAGCAGAGGCAGTAAAAGATAAAATATTACCAATTGATTTTAATGAAAATAGAGAAGCTCTATTAACTAACATTAATACACGCAAAGAAGCTGAAAAAACTTTGCACAATGAAGGCGTTCTAGTTCTTTTCCCTTCTGGAACAATAGCAACTAAACAAAACTTAAAAAAAAATACAAAAGCTGACGATGGTGAGTGGAAACAATGGGTATCGAAACTAGTTCTTAAAACTAAAAGCCCTGTGTTACCAATTTTTTTTGATGGTCAAAATAGTCAACTTTACCATATTGCCAATAAAATTGGACAAACATTCAGATACTCTTTGTGTATGTATGAACTTAAAAGAAAGATAGGTGATGATATTTACATGTACTTTGGTTCACTTATACCTTACGAAAACCTTTTAAAAATTGGAGATATCAAAAAAATTACTCAGTACTTAAGGTCAACCACATATTCTTTAGATCCACAATTTAATAATAATTAAATATTTATTTTTTACACTTACCGTTTTATACGGTTCATATGGTAGGTTTTGTTGGTTTAAAAGCAAGAAGAAGAAGAAGAAACAGAATCTTACTAGTCATTTCAATTATAGCTATCTTTGGTATTTTTTTCTATTTGCCTTCTTTAGATTTTTCAACTGAACAAACTGAGCCACCTATTGAAATCATTCCTAGTAGTGTTGTTGATGAATCAAGTTTACGATCTGAAATACAAGAACTTAAACTTGAGATATTTCAAAAAAATCAGCGATTAAAATTTAGAGATGATCAAATAAAAAACTTACGTGAAGAAATACGTGATTTAAATGAATCATTCGATACAATTAAGAATGATTATAAACAATCTCTTAAAAATATATCAGATCTAGAAAATAACCCATTAGAAAATAATTCAGAAAGTATTGAGAAACTTAACAAACTAGAAAATAAAATAACTGAATTAAATAAACAATTGTCAAAATATGAAGACCTTGTTAAAAAATTAGAAATAGAATTAGAAAATTCTGCATCAACTGAAGATATGGAAGAACTAAATATTGAAAATTCAATACTAAAATCAGAACTTAGACAGATTGAACAAAAAAATCGTAGTTTTGAAAATGAATTAAATGAACTAAAAAAAATAATTAAAAATAAAGATAAAGAAATAGAAGATTTAATTTATTTAAAAGATTCCCAACATCATGGGTGATTATTTATTTTTCTTTCTGAATAAATAGGGTTCTTCAAAATCCCCAATCCATATACCCTTTTTATCTCGTTTTGCTTTTTCTTCTTCTTCAATATAATCTTTTGAATAATAGCGATAAGCTATCGCCCATCCATTCAGAACCATTGCACTATTTAAATCTAAATTATCTTTATAGCAGATTCCAATAAATCTATTATATCGATCCTTACCTTCTGTGATGCATTCAATTTTATTATTACCAATTAATTCCTTTAAGAACTTTGTTGATTCCACACCACAATTCCAGACTTTACTATTTTTATTACACGTTTGATTTGTCTCAGGGGCATCAATAGCATGCAGTCTTATTTTATTTTTATTAATATGTATAGTATCACCATCAATTACTTTTGCTTTTCCAAATATAGTTTTGCCAGATGATACTGTGCTTAATGAAATTAAGATAAAAAATAAATTAAATATTAAGATTTTTACTACCATCAACTAATAAATCATAAACATATTTTGCTTGTGATCTGTTTAAATGTAAATCTAATGAAGTTTCTTCTTTATCAGTATTATTTCTAATAAAAAGTATTGGAATTTTTATAAATATAGTTTGAGCTACAGAAAAATTAGTTTCCAAAATTTTTTCTAAGTTCGCGACAAGAAATTTAGAAAGTAAAATAAATACCTTTTCCCCTTCAAGTCGTAAAACAGTTTTATTAAATGAAACATCAGTTATTGCTGTTTTTTCTGGATTAAGTTTAGATTCTAATAGAGAAATAATTTCATCTTTCTCATTTTCTGGTGTTTCGACTAACCATTCATTAGGACCAAGCCACATAATACTAATATTATTATTAAAAATTCTTACATTTGGCTCTATTGGTAAAACCAGATTTAATACTGAGCCTATATTTTTCATAAATTCTTTATCTGAACTTTTACCCCGTATATTTATTTTACCTGATAGAGCTTTTTCTTCTATTGTTACTCCATTGAAATTTTTTTTATTTATATTCAAAACATTACTGTAAGTTAAAGTCATTGATTAACCCTTTGATTCTCAGGATCAATAAATATTGGACTAGTTATTTCTACTTCAATATTTTCATTTTCCATTGGAGCAATTAAAACACTTCCTTTTTTTTCAAGACCACCTTTGATTAAAGCTAAAGCAAAAGAGCTTTTTAAATTAGGTGAATAGTAACTAGAGGTCACGTGACCAACCATTTTCATAGGTAGGGCAGTTATTTCTTCAACCAATTGAGATCCTTCTTCAAGAACCTGATTTGGATCTTTAGTTCTTAATCCAACTAATTGTTTCCTATCTTTTTTAATAGTATCACTTCTATATAATGCCCTTTTACCAATAAAATCATATTTCTTCTTACTAACTATCCAGTCCATATCCAGATCTACTGGTGTCACTGATCCATCTGTTTCTTGACCAACAATAATAAATCCTTTTTCAGCACGAAGTACATGCATCGCTTCAGTACCATATGGCGTAATATTAAATTCTTTACCTTTATCTATACAAAGTTCCCAAAGATTTTTAGCATAGCCAGATGGAACATTTATTTCGTAACACATTTCCCCTGTAAAACTTATGCGCATAACTCTACATTTAATTCCGTCAATATTAATATTCTTAAAACTCATATGAGAAAAATTTTCTTTTGAAAAATCAAAATCTGGAACCAGTTTTTGCATTAATTTTTTTGAATTTGGGCCATTTAAGCTTATCGTTCCATAGTTTTCTGTTACTGATGTTAAATATACTTCTAATTCTGGCCATTCTGTTTGTAACCAATCTTCTAATTTTGACATTACTGATGCCGCATTTCCTGTAGTTGTTGACATGAGATAATGATACTCGTCTAATCTAGTTGTTACACCATCATCAATAACCATCCCATCGTCGCCTAACATTACACCATATCGACATTTTCCAATTTCTAATTTTGACCAAGAATTTGTGTAAATTCTATTTAAGAATTCGCTAACATCTCTTCCCTTAATATCTATTTTACCAAGCGTTGATGCATCTAATATCCCTAGACTATCTCTAGTTGCTTTTACTTCTCTATTTAAAGCAGACTGAAAATTTTCATTCCTTTGAGGATAATACCAGGCTCTTTTCCATTGACCTACATCCTCAAATAAAGCTTCATTATCAATATGCCATTGATGCATTGGACTTGTTCTCTCTAAATCAAAAAATTCTTTAATATGACGTCCAGCAATTGCTCCAAATGTTACTGGCTTATAGGGTAAACGAAATGTTGTTGTACCTAATTCGGAAATTTCCGTATTTGTTAACTCTGATATTATTCCAAGTGCATTAACATTACTAGTCTTGCCTTGATCAGTTGCCATTCCTGTAGTTGTATATCGTTTGACATGTTCAATGGATTGAAAACCCTCTTTTAAAGCTAGTTTAATATCTTTTGCTGCTACATCGTTTTGAAAATCTACAAACATTTTTGTTCGTGAAATACTGTTCTTTGATGTAATCCAAACATTTTGGTGTTTGCCTTGCTTTAGATCATCTGATTTGTAATTTACTTTGCCAAGTTCATTTTGCTGATTATCATTTAAATATTTATTAGTATCTTCTTGAGTTCTTAATAATATTTCATTTAAATTATATTCACCATTACAACTTCCAACACACAATGTATCTTGATAAACTTCATGAGGAATAAAACTTCCATCTACATCTCTAAATTTGAGTTTTCCTTTTGATTGAGTAAATAAATGAACAGTAGGAGTCCAACCACCAGCAATTGCTAAAAGATCGCATTTAATATTAATAGAAGATTTTTCATTATTGTTTTCAGTTTTTATTTTTCTTAATTTAACTTCTCTAATTTTTAATCTTCCAACAGTATCACTAATTTCATAACCTTTTAGAATAGTAATACCTAATTTATTTGCTTTTTTAGGGTAATATCCATCACTACTATCTCTTGTATCGACAATAGCCTCTACTTTTATACCTTGTTCAAAAAAATCTATTGCAGTTTCATAGGCACTATCATTGTTTGTAAAAAAAACTAAATTTTTTCCAGGTGCAACTCCATACTTATTTAAGTATTTTTTCACACTGTTAGAAAGCATAATTCCAGGCCTGTCATTATTGTTAAATATTATTGGTCGTTCAATTGCACCAGTTGCTAAAATAACTTTCTTTGATCTAATTTTCCAAATTCTTTCTTTAATATCATTTTTTTTATTTAAACCTTTTTCTGGATCAATTTCTTGCACTGCTAGTAATAAATTATAATTCAAGTATGCAAAACAAGTTGTATTTTTAACTATTTTTACATTTGAATTTTTAGAAAGTTTATCAACTAATTTATTTTTCCATTCATTAATCGGTAAATTATCAATTTTAATGTCCTGATTTTTTGTAGATAAAATTTCACCACCGAGATCCTCTTCTTGCTCAACTAGTAAAACTTTATAATTTTTATTCGCTGCAATTTCTGTTGAAATTAATCCACTCACTCCTGCTCCAACAATTAGAACATCACAATGATAATGAAAATGTTCGTATTTGTGGGGATCATCTTTTTTTGGAGATTTACCAAGTCCTGCAGCGTGTCTTATAAAGAACTCATATGCTTTCCAAAACTTTGGCGGCCACATAAAAGTCTTGTAATAAAACCCTGCAGGAAAAAATGGGGATAGTAAATCATTTATAGCGCCAGCATCAAATTTCACTGATGGCCAATTATTTTGACTAAAAGCTTTTAACCCATCATATATCTGGACTTCAGTTACTCTTCTATTAGGTTCGGTATATTCTTTGGTCTCAAGTTGAACTATTCCATTAGGTTCTTCACTACCTGCGGTATAAATACCCCGCGGTCGATGATATTTAAAACTTCTTCCAACTAAGTGAACATCATTTGCAAGAAGTGCAGAAGCTAGGGTGTCACCTTCAAATCCAAAATATTCTTTATTATCAAAATAGAACCTAACAAACTTATTATTTTCTAGATTTTTATTATTTTTGTATCGCATCTTTATTTTTAAAACCTATCTTTTTTCGATGTTGATAAATTCCCTGATCCAATACTTGGTTCACCTGAAGGAGTAGCTGGAATATTTGCTTTTAATATGGGAGGAGCTTCTCCCATCTTATATACTGCAAGAATTTCATCTGTTGCTGTATTTCTTGCTAAATTAAACCATTGTCTGCATCCATATTCATGGTTCCATCTTTCATAATGAATACCTTTTTCGTTCTTTCGTAAGAATAAATATTCTGCCCATTGATCATCAGAGAGTTCAGGAGGATTTTTTGGTCTTGCAATATGTGCTTCACCTCCACAAGAAAATTCAGCTTGATCTCTTTCTCCACAGTATGGGCAATTTATTAAAAACATGATTTAATGTGCTACGGCAGCTGCACCATGTTCATCAACTAATTCACCACTAGAAAATCTATTTATTGTAAAAGGAGCATTTAATTCATGTGCTTGATCATTAGCTATAGTGTGAGCAAATACCCAACCTGACCCTGGTGTTGCTTTAAAACCACCAGTTCCCCAACCACAATTAAAATATAACCCGTTTATGTGCGTCTTACTGATAATGGGGCTTGCATCAGGACAAATATCTACAATTCCTCCCCAATGACGAAGCATTTTCATTCTAGAAAATATTGGAAACAATTCAACTATTGCCATTAATGTATCTTCAACAATGTTAAAGCCACCTCTTTGAGTATATGAAGTGTATCCATCTGTTCCAGCACCAATAACTAGTTCTCCTTTATCTGACTGAGATACATACGCATGAATTGTATTTGACATTACTACAGTATCAATGACTGGTTTTACTGGCTCTGAAACTAGTGCCTGTAATGGTTTACTCTCTAAAGGTAATTTGATACCCGCCATATTGGCAATAACACTGGTATGCCCTGCAGCAGCTATTCCAATTTTATTTGAATTAATGGTTCCTTTTGTTGTTTCAATACCAGTTACATTTCCATTTTTTACATTAATACCAGTTACTTCACAATTTTGAATTATATCAACTCCCATTTCATCAGCTCCTCTTGCATAACCCCATGCAACAGCATCATGTCTTGCAGTTCCTGCTCTTCTTTGCAGCGTTGCTCCTAAAACAGGATATCTAATTTTTGGTGAAGTATTTATTATTGGACAAAATTCTTTAACTTTCTTTGTATCAAGCCATTCACAATCGATATCATTTAGTCTGTTAGCATGCCACCGTCTTTTTAATTCTCTTACATCATGAAGATTATGAGCAACATTCAAAACCCCTCTTTGAGAAAACATTACGTTGTAATTTAATTCTTGAGACATACCTTCCCAAAGTTTTAATGCATGCTCGTATAAAGCTGCACTTTGATCCCATAAATAGTTTGATCTAATTATAGTGGTATTTCGCCCTGTATTCCCGCCGCCTATCCAACCTTTTTCAATTACTGCAATATTATTAATTCCATGGTTTTTTGCTAAATAGTAAGCAGTAGTTAAACCGTGTCCACCACCACCGACAATTATTGCATCATAACTTTTTTTTGGCTCAGGACTATTCCACGTCTTTTGCCAATTCTCATGATGATTTAAAGCATTTCTAGCAATAGATAGAAACGAGTATTTTTTTTTATTAAACATTATAACTCTTTATAGCAGTTTTAAAAAAGACCTTCAATTTCTCCATGGTCATTTAGCTTTATCGAATTTGCCGCAGGAACACTTGGTAGACCCGGCATGGTCATAATATCACCGCAAACAACTACTATAAATTCTGCTCCTGATGACAATCTTACCTCTCTAATAGGTAAAACGTGGCCAGTAGGGGCACCTTTTAAATTAGGGTCAGTTGAAAAACTATATTGAGTCTTTGCAATGCAAACAGGTAATTTGCCAAATCCTTTAGTTTCAAAATCCTTCAATTGTTGACGTACTTTCGTGTCTGCCACAACTTCACTTGCATGATAAATCTCTTGTGCAATTTTTTCTATTTTTTTAAATAGAGTTAAATCATCTTCATATAAAAATTTAAATGTATTCTTATTATCTTCACAAATATCTATTACATTTTGAGCTAATTCAGTTGCACCATCACCACCATCGGACCAGTGAGTACACATAGAAGCCTTGACTCCTTGTGTGGTACAAAAACTTAGAACGGCATCAACTTCAGCTTTAGAATCAGTGACAAAATGATTAATAGCAACAGTTACTGGTAATCCAAATTTTCTAACATTATTAATATGTCTTTCTAGATTTACTAAACCCTTTTTAAGAGCATTTACATTTTCATTTTTTAAATCTTCTTTTGAAACATCACCATGCATTTTTAGTGCCCTAATTGTAGCTACCAAAACCACACAATCAGGTTTTAAATTTGATTTTCTACATTTTATATCAAGGAATTTTTCTGCTCCTAGATCAGCTCCAAAGCCTGCTTCAGTTACAACATAATCACTTAATTTTAAACTAGCTTTAGTTGCAATTACAGAATTGCAACCATGAGCAATATTTGCAAATGGCCCACCATGAATTATAGCAGGATTATTTTCTAACGTTTGTGTTATGTTGGGCCTAATGGCATCTTTTAATAATACTGTCATTGGACCTTCTGCCTTTAAATCTTTTGCATAAATAGCTTTTTTGTCTCGTGTATAAGCAATAGTTATATTTCCAATTCTCTCTTCAAGATCTTTTAAATCTTTTGCTAAGCAGAAAATTGCCATTATCTCCGATGCAACAGTAATATCAAAACCATCTTGTCTAGGATATCCATTTGCAACTCCTCCTAAATCAACAACAATAGATCTAAGTGATCTATCATTCATATCCATTACTCTCTTCCAAACAACCCTTCTAACATCAATATTTAATTTATTTCCCCAGTAGATATGATTATCAATCAATGCAGAAAGTAAATTATGAGCGGATGTAATTGCATGAAAATCTCCAGTAAAATGTAAATTAATTTGCTCCATTGGTACTACTTGAGCATAGCCTCCACCAGCTGCACCACCTTTCATACCGAATGATGGTCCAAGACTCGGCTCTCTTAAACAAACTATTGATTTCTTTCCTAGTTTATTAAGACCATCACTTAATCCAACAGAAGTTGTTGTTTTACCTTCTCCTGCTGGTGTTGGAGTTATTGCTGAGACTAGAACAAGTTTACCATCTTTATTTTTATTAAGTGACTCTATGTACTCCAAGTTTATTTTTGCTATATGACGACCCATAGGACTGAAGGCTTCAGGTGTGTCTGGTACATCAAGCCCTTTTAGAATTTCACTAATAGGCTTCATTTTAGCTTTTCTTGCTATTTCAATATCTGACATGAGACTCCTTAATTATTAGATTCTTAATCTATAGATTAACTTAAATATCAAACAACTTTTGTTTCATTAAAAGATAAAAAAATTGTGAAGAAGCTAATTTAACTTGAATTTCTGTTTATTATTATAAGAAAAATCTGAGTTATTAAATTGATTTAACCACTCTGATGTTTTTTTCATACCACCAAACGCATAGAAGTGTATTTTTTCAAGTTTAGAGTCTTTGTTTCTTTCGCTATGTTCAGCAAGATCATAAATTAATTTGTCAGGAGTGTTCAATGTTGCAAGTTTAGTTAAGTTAAAGGCCTGTTTTGTAATAAATCTTAAAGAATTTCCAATACCGCAAGACCTTGCATAATTTACTAATGTTTTAATAGAGGCTGGACCTGGTATCCCAGCGTGGATTGGTAATTTATTTCCAATTTTTACTAAGTGTTTTTCCCAGTCGATTAAAGATTTAGCTTCAAAAAAAAATTGTGTTGCTAAATACATTTTAAAATCAACATTTTTTGCAAAATCATTCTTCTGTTTAATTGCTAAATCTAAATTTTCATTTGAAATATCTGGGCTTCCTTCAGGATGTCCAGCCACACCTACAAATTGATAATTATATTTTGAAAGAAAATCTGTTTTTAAAACATCAATTGAGGAAGAGATTTCGCCAGCTTGATTTCCACCACCACCAATAATTAAAATTTTTGAACATCCAGATTCATTTGCAAGTTCACCAATATATTTTTCTAAGTCATTTTTATTTACAATAGTTCTCGCAGGCAAATGAGGTATAACATCATAACCTTCTAATTTTAATTTTTTTGCCGTTCTAATAACATTTTTTGAATTTTCATCTGGTAAATAAGTTATATAAACGTCATGATTTTTATTAAGAAATTCAGAAAAGCCTCCATATTTTTCGTAAACATTTGGAGTTGTTTCTATAGAATAACTATTGAGAAAATTTTTAACAATATTAATGGTTTCTTTAGACATAAATTTTTAAAGTTTTTTATATTAATTAGATAAATGAACAACAAGTACTTTACTATAATTACTTTTTATCAATTCAAAATAATTAAAGATAAAAATGATATCATTACTAAACTTAAAGATTTTTGCAAATTTAATAAAATAAAAGGTACAATATTGATTGCTGATGAAGGCATTAATGGAACAATAGCTGGCTTAGAAAAAAATATAAATTCTTTCATTCTATATCTTGAAAATTTTAGTTTTGAGAAACTTAATCTTAAACGATCAAAATATAAATATATGCCTTTTCAAAAACTAAAAATTAGAAATAAAAATGAAATAGTCACACTCAGAACAAAATTTGCTGATCCTACAAAAATATCTGGAAAAAAAGTTAAATACAATGAATGGAATCAACTAATTAAAGACAAAGACACTATTGTGATTGATGTAAGAAATGAATTTGAGGTTAAAATAGGATCTTTTGAAGGGGCAATTAATCCAAAAACTAAAAGTTTCACTGACTTTAAATCTTTTGTTCAAAAAAAACTAAATAAGTTAAAAGACAAAAAAATTGCAATGTTTTGCACTGGAGGTATCAGGTGTGAAAAGGCTTCATCATATATGATGATGAAGGGTTTTAAAAATGTTGCTCAGTTAGACGGGGGTATACTAAAGTATTTAGAAAAAACTCCAAAAAAAGATTCAATGTGGAATGGTGAATGTTTCGTATTTGATGGAAGAGTATCTTTAAAAAATGAATTAAAAGATGGAACTTACAAACTTTGTCATGCTTGTCGGTTACCCATTAGTATTAAAGATACTTATAATAAATATTATGAACCAGGTGTATCTTGTCATAATTGTTTTGATAAAACATCTGAAGAAAAGAAAAAAAACTTACTTGAACGAAATAAACAAATTAAACTTGATAAAAAAAGAGGAAATTTTAACCGTTTTATTAAGCAGTCAATTTCTGATTATGAATAAATAATACTTTATTTCATATAATTATTCTGTATAGACAACACATGGCAAAAAAAACTTCATTCGCTCTTAAACAACTAGTACCTGAAGAAAATCCAAAAACAGGAACTAAGTATATTGTAAGAAAACCGACAAAAGGATTGAAAGTTGCTGAAAAGCTTCGAATGAAAAAATATGATCCTGTGTTAAAAAAACACGTTTGGTTCGTAGAGAAAAAAATGCCTCCTCATAGTAAATAATAGATTTACCTCTTTAATTTATTCTAAATTAACATAATTTAAACTCATGGTAGCCACTTATGGAATTCATTGGTTCAGACAAGATTTGCGATTACAAGAAAATCCATCTTTATTGTCACTTTCAAAAAAAGTTGATCAGATAATTCCAATTTATATTTTAGATTTAAATCAAAGAATTGGATCCACATCCAAATGGTGGTTAAAAAAATCCTTAATTAGTTTATATGACTCAATACAAAAACATAATGGCAAACTAAATATATTTGCTGGTGATCCAGAGAAAATTATATCTTCAATACTAAAGAATTCAAATGTTAAATATGTATCCTGGAATAGACTATATGATCCATATTCAATTAAAAGAGATACTAAAATTAAATCTATAGTTACCTCATCTAAAATAGAATGCGACTCACACAATGGATATCTTTTAAATGAACCTTGGAATATTAAAAATAAAAGTGGAACCTTTTTTAAAGTATTTACTCCTTATTGGCGACATTGTGATGAACTACTAAAACTAAAAGATCTTAAATTTAAAAATACAAAAATAAGCTACGCCAATTCAAAATTTAAAAATGAAATAACTATACAAGATTTAAATCTAACAAACAAAAAAGAGAAATGGATCAAAAAAATTGAAAAATATTGGATACCTGGTGAGAGTAATGCAAAATTACAATTAAAAAAATATATTTCGCAAAAAGCAAATAACTATTCAGTTGGAAGAGATAGACCCGATAAAGATTTAACTTCAAAATTATCACCTTATCTTCATTTTGGAGAAATATCCGCTTTGGAAGTTTATGATACCGTAAATATTGAAAAAAAAATTGATCCTGAAAATAAAAAAAAATTTCTTGCTGAACTTGGCTGGAGAGATTTTTCTTATAACCTTTTATTTCATTATCCAGATATGACTCATAAACCTATACAAAGTAAATTTAATAAATTTCCATGGATTAAAAATGCTAAAAATTTATCATTATGGCATAATGGTAAAACTGGTATTCCAATTGTTGATGCTGGAATGAGACAACTATATAAAACAGGCTGGATGCATAATAGAGTAAGAATGATTGTAGGATCGTTTCTAACAAAAAATTTATTGTTACACTGGAAAAATGGAGAAGAGTGGTTTTTTGATACTTTAGTTGATGCTGACGTTGGGTCCAATTCTGCAGGTTGGCAATGGATATCTGGTTGTGGTGCTGATGCAAGTCCATATTTTAGAATTTTTAATCCAATATTGCAGGGTCAAAAATTTGATCCAGATGGTGATTATGTAAAAGAATTTGTTCCTGAGTTGAATAATATTCCAAAAAAATATATTCATAATCCTTGGGAGATGTCTATGGAGGATCAAAAGAAATATAATTTTGAGATTGGTACTTCATATCCAGCACCAATTGTAGATTTAAAAGAAACAAGAAATAGAGCACTATCAGCGTTTAAAACTATTAGTTGATGTGAGAGAAAAAATAGCAATTATTGGTTCTGGTATTTCAGGAATAAGTGCAGCTTACCTTTTGTCTTCTAAATATGATGTTTATTTATTTGAAAAAAATAATAGATTGGGCGGACATACAAGAACTATTTATGTTGAAGAATCAACAAAGACAATCCCAGTCGATACAGGGTTTATTGTATTCAATGAAAATAATTATCCAGATTTAACAAATTTTTTTAAATTACTTGATGTGAAATGCAAAAATTCAGATATGTCTTTTGCCGTCTCAAATCAAGATCCTCAAATTGAATATAGTGGCAAAAATATCTTTTCTCTTTTTGCTAATTTTAGAAATGTGTTTTCTTTTAATTTTTTTAAAATGTTATTTGAAATAAGAAAACTTTATTTATTATGTAATAGCTTAAATATTAGTGATTTAGAGCATACTAAAACCTTAAATGATTTTTTAAAAACTAATAATTTTTCAACATACCTAATAAATTATCATATTTTACCTATGATATCATCTATATGGTCAAGCAATATAAGTGATGTAAAAAATTTTCCTCTCATAACATTCATTAATTTTTTTAAAAATCATGCTTTATTTAATTTAAAAAAAAGACCTCAATGGAAATACGTAGAAGGAGGAAGTAACGAATATATAAAAAAAATTATTAATAAAAATATTTTTGAGTATAAAACAAATTTCAAAATTAAAAAAATTATTAGAGAAAATAGTAAAATTAAAATAGAAGATGAGAAAAATAATATATTAGAATTTCATAAGGTAATATTCGCAACCCATGCAAATCAAGTATTGGATATTTTGGAAAAACCAACAGAAGAAGAAGTAAAAATATTTTCACAATTTAAATATTCAACTAACTCAGCAATACTTCACTCCGATCACTCTTTAATGCCTGAATCAAAAATTGCTTGGTCAAGTTGGAATTTTTTAAATAAGCCATCATCTTCTAAATTTACTTTAACTTATTGGATGAATTTCTTGCAAAAATTACCTACTAAACAAAATTATTTTGTAACTGTTAATCCATATAAAAAGCCTGAAAATATAATTAACGAAACAACATTTAATCATCCAATATATACTACTGATACTATTTTAGCTCAAAAAAATGTTATGGAAATTCAAGGAAAGAATAATACATTTTTCTGTGGAGCTTACCTTGGATATGGTTTTCATGAAGACGGCATTCAATCATCTTCTTATATTTGTAAATTATTAAATTGTGATTTACCTTGGAAGAGAGGGAAAAATTTTTATAATAGATTGCAAATTAATTTTAAATGATTTCTCAAATACTATTATCTAGCATCATTCATAAAAGATTTATTCCATTTAAACACACATTGAAATATGAGGTACCAAGTCTTTTTATTAATTTGGATAATCTTGATCAATTAAGTAAAAACTATAAACTTTTTTCATTAAACTCATTTAATCTTTTTTCTATTTATGAAAAAGATCATGGATATAGAGACAAAAGGTCAATAAAGACATTCGTTAAAGATTCCCTCTCTAAATTTAATATTAAATATAAACATCTTAATATAATGATACTTTGTTTTCCAAGAATTTTGGGATATGTATTTGATCCCTTATCAATTATATATTGTTATGATGATAAAAAATTAATATCTATTTTCTATGAAGTCAAAAATACGACTAATGAACAACATACCTATATTTTTAAAGGAAATGTAAATTTTGAAGATTTTAAATTATCTCATGAATGTGCAAAGCAGTTTTATGTATCTCCATTCATAGAAATGGAGGCAAATTATAAATTTTTTAACCGAATGCAAAAAAATAAAATAAATATTAACATTGATCTTTATGATAAAAATAATAAAAAAGTTCTAACAGCTACTCAGTATGGCAAATTTATAGATTTTAACTCAAAAAATATGTTTAAATTTTTATATCATAATCCACTTTTAGGCTTAAAGGTAATGGCTGGAATTCTTTATGAGGCTTTAAAAATAATTTACAAAGGTGGTAAATATTATGCACGAAAAAAGAAGCCAAATGATACAGTAAGTTTTGAAGGTAATTTTTAAATGAATTTTTTTAAAACAAATTTTGATAAAACTGTCGAAAAATTATTAGTAAACTTTTTATCTAAAATTCGATATGGAAAATTAACAGTTAAATTTCCAACTGGCGAGGAGAGAGTTTTTGTCGGAAAAGAGGAGAATATATCTGCAAATATAAAAATTCATAATTATAATTTTTTAAATTTAATTTTTAAAAAAGGTTCTGTAGGTTTTGCAGAAGCCTATATGAATGGTTACTTTTCAAGCACCGATTTAACTAATTTATTACTACTTTCTCACAAAAATGAGAGTTATTTTTTAAAAAGTATAAATACTAATCTTTTTTTTGCTACTTTTGCCAAATTAAAGCATTTTTTAAATAACAATTCAAAATCACAGAGTAAAAAAAATATTAAATATCATTATGATTTAGGAAATAATTTTTACGAAAAGTGGTTAGATAAAACCATGACCTATTCTTCTGCTCTTTTTGATAATAAGAATACCAATTTACCGGATGCACAATATAACAAATATAGAAAAATTGCTGAAAGTTTATCATTAGACTCAAATTCTAAAACTTTAGAAATTGGATGTGGATGGGGAGGTTTTTCATCATTTGTAGCGAAAAATTACAATTGTTCAGTTGATGCTATAACTATTTCTAAGGAACAATATGAATATGCTTCTGAAAAAATTCAAAATGAAGGTTTGTCTGAAAAAGTATCAGTTATATTCAGAGATTATAGGGATATCAAAAAAAAATATTCAAATATTGTTTCAATTGAAATGTTTGAAGCAGTTGGGAAGAAATACTGGTATAATTACTTTGATACAATTCGTAATTCTCTCAACGATGGCGGTATGGCTGCACTACAAGTCATAACGATTGATGAAAAAAAGGCTAAAGATTATCAAAACAGACCAGATTTTATTCAACAATATATTTTTCCAGGTGGAATGCTTCCAACTAAAAAACAATTTGAATATTCGGCAAAACACGTTGGATTAAAATGTATTGAAAATCTAAGTTTCGGTGGTTCTTATGCAAAAACACTTAAAATGTGGAATAAACAATTTCAAAAATCTTGGAATGATTTATCTCAGTTTGGTTTTGATATTAAATTTAAAAGAATGTGGGAATTTTATCTATCTTATTGTGAAACAGGTTTTGCAAATAGTTCAACCGATGTTTCTCATTTCTTAATTCAAAAATAGAAATGCAAAAACTAAAAGTATTTTTAGTCTTAACTGGCTATCAACTAACTTGGTTAGCCTGTGTATTTGGTGAAACAAAATTTTCTAATTCTATGTTGGGCATTTGGGTTGGAATTATTTTCTTACTAACTTATTTTTATTTTAATCATAATAAACAAAAATTTATTAAAATTTCACTTTTGATCTCAGTTCCAGGATATTTTTTTGATACTTTATTAGTTTATTTCCAAATTTATGATTTTGAAACTATTGCTAAACTTGGTACTCTGCCATTATGGATGATTATTTTATGGTTTAGTTTTAGTACTCTTTTTGATGAAATTCTTACTTTTTTTAAAAGTTATAAAATTTTAGGAATTATTTTAAGTGGAGTTTTAGGACCTTTAACCTATTATCTTGGTGAACCTATCGGAGTAATAAAAATATATAACTTTCAGATTTTTATTATTTCAATGGTATTATTTTGGATGATCTTGATGTTCTATTATCTAAATTACGTTATAAAAAATAATTAATTTTCTTGATCTACTTTTTTTGTTCTAGTTCTATTTAAAGTTCTTTCGAGATCCTTATAAGTACATAAACCAACATCCATTGGACTCTTTGCCTCAAGAACTGCTTCTCTGTATGTGCCATTTCTTATAGCCTCTACTGTATTTTTTGTTGAGCCGGTAAGTTTTGCAATTTGAGAACTACTTAATTCAGTCGGATATCTTTTTATAAGCCACAAAATAGCATATGGCTTTTCTTGTCTTAAAGAAAGAGGTGTGTATTTAGAGTCTTTTTTTCTTGGTGGTAAATCTTCAATTACATCAGACTTAATAAGACTCAAACTAGCTGCATTATCTTTTTCACATCTTTCAATTTCTTCTTTTGTTAGTTGATTATTATCAATTGGATCATATCCTCTCATACCGACAGCAACTTCTCCATCAGCTATTCCTTGAACCTCTAATTCATGTAATCCACAGAATTCAGCTATTTGGTCAAACGTTAAAGCTGTATTTTCAACTAACCATATTGCTGTTGCTTTAGGCATTAAAGGATATTTCATAATTGGCTCATATAATATAATCAAAAAATAATATATAACAAAATATGACAATGACAGATTTTTTTGAAGTTGATGAAAAACAAAAGACAGTTAAAATATTAAATTTGGATGATTTCAGTGTTGAAGATTTACAAAATTATATTTCTGAACTTCAAACTGAAATACTAAGAGTTCAAGATGAGATAAAAAAGAAGGAAAATTTAAAACTTAATGCTGAAAAGTTTTTTAAATAATTATTTATTTATTTTTAGACCTTTAAATCTTTTTTGGAATCTAGCTACCTGTCCTTCAGATTCATTAAGACCAGCCTTACCACCGGTCCATGCTGGGTGAGATTTAGAATCAATTTCTAATTTAAGAGTATCACCTTCTTTACCCCAAGTAGATCTAGTTTTAAAAGTAGATCCATCAGTCATAACAACGTTTATTTCATGATATTTAGGATGTATATCTTTTTTCATGCCTTTCTTATATTTATATAGATTTCAAAGTAAAGTAAGTTTTTTAACTAATTCATTATGAATTTTATTATTTGAAGCAACTAAATCACGAGAATTTATTTCCCATGCATTACCATCTATTTTAGAAATTTTCCCCCCAGCTTCTTTAACTAAAAGAATGCCCGTTGAAACATCCCATAAATTTAGATCTTTTTCCCAAAAACCATCTAATTTACCAGAGGCAACATAAGCAAGATCAAGGCCTGCAGAACCGAGTCTTCTTATTCCTGCAGATGATTTTAGGATTTCATCAATCTCACTTAAATAGTTTTTATAAATTCTTTCTCCAAACGGAAGCCCAGTGCCTATCAAGCAATCTGAAAAAATCCGCCTGTTTGACACCCTAATTCTACTATTATTACACCACGAACCTTTACCCTTAGAACTCCAAAAAAATTCGTTTAAAATTGGATTATAAATCACACCATCTGTGATTTCATTATTTGTCATTTTAGCAACGATTATTCCAACATGAGGTATTCCATGAATAAAATTAGATGTTCCATCAATGGGATCAATAATAATGGTGTTTTCATCACCCTTTATTTCACCAGCTTCTTCAGTTATGTAAGTATAATCTGGATAATAATATTTTAGAGTTTCTAAAAGTGTTTTTTCGACTTTAATATCTGCATTTGTTACAAAATCTCCAACTGATTTAGATTGTATTTGTAAATTTTCTAATTCTCCAAAATCTCGTAATAATATTTTACCAGCTTTTTTTACTGCCTTTTCAAAGATATTAATTACAGCAGGCTGCATTAATTTTTTGATTTTTCGATATAACTACCGTCAATTGTACTTATTACTATTTTATCATTAACTGCAATAAATTGCGGTACAGATGTTTTAATATTCTTTTCTAAAGTAGCTGGTTTATAAGATGAAGCAGCTGTTTGACCTTTTACAACACCTTCAGTTTCTACAACAGTTAATTCTACAGTATCAGGCAGGTCAATTCCAACTGGTTTTTCATTATAGAAATTAATAATAACATCACTATTCTCAACTAAAAATTTTGATTGATCTTCAGTTAATATGTCTGAGCCAAGTTCTGTTTGTTCATAAGTTTGTTTGTCCATGAATATAAAATTATTATTGTCTTCATAAAGATATTGAAATTCTTTTTCATCAAGGATAGCTCTTTCTACTGTTTCTGATGATCTAAACCTACTATTCATTTTAGTACCTTCTCTTATTTCTTTAAGTTCAGCCTGTAAGTAGGCGCCACCCTTTCCTGGTTGAGTATGCTGGGTTTTCAAAACTTTCCAAAGTTTGTTATTAATCTCTAAAATATTTCCAACTTTAATTTCATTTCCATCTATTTTCATAGTTTTATCTTAAGTTTTTTTTGTATATTTTTAATTTTTGTAAGATCTACTACATCAAAAGTTGGATTTAATAAAACCTTATTTTTTTTAGCAATTTGATTAATTTTATTTAAGATGATTTTATTATTTTTTAATTTTAAATAATCAATATTTTCGTGTGTTAATAATATACCAAGACCTTGATCATGGCCTGAGTCGACAAAAAACTTAATATTGTGAGTCTTATATTTATTTTTAGTATGGTTTATTAACGTTCCAAGCCACTCTATACCAAAACCTTTAATTAAAAAATATTTTATAAATATAATCGAAGTTTTAAATTTTGATTTTCGAAATTCTATTAAACTTTCAATTTGTCTTAGTGTCGATACTGCAAAACAAATTTTTTTAGGCACTAAATAAATTTTTTAAGATCAACCATAGTGTCTACCATTCTATTTGAAAATCCCCATTCATTATCATACCAAGATAAAACTCTACAGAATTTATCTTTGACAACTTGTGTTTGACTCATATCAAATACAGAACTGCTTGAATTATGATTAAAATCAATTGAAACTAGAGGTAATGTGTTTGTTGTTAGAATTCCATTTAATTTTTTAGTTTTTGAAGCTTGAAGAACTATAGAATTAATTTTTTCTGGGCTAGTTTTTTTCTTACTTACAAATGTAAGATCTATAAGTGAGACATTAGGAGTAGGTACTCGAATAGCTGTTCCATCTAGTTTACCTTTTAATTTTGGTAAGACTAAACTCAAAGCCTTTGCCGCTCCTGTAGAAGTCGGAATCATTGACTCAGCTGCAGCCCTTGCTCTTCTAAAGTCAGAATGGGTTTGATCAACAGTTCTTTGATCACCCGTGTAACTATGAATTGTTGTCATGAAACCACTTTCAATTCCTAATTTTTCATCAAGAACCATAGCTAAAGGAGCAAGACAGTTAGTAGTACAAGATCCGTTTGAAATTACGTTATGATTTTTTTTAATGGTATCGTTATTTACACCTTGAACAATTGTGGCATCTACATTTGAAGCTGGTGCTGAAATAATAACTTTTTTTGCTCCTGCATTTAAATGAGAAATCGCCTTTTCTTTTGAAGTAAAAACACCACTACATTCAAGAACAACATCTACCTTGAGTGATTTCCAAGGAAGGTTAATTGGATCTTTTTCGGAATAAAAATTAATTTTATGTTTACCAATTTTTAATCCATTTTTGATTGAACTAATCTCATCTTTAAGAATACCGTGAACACTGTCATATTTAAGTAAGTGAGCACTACTCTCAACACTTCCTAGTTCATTAATAGCTACAATATTAATATCTTTTGGATTTTTTTCTAATAAAGCTCTAAAAACAAGTTTTCCAATTCTTCCAAATCCATTTATTGCAACTTTCATATTTCTCCTTTTTATAAAGTTTTAATTATTTTTTCAATTAAGTAATCATCTGTTATTTTAAAGTGCTTATATAAATCTTTATATGGACCACTTTCACCAAAAGTTGACATACCAACAAAATTTTCATTTTTAATATATTTTTCCCAACCATTTATTACTCCAGCCTCAATAGCAAAAATAGGTTTATTTCCTAAAATTTCCTTTTTATAACCATCATCATTTTTCTCAAACAACTCAAATGAAGACATGCTTACAACTCTTATCTTTAAATTATTGTTTTCAAAAAGTTTATTTGATGCAGAGCAAGCAATCTCAACTTCAGAACCAGAAGATAAAACTGTTGCATCATATTCTTTAAAATCTCTTATTTTATAAGCCCCTTTACTTACAAGATTTTCTTTGCGATTATCTTTTTGTAACATCGGTAGATTTTGTCTTGTTAAAACTAAGATTGTTGGTCCAGTATTGTTGATTGCACATTCCCATGCTTCTATAGTTTCAATAATATCACAAGGCCTAATGACTGTTAAATTTGGTATAGATCTTAAAGATGCAAGATGTTCAACGGGTTGATGGGTTGGTCCATCTTCTCCTAATCCTATTGAGTCATGCGTCATTACATAAATAACTGGTATATTCATAATAGCTGATAACCTAATTGAAGGTCTGCAATAATCGGTAAATACCAAAAACGTTCCTCCATATGGAATTAAACCTTTATGCAAAGCAATGCCATTCATTACTCCAGCCATTCCATGTTCTCTGATGCCGTAATGAATATAATTTCCATTAAAATTATTAGATGTAATTACATTCATATCTTTTGCCTTAGTGTTATTTGATCCAGTAAGATCAGCAGATCCACCAATAAGATTTTTTTGATAGTTTGAAATTAAATTTAGTGTTAGCTCACTCGATTTTCTTGAAGCGCAATTTGTTTTATCATTAAAATGCTCAGATTTTATTTCACTAAGTTTTTCTGGAATTTGATGATCAATTTTTTGATAAAAACTATCTTTAAAATTTTTACTTTCAATTAATTCTTTGTTTTTTGATAACCATGAATTTCTTGATTCTTCATTTCTTTTGTAGAAACTTCTCCACTCGCGTAATAAATTATCTGGAATTTCAAACGGCAAATAATTCCATTCTAATTTTTTTCTTGTTAAACTAATTTCATCTTCACCAAGAGGTGAACCATGTGATGAAGCTGAACCCTCTTTGTTTGGAGACCCAAAACCAATTTTAGTTTTACAAGATATTATTGTTGGAGCGTCATTTTTTTTTGCTTGAATTATAGCTTGATCAATTTCATCATATTTATGACCATCTATTTCAATTATATTCCAATTATAAGCTTCAAATCTTTTTTTCACATTGTCTGAAACTGAAAGATCTGTTGATCCATCTATGGAGATAGAATTATTATCAAAAAACATAATAAGCTTATTTAATTTTAAATGTCCTGCGAAACTACACGCTTCATGACTTAAACCTTCCATTAAGCATCCATCTCCAGCAAAAACATAAGTGTAATGATCGAATAATTCTTTTCCATAATTATTTGATAATTTTTTTTCCGCTAGCGCCATTCCAACTGCATTTGCTAAACCTTGAGACAAAGGCCCAGTGGTTGTTTCAATCCCATCTGCACTTCCGTATTCTGGGTGACCTGCAGTTTTATTATGTAATTGTCTAAAATTTTTAATTTGATTTATGTCAATGTCTTTATATCCTGTTAGATATAAACAAGAGTATAAAAGCATTGAGCCATGCCCATTTGAAATAATTAATCTATCTCTATCAATCCACTCTGGATCATTCGGATTAAACCTTAAATGATTTTTATAAAGAATTGTTGCAATGTCTGCCATACCCATAGGCATACCAGGATGACCAGATTTTGCTTTTTCCACTGCATCCATTGATAAAAATCTAATACAATTTGATAATTGTCTTAGATTGTTGATATTATTTAAATTATTCAAATACTTACCTTTATGATTGATATAAATTTATTTAATATGGGTTCATTACAGTGACAATTATAAAATTACAAACTATAAAATTATAATGGAAATACAAAAAAAAATTACAATTCTAAGCGAAAACTTAAATAATCTAAGATCAGCTCTAGAAGATTTTAGAGATCATCATATTTCCAAAAAAGAAAAAATTAAAAATCTTGAAAATGAAATCAAAAATTTACGAAAACAAATGTCCGAGTATATTGATGAATTAGAACTTTTAATTAAGAAATAACTATGCCTTTTTATAAGACAAAAATTTTAAACAGAGAAATATCATTAGAATATGAAAAAAAAGATGAAAAAAAAATAATAGATTCAATAAATTTAATTAATGAAAAAATTGATCATAAATTACAAAATCCAAAATATTCTAATGGAAAAATAAGTGATACTATATTGTTATCACTTCTCTCTATTGAGCTTCAAGCAGAGCTTTCAGAAAAATTAAATATAGAAAGAAGTTCAGAAGTAAATGATGCTAAGAATGAAGAATATCTAAAGAACAATTTAGAACTTAAAGACAAAATACTAAAACTACAAAATGAAAAAAAAATTTTAGAGGATGAAAAATTAAAATTAGATCAAGAATTTGATGAAATAAATAATAAAGTAGAGGGTTTAATTGATATAATTAAAAATTCTTATTATGAATAATATTAAAGATGAAAAATCAATTATTAGAAAAAAACAAAAAATTATAAGAGATAAGATTTTTAATAATAAACCATCTCATTTTGCTTTATCTTTGTTTAATGAATTTTTTGAAAAAATTAACTTTCAAGAAATCAATATAGTATCTAGTTTTATTTCCATAAATTCTGAGATAAATACAAGAGAGCTTAACAATCTTATCTTTATTAAAAATAAAATTTTATGTCTTCCTGTAATTGAGAAAAAAAATAGTCATTTAATCTTTAAGCAATTTAAGAGTGAAGAGAATTTTGTAAAAGGACATATGAATATATCAGAGCCTCAAAATAATAATAAAATTTTAAATCCTGAATTAATTTTTGTACCTTGTTTAGCTTTTGATAATAAGGGAAATAGATTAGGTTATGGTGGAGGTTATTATGACAGGACTTTTGCTTATTTAAATAAAATTAATCATAGATTCATTTCTGTAGCCTATGCATATGAAGAACAAAAGTTAGATTACATACCTATAGACAAATTTGATTTTAAAGTCGATTATGTTATTACTGAAAAAAATTTATATAGCTTTCAATGAAAATTCTTTTTATAGGTGATATTGTCGGTAAGGCATCACGAAAAAAAATTAAAGAAATTATCCCAACACTCAAATCTAAATACAATACAGACATGATTATTGCTAATGGTGAGAATGCTACTTCTGGTTATGGACTGTCAAAAAAGGATGCAGAAGAATTATTTTCCAGCGGATTAGATTTACTTACGCTTGGGAATCATGCTTGGGATCAAAGAGATATGCTTTCTTATATTGAAGAAAATCCAAAAATAATAAGAGCTTTGAATTACCCTGACGGTGTTCCTGGAAAAGGATATTATAAGTTTGATCTTTTAAATGGAAAAAAAATTATCGTAGTACAAGTAATGCTTAGATTATTTATGAATTTATCATTAGATGACCCCTTTAAAAGTATAATTGAATTTCTTCAAAAAGAGAAATTAGGTAGCACGTGTGACGGCATAATAATTGATATGCATGGTGAGGCAACTTCTGAAAAAAAAGCATTTGGATATTATGTTGATGGACAAGTTACGGCAGTTTTAGGTACACATACTCATGTGCCAACAGCAGACAGTGTTATTTTACCTAAAGGAACAGCTTATCAAACAGATGTTGGAATGTCAGGTGATTATAATTCAATAATTGGTTTCGATATAGATAATCCAATCCATGGATTTGTTAAGGGGTATAGGGCTGAAGGTAGATTTACACCTGCTACTGAAAACATAACTATATGTGGAGCTTTAATTGAAATCGATATTAATACTGGTTTAGCCAAAAAAATCACCCCAATTCAAGAGACATAATTTACATATATTAGACACATTTATCTAATATTTTATATCTTTACTAACATCGGATGAAATATTTATAAATCTACTCGAAATGGCAGGACACTCCAAGTTTAAAAATATTATGCATCGGAAAGGTGCTCAAGATAAAAAAAGAGCAAAAGTATTTTCAAGACTCGGAAGAGAAATATCTGTAGCAGTCAAAGTCGGCGGTGAAGATATCGAAAGTAATATTAGGTTAAGATCTGCAATCGCCTCAGCCAAGTCGCTCAATATGCCAAAAGATAACATTGAGCGAGCAATTAAAAAAGGTCAAGGGAATGATCCTGATAGTAATTATGAAGAAGTAAGATATGAGGGGTATGGTCCTGAAGGCATTGCAATAATAGTTGAAGCACTTACAAATAATAAAAATAGAACAGCTGCGGAAATTAGATCATCTTTTAGTAAACATGGAGGTAATTTGGGTGAAACAGGAAGCGTTAGTTTTGGTTTTGACAGATTTGGAAATATCACTATAGATAAAAACTTAGTAAAAGAAGATCAACTTCTAGAATTTCTTATTGAAAATAATAGTGAAGATTATGAAATTAATGATACAGAATATTCAATATACTGTGATCAAAACGATTTGCATGAACTTAATGATAAATTAATTAAACAGTATGGTCAGACTAATTCTGCAAATTTAATTTGGAAAAGTAAAAATAATATAAATATTGGAAAAGATACAGCAGACAAACTATTTAAATTACTTGAAGTTTTAGAAGACAATGACGACGTTCAAGTTGTATCATCAAATTTTGAAGTTGATGATAATGTTTTATCTTCACTGACAGCCTAATGAAAGGAATATAGATGCCTGATAAAGCCTGGAAAAAAAGAGAAAGAGATGTTGCAAACTATTTCAATGGGAAAAGGACACCTTTAAGCGGGGGTAATGGTAAAGTAACAAGAGCTGATGTAATTCATGAAGACTTATTTATAGAATGTAAATTAAGAGCTAAGCATACAGCAATTAGTTTATGGGATGATACTGCAAAACTTGCCAAAGAAGAGGGAAAGACACCAGTAATAGCATTATGTGAAAAAAATAGACCGGGGTTTTGGGTTATGGTTCATAGTAGTGATCTTGAAAAAATTAAAAAATAATTATTATGGCAGATATTAATAGTACAAATTTATCGACAGAAGCTCCAGATTTTTCAATGCTTGCTTTATTTATGCAAGCTGACCTTGTTGTCAAATCTGTAATTATAATTTTAATCCTAGCTTCTCTCTATTCCTGGAATGTAATTATTTCAAAAATTCTAAGAATTAGACAATTAAAAAAACTTGAAAAAGAATTTGAAGATATATTTTGGTCTGGAAATTCATTTGAAGATTTATATGAAACTTTAAATTTTAATCAGACAGATCCAAAGTCAAAGTTATTTTGTGCAGCAATTTTAGAGTGGAAAAAAAGTAAATCTCAATATGAAAATGATACTTCAGATATAAACTCTTTAAAAGATAGAATGATGAGATCAATGACAGTTGTTTTTAATAAGGAAAGTGAAAATGTTGAAAGAAATTTAACTTTCCTCGCAACTGCTGGATCAACTGCACCTTTTATAGGATTATTTGGAACAGTTTGGGGTATAATGAATAGTTTTAAATCTATCGCAATTGCACAAAATACTAATTTAGCAGTAGTTGCCCCAGGAATTGCAGAGGCGCTGTTTGCGACAGCATTAGGCCTTTTTGTAGCTATACCTGCAGTAGTTGCGTACAATAAAATTTCAAACGATTTATCAAAATACTTCATATCCTTGGAAACATTTATGGATGAATTCTCAACAATTTTTTTTAGACAACTAGAGAAAAAATAAATTGATTACCCCAAATAATTTAAACAAACGTAAGAAGCAAAGGTACACTCAAATGAGTGAAATTAACGTTACACCTTTTGTAGATGTTATGCTTGTTTTACTAATTGTTTTTATGGTTACCGCACCTCTTTTAACGGTTGGAATAAAAGTTGATTTACCAAAGGTTAAAGCTACTGCATTAACTGATATTAAAGATCCAATTGAGATAACTGTTAAATTAGACGGAGAAGTCTACATTGGAGAATCAAAGGTTGAAGTAGAAAATTTGATACCTCGACTAAACGCTATTACTGAACAAAATACAGAGGCAAGAATTTACATTCGTGGTGACAGAGTAGTAGCTTATGGAAGAATTATGGAAATTATGTCCATAATAAATTCAGCGGGATATATTAAAGTTGCATTAATTACTCAAAATCTTGAGCAATAGATGGACCGTATAAGCTATAATAGTTTAAAAATAATAAATTTTTTTGAAAACTTAAATCCAAAAACATCTGGAGTTATTTTTTCAACTCTAATACATTTAATTATCCTTTTATTTATGGTTGGTTTGCCAAATTTTTTTTCTCCAAAAGAAATCTACGTTCCAAACATAATACCAATTGAAATACTTAATGTTGATGAAAATACAAATTTGAAAAAATCTGATACTAAAAAACAAGAAAATGAAAATAAAGAAACAATTAATAAGCAAAAAAAATTCAATTCATCAGATCAATTAGAAGTAAAAAAAAATGTTGAAATAAATAAAACTGAAATTGAAGAAAAAACTAATCCAAATCAACCAGTTTTGGAAATGAAACAAACTCCAAATTTAGAAGTTAAGGAAACAAAAAAAGTAGTTATAAAAGAAAAAGAAATTTTAGAGGTCAAGAAAAAAGTAGAAACAATTAAAACTGATATAATTAAACCAAAACTTAAGCCAAAGCCAAAAATTATAAATAATGAAAATATTAAATCAGATTTAGATGTTGAAACAAACATAAAAGATAAACCAAAGTTGGAAAATGAAAAGACCATATCTAAACCAAAGCCGAAACCCGAAAAAGATTTTAGTATAGCATCAATGCTAAAAGATCTAAGAAATGAAAAAACAAATATGGTTCAAAATAAAGTTGAGGAAGAGGTTGAGGAGGTTGATAATAAAAGTACAGATGATACTGATGAAAATATTATGCTATCAATATCTGAAATAGACATGTTGAGGCAGCAATTATCTTCTTGTTGGAACGCTCCAGCAGGTGCAGTTATAGAAAGAGGAGACAAAGTAACAATTTCAGCTAAAGTATTACAAAATATGAAGGTTTCACCAAATAGTATCCGTATTGTTGACACAAATATAGTTAAAACAAATCCTTTTTATGGACCGATTACTGATAGCGCAATGAGAACTCTCTTAAATCCAGAATGTACACCGTTAAAACTTCCAAAAGATAAATATAATCTATGGAAAAATCTTACAATTACTTTCGATTATAGTATTATGAAAGGGTACTGATGAAAAAAGTTTTTTTTATAATCTTTTTTATATTTTTTAGTTTTAAAGTCTTTTCTTTAGAAGTGACTCTAACACAAGGTAGCGTTAAGCCAACTCCAATAGCGGTAACAGAGCTATACTCAAAAAATTCACAATTAACTAAAGTAGGTAAAAATATTTCAACTGTTATCTCAGATAATTTAGAAAGGTCTGGACTTTTTTTACCAATAGACAAAAGATCATTTATTCAAGATATTCAATCTCTATATAATAAACCTAGATTTGAAGATTGGAAGTTAATAAAAGCACAACATTTAGTTTCAGGAAAAATTTCATCTAATAATGGAAAAATATCTGTCGAATTTAGATTGTATGATGTGTTTCAACAAAAACAAATAGTTGGAAAAAAATACGAAACTAGTGAAAAAAATTGGAGAAGAGTTGCTCATATTATTTCTGATTCCATTTTTAAAAATATAACTGGCGAAGGTGGTTACTTTGATACAAGGATAGTTTATGTTGCTGAGACAGGTCCAAAAGAAAATAAACAAAAAAGATTAGCAATCATGGATCAAGATCAATCAAACCATCGTTTTTTAACAGACGGATCCTATTTAGTCCTTACTCCAAGGTTCTCTCCTAATTCGCAAAAAATTACATACATGTCTTACGTAAACAGAAATAATCCTAGGGTTTATATTTTTGATATAGAAACTGGTAAGCAAGAAATAGTAGGTGAGTTTCCTGGAATGACATTTGCTCCACGTTTTTCACCTGACGGTAATCAAATCGTAATGTCTTACACTGATCCAGAAATTGGTAATTCTGAAATTTATATTCTTGATCTAAAAACAAGGATTTCAACAAGAGTTACAAATAATTCATCAATAGATGTTTCTGCAAGTTTTTCACCTGATGGAACAAAAATAGTTTTTAATTCTGATAGAAGTGGAAGAAGACATTTGTATATATGCGATAATAATGGGAAAAATATAAAAAGAATTAGCAGGGAAGCAGGAAGTTACTACACTCCAGTCTGGTCTCCAAGAGGTGATATGATTGCATTCACTAAACAAGAGGGAGGGCAATTTTATATTGGTGTTATGGAGGTTGATGGCACAAATGAAAGAATGATTGCAAAATCATTTCATGTTGAGGGGCCAACATGGGCACCAAATGGGAGATTTTTAATGTATTTTAAAGAAGAGAGAACTGCTGAAGATGGATCAGGGGGTGAATCCAGTCTATATTCTATTGATTTAACTGGTTTTAATGAAAGAAAAGTAATAACTCCCTTAGGTGGATCTGATCCAGCATGGTCGCCATTAATGCACTAACTCCAATATAATACAAAAAAATATACGAAATTTTAAAAAAAATGTTAAGGAACTCCAAATAATTTAGTATATCTACTCAAAGTATTAAGGGAGCATTATTTATGTTTTACAAGTTTTTTATCTCTATATTTATGGTTTTATTTGTTGCCGCATGTGCAACAACTCCAAAAGACTCAGCTGACTCTTCAGGCTCAGGATCAAGTAGTTCCGGAAGTGATGTTTCTTCAGAAGGAAATATTACTGAAACTGCTGGTAGTGGAATAGTTTCTGGATCTCAAGAAGATTTAATTGTTAATGTCGGTGACAGAGTGTTTTTTGGATACGATAGTTCAGATTTAGATTCTGACGCTTTGGAATTACTTCAAGACCAGGTTGCATGGCTTAAGCAGAATAGTGATGTTTCAGTGACAATTGAAGGACACTGTGATGAAAGAGGAACTAGAGAGTACAACTTAGCTCTTGGTGAAAAAAGAGCCCAAGCTGTTAAAAATTATCTAATAGGATTAGGCATAAATCCTGATAGAGTTTCAACTATTAGTTATGGTAAAGAAAGACCTGCTGTTGTCGGATCTAACGATGGAGCATGGGCTCAAAACAGAAGATCAGTAACTATAGTTAATTAATTATTATTCCTTAATACTTTGGCGCTATAGAAATATAGCGCCATATTTTTATCTCAATTAGAAATTAAGAACTGTTAATGTTTAAATACATACTAACTGTTATAATCTTTTTTTTCTCAAGTTGTGTCTATTCTAATGAAAATGAACTTACAATTAGTCAGCAATTAGAAAGATTGCAAAGAGAAGTCTCTGATCTTTCAAAAGAAGTTTTTTCAAGTTCATCAAATCAATCAAATGCAACAAACAATGATTTTGTTAAAAATCTTTCTGCTATCGATTTGCGAATATATGATATTGAAAACGACATAAAAAATTTAACATCTAATTTAGAAGAATTATATTTTCAATTAGATGATATTTTCAATAAGTTAGAAAACTTAGAAATAATTATCAATAATTTTCAATCAGTTTCTTTAAATAATGCTGAAGTCAATACTGATGAAGTTTCACAAGATAGTTCTGAGGTTAAAAGCAATACTTTAAGTAATACTGAAAATGAAAATACTCTTGGAACATTAAACATTTCAAAAAACACAAATGAGACAACAGAAGAAATTGTATCTGCCAATCAGGAAGTAATTTCTAATGAAAAAGAGGAGGTATTATCACCTGAAGATCAATTCCAAGTAGCGTTTGATAATATTAGAGATAAAAAATGGCAGGATGCTAAAACTTTATTTGAACAGTTTATTTCAGATAATCCTGAAAATCAACTTTCAGGTTCAGCACATTATTGGCTTGGAGAATTATATATTCTAGAAAAAAATTATAGAGAAGCAGCACTTATATTTGCAGAAGGTTTCCAAAAATTTCCAGATAGTATTAAAGCTGCAGAAATGCTCTTTAAACTTTCTCAGTCATTATACCAAGTTGAAAAAACTACTGAAGCTTGCAAAACTATGGAAAAATTAATTATAGATTTTCCAAAAAATAAAATAATTCCTCAAACAAAAAAACAAATTGTTGAGTATAATTGCTTAGAAAATAATGAATGAAGCTTACACATAAAGAATTCATTAAAAAAATAGAAAAAAAATATACTTTTGAAAAAAATCCATACGTTGCTGTAGCAGTATCTGGAGGTCCAGATAGTATGTCATTATTATTCCTTATAAATGCTTTTATAAAATACAAAAAAGGGAAACTGGTGGCTTTAATAGTAGACCATCGTATTAGAAAAAAATCTAAAGAGGAAGCAAAATATATTGCTACCTATTTGGATAAAAACAATATTAACTCTCAAATTCTAACTGTAAATAAATATAAAGTGAGTAAGAAAAGTATGAATGAGGCTAGAAATAATCGTTATAATTTACTTACAGATTTTTGTATTAAAAATAATATTTTACATTTATTTATTGCTCATCACAAAGATGATAATTTAGAAACTTTTTTGAATAGAAAGATCGCTGGCAGTGATTTTTATGGTTTAAAATCAATGTCTGAACTGTCATTTTACAACAGAGTGAATATAATAAGGCCTCTTTTAAATTTTTCCAAAGAAATGTTATTAGATTACAATAAGAAAAATAAAATAGCATATATTAATGATCCATCAAATTTTAATTTAGATTATACTCGTCCTACAATAAGAAATTTTCTTAAAAAATCTGACAAAAAAACAATTAAAGAAATAAATAAAGATTTTGAGAATATACTTTTTTATTCACCATATTTTATTCAAATGATACTTGAGATACTCCTTAAAAATATTGTTCATGTTGATAGTAAACAAATTGTTGTTAGTCTTCACAATATAAAAAATTTAAATGAAATTTCTTCTGAAAATATTATACGAAGAATATATCAGTTTTTATTTTATCAATCTAACCCTCCTCGATCGAAAAAAACTAGAATCTTAATAAGTGAAATTAAGAAATTAAATTTTAATTTTTTTAATGTCAAAGGCATGATTGTCAAAAAAAATGATGATTTTCTTACATTTTCAAGAAAATCTGTTTAATTTTTTACAAAACTATTGTGTTTTTATAATAAATTCCTATGTATAAATTAGATGAAAAACATAAGTAAAAACGTTGTATTATGGATTATAATTGGATTGCTCTTAATTGTGCTTTTCAATCTTTTCCAAGGAAGTTCTAACAATAGAAATATCTCAAAAATATCCTTTTCTGACTTCATTGCTGCAGCAGAAAGTGGAAATGTTTCCGAAGTTAATATCAATGGAAGCAACGTTACAGGATTTCTAAACGACGGACGATCATTTAGCACATATGTCCCTAATTATCCTAATTTGGTAGATAAACTAAATGAAAGCGGAGTGAAAATTACTGCTGAACCCTCTGAGAGATCAATGCATCCACTTTTAAGTGTATTACTGTCGTGGTTTCCAATGCTTCTATTAATTGGAGTTTGGATTTTCTTTATGCGCCAGATGCAAGGCGGTGGTGGAAAAGCAATGGGCTTTGGTAAATCTAAAGCAAAATTATTAAATGAAGCAGTTGGTAAAGTTACATTTGACGATGTAGCAGGTATTGATGAAGCTAAACAAGAATTAGAGGAAGTTGTTGAATTTTTAAAAGATCCTTCAAAGTTTTCTAGATTAGGTGGTAAGATTCCAAGAGGTGCACTTCTAGTAGGTCCTCCAGGTACTGGAAAAACGTTACTTGCAAGAGCAATTGCCGGTGAAGCAAATGTTCCTTTCTTTTCTATTTCAGGATCTGATTTTGTGGAAATGTTTGTAGGTGTCGGTGCTAGTAGAGTTAGAGATATGTTTGATCAAGGTAAAAAAAATGCACCTTGTATAGTTTTTATCGATGAAATTGATGCTGTTGGAAGACACCGTGGCGCTGGTCTTGGTGGCGGGAATGACGAAAGAGAACAAACTCTAAATCAGCTTCTTGTGGAAATGGATGGTTTTGAAGCAAATGCGGGTGTAATTATAATTGCTGCAACAAATAGACCAGACGTTCTTGATCCAGCATTGCTTAGACCAGGAAGATTTGATCGTCAAATAACAGTTAATAATCCTGATGTAATGGGAAGAGACAAAATACTTAAAGTTCATATTAAAAAAATTAAAGTTTCACCAAAATTTGATTCAAAAATTATCGCAAGGGGAACTCCAGGTTTTTCTGGAGCTGATTTAGCAAATCTAGTTAATGAAGCAGCATTATTAGCGGCTAGAAAAAATAAAAGAATGGTTACACTTGAGGATTTTGAAAGTGCGAAAGATAAAGTGATGATGGGTGCTGAAAAAAGATCTATGGTCATGTCAGAAGATGAAAAGAAACTTACAGCTTACCATGAAGCTGGTCATGCAGTAGCAACTCTTCACTCACCAGCCTCTGATCCAATACATAAAGCAACTATAATACCGAGAGGTAGAGCATTAGGAATGGTTATGAGACTTCCTGAAAAAGATCAACTGTCTATGAGAAAAGATCAGATGAAAGCTCATTTATTAATTGCTACTGGTGGAAGAATTGCAGAAGAAATGATCTTTGGGAAAGATAAAATTACAAATGGGGCAGCAAGCGATATACAAATGGTGACAAATCTATCAAAAAAAATGATTACCGAATGGGGTATGAGTGAAAAATTAGGTCGTCTAAGATATAACAATGACAGTGAGGAAGTTTTCCTGGGGCATTCCGTTGCACAATCAAAAAATTTATCTGATTCTACTGCAAAATTAATTGATGAAGAGGTTAGATTTCTTGCAGAAGAGGCTGAAAATAATTGTAGAAAAATTCTTCAAGATAATATTGAAGAACTACATATAGTTGCTAAGGGACTTTTAGAGTATGAAACACTATCAGGTGATGAAATTAAAGATTTAATCAAAGGTATAAAGCCAACTCGTGATGATTTTGATAATGATATAAACACACCAAAAAAACCAGCTACATCTGTTCCAAAAACAGGCGGGCCTGCTCCTGCTCCTGCAAACTAATTTAATTACTTCACTTTATTTATTTTTTTGAATAAAAGACATAAATGTCTAAAATATTTGGTACCGATGGTATACGGTGCTTAGTTAATGAGGAACCTCTTTCTGCTGAAACTTGTCTAAAAATTTCAAAAACAGTTGCATTTCTTCTAAAAAAGAAAAATTCTAAAAATAGCAGGGTTGTAATTTGCAAAGATACTAGATTATCTGGATATTTATATGAGCCACTTGTGACAGCTGGATTTATTTCTATGGGTATGGATGTAATTTTAGTCGGCCCCCTTCCAACGCCAGCCGTCCCATTAATGATTAAAACTTTAAGAGCAGATATTGGCGTAATGATTACAGCTTCTCATAACACATATGAATATAATGGACTTAAATTTTTTGATAGCACCGGAACAAAGCTAAGTTCATTGATAGAACAAAAGGTTGAAAAAATAGTATTAGATAATAAAAAATATTCTAGAATTTCAAACAACACATTTATTTCTGGAAATGCAAGAAGACTGGAAGATGCCTCAGGTAGATACTCAGAATTTTTAAAAAGCACTTTGAATAAAACATCTTCCAAGAAAAAACTAAAAATTGTTTTAGATTGTGCGAATGGAGCCACATACAATATAGCTCCAAATTTATTCTGGGAGCTAGGTCATAATATAATTGCCATAAATAATAATCCAGATGGCTTAAACATTAATAAAAATTGTGGTGCAGTCGATGTGAAATCACTCTCACAAAATGTCATAAAAGAAAAAGCTGATATTGGATTTGCATTTGATGGTGATGGAGATAGGTTAATAGTTGTAGATGAAGAAGGTAAAGAAGTTGATGGTGATAAAATTATAGGATTGTTATGTAAAAGTTATGTCAAACCTCAGAAAAAAACCAACCAACATGATGTTATTATAACGGTCATGTCTAATATGGGATTAGAAAATTATCTCACAAATAAATTAAAATTAAAGATTAAGCGAACATCTGTTGGTGATATAAACGTTATAAATCAAATGAAAAAATCCAAATCTATGATAGGTGGGGAACAATCAGGACATATAATATTGTCAAAACATTCTAATACTGGTGATGGAATTTTGGCAGCTCTAAAAATCACTGAAATTTTGATATCAAATAAAAATAAGGCGAGCAAACTTTTTGATTTGTACAATGACTTTGCCCAAGAAAAAATTAACTTAAGTTATAAAACAAAGAATACCAAACTGATAAAAATTCTTGATAAGTTAAAAAATGATAAACTATATAATAATAAAAAAATTAGATCTCTTGTAAGGTTATCTGGAACTGAACCATTAGTTAGAATACTAGTCGAAGGGCAAGAAGTTAATGAGGTTAAAAAGAAATCTCTAGAAATAAAAAAATTAGTAAGGCCTTATCTTGGTTAATAAATTTTTAGTACCTGCAGGTTTTAAAGATAGTCTAAATTTCGATGCATCTATTGAGCACAAATATAAAAATAGCATAATAAATTATTTTAGAGATAATGGTTTTACTTTAATTAAGACTCCACTAATTGAGTTTAGCAAAAATTTAGACAACAATACTTTAAGTTTAAAAACTAACAAAAAAAAAGATCAATTAAGTATTCGAAACGACATAACTCCACAAATAATTAGAATTGCCTCATCTAGACTAGCCAATAAAATACGACCTCTCAAATTATGTTACTATGGAGAAGTTGTTAGAAAAGTCGGAACTATTTTAAGACCTGAAAGGCAATTTCAGCAAGTTGGTGCTGAGATTATTGGATCTGAAAGCTATAAGGCTGATGTAGAAATTATTAATCTTGCTTACGAAACTCTAAAAAAAATTGGAGTTAAAAATATTGTTATCGAAATTACAGCGCCATTTTTTCTCGATAGTTTGCTTAAAAAAATAACTAATAAAGATTTAAAAAATAAACTAAAAAAATATATTAAATTAAAAGATATTAATAATTGTTTAAAGTTATTGAAAAAAAATGAATTATATAATTCATTTAAAACTTTACATTTATGTTCTGGAGCAATTCAAAATAAAAAAAAATATATTCCAAAGTTAAATAAAATAATAAGCTATAACAAAGAAGTAGAAAGACTAATAAAAATATCTAATCTAATTAAAACTTCAAAGAATGATTCTTTAAATATAGATTTTTTTGACTTACAAAAAAACAAAAACTACTACAAGGGTATAAAATTCACATTTTTTGCTAAAGATGTAAGGGGTGAAATTGCTGGAGGAGGTCGATATAACTTAAAATATGGCTCTAATTCTGAGACTGCAATAGGATATACGTGTTACATGGATACAATTTTAAGATCTTCATCGTTGATTAATCAAAATAAAAGAATTTTAATTGCATTCAATACGAGTAATAAAATGAAACAAAAATTAATAAATAAAGGTTATAGTTTATTTAAAACTTTTGAAGATAATAGTGATATAAAAAAAGAGGCAAAAAAATTTGGAATCAAGTATTATTTGATGAATAAGAAAGTTATGCAGATCTAATGTTTTATACAATAGTTGGAACCCAGTGGGGAGATGAAGGAAAAGGTAAAATTGTTGATTGGATTTCTTCTAAAGCTGACTTAATAGTAAGATACCAAGGTGGAAATAATGCAGGTCATACAATAAAAGTAGATAATAATGTCTATAAACTTAATCTATTACCATCAGGAATAATTAATAATAAAAAATGTGCTATTGGAAATGGCGTTGTTTTAGATCCGTGGGCACTAATTAATGAAATTAATAATCTTAAAGAACAAGGAATAGAGGTAAACGAAGACAATTTATATATTGCTGATAATATTTGTTTGATTTTACCTATTCATAAACTTCTTGATGAAATTAATGAAACCACAAGAGGAAAAAAAGAACTAGGGACAACTAAAAAAGGCATTGGTCCAGCATACGAGGATAAAGTAGGTAGAAGAGCAATAAGAATTTGTGATTTAAAAGATCCAACATTTTTAAAACAAAAAATTGATAACCTTTATGAATTCCATAAAGATAAAATTTCAAAACATATTCATAAAATTACACATAATTATTATGAAGAACTTTTGTCCATGTCTAATTATCTTAACTCTTTTAGTGTTCCATTATGGAAAATTATAAATGAATTAGGTCAAAAAAATAAAAACATTGTTTTTGAAGGGGCTCAAGGTTCAATGCTGGACATTGATTTTGGTACATATCCTTATGTTACATCATCAAATACAATATCAGGTCAGATATTTTCTGGCACAGGTTTTAGTTATAGAAATGACCACAAAATTTTAGGAATTACAAAGGCGTATACTACTAGAGTTGGATCAGGACCATTTCCAACAGAGTTAATGGATGAGATAGGAGAACATCTTGGTGAAAAAGGTCAAGAATTTGGGACAGTCACAAAAAGAAAAAGAAGGTGTGGCTGGTTTGATAGTGTACTTTTGAAACAATCAATTAAACTTAATGGTATTACAGATATTGTACTTACTAAACTTGACGTCTTAGATGAATTAAAAGAAATTAATGTATGTACTGGATATTTAATTGATAACAAACACTATGATTATTTACCTAGTGAAGAATTTTTATTTGATAAAATCAAACCTATTTATAAAAAAGTTGCTGGCTGGGAAAAATCAACAGCAGGGATTAACAAATTTGATGATCTTCCTGAAAATGCTAAAAAATATATTAAAATACTCGAAGATCTTATGGAAACTAATATTTCAATTGTTTCAACAGGGCCAGACAGAAAGGAGACAATTGATATAAACGGAACTTTATCTAATATTTGAAATTTCTTTTTGAAGCTTTTCTAATGCTTTCTCTTCAATTTGCCTTACTCTTTCTCTACTTATTTTATATTTTTTACTCAAATCTTCTAACTTTAATGGATTTTCACTTAGTTTTCGAAGTTTAATAATTTCTTTTTCTCTTTCGTTCAAAACTTCAAAAGCTTTTGAAAATAAACTCCTTCGATAATCAAGCTCATCTTTATTTTCAATTATTCTGTCCTGAGTTTCTTGTTTATCTTCTATTAAATCCTGCCATTCAGTATCATGTTCTTCACCAAGTTTAACATTCAAAGATTGATCTGATGTAAAAAGTCTATTTTCCATATCAATTACTTCACCTTCTTTTACATCTAGTCTAGTTGCTATCTCTCTAACATTTTCTGGTGACAAAATACCTGAATCAATTGAAGTAAGTTGATTTTTAATTTTACGTAAATTAAAAAAAAGTTTTTTCTGAGCTGCAGTAGTTCCAATTTTTACTAAAGACCAACTGTGTAAAACATATTCTTGTATTTGAGCTCTTATCCACCACATTGCATATGTTGCTAATCTAAAACCTTTTTCTGGATCAAATCTTTTAACTGCTTGCATGATTCCAACATTACCCTCTGAAATTAAGTCAGTAACAGGTAAGCCATATCCTCTATACCCCATTGCTATTTTGGCAACTAATCGAAGGTGACTTGTAACAAGTTTATGAGCAGCATCTGAATCTCCATGTTCCTTATAACGTTTAGCTAACATGTACTCCTCTTCAGCAGTGAGCATTGGAAATTTTTTAATTTCCTGCAAGTATACTGCTAAATTTCCTTCACTTGATAGCACTGGTAAATTCATAATACGCCTATATCACAAATAAAATATAATTTAATATTTAAGCAATAATTCAATTAAATTCTTAAAATCTTCAGGAATTTCAATATCAAAATCCATCCTTTTTTTTGATGTAGGATGGTCAAAACCAAGATGATACGCATGCAATGCTTGTCTTTCAAAATTTTTTAAAATCATGAATTTATTAAATGTATTTTTATCTTTTCCAAATTGATTAATTTTACTTTTTCCATAAATCTTATCACCAATTATAGGAGAATTTTTAGAAGTTAAATGAAGTCTAATTTGATGTGTTCTTCCAGTATGTAAATGGCAGTCAACTAAACTAGCAATACCAAAAGTTTTTTCTAATTTAATATCGGTTTTAGAATATTTTCCAAAACCCTTATTATTTAAACTCATTTTTTTTCTATTTTTTTTATTTCTCTCTATGTACCCTTCAATTGATTGATTATCAGGAGTTCCCCAGACTATTGCTTTATATCTACGAGATATCGTATGTTCTTTGAATTGTTCGGCTAAATTAATATGAACATTATTATTTTTTGCAACAACAAGAATTCCACTTGTATCCTTATCTAAACGATGGACTATTCCTGGTCTAGTATTATCATCTAAATTACTTAGTTGATTATTAGTGTAATGCATAAGAGCATTCACAAGAGTGCCGCTTTCATTTCCAGGAGCTGGATGCATTACTAAATTGGGAGGTTTATTTATAACAATTAAATCTTCATCTTCAAAAATAATGTTCAAGTCTATATTTTCAGCTGAATGTTTTGTTTCTTGTTTTAAGATAATATTTATAAAGTAATTTTCATTTTCTTTAGTTATGTAAGACGGATCTTTTATTTCCTTTTCATCAAGACTTACATTGCCATTTAATATTAAAGTTTTTATTTGTGTTCTTGAATACCCTTCCAATTTTGAAACGAGCACTTTATCTAATCTTTGTGAACTTAATTGTTTATTTATAGTTAATTTAAGATTATAGAATTCGTTCATGTCTCAAAAAATTCTTAAATTTATTGTAATATTTTTAGGTATATTAATCGTTATTTGTTTTTTAGCTCTTGTTTATGGTTTGTATATAAAAACAACAAAAAAACAAAGTAATTTAGAAACAAATTTAATCGATTACAATTTATATTTAGAAAAAGGACATAAAATTACAGATATAGATATGATTGATAATAATAGGATTTTGTTTACAATAAAAAGTAATGATAAAGTTTATGCTTTAATATATGATATAGAAACATCAAATATTACAAAAATAGATACATCTAATGAATAAAGATAATAATTTTGAAAATAATTTAAAAAAACTTGAGTCTATTGTTGAGAAATTAGAAAATGGTGAAGTTGATTTAGAAGAATCTGTAAAACTTTACGAAGAAGGAATGAATTTAAAAAAAGCATGCGAGGAAAAATTAAAAAGTATTGAAAGCCAAATTAAAAAAATTAAGCAAGAAAACAATAAAGTCACAAAAGAAGATTTTAAGTAATTTTCAAATTTGAGTAAAAATCTAAAAATAAGACTTGATCAGCTTTTAATGGATAGAAACTTAGCTGATAATAAATCAAAAGCCCAATCTATGATTATGGCCGGCCAAGTTTATGTAAACGATAAAATTATTACCAAAAGTGGTAAAAGTTTTAATGAAAACTCAAAAATAAAAATTAAACAACTTCATCCTCAATGGGTATCAAGAGGTGCATTCAAATTACTGAAAGCGATTGATTATTTTAAGATTGATATTGAAAATAAAATTTGTCTAGATATCGGTTCATCAACTGGTGGATTCACAGAAGTTCTTTTAAAAAAAAATGCTAAAAAAATATATTCTATTGATGTTGGTACAAATCAACTTCATGAAAAATTAAAAAAAGAAAAAAAAATTATCAGTATAGAAAATTTTAACGCTAAATATTTAGATAACTCAATAATTCATGAAAAAATTAATTTGGTAGTCTGTGATGTTAGTTTCATTAGTCTAACAAAGGTTATAGAACCTAGCTTGAAGCTTTTAACAAGTAAAGCTGAGATTATTTCACTAATTAAGCCGCAATTTGAAACTAATAAAATAAATTTGAAAAAAGGTATTGTGAAAGATCCATTGATTCATGAACAAGTATGTAATGATATATCTAATTGGTTTAAAAAAACAATTAAGGCTGAAGTTGTAGGTTTAGTCGAAAGTCCAATAACTGGACCAAAAGGAAATAAAGAATTTTTGATTTATAGTATTTTAAAGAAATCTTAAACAATGATCAGCTATAGTTGTGGCAACCATTGCTTCACCGACAGGAACAGCTCTTATACCAACACATGGATCGTGACGACCTTTAGTAGATATTGTTGTTTCTTTTAATTTTGTATTAATTGTTTTTTTTGGCGATAATATTGAGCTTGTAGGTTTTACTACAAATCTAGTAATTAATTCTTGGCCAGTTGTAATACCTCCAAGAACTCCTCCATTATTATTTGAAAGAAATAAAGGTTTTTTATTTTTAATTCTCATTTCATCAACATTAGAAATTCCAGATTCATAAACACTGCTAAATCCATTTCCCATTTCTACTCCCTTAACAGCATTAATAGACATCAATGCCTTAGCTATATCTGAGTCTATTTTTTCATAAATAGGCTCTCCTAATCCAGCAGGTAAACCTTTTACTCTAATTTCAATTATAGCACCTAAAGAGGAACCAGATTTTCTTGCAGTTTGTATCTCGTTTTCCCATATTTTAATAATTTCTTTATCAGGACACCAAAAATTATTTTTTGGAATAAAATTATTATTCCAATTATCATAATTAATTTTATGATTACCTATTTGAATTAATGCACCTGTTATTACAACTTGATTTTTAATTTTATTTTTTATGATTTTTCTTGCTATTGCCCCTGCTGCTACCCTCATTGCAGTCTCTCTAGCACTAGATCTACCCCCACCTCTATAATCTCGTATGCCATATTTTTTCCAATATGTGTAATCTGCATGACCTGGTCTAAATTTATTTTTGATATCACCATAATCTTTTGATCTCTGATCTTTATTGTAAATAATTAGAGAAATAGGATGACCAGTTGTTTTTCCTTCAAAAGTTCCAGATAGTATTTCAACTTTATCCTCTTCTTTTCTTTGAGTTGTAAATTTCGACTGACCAGGTTTTCTTTTATCTAAATATGGTTGAATATCTTTTTCAGTTAAATTTATGTTTGATGGAACTCCATCGACAACACAACCTATAGCCTTGCCATGGCTTTCTCCCCATGTAGTAAAATTAAAGATTTTTCCTATTGAATTAGAAGTCATTTTTTTGAATTTGTAAATTCACCTAATAATTCTGATACACTTTCACTCTCATCAACCGCAACCATTCCTACGGTATGATAGCCACAATCGACATGTTGAATCTCACCAGTAACGGCACTCCCTAGATCACTTAAGAGATATAAAGCAGAATTTCCTACATCTTGCTGATTTACATTTCTTTTAAGTGGAGCATTAAGCTCGTTCCATTTTAGAATAAATCTAAAATCACCTATTCCTGATGCTGCCAAAGTTTTAATTGGCCCAGCACTAATGGCATTAACTCTTATATTTTTTTCTCCCAAATCAACTGCTAAATATCTAACACTTGCCTCTAAAGCTGCTTTTGCAACTCCCATGACATTATAATGAGGCATAACTTGTTCTGATCCATAATATGTTAAAGTTAAAATTGATCCACCATTATTCATTAAAGGTTCTGCTAGCCTACAAGCCTCTGTAAAAGAATAACATGATATATGCATAGTTTGTTTAAAATTATCAGAAGATGTATTGTAATATTTTCCTCTTAATTCATCTTTGTTGGAAAAACCAATTCCATGAACAAGAAAATCTAATTCACCCCATTTATTTTTAAGTGTTTCAAAAACATTATTCATACTTTGTGAGTCTGAAACATCACAAGGAATAATAGTGTTAGAACCTATTTCTTCTGCAAGTGGTTGAACTCTTTTCTTAAGAGCTTCTCCTTGATAAGTAAGTGCAATTTCTGCTCCCTGTTCTGCTAATTTTTTAGCAATACCCCATGCAATAGATCTGTCATTTGCCACTCCCATAATCAGACCTTTTTTATTTTGCATCAACATATTGTAAATCAGTGTTTTTTTATAAATATAGATATATATACTTATAAAATAATATTCATATCTATAATATGCAATCAAATCAAAAATTAATAAATTCTGATAAAAAGCCAATTGAACTTTTTCAAGAATGGTTTGAAGAGGCAAAGAAAAGTGAAATCAATGATCCAAATGCTATGAACCTTGCTACTATATCTTCTGACGGCAAACCTAGCTCACGAATTGTATTACTTAAATCATATGATGATAAAGGGTTTGTTTTCTACACAAATTCAAATAGTAAAAAAGGTAGAGCAATTAAAAACAACGATAATGTAGCTTTAAATTTTCATTGGAAAACACTTCAAAGACAAATTAGAATAGAAGGTAATGTTTCACAAATTTCAAACGCTGAAGCTGATGAATATTATAATTCAAGGCCGCTAGGAAGTAGAATAGGAGCTTGGGCTTCATTACAGTCAGAAGAACTAGATAATAGATCGACATTAACTAAAAGAGTAGAAGAGTTTGAAAAAAAATTTTCAGATAATGATATACCAAGACCTTCACATTGGAATGGTTATTTAGTAGCGCCTGTATTAATTGAATTTTGGCAAGATATGCCATTCAGATTGCATGACAGAGTTGAATTCCGTATGGAGAATGATGGTTGGATTACTAGAAAATTATATCCTTAATTATCTTCTTTCCACTTTTGTAAAATCCATGAACTAGAATTTGATTTATTGTCACCACCTATACCCCAAAGTAACTGTATATTATTTTTTTCACAGAATATTGACTCTGGGGTTGTGCCATTATTTCTATCACCTCCATTTGCAAATTTAATAATTGATTTTGGATATTTATTTTTTACTTTTTTAAGACCATCGATGCACGTCTTATCTCCGTCATCAAATTCTATAACATCAATAACATTTTTTAACTCATTCATAATTATAGTTCTTTCAATAAAAGGAAGAAATTCTTTACCCTTCTTTTTTTGAAGCCATAAATCAGAATTTAGCAAAACTACAACTTCACCATGTTTAGCAGCTTCTTTAATTAATTTTATATGACCACTGTGAATTGGATCAAAACCTCCACTGACAACAACTATTTCACGCATACTTGTTTCTCCATTTTTCTGGATCCTCTAAAAATTCTTTTAAGTTTGAAACCTTATCTTCAGAATATATTTTTTCACTTTCAATATAATTAATTATATCTTCCCAAGTACACAGTGAGTGCATATTTACATTTAATTTAAATAATTCTGATTCTTTGAAATTAAAAATATCATAATAAAATATTACAAATATATCTTTAACTTTTAATCCAGCTTCACGCATTGCTTTAATAAAAATTATTTTACTACCTCCATCAGTAGCTAGATCTTCAACTAAAAGAGCTTTTTGATTATTTTCAAATTCACCTTCAATTTGTTTGTTTTTTCCAAAACCTTTAGTTTTTTTTCTAATGTAAATCATTTGTTTATCTAATTTTTGAGAAATAAAAGCAGCATAGGGAATTCCAGCGGTCTCTCCACCAGCAATAATTTCTGCCTTAATATTATTTTTAGTTAAATAATCTATGGCTTTATCAATTATAAAGTTTCTTTCTTTTGTAAAGGAAATAATTTTTCTACAATCCACATAAACAGGACTAGCTAAGCCTGATGTAAGAGTAAAATATTTATCAAATGAAAAATTAATAGACTTTATATCTACTAATATTTTAGCTATCTCTTTAGACATTTTTTAAGTTATTTGTGCAATATGTTCAGATGATAAATTTCCTGGCACAATCATTATCGGTATTCTGAGGTTTGTTATTTCATTACTCACTAGAGAAGTTATTATTGGACCTGGATTTTTACTATTTAGATCAGTATTGGCAGCTAAAACAAGCACATTAATATTTTTTTCTTCATCTAATAATTGTTTTAACTCAGCTATAGTATCCCCTTCTCTTAAAGAGAGAGCAGGGTAGTCGCCTGTTCTTTCTTGGACAAATGAGGCAGCTTTTTTAAGAATTGTTTCTGCTTCTTCTCTAGCTTCCTCTTTCATAATGTCTGTAACACCCTTGGTTGTTAGTACATCCAAAGGCTCTATGAATGTTGCAATTATAATTTTTCTTCCCGTTTTTTTTGATCTTGCGCAAGCATATTCAAGAGCTGTATTCATTTCTTCTGAATTATCTGCAACAACTAGAATATATCTTTCATCACTCATTTACTTCTCCTAAATAAAGTAGCAGCAATAAAACCTGAAAATATTGAAAAGATGATTACAAAAACCCCGTATGTAGCAGCGTTTTCATTGGCAAAATCAAATATTTGACTTCCAATACCAGTTTTTTTTATAACTATATTTTTTTGATCAGAACTCATAATTGTATTATTTCTTATATAGTAAATATCAACATTATAAATCCCTGGCATTGTATTTGTTGGAAAAAAAACGCTAGTTTGAAATAATTTATCTTTGATTTTTTTCATTTCAAAACTTTTATAAAATAATTGTTCTTTTTTTATTCTAACAAAATTTTCATTCCAATTATTTTGGTCATTTTTGAAAACAAAATTTTGATTAAAAGTCTTGTTATTTAAAATTTTTTCAAAAGTTAGATCCTTATTAATTAATATCGATTCAGGCAAGATTTCGTTAATTTCTTTAGATGAGGATAAAAAGAATAAAGATGGAATGTTACTATAGGTAACGTATTGATTATTTATCCATATTCCAAAATACCTCTCTTTTTTTTGTATTCTCATTTTTGACGGTGGACCTTTTATTGTCAAAAGTGTCTCATGATCATTTTTTAGTAATCCAAAAATAATAATTTCTTTTCCATTAAAATCTGTTTTTAATTCAATACTATCCTCAGATAAGTCAAAGTAAATTTCTTCAGCATGAAGAAAGTTATAAAAAAAAATTATAGTCAATAAAATTGTTAGATTAAAAACAAACTTTATATATAAATTTTTAATCATCTATTTTTGCCACTTCTAAAATATAAAATTCTAAATAAAATCCGATTAATGCAAAAATTGATACTAATAAAAAAGATGCTTTCTCAATCAATATATCAACCACTAATATATCTTTTTGCATAAGCATATAAATTGGAATTACAGTTGATAAAATAATAATACTTAGTTTTGCAAATAAATCATTAAATAATATGTCTGTAAATATTTTATTAAGATTTTTTTTTATAAATACTCTGAAATTTGACCAAATATATATTTTGTTAAATGAATTTATAACAATTATTAGAATTAAAAAATATTCAATATTCTTTAGATTAAAATCAATAGCTGTAAAAATAAAATATATGAAGAGACAAACTAAGATCAATAAATTAATTGCAAAATTTAATATTGAAATCATATCATTACCAATGAAAATAAATCATTTGGCCTTAAAACTAGATCTGTAAAAATTTTACCACAAACACCCAGTACTAATATAGCCAAAATACCTCTTAAATATTCTGCTTTTAATTTAGACCCAAAAATTACTCCAATTTGTGCACCAATTACTCCTCCAAATATCATTAGTGCAGACAGCACAATATCTACATTATAATTTATGTAGGATTGAAAGAATGTTGCATTAGCGGTAACAAAAATGATTTGAAATAAAGATGTCCCAACTACTATATTTGTTGGCATTCCAAGTATGTATACCATTGCAGGTATCATTATAAATCCTCCTCCAACTCCCATCATTGCGGACATTACTCCAACTGCGAATCCTATCAGTACAGGTGGTATTGCACTTATATAAAGTTTTGATCTATGAAAGCGAACTTTGAATGGAAGTCCGTGAAACCAAGAATGTTGATGCAGTTTTGTTCTTTTACTGTTTCTTGCTCTATACTGTTTTATTGTTGTTCTAGCGCTTTCAAAAGCCATACTAAAACCAATAAAACCTAAAAAGAAAAGAAATAATAACTGAATAACTAAATCTATTTGCCCAAAGTTTTTTAGATAACTGAAAATATTTACACCAACTGTGGAACCAATTAAACCTCCTATTAAAAGGAATATACCCATCTTTATATCAACATTTCTTTTTCTCCAGTGAGCAATAAAACCTGAAACTGAAGTTGCTAAAACATGGGGAGCTTCAGAACCAACAGCTACAACCGGAGGAATACCTAAAAAAATTAATAGTGGTGTCATTAAAAATCCACCACCAACACCAAAAATTCCTGAAAGTATTCCTATACTCATACCAATAAAGATAATGAGAAAAATATTGACGTTCATTTCAGCTATTGGAAGGTAAATTGACATGTTTTTTTATAAATTTTATATAATTATTACTTAATAAGTACAAATTATATTTATTTTAGAAAATTATATTAAATTATTTAGTACTATGATTCCGATATAACTTACAATTCCAACACAACAAGCTGCAGAAAAACCAACATAAAATGGTCTTATACCTAAGCTTTTTAAAGAAACTAAATTTGTACTTATGCCAACAGCTGCCATAGCTATTGCTAAAGAATACTCAGCGATAGATTTAATAATATTGATGATTAATTGCCAGTTATTATTAGTTAATATTTCAAAAGCTAAATTATTATTTTGAATTCCATAATCTCCAATTGATCTTATAAGACCCATAAGAATAAAACCAATTATGAAAATTGGAAACATAGATATTAATGATGGTTTGCTATTGCTTTCACCAATATTATTTCTTAGGTAGATATAGCTTATTGTAGGAATGACGATTATCATACTGACATTTCTTACTAATTTTGTAATCGTTGCTATATCCATAGTTTTTGGTGAATTGAATTGTTCTGCATATATCAATCCAGCACCAGCAACTTGAGCTGTTTCATGTATAGAAGTTCCAAGAAATAATCCTGATGCTAAATCATCTCCACTGAAAAGATAATATGCCATAAATGGATAGAGGAACATTGCAATTATTCCAAATATTGTAATATTTGCTATGGCATAAGCAACTTCCTCTTTATCAGCATTAATTGCAGGACTAGTTGCTACAATTGCAGATGCTCCACAAATACTTGTTCCTACTGCAATTAATGATCCCATTTTTGAAGAAACATTTAATAACTTGCATAAATAATTTACAACCAAGATTGATATAATAATACAAGCAACAATTAGAGGTATTCCAACTATTCCAACTTTAAAAATATCTAAAAGTCCTAGTCTAATACCAAGACATATTATTCCAAATCTTAGAATAAATTTTAAAGAAAACTTAATTCCTTCTAATAAAAAATTATTAATATGAAATATATTTCCTATCAAAAGACCAAATATTATTGATAACATTATTGGTGATATTGGACTTTTTTTTAAATTTAAAATTTCTTTTCCGATAAAATCACTTAGGTATATGCCTGAATAAGCAATTACAAAACAAAAGATAATTCCTGGGAATATTTTATATATTGAGCTTACCATTTAGAATATTCTTTATACAAAAAAAATATTTTTTACATATTTATATTAAAGTTAGATATTTTTTGCAGTATTCCATTCTTCTTGAGTATTAACATTGAAAAAATTCTTTTCCTGACTTTTGTCGAATTCAACAAATTTATATTTGTGTTTTTTAACCCAAAACATAATTTTACTATTTTTTAATTTCAACTCATTTTCTAAACTAGTTATTAACGATATATGCCACATTGCTATTACAGGGTGATGTCTACTATTTGATCTTGCAATCAATATTTTTATATTTTCATCATATGCCTCTAAAAACTTATCTAAAAGATTATCGGGTAAAAATGGGGTATCACTTGGAACAGTAAAAACCCATTCTTTGTTTATATAATTTTCTTTAGTCCACAACATAGATGTGTGAATCCCTGCTAAAGGTCCCACAAAACCTTTGAATCTATCTTCAATTATTGGGTAATTAATTTTCTTAAAATTTTCTAAGTCGTTAGCATTTATTATTATTTCATTATTATATTTTTTAAGCTTGTTTATTATTTTGTCTAAGATTGTAACTCCATTTATTTTAGCAAAAGCTTTAAATCCACCTCCAAATCTTTTTGACTGACCTCCAGCAAGTATGGCAAACAAAATTTTTTTCTTATTTATGGTCAATTCTATGTTCCCCAGAAAGTGCTAAATATTTTTTTCCTTTTGCTCGTCCAATAAGTGTTAAATTTGAGCCTCTCGCCAGCTCTACACCCCATGCTGTGAATCCTGATCTAGATATTAATATTGGAATACCCATTTTTATAGTTTTAATAACCATTTCACTAGTTAGTCTTCCTGTGGTGTAAAAGATTTTATTTGAAGAGCTAATTTTTTTTAAAAACATAAAACCAGCAATTTTATCTACAGCATTATGTCTCCCAACATCTTCCATATAAATCAATGGTTTATTATTATGAATAATGGCACAACCATGTATTGCTCCTGTTTCTAAATATAAGCTCGGTGTTAATGTAATTTTTTTTGAAATTTCATAAATCCATTTATGTTTAATTTTTTTTTTGGATTTTAATTTAGATTTTTTAATTTCTGCATAGATATCCCCAAATACCGTACCTATTGCACAACCACTAGTTGTTATTTTCTTTCTTAATTTATTTTCATAATTTGTTTTACGTTTTGTTCGTACAACAACCACACCTAAATCTTTATCAATTTCAACTTTTGTAATTATGTCATTTTTCTTAAGCATATTTTGATTTAATAAATACCCAACTGCAAGATATTTTGGATGATCACTAATAGACATTAGCGTTACTATCTCTTGAGTATTAAGAAAAATTGTAAGAGCTTTTTCGTTAATAACTTTAGAAATTATTTTATTCCCTTTCTCATCAAAACCATTTAATTTTGTAATTAAGGATTTATTATTAATATCAGGTGAGACTAAATATTTCTCTTTTTTTGCCATATGTTGTAATTAAACTAATAATTTAAATGAACATATTAGAAATTTTCACAAATTCCATACTATTAATTATTACTTTAGATAATGAGCTATGGGACATTATACTTTTATCATTATTTGTAAGTTTTACTGCCCTAATTATTGCATCATTATTAGGATTTATAGTAGGGTATTATTTTGCAATTTATAATTTTTATTTCAAAAAAATTATTTTAATAATTATAAACTCATTGATGGGAATTCCTCCAGTTGTAGTTGGTTTAATTGTTTATTTTATTTTTGCATCAGGTGGACCTTTAGGTATCTTACAGCTTCTATACACACCCTCTGCGATGATTATTGCTCAAACTATAATAATTTTTCCAATAATTGCTTCATTATCTCATGAGATATTTTCTAAAAATTGGTTTGAATTTAAAGATCAGATAAGATCCTTAAATATTCCTTTTTGGGGTTCTGTAAAACTTTTATTTAACCATAGTTATTTTTTATTAATAACAACATTATTATCTGCTTTTGGAAGAGCCATTTCAGAAGTTGGTGCAGTTATGATTGTGGGTGGTAATATTGATCATTATACACGAGTAATGACTACTGCTATATCGTTAGAAACTAGAATGGGAAATTTAGAATACGCTATGGCATTAGGTTTAGTTTTAATATCAATAACAATAATTATTTACTCTCTTGTATATTTATTAAATAATAGATCGATTAAATGAAAATAGTAGGAATTGTAGGCTGGAAGGACTCAGGGAAAACGACTATTGCAACTAAAATTATTAATAAACTTAGCTCTACAAATTTTCGTGTTGCTTCAATTAAACATGCACATCACGAATTTGATATAGATCATGAGAATACAGATAGCTTTAAGCATAGATTAGCGGGATCTTCTCAAGTAATAGTAAGTTCATCGAAGCGATGGGTTAAAATATCAGAGCTCAACAATTCAAAAGAAAAAACTTTAGATGAATTAATCAATCAACTTTCAGAAGTTGATATTGTAATAGTGGAGGGGTTTAAAAATGAAAATCACCCAAAAATTGAAATAATTAAAAATGATAATGATAACTACTTATTCAGTAAAATTAAAAATATAAAAGCTATTATTACAAATAACAAACTTGAAACTAACTTGAAAATTTTTAAGAATGACGAAATTGATAATATAGTTGATTTTATTTTGAAAGAATTTTAATGAATAAATTACCTCTAACCAAAAAACAAATTGTTAATTTATTTAAAAAACAAAAGGTTGTAATTTTTAATTCTGAAAAAGTTAATTTAGAAAATTCTGAGGATAGATTTCTTTACGAAAATATAAAAAGTAAAATTAATTTACCTCCTTTTAATAATTCTGCTGTAGACGGTTATGCTATTTTAAAAGCAGATTTAAAAACAAAAAAAATTTTTTTTTGTAACAGACGAATAGCTGCTGGTGATAACAAAAATATAAAAGTAAAACCTGGTGAAGCAGTAAGAATTTTTACTGGCGCAAAAATGCCTACGAATTCATCAACTATAGTTATGCAGGAAAATACATACAAGAAAGGAAATAAAATTCATTTAATTAAAATTCCAAAATTTGGAGATAATTATAGATTAAAGGGTGAAGATATAAAGAAAAACCAAAAAATATTGGAAAAGGGGTCTAAATTAAATCAACAAAATATAAATTTAATTGCTGCTACTGGTATTAGTAAAATAAAAGTATTTAAAAAAATTAAAATTGGTTTCTTTACAAGTGGTAATGAATTACGAAAACCAACTAAATATTTAAAAAATTCTGAAATTAATAATTCAAATTATTATAGTTTAAATAATTTACTTGATAAGAATTTTATAGAAAAAAAATATTGTGGAAATCTCAAAGATAATTTTAAATCTATTAAAAATAAAATTTTTAATACTTCAAAAAAATTCAATGTAATAATAACTGCTGGTGGTGCATCTGTTGGTGATGAAGATCATTTAATTAAAGTTTTATCTGAATTAGGTAAGGTATATTTTTGGAGAGCAGCAATAAAACCAGGAAGACCAATTGCAGTTGGAAAAATAAATAAGTGCTACATGATTTGCTTACCAGGTAATCCAGTTTCTGTTCAATTATTATATGCAATGTTAGTAAAACCATTAATAGAAAAACTATCTGGTGGAAATTTTAAGCTCCCATCTTCAAGTAAAATTACAGCAAATTTTTCTATGAAGAAAAAAACAAAAAGAATGGAGTGGTTACGTGTAAATAAAGAAACTATAAATAATAAAAATATTGCAAATAAATTTCCTAAACAAGGTTCTGGTATGATTAGTTCTATATCCTATTCAGATGGTATAATTGAAATTGATGAAAATGTTTCTCAAATAAACAATGGAGATATATTTGATTTTTATAATTATGAAAGTCTATTTTAATTTTTAATTTTAAATCTATAACGAATTACAATTTTATCTTTTATTTTTTCACAACTTAAATATTCATAGTTAGACTGATCACAATAATGTTTAAAGTCTGCTTCAGCTAAAGGATCAGTTGCAATAATTTTAATAATTGTATCTTTGTTTAATTCTGAAGCAAGTTTTCTAGCTTTAAGCACTGGTATAGGACATTCTGTACCACTAGTATCAAGAACTAATTCTTCATTTTCAACTGAATCTTTCATAGTTTTCTGATACTTAATATATAGTATAATATTAATTGGAATGGATAAATTTGTTTCTCAAACAGAAACTTCTTTAAAAAAGAAGAAAAGACGTTGGACTCCAAAAGGAAGACAAGTCGAAGATAAATATTTAGATGAAGTTTCTAAATTGTTTTCAGGATTAATATTTAAGCGAGACGAATTAATAGAATATTTGCATATATTACAAGATAAATTTGGTGTTTTGTACGATAGGCATCTGGTAGCTTTATCAACTTTTATTAACTTACCACTTTCTGAAATTTATGAAGTTGCAACTTTTTATGCTCACTTTAATATTGTCAAAGATAGTAAAGATTATAAACCAGTGAATGTTGTAAGGGTTTGTGAAAGTTTGACTTGTGAATTATTTGGCGCACACAAATTACTTCAAGATATAAAAAAATTAGAGAATAAAAATATAAAAGTCGTACCTGGTCCATGCATGGGAAGATGTAATGTTGCTCCTACTGTTTGCGTAGGAAAAAATTATGTTGATGTGGCTAATTTTGATAAAGTAAAAAAAACAATTGATGAAAAAAATTTTGACCCCTTCATTCCAGATTATATAAATTTATCTTCTTATAAAAAAAATGGTGGTTATGAAATTGCGTACAAAATAAAAAATGGTGTGATTTCAAAAAAACAAGTTTTGGATTCATTAAATGAAAGTGGATTGAAAGGGAAGGGTGGTGCTGGATTTCCTACAGGAAAAAAATGGGAAATTGTTTCAAATTACAATGGTAAAAAATATGTTGCCGTTAATGGTGATGAAGGTGAACCAGGAACATTTAAAGATAGGTCATATTTAGAAAGTGATCCTCATAGATTTTTAGAAGGAGCTTTAATTGCCTGCTATTTCATAAATGCTCAAAAAGTTTACATTTATATGAGAGATGAATATCCAACAGTTATAAAAATTTTACATGATGAAATAGATAAAATGGAAGATGAAGAAATAATTCCAAAAGATTTTTTCATAGTGAGAAGAGGGGCAGGAGCCTATATTTGTGGAGAAGAGTCAGCAATGATAGAAAGTATTGAAGGCAAGAGAGGATTGCCAAGGCATAGACCACCTTATGTGGCTGAAATTGGTTTATTTGGATGTCCTACTTTAACAAATAATTTAGAAACTCTTTTTTGGGTAAGAGATATAATTGAAAAAGGCGCAAAGTGGTTTGCTGAAAAGGGGTCCAATGGAAATAAGGGTTTTCATAGTTTTTCAGTATCTGGAAGAGTAAAGAACCCAGGAGTAAAAGTTGCCCCAGCCGGTATAACAATTCAACAATTAATTGATGAGTATTGTGATGGTATGGCAGATGGACATACTTTTAAAGCATATCTTCCGGGAGGTGCATCTGGCGGTATCCTACCCGCTACTATGAATGATATTCCACTCGATTATGGATCGAAAGAATTAATGGATGCTGGATGTTTTTTAGGTTCAGCTGCAGTAGTCGTATTATCTGATCATGATAATATGAAAAATGTTGCACTTAATTTACTAAAATTTTTTGAAGAGGAAAGTTGTGGTCAATGCACACCATGCCGTTCTGGTACGGAGAAAACTGTAAAATTAATGCAAGAAAAAAATTGGAACAAGGAAAAATTAAAAGATTTAAGTGAAGTTATGGCTCAAGCATCGATATGTGGTTTAGGACAAGCTGCAACAAACCCATTAAATTCAGTTTTAAAATATTTTAGCAATGAAATAACTTATGACTAAACAGAAAACAAAATTTTATTTAAACGAAAATTTAGTTGAAGCAAATGCTGATGAAACTATTTGGCAAGTTGCAAATAGACTTGGAACAGAAATCCCACATTTATGTTATTCCGATAAACCTGGCTATAGAGCAGATGGAAATTGCAGAGCATGTATGGTTGAAATTGAAGGAGAACGTGTGTTGGCAGCATCCTGTATTAGAAAGCCAACTGATAGTATGAAGGTAAAAACTTCTTCAGAAAAGGCTAAAAAATCTAGAGAGTTAGTTTTTGAATTACTCCTAGCAGACCAGCCAAAAAAAGAAATTGCTCATGATAATAATTCTGAATTTTGGAAATGGATAGACAAAGTTGAGGTTAAAGAAAGTAGATTTCCAAAAAAAACTTCATGTCAGGCAGATGTTTCTCATCCTAGTATGGCTGTAAATCTAGATGCATGCATCCAATGTAATCTTTGTGTAAGAGCATGTAGAGAAGTTCAGGTCAACGATGTCATCGGAATGGCATATCGAGGAGAAAATTCTAAAATTGTATTCGATTTTGATGATCCAATGGGTGATAGCACATGTGTGGCATGTGGTGAATGTGTACAGGTTTGTCCAACTGGAGCTTTAATGCCAGCATCCATTGTAGATAAAGATGGTGTTGGCCATAGCAAGGTAGATAAAAAAATTGATAGCGTTTGTCCTTATTGTGGTGTGGGTTGTCAGATAGAATACAATGTAAAAGATAACAAAATTAAATACGTTAATGGTGTTGATGGTCCCGCAAACAAGAATAGATTATGTGTAAAAGGAAGGTTTGGTTTTGATTATGTAAATAATCCAGAAAGACTTACAAAGCCATTAATTAGAATTAAAGATAAACCAAAAGACTTACACCCAAGTATTAATTTTTCAAATATTCATGAATATTTTAGAGAAGCATCCTGGGATGAAGCTCTAGATTATGCTGCACAAGGATTTTTAAAACTTAATAAACAAAGAAATGGTAAGAGTAATCTTGCAGGTTTTGGATCAGCTAAATGTTCAAATGAAGAAGCTTATTTATTTCAAAAATTAATCAGAACTGGTTTTAATACAAATAATGTTGATCATTGTACAAGACTTTGTCATGCGTCTTCTGTAGCTGCTTTATTAGAAACTATTGGTTCAGGAGCTGTTACTGCTCCATTCTATGAAGTTGAACATTCTGATGTCATAATAGTCATTGGAGCAAATCCTACTGAAAATCATCCTGTTGCAGCAACTTTTTTTAAGAATGCTGCTAAAAAGGGTTCTAAATTAATTGTGATGGATCCTAGAGGTCATTCCTTAAAAAAACATGCAACTCATATGTTGCAATTTAAACCAGGATCTGACGTTGCTCTCTTAAACTCAATAATGAATGTTATTGTCGAAGAAAATTTATTTAATTCCGAATATATTAAAAAACAAACTGAAGGATTTGAAAAATTAAGAAAACATTTAATGAATTATTCACCTGATATAATGGAAAACGAAACAGGTATTGATCCAGAGCTTATAAGAGAAGTAGCACGCTTATATGCCAATACAAATAAAGGAATAATTTTTTGGGGGATGGGGATTTCTCAACACACACATGGTACCGACAACGCTAGATGTTTAATTTCTCTAGCTTTAATGACAGGGAATGTTGGAAAAAGAGGATCTGGTTTACATCCTTTAAGAGGACAAAATAATGTTCAAGGAGCGTCTGATGCTGGTCTTATACCAATGATGTATCCTGATTACCAATTAGTTGATAAAGATAATAATAAAGATTTTTTTGAAAAACTTTGGAACACTTCTTTAGATGATAAAAAAGGTCTAACTGTTGTTGAAATTATGGATGCTATTCACGAGAATACAATTAAAGGGATGTATATACTTGGTGAAAATCCAGCAATGTCTGATCCTGATCTTAATCATGCAAGAGAGGCTCTACAAATGTTAGAGCATTTAGTTGTTCAAGATATTTTTTTAACTGAAACAGCAACATATGCGGATGTTATTTTCCCAGCTTCAGCATGGCCTGAAAAAAATGGAACAGTTACTAATACTAATAGACAAGTACAGATGGGAAGAAAAGCTTTAGACTCTCCAGGTCAAGCTAAAGAAGATTGGTGGATAACAAACGAACTTGGAAAAAGAATGGGTTTAAATTGGAAATATAAACATCCAAAAGAAATCTATGAAGAAATGTCACTAACAATGCCTTCATTAAACAATATATCTTGGGAAAGATTAGAAAATGAAAACTCTGTAACTTATCCAAGTAAGTCTCCAACTACGCCAGGAGATGAAATTGTTTTTGGTGATAAGTTTCCAAACGAAAATGGTAAAGGTAAATTTGTTCCAGCTAGTGTTACTGCACCAGATGAAGTACCTGATAAAGAATTTGCAATGATTCTAACAACAGGAAGGCAATTAGAGCATTGGCATACTGGAGCTATGACTAGAAAGGCATCAAATTTAGATGCAATTGAACCAGAACCTTCGGTTTCAATATCACCTAAAGATATAATTAAAAATAACATGAAAGCTGGTGATAAAATAAAAGTCACAACTAGAAGGGGCTCAATAGATATCAGAGTAAGGCAAGACAGGGCAATTCCTGATGGAGTTATATTTATTCCATTTTGTTATAATGAGTCTGCCGCTAATCTTTTAACTAACCCAGCTTTAGATCCATATGGGAAAATTCCTGAATTTAAATATTGTGCAGCAAAAATTGAGAAGTTATAAATATTTTATGATTAAAAAAACATTAATAATTTTATTTCTTGTATTTAGTCCAATCACAGCATGCTCTACATTAAGTGAATTAAACGAAAGAGTAAAGGGTGATGGAGTTCCTTATATTCCTGGGATTTAATTTATAAAATTCTTGTCGAATTTATAATTTAATATAAATGCAAAATTTATGCCGCGTTAGCTCATTTGGTAGAGCAGTTGATTTGTAATCATCAGGTAGTCAGTTCGATTCCGACACGCGGCACCATATCTTTTTAATTTTTAGCTCGAGTAAAATTTATATAAAGCTATGGATGTTGCGTTAGAAACATTCAAACTATCAATTTGAAATTTTAAATTATTTTTCATGTTTATCTGTACTATTTCATCACATTCCTTTTTTACTAATTCTCTAATACCTTTTCCTTCAGAGCCAAAAACTAATACTGATTTTTGTGAAAAATTTAAATTTGAATTTTTATTTTTTGAACTGTCAAAGCCATAAATCCAATAATTATTTTTTTTTAAAAAAGATATAGCTCTTCTTATATTTGTCACTCTAATATAATTAACAATTTCAGCAGCACCAGAAGCTGATTTATAAAGTGATGAAGTCAACTCTGGTGAATTATCTTTGCCAACTATAATTCCTGCACAATCAAATAATGCACATGATCTCATTATTGAGCCAATATTTTGAGGGTCAGTTACGTGATCTAAAATTAATATTACTGATTTTGATTTTTTACTTTCTACTTCTACAAATTCTTCTAAACCGGGCCTTGCAAAATCTTTTGTTTTTAGAACTAATCCCTGTGTTGTGTTCTCATTTCCAAATCTTCTTATAAATTCATTTTGAGGAAGAATGGTAGTTTTTTGTATTTTAGATTCATATTTTTTGGCAAAATTAATATGATTTTTACTAATTATAAGCTCAATATGCTCTCTTTTATCATTTTGGAGAGCTGCTTTAACAGAATGTTGGCCAAAAATTGTATGAATTCCTTGATTTTTATTAGATTTATTATTTCTAAACTTACTCATGATTTAATATCACAGATTTGTTTAATTAATACAATCTAGATATGTACAAAATGGCATTTTTTGTCTAAAAGGCCGTTGCTTTTACGAGTATACGTATTTTGCAAAGGTGAAGTTGCTGTTTTAGATTGACATATATACTAATTTATTAGTATTGGCCAATTTCTTCAAACGGAGGGGTGGTCGAGTGGTTAAAGGCAGCGGACTGTAAATCCGCCCGCGTGAGCGTACGTAGGTTCGAATCCTACCCCCTCCACCATTATGGAGGTAATGGGATAAAAGCATTAAAGTGAGTGTGTGAAGCAGTCAGTTTAGTTGCGGGTGTAGCTTAGTGGTAAAGCTCCAGCCTTCCAAGCTGGCTACGAGGGTTCGATTCCCTTCACCCGCTCCATAACAAAATATTATTGGGGTAAAAAAATGGCTAAAGCAAAATTCGAAAGAAACAAACCGCATTGTAACATAGGTACTGTTGGTCACGTTGACCATGGTAAAACAACATTAACTGCTGCTATAACAAAAATATTAGCAGAGTCAGGTGGAGCAGAATTTACAGATTACGCGAACATTGACAAAGCACCTGAAGAAAGAGAACGTGGTATTACAATATCTACTGCACATGTTGAATATGAAACAGAAGCAAGACATTATGCACATGTAGATTGTCCTGGACACGCAGATTATGTTAAGAACATGATTACTGGTGCAGCTCAAATGGATGGTGGTATCTTAGTTGTTAATGCAGCTGACGGGCCAATGCCTCAAACAAGAGAACACATACTTTTAGCTAGACAGGTAGGTGTACCTGCTCTGGTTGTATACATGAACAAAGTTGATCAGGTAGATGACAAAGAACTTATCGATCTAGTTGAAATGGAAATTAGAGAACTTCTAACTTCATATGAATTCCCAGGTGATACTATCCCAATCATTAAGGGTTCAGCTTTAGCAGCTCTTGAAGGTAGAGACGATGAAATTGGAAAAAATTCAATTATGGAACTAATGAAAGCAGTTGATGAACATATACCACAACCTAGTCGACCTGTTGATCAGCCTTTCTTAATGCCAGTTGAAGATGTATTTTCAATTTCTGGTAGAGGTACAGTTGTAACTGGAAGAATTGAACAAGGCCAAGTTAAAGTTGGAGAGGAAATTGAAATTTTAGGAATAAGAGATCCTCAAAAAACTACTTGTACTGGTGTTGAGATGTTTAGAAAGCTTCTAGATTCTGGTGAAGCAGGAGACAATGTCGGTGTTCTTCTCCGTGGAACAAAAAGAGAAGAAGTTGAACGTGGTCAAGTATTAGCAAAACCTGGTTCAATTAAGCCTCACACAAAATTTAAAGCAGAAGCTTACGTATTAAAAAAAGAAGAGGGTGGAAGACATACTCCATTTTTTTCAAACTACAGACCTCAGTTCTACTTTAGAACAACTGATGTAACTGGAACTATTAAATTACCAGAAGGTACCGAAATGGTAATGCCTGGTGATAATATTGCTATGGAAGTTACTCTTTTGTCTCCGATTGCAATGGATAAAGGTTTAAAATTTGCAATTAGAGAAGGTGGAAGAACAGTTGGTGCTGGAGTTGTTGCTGAAATTATTGAATAGTTTTAGAGACTGCTCTATCAGTTAGTCAATACTTATTAGGAGTGTAGCTCAACTGGTAGAGCACCGGTCTCCAAAACCGGGGGCTGCGGGTTCAAGTCCTGCCACTCCTGCCAAAAGAAATGAAAATATGAATATTGAAAAAAAGAAAACATCACCAGCTCTTTTTGTAAGACAAGTTAGACAAGAATTACAAAAAGTAACTTGGCCGCAAAGAAGAGATACTTTTATTTCTTCTGCAATAGTCATATTATTAATAATATTATTTTCATTATTTTTTCTTTTAACTGATCAAATATGGTCTTTTTCAATTAGAAAAATAATTGAAATAGGTTCAGGTTTTTAATGAATAAAGCAAGATGGTACGTACTTCATGCCTATTCAGGTTATGAAAAAAAAGTTGCTGACAGTATTTTAGACCAAGCAACAAAACTTGGTGTTAAAGAACATATAGAAGAAATATATGTCCCAGTGCAAAATATTGTTGAAGTTAAAAGAGGTGTAAGGATTAATACAGAAAGAAAAATATTTCCTGGCTATATACTTATTAAAATGAGCTTAAATGATGACACTTGGCACATTATTAAAACAACTCCAAAGTTAAGTGGTTTTTTAGGTAATAAAGGTAAACCAGTTCCAATTAGTAACGCTGAAGCAAAAAGAATATCTGAGCAAGTTATTGATGGTGTAGAAAAATCCAGACCTGCTATAATGTATGATGTTGGAGAACAAGTAAAAGTAATTGATGGACCTTTTGCATCATTTAATGGAGAAATCGAACAAATAGATGAGGATAAAGCAAGATTAAGAGTGGCTGTTTCAATTTTTGGTAGATCAACGCCTGTTGATTTAGAATATTCTCAAGTAGAAAAGGTATAAACTATGGCTAAAGAAATATTAGGTTTAATTAAATTACAAATCCCTGCTGGAGGGGCTAACCCTTCACCACCTGTTGGTCCTGCACTTGGACAAAGAGGTCTAAATATAATGGATTTTTGTAAAGCGTTTAATGATAAAACAAAAGATTTAGAAAAAGGTGCTCCAATTCCAGTTATTATTACCGCATATAAAGATAGAAGTTTCGATTTTACTACAAAATTACCACCAGTAAGTTTTTATCTTAAAAAAGCAGCAAAAATAAAAAAAGGAAACTCAACTCCTGGAAGATCTTTAGTAGGTAAAGTCTCAATTCAAGATATTGAAAAAATTGCTAAAGAGAAAATGCAAGATTTAAATGCCATTGATCTAAATGGGGCGATGAATATGGTCAAAGGTTCTGCGATTTCAATGGGTATGGAGGTAGTGGGTTAATGAAAATAACAAAAAATAGAAAACAGATATTTAATAATTTTGACACTGCAAAGGTTTATGAACCTCTTGAAGCAATTAAAATTTTAAAAGAAAAATCTTACGTCAAGTTTAAAGAAACAATTGATATTTCAATTAATCTAGGGATTGATAGTAACAAAACTGATCAAAATATTAAGGGTTTCGTAAATCTTCCAAATGGGACAGGAAAAACTGTAAAAGTCGCGGTAATTGCAAATGAGGACAAACAAAACGATGCAAAAAGTAATGGTGCAGACTTAGTTGGAAGTGATGATTTGATTGAAACAATTTCTAAATCAAAAATTGAATTTGATGTTCTAATTGCTACTCCAGATATGATGCCTAAATTAGGTAAAGTTGCAAAAATACTTGGTCCAAAAGGATTAATGCCAAATCCTAAACTTGGAACCGTAACTAATGAAATTTCTAAATCAGTAAAAGATGCTAAATCAGGTCAAGTTAAATACAAAAATGATAAATCTGGTATCGTTCATGCTGGTGTTGGTAAACTAGATTTTAGTGATGAAGATTTGTTAGAAAATATTAAAACATTTTATTCTTCAATTAGTAAAAGTAAACCTGATGCCGTTAAGGGTTCTTTTATAAAAAAGGTTACCATAGCTTCAACTATGGGAGTTGGATTAAATATTAACCAAGCTAGCTTGCGTTAATTAATCCAAAAGATGATCTTTGATCATCACCTGTCAAAGACTGCAGGAGCTTTGAGCTTAATTCCCTGCATAGACTGAAGCGAGTCATTGATTTGCTTCTTGACAGGCTTTAAATTAGTTTGGTGGGCAAACTAATTTTAGCTAATATTGGATCCTTTGGATCCAATTAAAACCGAGGTTGACGTGAAACGTTCTGAAAAAAAAGATTTTGTAAGTAATCTCAAAGGTGAATTTTCAAATGCTACTTCAGTAATTGTGGCTGAATACTCTGGGTTAACAGTTAATGAAACAGAGCAATTAAGAAAAGAAATGAGAGATAATGGAGCAAAGTTTAAAGTAACTAAGAACAGACTCACTAAACTTGCTATATCTGAAACTCAATTTAAAGATATTTCTGAGCTTTTTAAAGGTCCAACAGCAATTGCTTTTTCTGAAGATGCAGTAGCACCAGCAAAAGTAGCAGTTAGTTTTGAGAAAAAATTTAAAAAGTTTAAAATTATTGGTGGAGGTTATAATGGTGAGAGAATTGATAAAGAAAAAATTGATTTTCTTGCAAAATTACCTTCTTTGGATGAGTTAAGAGGAAAGATAATAGGACTAATAAATGCACCTGCTCAAAAAATAGCTTCAATTACTATTGAGCCAGGAGCACAAATTGCAAGATTAATTAGTTCTAACAGTAGCAATAAACAAGAGTCGAACTAGGTAATAAGGAGAAATAAATGGCTGATTTAAATAAAATTGTTGAAGATCTATCTTCCCTTACTGTTCTTGAGGCAGCTGAATTAAGTAAATTGCTTGAAGAAAAATGGGGCGTATCCGCTGCTGCACCAGTTGCAGTTGCTGCGGCACCTGCCGCAGGTGGTGGAGAGACTGCTGCCGAAGAGAAAACAGAATTTGATTTAGAATTAACAGAATCTGGATCTAATAAAATTGCTGTTATTAAAGAAGTAAGAACTATTACAGGATTAGGGCTTAAGGAAGCAAAAGATCTTGTAGAGGGAGCTCCTAAACCATTAAAACAAGGTGTCAAAAAAGAAGAAGCTGAAGAAATGAAGAAAGCATTAGAAGCAGCTGGAGCAAAAGTTACACTTAAATAAATTAAAATGTAGGCCTTTAAGGCCTACATTATAAACTATTATATGAAGGAGAAAAAGTGAGTTTAGACCATATAAATGTTAAAAAAATAAGAAAATCTTTCGGTAAAATTCCTCTGGTTACTTCACTACCTAATTTGGTTGAGGTTCAAAAAAGATCTTTTGATAGTTTTTTACAACTTAATATTGATCCTGAAAAAAGAGAAAATATTGGTCTTCACTCAATTTTTAAATCTGTATTCCCAATACATGATTACACAGAGAGAGCTACAGTAGATTATGTAAGTTATAATTTAGGGATACCAAAATACGATGTTGAAGAGTGCTCTCAAAGAGGTATGACATACGGCACTCCTCTTTTAGTAAACTTTCGACTAATAATTTGGGATATAGATGAAATTGCTGGTACAAAATCAGTTAGGGATATTAAGGAACAAGAAGTTTATATGGGTGATATTCCTCTAATGACCAAAAACGCAACTTTTGTTGTGAATGGAACAGAGAGAGTTGTGGTAAGTCAAATGCATAGATCTCCAGGGGTTTTCTTTGATCATGACTATGGAAAGACTCATACTAGTGGTAAATATTTATTTAACGCTAGAATAATTCCTTACAGAGGATCTTGGTTAGATTTTGAGCATGATGCTAAAAATAATATTCACGCAAGAATTGACAGAAAAAGAAAGTTTCCAGTAACAACATTATTTAAATGTCTATTAAGTAGTTTATCCCAAGATTACATTCAAGAATGTGAAAAAAATAAAATTGAACCAGATCCCAAAAGAATACTTGGAATGACTGGTGAGGAAATACTATCCTTATTTTATAAAAATATATCTTATAAAAAAAATGAATTTGGCTGGTCATTTAAACCCGATCTATCTTTCTTTAAAGCAAAAATCCTGAATTATGATCTTCTTGATTCTAAAAATGGTAAACTTCTTGTAAGTAAAGGAACAAAAGTAAATCAAAAAGTAATTAATGATTTAAATAAGAAAAACATATCAAATATATCTATTAGTGAAGAATCTCTTTTGGGTTTTTACTTGGCTTCAGATATTATAGATGAAAATACAGGTAAAATATTCTTTGAAGCGGGTTACGAAATAGACGAATTATTTATTGATTTTGTAAAGGAATATAAAATTAATAAAATTGACATCTTAAAAACTGATAATATTGAAATAGGTTCATATATAAGAAATACACTTCAACTGGATAAAGCAAGAACTAGAGAAGAGGCATTATTTGAAGTTTTCAAAATATTAAGGCCAGGAGAACCTCCAACAATTGAAACTGCAGAAAATCTTTTCAATAACCTTTTTTTTAATGCAGATAGATATGATTTATCATCAGTCGGTAGATTAAAAATAAATGCTAAATTTAAAAGCAATACATCTATTGAACAAAGAGTTCTCGACAAAAAAGATATTTTAGATGTTGTTCAACACATGCATAATCTTATTGATGGTAAAGGTGAGATAGACGATATTGATCATTTAGCTAATAGAAGGGTAAGATCAGTTGGTGAATTGTTAGAAAACCAATATCGTATTGGTCTATTAAAAATGGATAGGGCAATTAAAGAAAGATTAAGTTCCTTAGAAGTTGATAACATAATGCCTCAAGACGTAGTTAATGCAAAACCAGTAGTATCTTCTATAAAAGAATTTTTTGGATTAAGTCAGCTCAGCCAATTTATGGATCAAACAAATCCATTAAGTGAGATTACACATAAAAGAAGGGTATCTGCATTAGGTCCAGGTGGTCTTAATCGCGAAAGAGCAGGTTTTGAAGTTAGAGATGTTCATCAAACTCATTATGGTAGAATTTGTCCGATAGAAACACCAGAGGGTGCAAATATTGGATTAATAAATAGTCTTGCATCTTATTCTAGAATAAACAAATATGGTTTTATTGAAACACCTTACAGAATAGTTAACTCCGGTAAGGTAACTGAAAAAGTAATTTATTTAAGTGCAATTGATGAAGAAGATTTTGTAATTGCTCAGGCGAATGCAGAAGTTGACTCAAAGGGCAAATTTGAAAATCAAATTGTCAGTTGTAGAAAAAATGGAGAATTTATCAATGTTGATGTTGATGCAATTGATTTGATGGATGTTTCTCCTCAGCAATTAGTATCAGTAGCGTCTTCACTAATTCCCTTTCTAGAAAATGATGATGCTAACAGAGCTTTAATGGGATCTAACATGATGAGACAAGCTGTTCCGCTAATTAACCCTAAGGCTCCTCTTGTGGGTACAGGAATGGAATACACAGTAGCTAATGATAGCGGTTCCACTATTATTGCAAAAAGAGAAGGTGTGGTTGATCAACTTGATGCAAATAGAATAGTGATCAGGATCACTGATAAAGCTGATAAATCGTTAAACAAAATTGATATTTATAATTTAGCAAAATTTCAAAGATCAAATCAGAATACATGTATAACTCAACGCCCTCTAGTAAATGTTGGTGATAAAGTTGCCAAAAATCAAGTAATTGCTGACGGTCCAGCAACCGATTTAGGGGAACTTGCATTGGGAAGAAATGTATTAGCAGCGTTTATGCCTTGGAATGGATATAATTTTGAAGACTCAATTTTAATATCTGAAAAAGTTGTTCAGGATGATGTATTTACATCAATTCATGTTGAAGAGTTTGAGGTTATGTCAAGAGATACAAAACTTGGACCTGAAGAGATCACTAGAGATATTCCAAATGCCAGTGAAGAAATGCTTGTTAATTTAGATGAGACAGGTATTGTTTATGTGGGCGCAGAAGTTAATTCAGGTGATATACTAGTTGGCAAGGTAACTCCTAAAGGAGAATCTCCAATGACACCTGAAGAAAAACTCTTAAGAGCAATTTTCGGAGAAAAAGCTGCAGACGTAAAAGATACAAGCCTAAGAGTCCCTCCTGGTGTTAAAGGAACTATTGTTGAAATAAGAGTCTTTTCTAGGAGAGGTATAGAAAAAGATGAAAGAGCCATAAGTATAGAAAATCATCAAATTGAAGTAATTGCTCGTGACAGAGATGATGAGTTAAAAATATTAGAAAAAAGTTTTGGTAACCATCTGCGTGAATTGTTAAGTAACCAGACTTTTCTATCAGGCATTCAAGGATTTACAAAAAATTCTAATATTAAATATGAAGAAATAGAAAATTTATCACTAAGCGACTTATTAAAAATTAATATTAATAATGAAAAAAGAACTGATCAAATAGATTCTCTTGTTAAAAATTATGAAAATCAACTTGGAAATATAAAACAAAAATTTGAGAATAAGATAGATAAAATTCAAAGTGGAGATGAGTTGCTTCCAGGTGTTCTTAAATTAATAAAAGTATTTATTTCAGTTAAAAGAAAACTACAACCGGGAGATAAAATGGCTGGAAGACATGGTAACAAAGGAGTTATTTCCAAAATTTGTCCAGTTGAAGACATGCCTTATCTTGAAGATGGAACTCCAGTAGATATTGTTTTAAACCCTCTAGGTGTTCCTAGCAGAATGAATATAGGTCAAATCCTAGAAACTCATTTAGGATGGGCATCAGCATCATTAGGTAGACAAGTTAATGATATGTTAAATAAATTAAAATCTGAAGGTCAGACTAATAACTTGAGAGAAAAACTACTAGATATTTATAGTTCAGAAAAACATCAAAAGGTTATAAAAAATATGAATGATGATGAAATTCTTGAGTTAGGTAACAATTTAAAAGAAGGCATACCTTTTGCGACTCCAGTATTTGACGGTGCTAAAGAAAAAGATATAACAAATTTATTATCTAAATCAGGTGTTTCCAATACTGGTCAAGAAACTTTGTATGATGGTATAACAGGTAAAAAATTTGAAAGACCTGTTACAGTTGGATATATGTATATGTTAAAACTCCATCATTTAGTTGACGAAAAAATTCACGCAAGATCTATTGGTCCTTATAGTTTAGTGACTCAACAACCATTGGGCGGAAAAGCGCAGTTTGGAGGACAAAGATTTGGTGAAATGGAAGTATGGGCTTTAGAAGCATATGGTGCCGCATATACTCTTCAAGAAATTTTAACAATTAAATCAGATGACGTTGCTGGTAGAACTAAAGTTTATGAATCAATTGTTAAAGGTGATAATAATTTTGAATCAGGTACTCCTGAATCTTTCAATGTTATGGTAAAAGAATTAAGATCTCTTGGTTTAAATTTAGATTTTAAAGAAAATCTAAAAGAAAATAACTTAACTAATTTAATAGGATCAAATGAATAAAGAATTAACAAATATATTTAATCAAAATCTTGGTGTTCAAAACTTTAACAGTCTTAAAATATCTATTGCAAGCCCTGAAGATATTAGATCTTGGTCATTTGGAGAAATTAAAAAACCTGAAACTATAAATTATAGAACATTTAAGCCAGAGAAAGACGGTCTTTTTTGTTCTAGAATTTTTGGTCCTGTTAAGGATTACGAGTGCCTATGTGGTAAATATAAAAGAATGAAGTTTAGGGGTATAATTTGTGAAAAATGTGGAGTAGAGGTCACACTTTCTAAAGTTAGAAGAGATAGAATGGGGCATATAGAATTAGCTGCTCCAGTATCTCACATATGGTTTATGAAATCTTTACCAAGTAGAATAGCTACTTTATTAGATATGACCATAAAAAATCTTGAGAAAGTTTTATATTTTGAGCAGTTTATAGTTGTTGAACCAGGTCTAACTGATCTTAAAAAAGGTGAGATAATTTCTGAACAGCAATATATTGATTACCAAGATGAGTATGGAGAAGACTCTTTCAGTGCCGCAATTGGGGCTGAAGCAATCGAGCAAATGCTTATTAGTATTGATTTAGAAACAGATTATAATCAATTAAAAATTGATCTGACTGAAACAAAATCAGAATTAAAGAAAACAAAAATAACTAAAAGATTAAAACTAATTGAATCCTTTTTATCTTCAAAAAATAAACCCGAATGGATGATACTAAGAGTTTTGCCTGTAATACCACCTGAATTAAGACCTTTAGTTCCTTTAGATGGAGGAAGATTTGCAACTAGTGATCTAAATGATCTTTATAGAAGAGTAATTAACAGAAATAATCGTCTTAAAAGACTTTTAGATCTAAGAGCGCCAGATATAATTATTAGAAATGAAAAAAGAATGCTTCAGGAATCGGTCGACGCACTATTTGATAATGGTAGAAGAGGTAGAGTTATAACTTCAACTAATAAGAGACCTCTTAAATCTCTATCTGACATGTTAAAAGGAAAACAAGGTAGATTTAGACAAAATCTTCTTGGAAAAAGAGTAGATTATTCAGGTAGATCAGTAATAGTTGTTGGCCCTAATCTTAAATTACACCAATGTGGAATCCCAAAGAAAATGGCACTTGAACTTTTTAAACCATTTATTTTTCATAAATTAGATATTTATGGATGGGCTAATACAATTAAAGCAGCAAAAAAACTAGTTGAAAAAGAGGATCCTAGAGTATGGGATATTTTAGAAGATGTAATTAGGGAGCACCCTATTCTTTTAAATAGAGCGCCAACCTTACATAGACTTGGTATTCAGGCATTTGAACCCATTCTGATAGAAGGTAAATCAATCCAATTACATCCATTGGTTTGTACAGCATTTAATGCTGACTTTGATGGTGATCAAATGGCCGTTCACGTTCCTCTTAGTCTCGAAGCTCAGCTTGAAGCAAGAGTACTTATGATGAGTACAAACAACATTCTACATCCAGCAAGTGGCAAACCAATTATCGTTCCTTCTCAAGATATTATTTTAGGAATTTATTATTTATCAATAATGAGAGAAAAACAGATTGGAGAAGGCAGAAGTTTTATAGACCTTAATGAAATATTAAAAGCATTAGAAAATGGCGATGTAAGTCTTCATACTAAAATAAATGCAAGAGTTACAAATAGTGATGGTGATAATTTGAAAGTAATAACAACACCAGGAAGAATGATTTTAGGAAACATTTTACCAAAGAATAAAAACATAAATTATGAAATGATAAACAAAATATTAACTAAAAAAGAGGTTAGTAACATTATCGATTCAGTTTATAGGTTTTGTGGACAAAAAGAGACTGTTTTATTCGCAGATCATATTATGCAAATAGGTTTTAAGTATGCCGCAATTGCAGGTATTTCTTTTGGAAAAGATGATTTAATTATACCATCTGATAAAGATGATCTTCTAAACGCTACTCAAGAAAAAGTTCAAGAGTATGAAAATCAATATCAAGATGGATTAATAACTCAAGGTGAGAAATACAACAAAGTAGTAGATGCTTGGTCTGAATGTACTAATAAGGTAGCTGATAAAATGTTAGATGTGATTTCAAACCCTTCCGATGATCAGCCTATAAACTCCGTTTACATGATGGCGCATTCTGGAGCTAGAGGTTCAGCAGCTCAGTTAAAACAATTATCAGGAATGAGAGGTCTAATGGCTAAACCTTCTGGTGAGATAATTGAGAATCCAATTAAATCAAATTTTAAAGAGGGTTTATCAGTTCTTGAATACTTTACTTCTACCCATGGAGCACGTAAAGGTCTAGCTGATACTGCTTTAAAAACTGCAAGTAGTGGTTATTTGACCCGTAGATTAGTTGATGTTGCTCAAGATGCTGTTATTAGAGAAGAAGACTGTAACACAATTAATGGTGTTATTGTTGAAGAAATAGTTGAGTCTGGAAATATTACATCACCGCTTACTGAAAGAGTATTGGGTAGAACTCCTGTTAGTGAAATAATTGATGAAAATAACAACCTTATTGTCAATGCTGGTGAAATAATCTCTGAAAAACATTTGGATCAAATTGCAAAATTAGGTATCAGATCGTTAAAAATTAGATCAGTTTTAACTTGTGAAACTGAGAATGGTATCTGCTCAAAATGTTATGGTAGAGATCTTGCTAGAGGAACTCCGGTAAACATAGGAGAAGCTGTTGGTATTATAGCTGCTCAATCTATTGGGGAACCTGGGACACAACTTACAATGAGAACTTTCCACATTGGAGGTGCAGCTAGTTCTTCAGTTGAACAATCTAATGCAACTTCTCCAATATCAGGAGAAGTTAAACTAGAAAATATCCAAATTATTGAAGACAGATTTAAAAATAAAATTGTTTTAAGTAGGAATGGAAAGATAAAAATTGTTGATCAAAACTCAGATAAGTATTCTTCTAACATTCCTTTTGGTTCTAAGCTTCTTGTTAATGAAGGAGACAAAGTTGAAAATAATCAATTATTGGCTGAATGGGATCCATATACCTTACCAATCATAGCTGAAAAAAATGGTTTCGTAAGATATGTTGATTTAAAACAAGGTATTTCTTTTAGAGAATCTATTGATGATACGACAGGAATATCTAGTAAGGTAGTAATTGATTGGAGTCAAAATCAAAAAAGTAAAAATTTTAAACCAGCTATTAACATTTCAAGTGAATCAACTGATTTAAAAGATGATGATTTAAACATTTCTAACTATCCTATGTCAATTGACTCAATACTTGGAGTAGAGGATGGCCAAGAGGTATCAGCAGGTCAAGTTATTGCAAGAATTCCAAAAGAATCTTCAAAAACTAAAGATATAACAGGAGGATTACCAAGGGTTGCTGAGTTATTTGAAGCAAGAAAACCTAAAGATCCTGCAATAATGTGTGAAATTGATGGCAAGATATCTTTTGGTAAAGATTACAAAAATAAAAGAAGAGTTGTTATTACATCTCTAGATGAAAAAGATTCTTTTGAATTACTAATTCCAAGATCAAAATATTTAAATGTTCAAGAAGGAGATTTTGTTAAGAAAGGTGATATTCTTGTTGAAGGCACTCCCGTTCCTCATGACATATTAAGAATTTTAGGTGTTGAAGAGCTAGCCAGGTATCTCGTTAAGGAGGTTCAATCAGTATACAAACTTCAGGGTGTTTATATAAATGATAAGCATATTGAAACAATAGCAAGACAAATGCTTCAAAAAGTTTTAATCAAAGATCCGGGAGAATCTATTTTAATTGCTGGTGAACAAATTCAAAGAAGAGATGTGCTTAAATTAAATAAAATTTTAACTGAAAAAGGAAAAAAAGAAATAAAATTTGAACCTGTTTTATTAGGTATTACTAAAGCTAGTTTGCAAACTGGCTCTTTTATTTCTGCTGCATCTTTCCAAGAAACAACAAAAGTGTTAACCGATGCAGCTACATTAGGTAAGATAGATCCGTTAAGTGGTCTTAAGGAGAATGTAATCGTTGGAAAGCTAATTCCTGCTGGAACTGGTAAAATGACAACAGATTATGAAAATCTTGCAATTGAAAGAGATAATCAAGCTATTGGTAATAATCAGTCAGAAAATATAGAAAATTAGTAAATTTTTCTCATAATTGCTTGACTTTATCCCTATCAATTAATAAAGACCCCTACGATTTGTTAAAGGTCGTGGATTAATTTCCAAACACTTAACTAAAAGGACAAAATGCCAACTATTAACCAACTTGTTAGAAAAGGTAGATCTGCTGTTAAAACAAGGAACAAAGTTCCTGCACTAGATAAGAGTCCTCAAAAAAGAGGTGTTTGTACTAGAGTATACACAACTACTCCAAAAAAACCTAACTCAGCATTACGAAAAGTGGCCAGAGTAAAACTGACTAATGGTCAGGAGGTTTCAGCATATATTCCAGGAGAAGGCCATAATCTTCAAGAACATTCGGTTGTTTTGATTAGAGGAGGAAGAGTAAAAGACCTTCCTGGTGTAAGATATCATATTTTAAGGGGAACACTTGATACACAAGGTGTTTCTTCTAGAAAACAAAGACGCTCACTTTATGGTGCCAAACGTCCTAAATAGTCATGTCAAGAAGAAGAGCAGCTGAAAAAAGAACCATATTACCAGATCATAAATACAAGGATTTAGTATTGGCAAAATTTATGAACAGGATTATGTTTGATGGAAAAAAATCTACTTCAGAAAAAATAGTATATGGAGCTTTTGAAATTGTTTCAAAAAAAACAGATAAAACTCCAATCGATTTTTTTCATGAAGCTTTAAATAATGTTAAACCGGCACTAGAAGTAAGATCTAGAAGAGTTGGTGGGGCGACATACCAAGTTCCAATGGAAGTAAGGCCAAAAAGAGCACAGACTTTAGCAATGAAATGGATTGTTGATTCTGCAACTAAAAGAAATGAGAAAACGATGAGAGAAAGAGTTGCAAATGAAATAATTGATGCATTTAATAACAAAGGTAACGCTGTAAAGAAAAGAGAAGAGACTCATAAAATGGCTGATGCTAACAGAGCCTTCTCACATTTTAGGTGGTAAAGTAATTATGACCAGATCTCACGAATTATCAAAATATAGAAATATAGGCATCATGGCTCATATCGATGCGGGAAAAACTACAACTACAGAAAGAATTTTATATTATACTGGTAAATCGCATAAAATTGGAGAAGTTCATGATGGTGCTGCTACTATGGACTGGATGGAGCAAGAGCAAGAAAGAGGTATTACAATTACTTCTGCTGCAACAACTTGTTTTTGGAACGATCACAGAATAAATATTATAGATACACCAGGTCATGTAGATTTTACAATTGAAGTTGAAAGATCATTAAAAGTTTTAGATGGAGCAGTAGCAGTATTTGATGGAGTTGCAGGTGTTGAACCTCAATCAGAAACTGTTTGGAGACAAGCTGATAAATATAAAGTTCCTAGAATGTGTTTTGTTAATAAACTAGATAGAACAGGGGCGAATTTCTTTATGTGTGTTGATATGATTTCAGAACGTTTAGGATCTTATCCTCTTGTTATTCAGCTTCCAATAGGGATTGAAAGTAGCTTAAAAGGCGTTGTTGATTTGGTTTCCAACAAAGCAATTGTTTGGCAAGATGAAAGCTTGGGAGCAAAGTACGATATAGTCGATATACCAGATGACCTTAAAGATCAATCTGAAGAATACCGATTAAAATTGATTGAAAAAGTTGTTGAAGAAGATGATACAATTATGGAAAAATACCTTGAAGGCAATGAACCATCTATTGAAGAATTAAAATCTTGTATAAGAAAAGGCACATTAAAAGGATCATTTGTCCCCGTTCTAACAGGATCAGCTTTTAAAAATAAAGGTGTTCAACCACTTTTAGACGCTGTAATTGATTACATGCCATCTCCAACCGATGTTGCAAACGTTAGAGGTGTTGATGTCAATGATGATACCAAAGAATTAACTAGAAAGTGTGAAGATGATGAACCATTTAGCGCTCTAGCTTTTAAAATAATGACAGATCCTTTCGTAGGAAGTTTAACATTCGCCAGAATTTATTCTGGTACAATTAATACAAAGGACTCAGTTCTAAATTCTAACTCTGGTAAAAAAGAAAATATTGGTAGAATGTTATTAATGCATGCAAATAATAGAGAGGAAATAAAGACTGCTAATGCTGGAGATATAGTGGCCCTAGTAGGTTTAAAAGATGTTACAACTGGAGAAACTTTATGTGCATCAGATAATCCAATTGTACTAGAAAAAATGGACTTCCCTGATCCAGTGATTGAAGTAGCTGTTGAACCAAAAACTAAAGTTGACCATGAAAAAATGGGTCAGGCACTTGCCAGACTTGCACAAGAAGATCCTAGCTTTAGAGTAACAACTGATCATGAAAGTGGACAAACTATTATAAAGGGAATGGGCGAACTTCATCTTGAAATACTAGTCGATAGAATGAAGAGAGAATTCAAAGTAGAAGCAAATGTTGGTGCTCCTCAAGTTGCATATAGGGAAACTATTTCAAGCTCATTTGATGTCGATTATACGCATAAAAAACAATCAGGTGGCGCAGGTCAATTTGCTAGAGTAAAAATTAAATTTGAACCCGGAGATCCAGGAAGTGGATATGAATTTATAAATCAAATTAAGGGCGGTAATATTCCAACAGAACACATACCTGGTGTTGAGAAAGGCTTGATTGCTCAACAACAAACAGGAGTCATTGCAGGTTTTCCATGTATAGATTTTAAAGCTACACTATACGATGGAGCATATCATGATGTTGATTCTAGTGTTTTAGCTTTTGAAATAGCTGCCAGAGCTGCATTTAGAGAAGGTATTTCTAAGGCAAAGCCAGTACTTCTTGAGCCTATGATGAAAGTTGAAGTTGTAACACCGGAAGAGTATATGGGTGATGTCATCGGAGATCTTAATAGTAGAAGAGGTCAGGTCCAAGAAATGTCAACAAGAGGTAATGCAAATGTAGTGGATGCAATGGTACCGCTTGCAAATATGTTTGGCTATGTAAATAATCTTAGATCTTTATCTCAAGGAAGGGCTAACTATACAATGCAATTTGATCATTATGAAGAAGTTCCTTCTAATGTTGCAGAAGAAGTAAAGGCTAAATTAGCATAATGGATAATCAAAATATAAGAATTAGATTAAGAGGATTTGATAATTCTTTATTAGATGCAAGTACTTTAGATATTATCAATACAGCTAAAAGAACTGGTGCTAAAGTCAAAGGACCAATTCCTCTTCCAACAAGGTTTGAGCGTTTCACAGTTAACAAGTCGCCTCATATTGATAAAAAAAGTAGAGATCAGCTTGAAATTAGAACACATAATCGTCTTTTGGATATTATTGATCCAACGCCGCAAACTGTTGATGCATTGATGAAGTTAGACTTATCTGCAGGTGTAGAAGTGGATATAAAAATTTAATATGTTAAGATCAGGTTTAATTGCTACAAAAATAGGTAATAGCTCCTATTTTCAAAATGATGGAACCAATTCTCATGTAACTATTTTAAAAGTTGATGAGTGTGTAGTATCTAAAATTAAAACAACTGAAAAAGACGGATACAATGCAGTACAGCTCGCTTCTATTGAAACTGCAAGAGACATTTCACATATTAAAAAACCTCAAAGAAAATTATTTTCTTCAATAAACATAAAACCAAAAAAAATTTTAAAAGAATTTAGAGTTGATAACGATAATATTCTAGATGTTGGAACAAAACTTAATGTAGATCATTTTAAAGTTGATCAATTTATTGATGCAATTAGTTATTCAATTGGTAAAGGATTTGCGGGTGTAATGAAAAGACATAATTTTGGTGGATTAAGAGCGTCCCATGGGGTTTCCATATCCCATCGATCTCATGGCTCAACAGGTCAAAACCAAGATCCAGGAAGGGTCTTCAAAGGAAAAAAAATGGCTGGAAGAATGGGTCACACAAAAGTAACAAAGCAAAATTTAAGAATAATTGAAGTTGATAATGTAAATAATATTTTGATTGTTAAAGGTTCAGTTCCTGGAAAAAAAAATTCAATTATTTTTTTAAAAGATGCAATTAAAAGGTCTTAAATGAAAAAAACAATCTTAAATCTTAAAAATAAATCTGTTGGAGATATAGTTTTAGATAACACAATCTTTGGTATAAAAAAACTTCCTGATCTTATCCATCAGTATATTAGATATCAAAATGCCAAATCAAGACAAGGTTCTCACAAAACTAAAACAAGATCAGAGGTAAGTGGTCGTAGTAAAAAACCTTTTTCACAAAAAGGCACTGGTAATGCTAGACAAGGAAGTAACAAACCGCCAAACTTTAGAGGTGGAGCAGTTTCCATGGGTCCAGTAAATAGAGATCATTCATTCAGTTTAAATAAAAAAGAAAAAAAACTTGCTTTAAAATCAGCATTATCCGTTAAAGCTAAACAAGATAAAATTTTTATTATAGATACTTTTGAAGTTAAAAGTTTCAAAACTAAGGATCTATTTATGGATCTGAAAAATTTTGATTATGAATCAGCATTATTTATTTATTCTGAAAAAGGTCTAGACAATAATTTTAAATTAGCATCTTCTAACATTCCGAGAATATCTACGATAAATCAAAAAGGAATTAACGTAAAAGATCTTATTACTTTTGATAAAATATTTATTGATCAAAAATCCATAAATGAAATTACTGAGAGGCTTTCATGAAAAATTTGAAAGTAAATATTTCTCTAGAAAGAGCATACAATATTATAAAAAAACCTATAACAACTGAAAAATCTACTAATTTACAACAATTCAATCAATATTCATTTGTTGTTTCGAAAGATTCAAATTCTTCAGAAATTAAAAGCGCAATTGAAAAAATTTTTAAGGTTAAAGTAAACAAAGTTAATACATCTATAACAAGAGGCAAAGGTAAGACATTTAAAGGCCAATATGGTTTTAGAAAAGATACAAAAAGAGCCATAGTAACGTTGGTAGAAGGTAACACTATCGACTCCTCACTGGAGATTAAATAAATGCTTATTAAATTTAAACCAATCACTCCAGGATTGAGAGGCACGGTATTAGTATCCAAAAAAGAACTATCAAATGCAAGACCTCATAAATCTCTTACAAAAAAAATCAAATCAACTGGTGGAAGAAATAATCAAGGTAGAATTACATCTAGAAGGATGGGTGGTGGCGTAAAAAGAAAATATAGGTTAATCGATTTTAAACGATCTAAGACTAATATTGTTGCCGAAGTTATAAGAAATGAATATGACCCAAACAGAACAGCATTTATATCTCTACTAAAATATGAAGATGGAGAACATAGGTATATAATCTCACCTAAAAATATAAAAATTGGAGAAAAAATTATTTCCGGAGATAATGTTGCTATAAAAAACGGAAATTGCTTGCCAATTAATAATATACCAGTTGGTACAAATGTTCATAATATAGAACTCAAGCCAGGAGCTGGCGCACAATTAATTAGATCAGCAGGTGCATCCGCCCAGATTGTCTCGAAAGAACAACCCTATGTACAAATTAAATTAATTTCTGGTGAGATAAGACATATTAATAAAAACTGTAAGGCAACTATAGGAGAGGTGTCTAATCCTGATCAAAAGAATATAAAGTTAGGAAAAGCTGGTAGAAAACGATATCTCGGTTTCAGGCCTAAAGTTAGAGGAGTTGTAATGAATCCTGTAGATCATCCTCACGGAGGTGGTGAAGGTAGAACCTCTGGAGGAAGAGATCCCGTTACGCCGTGGGGAGTATCTACTAAAGGTAAGAAAACAAGAAATAATAAAAAAACAGACATTTTTATAATCAAAAGGAAAAAGAAATAATGACAAGATCTATTTGGAAAGGTCCTTTCGTTGATAATAGCTTAATAAAAAAAGCAGAAAAATTATCTAAATCTGGAAGAAAGGAAGTTTTAAAAACATGGTCAAGAAGATCTACAATACTTCCACAGTTTGTAGGTCTAACATTTGGTGTTTATAATGGACAAAAATTTGTCCCTGTAACTGTAAACGAACAAATGGTTGGTCATAAACTTGGAGAATTTTCTCCCACAAGATCATTTAAAGGGCATACAGCTGCCGATAAAAAAGCGGAACAAAAATGAGTCAAAATTTAACAGCAATAGCAAAAGATAACATGGTAAGAATTAGTCCTACAAAATTATCCTTACTAGTTAATAGTATTGTTAATATGAAAGCTAGCTCGGCTATAAATCAATTACAATTTTCTTCAAAGAGAATTTCTAGAGTAATTCTTAAAGTTTTGAATGCTGCAATCGCAAATGCTGAAAATAATAAACAATTAGATATAGATAAACTTTTTGTTAAAGAAGTTTATGTAGGAAAAAGTTTAAGAATGAAAAGATGGAGACCTAGAGCAAAAGGTAGAGCTGCCTCAATAATTAAACCATTTAGTAAAGTGACAATTGTTGTTGAAGAGAGAACAAAAACAAAAAAGGAAATTAAATAATGGGACAAAAAGTTAATCCTTACGGTATTAGACTTGGTATTAATAAAACTTGGTCTTCAAGATGGTTTTCAAAAAATGAATATACAAAATTATTACATCAAGATTTAAAAATTAAAAGCTACGTAGAAAAAAAGTTGAAAAATGCAAGTATCTCAAAAATTAATATTGAACGTGCTGCAAAAAAATTAAGATTATCAATTTATAGCTCAAGACCTGGAATAATCATTGGAAAAAAAGGTGCTGATATTGAAACTTTAAAAAAAGATTTGTCCAAGATGTCAAATCTAGAAGTGTTTTTAGATATTAAAGAAGTTAGGAAGCCTGAAGTTGAAGCAAAATTGGTTGCAGAAAACATAGCTTCACAACTTGAAAAAAGAATTTCATTTAGAAGAGCTATGAAGAAAGCTGTTCAGTCTGCAATGAGATTAGGTGCAAAAGGAGTTAAGGTAGTCTGTAGTGGAAGATTAGGCGGCGCAGAGATTGCAAGAACTGAGAAGTATCATGAGGGTAGTGTCCCACTGCATACCTTACGAGGAGATATAGATTACTCAACAGCAGAAGCAGAAACAACATATGGTATTTGTGGAATTAAGGTTTGGATAAATAAAGGTGAGATATTATTGAAAGATCCATATGCAAGTGAAAAAAAACAAGTTGATCAAGGAAGCGTAAGATAATGAATATGCTATCCCCTAAAAAAACTAAGTATAGAAAACAATTTAAAGGTAGAATACATGGAAATTCTAAAGGAAATTTCTCACTTAATTATGGAAGTTTCGGCTTAAAAGCAATGGAACCAGAAAGAGTAACTTCAAGGCAAATAGAAGCTGCAAGAAAAGCAATCACTAGATATTTAAAAAGAGCTGGTAGAATGTGGATTAGAATTTTTCCTGATGTACCAGTATCTAAAAAACCTGCTGAAGTTAGAATGGGTAAAGGAAAGGGATCTATAGAGTATTGGGCCTGTAGGGTTAAGCCAGGAAGAATTATGTTTGAGGTTGATGGTGTTAATGTTAACGACGCAAGAAAAGCAATGACCTTAGCAGCTGCTAAGTTACCAATTAAGTGCAAATTTGTTGAGAGAAATATTTAATGAGTAAAAAAGTAACTATTGAAAACAAAAAAATTCAAGATGAAATCATGAATTTAAAGAAAACATTGTTAAACCTTAATTTTCAAAAATTTTCTGGTCAACTTGAAAAAACAGCTCAAATTAAAAGTGCAAAAAAACAGATTGCTAGATTAAAAACAAAATTATCAAATGTTGGTGGAGAAAATAATGCCTAAGAGAATCTTATCTGGAGTCGTAGTATCATCTAACTCAAATAAAACTATAACCGTTGATGTTACAAGAAGAATAAAACATAAACTTTACAAAAAAATTATTAGAAAAACAAAAAAATATCACGCTCATGATGAAAACAATGAATTTAATGTAGGTGATACTGTGTCAATAATTGAATCAAAACCTATTTCAAAATTAAAAAAATGGAAGGTAATAGCAAACACAGGAGTTAAATCATGATTCAAATGCAGTCTAAACTTTTTGTAGCTGACAATTCTGGAGCAAGAAAAATTCAGTGTATAAAAGTTTTAGGTGGATCAAAAAGAAGATCTGCATCAATTGGGGATATTATAGTAGTATCAATTAAAGATGCCCTTCCAAGAGCAAAGGTTAAAAAAGGTGATGTTTATAAAGCTGTAATTGTTAGAACTTCTAAAGATTTCAAAAGATCTGATGGAACTGCTATTAGATTTGATAAAAATGCAGCCGTTTTGTTAGATAAGCAGGAAGAACCAATAGCAACAAGAATATTTGGACCTGTAACAAGAGAGCTTAGAAGTAAAAAATTTATGAAGATTATAAGTTTAGCACCTGAGGTATTATAATGGTTAAAAAATTTAAACTAAAAAAAGGTGATGAAGTTATCGTGATTACGGGTAAAGACAAGGGTAAAACAGGTAAAATACTTAAGATGCTACCAAAACAAATGAAAGCTATAGTGTCTGAAATAAATAGAGTTAAAAAAAACCAAAAGCCAGACAATAATCAACCAGGTGGGATTATTGATAAAGAAATGCCTATTCATGTTTCTAATCTTTCATTTTATGACCGAGAGCAAAATAAAGGAACAAAAGTTGGATTTAAATTAAGTAATAATAAAAAGGTAAGAATAAATAAATCATCTGGTAAGGAAATTTAAATGAGTAGATTGAAAGAACAATATAACAATGAAATTAAACAAGATTTAAAATTAAAACTTGGACTTAAAAATATTTATGAGGTTCCAAAAATTAAAAAGATAATTTTAAATATGGGTATTGGCGAGGGAAAGGATGATTCAAAACTAATTGATAAAGCTCTAGAAGATTTAACTCTAATTTCAGGACAAAAAGCTGTTAAAACAAAATCTAAAAAAGCTATCTCAGGTTTTAAAATTAGAGAAGGTATGCCTTTAGGTGTTAAAGTTACCTTAAGAAACAAAATAATGTACGAGTTTCTTGATAGATTAGTTAATATAGCTATCCCAAGAATAAGAGACTTTAGAGGTCTAAATTCAACAAGTTTTGATGGTAATGGCAATTTTTCAATGGGAATAAAGGAACATGTAATATTTCCTGAAATTAACTTTGATAAAGTTATAAAGACTACGGGTATGGATATAACAATTTGCACTTCAGCAAAAAATAATGATGAGGCTATAGAGCTATTAAAAAGTTTCAATATGCCTTTTAAACATAAACAAATTAATTAAGAGGTAAAATGGCAAAACTAAGCTCAGTCCAAAAAAACTTATTTAGGCAAAAACTTATAAAAAAATTTAAGACAAAACGTGATGCTCTAAAGTCTAAAATTAAGGACAAAAATATTTCATTGGAGGAAAGAATATCTTATCAAAATAAGTTAAACGATCTTCCTAGAAATGGTTCTGCCATTAGATATAGAAATAGATGTGAAGTTACTGGTCGACCTAGAGGAAATTATAGAAAATTTGGTCTATCAAGAATTAAATTGAGAGAACTATCAATGTCTGGTGATTTGCCAGGTGTTGTTAAGTCAAGTTGGTAGGAGAATATTATGGCTTTTAATGATTCACTTTCGGATATGCTAGCAAGAATAAAAAATGCGCATCAAGCAAAAAAAGTATCAACTATTTGTCTTAAATCAAAACTAAATATGAATGTATTAAATGTACTGAAAGTTGAGGGTTATATCAGAGATTTTAAAGATGTAGAGGAAAGAAAAGGAGTCGATACAATAAAAATCGAGTTAAAATACTTTAATGGAAGTCCTGTAATAAAGAAAATAAAAAGAATTTCAAAACCTGGTATTAGAAAATATTCTAAAATAAGTGAGTTAAGTAAACCATATGGAGGATTAGGCATATCAATTCTTTCAACTCCAAAAGGTGTAATGTCAGATCAAGAAGCTAAAAAAAATAATGTTGGCGGCGAAGTTTTATGTGAGGTATTTTAATGTCAAGAATAGCTAAAAACCCAATTAAAATCACAAAAGATATTGAGTGCAGCTTTAATGAAGGAATTTTTTCAGTAAAAGGTAAATTAGGTAAAATTGAAATTCCTGTAAATTCTAATTTTAACATCAATATAAAAGAAGAAGAGGTTCAGGTTGTTCCGTTAAACGAGAATAACAAAGATCCAAATTGGGGAACCACACGTGCTCTAATTTCAAATTCAATAAATGGTGTAACAGATGGTTTTAGTAAAACATTAGAACTAAATGGAACTGGATATAGGGCTAGTATTTCAGGATCTAAATTAAAATTGGAACTTGGGTATAGTCATGATATTAATTTTGAAATTCCAACTGATGTAAAAATTGAGTGTCCAAAACAAAATTTAATTAAGTTAACAAGCATTAATAAAGAAAAATTAGGTGCTGCAGCTGCAAAAATACGTTCATTTAGAAAACCAGAGCCTTTTAAAGGAAAAGGAATTAAGTATATGGATGAATATATTTTTAGAAAAGAAGGTAAAAAGAAATAATTTATGAAAGATAGAAAACAAAGAGTGAGATACAAAAGCAAAAAGGTATCTAGCAGAAATAGATTAAGCGTGTTTAGATCAAATAATCATATTTATGCTCAACTAATAGATGACTCTAAAGGAATAACACTTGCTAGCTCATCTTCTGTTGAACAAAATATAAAAGATATGAATCTTTCTAGAAAAGAAACAGCTGAAATGATTGGAAAGAATATTGCAAAAAAAATTATATCAAAAGGTATTAATGAAGTGGCATTTGATAGAGGTAAATACAAATATCATGGTCTAATTAAAATACTTGCAGATGCTGCAAGAGTGGAAGGTCTAAATTTTTAGAGGAAATTATGTTTGAAAATGATAAAAATGACTTAAGTGAACATTTAGTAACAATTAATAGAGTTGCTAAAGTTGTAAAAGGAGGAAGAAGGTTTGGTTTTGCAGCAATTATGATTGTTGGAGATAATAAAGGAAGAGTAGGTATAGGAACAGGTAAGGCAAAAGAGGTTCCTGAAGCTGTAAGAAAAGCAACTGAAAATGCAAAAACCAAAATGATTAGAGTTCATTTAAAGGAAAATAGAACAATTCATCACGACACTGTTGGCCGCTTTGGAGCAGGAAAGGTAATACTGCGAGCCGCTGCCCCTGGAACAGGAATTATTGCTGGCGGACCTATGAGAGCCCTATTTGAATCTCTCGGCATCAAAGATGTTGTAGCAAAATCTACTGGTACTTCAAACCCCCATAATATGCTTAAAGCTACACTTAATGCATTCAAAATGTCTGAGTCTCCAAAATCAGTAGCAGCAAAAAGATCAAAAAAAATTAATGAAATTAACAACAAAAAAAATGATTAATTATGAAAATTAATGAATTAAAATCAACGCTTACTTCAAATAAAAAAAATAAAAGAAGAGGTAGAGGGTCTGGATCTGGTCTTGGAAAGACTTCAGGAAGAGGTGTAAAAGGTCAAAAGTCTCGATCCGGAGTATCAATTAACGGTTTTGAGGGTGGTCAAATGCCATTGTATAGAAGATTGCCTAAAAGGGGTTTTAAAAATCCTTTTAAACTTAAAACTCAAAATATTAGTTTTAAGATGATTAACCAAATTATTGAAAAGTATAAAATTAACCCTGAACAAATAAGTGAAGATGAACTTTTTGATAAAAAAATATTCAAAAAGGCTAAGGGCAAATTAAAACTTCTCAATGTAGGAGAGTTACAAAAGCCAATTAATTTACAGGTATCTTATGCTTCAAAAAAAGCAATAGAGGCTTTAGAAAAATTTGGTGGAAAAATTAAACTTACTAAGAAATAATGGCTTCAACTGCAGACAGACTAGCAAATAATTTAAATTTTGGTGCTTTAGGAAAGGCTACAGAGCTTCGACAAAGACTTCTTTTTACATTAGGTGCATTAATTGTTTTTAGATTAGGCACATTTTTACCGATTCCAGGTATCAACCCTATTGCTTTACAGCAATTTTTTGAACAGCAATCTTCTGGTATTTTAGGAATTTTTGATACTTTCTCAGGTGGAGCATTAGGAAGAATGGGTATTTTTGCATTAGGAGTTATGCCATACATATCTTCTTCTATCATTATGACATTAATGCAATCAGCTATACCTCATCTTAAATCTCTTAAAGAGCAAGGTACTAAAGGCAGAAGACAGTTGCTTCAATACACTAGATATACAACTGTAGTTATTGCTGCTGTTCAAGGATATGGTGTATCAATTGGTTTAGAGTCTATGCAGACGACATATGGAAACATAGTTTTTGATCCTGGTTTATTTTTTAGACTTACAACAGTAATAACATTAGTTGGTGGAACTGTTTTTTTGATGTGGCTGGGTGAACAGATTTCATCAAGAGGGGTTGGCAATGGTATTTCCTTAATTATTACAGCAGGTATAATCGCTAATTTACCAAGCGCGTTTGTTAGCACTCTTCAATTAGGAAGAACAGGAGAATTAAGTATTGCATTTATATTAGGAATATTAATACTTATACTTTTATTAATAATTTTTATAGTTTTTGTTGAAAAAGCTCAGAGAAGACTTCCTGTGCAATATCCAAAAAGACAAGTCGGAAACAAAATTTATGGCGGTCAAAGTTCTCACTTGCCATTAAAAATTAATACAGCTGGAGTTATTCCAGTTATCTTTGCTTCCTCAATTTTACTTCTTCCAAATACAATGTCTGGTTTTGGTGCGGGTTCTTCAAGTGATATTTTTATTTTAATTTCTAGTTACCTAGGAAGAGGTCAACCTCTTTATTTAGCACTATATGCTGCAATGATTATATTTTTTGGTTTTTTTTATACTTCAATTGTTTTTAATCCAGATGAACAAGCTGAAAATTTAAGAAAATATGGTGGTTTCATACCTGGAATAAGACCAGGTGATAATACTGCTGCTTACATTGAATTTGTATTAATTAGATTGACAACTATCGGAACAATATATTTAACATTTGTTGCTCTGCTCCCTGAATTTTTATTATCCAGAACTTCTATACCTTTCTATTTAGGTGGCACTGCTCTGCTTATAGTAGTAGTTGTAATGATTGATTTTATCACACAGGTTCAATCACATTTATTCCAGCATCAATATGAAGGATTGCTTAAAAAAACAAAATTAAAAGGCAGAAGATAAATTGAGTAACATAATTTTTTTTGGCCCACCTGGAGCAGGAAAAGGTACACAAGCTAAAATAATTTCTGAATACTTAAATGTCTCACATCTTTCAACTGGCGATATATTGAGAAAAAAATTATTAGAAAATGATAGTTTGGCAAGTGAACTAAAAAAAATTATGGCCTCTGGTAATTTAGTTTCTGATGATATTTTGAATTCAATCGTATCTTCAAGATTAATTAAAGAATCCACTAAAGGGTTTATTTTAGACGGCTATCCAAGAACTTTACATCAGTCAGAATTTCTCAATAATTTTCTCTCTGAAACATCCAGCTCAATAAATTATATTTTTAATATTCAAATAAATTTTGAAACTTTAAAAAATAGGATACTAAAAAGATCATCAGAAGAAAGCCGAGAGGACGATAATATTAATGTTATTGAAACGAGATATAATGAATATCTAAATTCAACACAAAAAGTGTCTACCTTTTACAAAGATAAATATAAAACTATCTTCTACGAAATAGATGGATCTTTAGAAATTGAAGAAATTACGCAAAATATCAAACAAATTTTAAAAAAATCATGAAAATCAGCCAAAATTCTACATATCTCTTCTTGACTACTTATATAATAGTCATGTATTCACCCTCATTCATTTTATTTGGATATCTTTATGGCTAGAATATCAGGTGTTAACATTCCAACTAACAAAAAAGTTAATATCGCTCTAACTTATATTTTTGGTATAGGAAGAAAGTTTGCCTTAGATATTTGTAAAAATGCTTCAATAGATATTTCTAAGAGAGTGAGTGAATTAAATGAAGATGAAGTAAATAAAATTAGAGATTTGATTGATAAAGACTACTCTGTAGAAGGTGACCTTAGAAGAAAAATATCTTTAGATATTAAAAGATTAAATGATTTAGGGTGCTATAGAGGTCTTAGACACAGAAAAAAATTACCTGTCAGAGGTCAAAGAACACATACAAATGCTAGAACTAGAAAAGGTAAAGCAGTTGCAATAGCAGGAAAGAAAAAAGTTACTAAAGGATAAAATGGCTGAGAAAAAAAAATCTAAAGTTAAAAAAAAAATATCTTCAGGTGTCGCACACATTGTTTCATCATTTAACAATACAATAATTACTATATCAGATGAAAAAGGAAATGCACTTGCTTGGTCTTCATCTGGTCATAAAGGTTTTAAAGGATCTAGGAAATCTACACCTTATGCAGCACAAATTGCTGCTGAAGATGTTGGTAATAAAGCAAAAGAATATGGTTTAAAAAATCTCAAAGTAGAGGTCTCGGGTCCTGGTTCTGGAAGAGAGTCTGCTCTTAGATCATTGCAATCCATTGGATATGTGATTACTTCAATTAAAGATGTAACACCAATCCCTCATAATGGATGCAGACCAAGAAAAAGAAGAAGAGTTTAAACAAGGAGAATTTAAGTGTTACAAAAAAATTGGAGTGAATTAATTAAGCCTACAAAGATGGAGGTCAATGTAGATGAAACAAATGGCAGAATAGGTAAACTTATAGCAGAACCACTTGAGCGTGGTTTTGGTTTAACTTTAGGTAACTCTATAAGAAGAATTCTTCTTTCATCATTACAAGGAGCAGCAATAACATCAGTAAAAATAAAAGGTGTTGTGCACGAATTCTCTACTATTCCTGGTGTTAAAGAAGATTTAACAGAAATATTATTAAACCTAAAATCTATAGCTGTTAAAGTACATTCACCTGGGTTAAAAAAAATGTATCTTAAGTCTACTGGCTCTGGTGAATTAAGAGCTGGAAATTTTGAAGCAGACTCTGAGACAGAAATAATGAATCCTGATCAATTAATAATGACATTAGATTCTAATGCAGATGTTGAAATCGAAGCTAATGTTGAAACTGGCAAAGGTTATGTCTCAGCGGAAGTAGCTGAAGATGAAAACAAATTGATTGGTGAGATTAAATTAGATGCAATGTTTAGCCCAGTTATTAAAGCTACATATAAAATTGAAAACAGTAGGGTGGGACAAGTAACAGATTTTGATAAATTAGTTTTTGAAGTTGAAACTAATGGAGCGATAGCACCAGATGATGCTATTGCATTAGCTGCTAGAATTTTGCAAGACCAATTACAACCATTCATTAATTTTGATGAACCAGAGGTATTGCCTGATCAATCTCAAGTTGAACAATTATCATTTAATTCAAATTTACTTAAAAAAGTAGAGGAGTTAGAGTTATCTGTTCGCTCTGCTAATTGTCTTAAAAATGATAATATAATCTACATTGGTGATTTAGTTCAAAAATCTGAATCAGAAATGCTAAGAACTCCAAATTTTGGTAGAAAATCTCTCAATGAAATTAAAGAAGTCCTTACACAAATGGAATTAAATCTTGGAATGTCTGTTCCTGATTGGCCTCCAGAAAATATCGATGAACTTGCAAAAAAATATGAGGATCCTTTTAATAAATAACTTTTATGAAGCATAACATCAAAAATAAAAAACTAAATAAAACTAGTTCTCATAGGAAAGCGATGTTTATGAACATGTCAAATGCACTCATTAAACATGAACAAATAACAACTACTTTAGCAAAAGCAAAAGAACTTAGAAGATTTGTCGAAAAAATAATAACTCTCGGTAAAAATGGTGATTTGCTATCAAGAAGGAAGGCCATTTCTATTTTGCAAGATCAAAAGATGTCTAAAAAAGTTTTTGATATTTTAGCTGATAGATATAAAAACAGAAGTGGTGGATACACACGTATTATAAAACTTGGTAATAGATTTGGTGATAATGCACCCACTGCGGTAATCGAGCTTGTTGACAGAGATGAAAATGCTAAAGGGCTCGATAGTGGACCAGTAATTGAAAAAAAATCTACGGAAGAAGTAGAACAACAACCTCCAATTTAGAAAATATTGATTAATTTAATTTTTGTAGCTACAGGTGGAGCAACTGGAGCAATACTAAGATATATTCTTACAAACTTAAGCAAAACTATATTTACCTCAAGTATTTATGGAACTCTTACAGTAAATATTATAGGCTGTTTTTTGATTGGATATCTTGTAACTTCAGATTTCTCAAAAAACATAAACGAAAATTTTGTTAAATTTTTTTTAATTATAGGTTTACTTGGATCATTTACTACTTTTTCAGCATTTTCCTATGAACTTGTTAATTTAATTATTTCTAAAAAAATCCTTATAGCATTTATATATATTTCTATGTCAATATTCGTCTGCATTTTATTTACATACTTTGGAATGTTAATTAATAAGTTTTAATTTGATAAAAAAAATACAAATTAAGAAAGATTACGAAGTTAGGCTTGATAAGTATTTAAAGAACTTATTTAGCTCTCTTACACAAAGTTTTATTGAAAAAAATATAAGAAAGAAAAATATTTTAATTAATAACTCTCGCACAAAAGCAAATTATGTTGTCAAATTAAATGATAATTTAATTATATTAAATTTTCATGAAGAACTTTACAAAAATAAAATAATTTATAAGAAAAATATTAATTTATCAGATAATGATTTAAAAAAGTTTAATAAATCAATTATTTTTCAAAATAACAATTTTTTAATTATCAATAAGTGGTCAGATATTGCAACACAAGGAGGCAGTAAAGTAAATGTTTCGATTGACCATATAATAAAAAATATTAACCCCGATTATAGACTGGTTCACAGACTTGATAAAGAGACATCAGGTTTGCTTTTGATTTCGAAAAATTTAAAATATGCAAGATATTTTTCAACACTTTTTAAGCAACATTTAATTACAAAGTTTTACATTGCTTTATGTGAGGGAAGTCCAAAAAATAAAAATTCTAAAGTTCTTTTAAATATAAAAAATAAAAATCAAGAAATTGAGAAAACTATAACTAACTACGTTGTTATAGGTAATAAAAATAACATAACACAAATTCTATATAACCCTGAAACTGGCAAAACTCATCAATTAAGAAAAGTTTCTAAAAATCTTGGTTGCTCAATAATAGGTGATCAAAAATATAATATCAATTCTAAGTACAATAATGAAAAACTAATGTTACATGCCTTTGCTTTGAAATTTAGAATTTATGAAGAAAAATTTAGTTTTATTTCAGAATTACCCGATTATTTTCTTACTTTTATTAAAAAAAATAAATTAAAATTTAAAGAAAATTTAGAAAAAGAATTAAATAGTTTTTAATTTGTTTAAAAAAATTTTTTTAAAACCTTCATCAAATTCTTTTTGATCTATTTTAATACCTAACTCATTCAATGAAGTATTTGCATACTCTTTTAATCCACATGAATGAATAGAATTATAATATTTTAAATCAGGATTAATATTAAAACTCATTCCATGATAAGTAATCCATTTTTTAACTCTAAGACCAATAGCACTAATTTTTTTTTCCTTATCAAATGTCATTTTATTATTCTTAATTACCCAAATACCCACTCTATCTTTAAATGCTCTTGCTTCAACATTGTAGTTCTTTAAAAAATCAATTACAGAATTTTCAATTACAGAAATAAACTTTCTTATATCCTTTTTTTTATTATTTAAGTTTAACATAAAATAAACAATTCTTTGGCCTGGTCCATGATAAGTCGTTTTTCCACCACGATTTGTCTTTAATACTTCTATAACATCTGAATTTAATATTTCATCATCTGAAGCACTTGTGCCTTGAGTAAATATATGATTATGACTAAGAAACCATAGTAATTCTTTTGAATGATTTTCACTTATATCTTTTACTTTAGACTCCATAAATAAAACAGCCTCCTTATAATTTATTTCTTCATTAGATATTTTAATTTCAATCTGATTCATGTCATACATATACTTTATTGATAGTTAATATCCTATCTGATATTTAATTCTAGTATATATGCGGCTGTGGCGGAATTGGTATACGCGCAGCGTTGAGGTCGCTGTGGGATTTATCCTGTGGAAGTTCAAGTCTTCTCAGCCGCACCAATTAATATGGAAGAAATTATAGTTAAAAAAGATGATGATAATTCTAATCAATCAATTCGATTAGTAACTGATTATCTAGAAAATTATAAATATGATAAAATTTTATCTTTTTTAAAAGACTTTCATAATGCAGACATAGCAGAAATTCTTCAAAATTTAGATCCAGTTTTAAGATTAAGTCTTCTAAATATAATGGATAAAAATTTTGATCCTGAAATCTTAACTTATTTGAATGATAGTCTTAGAGAAGAAATAATTGAAACTTTAGATATAAAACAGTTAGCTAATAATGCAAAAAATTTAGACATAGATGATGCCGTAGATTTAGCAGAAGATTTAGAAGAAAAAAATCAAAATCTTTTTTTAGAAAACTTAGACAAAGAAGAAAGAACTTTAGTTAAAGAAGGTTTAAATTACCCTGAAGATTCCGCTGGAAGATTAATGCAAAGAGAATTTGTTGCTATTGATCAATCATGGAATGTTGGTCAAGCAATTGATTATTTGAGAAATAATAAAGGAAATTTACCTGAAGACTTCTACGATATTTATTTAATTAATGAAAACAAAGAAGCAAAAGGGATAGTTCCATTAGGAAGATTAATGGGCTCAAAAAGAGAAATAGAATTAAATTCAATAATAAATAAAGAATTAAGATTAATTGATGTAAATACAGATCAAGAAGATGTAGCTCTTTTATTTAATAAATATGGATTAGTAAGTGCTCCTGTTATTAACAATCAAAAAAAAATTATTGGCTCAATTACAGTTGATGATGTTGTCGAAGTTATTGAAGAAGAAAGGGAAGAAGATATTTTAAAGCTTGGAGGCGTAGATCATACTGATTTGTACGAATCAGTTATTAGTACAACAAAATCTAGAATTTCATGGTTAATAGTAAATCTAATGACAGCTGTTGTGGCTTCAATAGTTATAGGTTTGTTTGAAGCTGCAATAGAAAAAGTAGTTGCTCTAGCTATATTAATGCCAATAGTAGCTTCTATGGGTGCTAACGCAGGTACTCAAACCTTAACTGTTGCAGTGAGAGCTATTGCAGTTAAAGAACTAACTACTAGTAATGCAATAAAAATAATAACCAAAGAAACTTTAATCGGTGGCATAAATGGTATCATATTCGCTATGATAATATCTTTAATTTCTATTTATTGGTTTGAAAGTTTGATGTTGGGTTTTATAATAGGCCTTGCTATGATACTAAATTTACTAATCGCTGGTTTTTCAGGAATTGCAATTCCACTAGTTTTAGATAAACTAAAAATTGATCCTGCTTTAGCATCTGCAGTAATTTTGACTACAATAACAGATGTATTTGGTTTTCTTTCTTTTCTTGGATTAGCAACTTTATTTTTAATATGATTAAGTCTATTTAAGTTAAATCAATGCTAAAAAAAAACGATCTAATAGATTACTTTTATAAAGGAATCAAAAATAAGAATGATTTACGCATAGGAGTAGAACACGAGAAATTTGTACTAAAAAAAGAAAGTTTACATCAATTATCTTATGAAGAACCCAAAGGCATAAAAGAAATTCTTTTAAAATTTGTAGATAAGGGATGGAAACCAAAGTATGATGATAAACATAATACAATAATCGCCTTAGAAAGATTTGGCGAAAGTATAACTTTAGAACCTGGTGGTCAGATCGAATTATCTGGAGCACAATTAAAAAATATCCATCAAACCTGTACTGAAACTAATAGACATTTAATGGAATTAAAAGATATTGGTGAAGAATTTGGTTTTATATTATTAGGATTAGGCGTTGAGCCAAGTTTATCTCTTGATGATTTTCCTTGGATGCCAAAACAAAGATATTCCATAATGAAAAAATATATGCCTAAAGTTGGTACTCTTGGACATCATATGATGAAACGCACATGTACAAACCAAGTAAATTTGGATTATCATTCTGAAGAAGATATGATTACTAAGTATCGATTAATGTTAAATCTTGAAGGTATAGCAACTGCAATATTTGCTAATTCACCTTTCGATCAAAAAGAAGTTTCCAAATATAAGAGTTTAAGATCTCATTTTTGGCATCACACAGACAAAAATAGAACAGGTTTATTGCCATTTGTTTTTGATAAAGATTTTAATTTTGAAAAATATGCGCAGTATGCTCTTGATGTGCCAATGTATTTTGTAATTAGAAATCATAAATATATAGATATGACCGATTATACTTTTAGAGATTTTATGAATAATAACATCTCTAAAGATTTGCACATTGAAACCACTATTGAAGATTGGATAAACCACTTATCAACTTTATTTCCTCAAGTTAGATTAAAGCAATTCTTAGAAATTCGTTCCATGGACGCATGTTCATGGGATTTAATATGTTCTCAGCCTGCTTTTTGGATTGGAATTTTATATAATGATGAAGCTATTGATAAAACAAATGAAATTGTTGAGGGTTGGAATCAAAAAGATAGAAATTTGATTAATAGTTTAGTGCCAAAAGACGGTCTACAAACCAAATTCAAAAATGGCATTTTGTTAAATATTGCACAAAAATTATTTGAAATTTCAAAATCAGGTTTAGAAAAAAGAAATATTCTAGTCAAAAATGAAAAATATAATGAAACATTTTATCTTAAAGATTTAGAACAAAATCTATCAAATGGCCATTCACCGGCTGATTTATTAATCAGCAAATATAATGGTGAATGGAAAAAAAATATTAATAAAATATATGAGGAAGAAATTTTCTAATGAAAAAAAGTATAGCAATTCAAATGGATAATATTGAAAAAATTGATTATGAATTCGATACATCTTTTTTAATAGGTTATGAGGCGCAAGAAAGAGATTATGATATTTTTTATTACAATCCAAAAGATTTATTCATAAAAGAGAATAATATTCAAGCATCTGGATATTATTTAGAGTTATTGCTAGATGAAAAAAATTATTTCAATTTTAAATCTAATAAAATAATTGCCAAATTAGAAGATTTTCAATTTGTCTTTTTAAGACAAGATCCTCCTTTTGATATGAATTATATCACATCGACTTATATTTTGGATTTACTTCCATCCTCAACAATTGTTGTGAATGACCCAACAGCAGTTAGAAATTCTACTGAAAAATTATTTACATTTAACTTTAAAGAATTTATGCCACCTACTTTAGTAACAAAAGATTTAAAAATTATTAAAGAATTTTTAGATAAAGAAGAAGATATTATAACCAAACCACTTTATGGCAATGGAGGAGAGGGTATACATAGATTTGATAAAAGTAATTTTAATTCTAAAAAATTAGAAGAATATTTACACCTACCTATAATGGTTCAAAAATTTATCAATGAGATAAATGATGGGGACAGAAGAGTTGTTTTTTTTGATGGTGAATATTACGGTTCAGTTGCTAGAATACCTCAAGAAGGTAATGTAAAGGCAAATTTTCATGCTGGCGGTAAGGCAAGTAAAACTGACCTAGTTTATAGAGACAAAGAAATTATCGAAAATTTGGGACCAAAACTAAAAGAGCACAATCTTTTTTTTGTTGGAATTGATATAATTGGAAATTATCTAACAGAAATAAATGTAACTTCACCTACAGGATTGAAGCAAATTAATGCATTAAACAACGTAAAATTAGAGAAAGATTTTTGGGATAAGCTTGAAGCAAAATATAAATTAGTTTAATTATAGTATTTAAAGGAAAACATATGCACGAAAATAGAATTTTAATACACAGACTAAAAAATTTTGAAAATATAAATTCAAATTTTCTTATAATAATATTGATGTTATTTGGTTCAATTTTACTAGCGATTTCCGCTAAAGTTCAAGTGCCATTTTGGCCAGTGCCAATGACAATGCAGACGTTTGTCATATTCTTAATAGGCATGACATATAGTGTAAGATTATCTTTTGCCACAGTTGCATTTTACCTTTTTCAAGGAGCTATAGGACTTCCTGTTTTTGCAGCCGGTGGTGGCGTTGCTTATTTAGTTGGACCAACAGCAGGATATCTTTATGGCATGTTATTTGCATCAATCGTTATAAGTTATTTAGCAAATTTAGGTTTTAGTAAAACATATTTTAAAGCTACAGTATCTCTATTAATTGGTTCTGCTATTATTTTTTCATTTGGTATCATCTATCTTGGTTATATTATTGGTTTCGAAAAAGCAGTAGTTGCTGGTCTTTTACCATTTATTCCAAGTGAATTGTTTAAAATTGCACTAGCAGTTGCTTTGATCCCAACTTTACACAAAATTATTACAAAATAATAATTAATGAAAATCGGTATTGATGTAGGCGGTACCAAAACTGAGGGTATTCTTCTAGATCCAAATGGAACTGAAATAGATAGAAAAAGAATTAATACTGAAAAAAGTTATGATGGAACAATTAAGGGAATACTATCCATTATAAATCATTTTGAAGATAAACACGGCAAAGCAGATACTGTTGGTATGGGAATGCCAGGAGCCATATCAAATGATACAGCTTTAATTAAAAATGCTAATTCCATATGGTTAAATGGCAAACCTTTTAAGCAAGATTTAGATAAAATTTTAAGTAGAAATGTGAATTTGGAAAATGATGCTAATTGTTTTACTCTTTCTGAAGCGGTAGATGGAGCTGGTAAAGGGTTTGAAGTTGTTTTCGGAGTCATTATAGGAACTGGTGTAGGCGGTGGTATCAGTATCAATCAAAAAGTAATTAGAGGTCGTAATAGCATAAGCGGAGAGTGGGGACACATAGTTTTGCCAAGTAGAACAGAAGATGAAAAAAAATATGTTAAAAAATGTTATTGTGGAAAAGAAGGGTGCTTAGAGACCTATATATCTGGACCAGGCTTTTCATCTGTCTATAATTTACGTTGCAATAAAAATTATAATTCACATCAAATTTTAGATGGTTTTAATAATAAAGAAAAAGATAGTATCTTTGCACTAAATCAATATGTCGATCATTTAGCAAGAGGCTTATCTCTAGTTTGTAATATTCTTGATCCAGATGTGATTGTTTTGGGTGGAGGTATGTCAAACATCGATTTTATTTACGAAAATATAAATGATGCTCTAAAAAAATATGTTTTTACAGATACGCTTCACACTAAAGTTGTAAAAAATATTCATGGTGATTCAAGTGGGGTAAGAGGAGCAGCTTGGCTTTCCTAAATACCACCCATAGATATATATTTAATAGTTAAATAATCATCAAGGCCATATCGAGAACCTTCTCTTCCCATTCCTGATTCTTTAACTCCACCAAAAGGAACTTCCGCAATTGTTGGTAGCCCATTATTGATAGATACAATTCCATATTCAAGTGCTTCAGCAACTCTCCAAATTCTTCCTATGTCTCTTGAATAGAAATATGAAGCTAATCCATATGGTGTATCATTAGCCATTTTAATCACCTCATCATCACTAGAAAATTTATAAAGAGGCGCAACGGGCCCAAATGTTTCTTCAAAAGTAATTTTTGCATTTGTAGATACATTTGAGAGAACAGTTGGTTGATAGAAATTCCCACCAAGTGAATGCACATCTCCACCAATTGCTATTTTAGCTCCCGTATTTACTGCATCTTGTACATGATCAATTACTTTTTCTAAAGAGGATTGATCAATTAAAGGACCAGAAACAATTCCATCTTCAAGTCCATTACCCACTGTTATTTTACTGACTTCATTTGTAAATTTCTCTAGGAATTCATCATAAATGTTTTCATGCACAAATATTCTATTTGAACAAATACATGTTTGACCACTATTTCTAAATTTACTTTGAAGTGCGCCTGCAACAGCTTCATCCATATCTGCATCATCGAAAACAATAAATGGTGCATGACCACCAAGTTCCATAGAAACTTTTTTTACTGTTGAGGCACTTTGCTCTAAAAGTATTTTTCCAACCTCCGTAGATCCTGTAAAAGAAATTTTTCTTACAATTGGGTTACTTGTTAGTTCTTTACCAATCTCACTTGCCGATCCAGTGATTACATTAAATACACCATCTGGAAAACCCGCTTCTTTAGCAAGTACTGCTACAGCTAATGCTGAATACGGTGTTTGGCTTGCTGGTTTAACTACAGTAGTACAACCAACTGCTAGAGCGGCTGCACATTTTCTTGTGATCATTGAATTTGGAAAGTTCCATGGAGTTATTGCCCCCACAACACCAACAGGCTGTTTAATTATTACAATTCTTTTTCCAGGTCTTGGATCAGGAACTACATCACCATAAACTCTTTTTGCTTCTTCAGCATAGAACTCAATATAAGAAGCACCCATTAGTATTTCGCCCTTTGCTTCAGCCAGAGGTTTACCTTGCTCAATAGTCATTATTTTAGCTAAATCATCTGCATTTTCTATGATCAGCTCCCCCCATTTTTTAAGAATAACTGATCTTTCTTTAGCAGTAGTTTCTTTCCAAGTTTGGAAAGCAGTATTTGCATCATCTACAGCTTTTTTAGTTTCTGAAACTGAGCATTTTGGGACGTTGCCAATAATTTCAAGAGATGCTGGATTATTTACTTCAAGAGTTTCACCTGAAGAACTGCCAACCCATTCCCCATTTATGAAACATTTTTGTTTAAAGAGTGATTTGTTATTTAATTCCATATGTTTTAATTATAATGCATAGTTTTAAATTAAGGAAAATATAATGACAATAGTTAATTCTTGGAATGAATGGGATCCATTAAAACATGTTATAGTTGGAGCAGTTGAAAATGCCAACATACCTCCAATGGAACCAGCGCTTGAACCAAAAATTAGTAAAGATAGTGGTATGGCAGGATCTCACGGACCACGTTCAAAGGAATCAATTGATAAAGCAAATATACAATTAGAAAACTTTGCTAAAATTTTAAATTCCCTAAATATAAAAGTTGATAGACCAACACCTATTGACTTTTCTCAGAGTATCGAGACACCTGATTGGTCTAATGATGGTATGTTTGGTTGCATGCCTCCAAGAGATGTTATTCTTACTGTAGGAAATGAAATGCTAGAGGCGCCAATGTCTTACAGATGTAGATGGTTTGAGTACCTTGCTTATAGACCACTACTTGAAAAATATTACTCAGAAGATAAAAACATGAGATGGGAATCGGCACCTAAACCAAGATTAACTAATCAATCGTATAAGTCTAATTATCTTCCTGAAGGTATAACGGAAGAAGAACGTTATAAAAAAATCGAAAATAGAGACATGATATTGACAGAAAAAGAACCACTTTTTGATGCAGCAGAAATTTTACGCTTTGGAAAAGATCTTTTTTATCATAACAATTTTACATCAAATTTAAGTGGCTTAGATTGGTTAAGAAGACATTATCCAAATCATCGTGTTCATCAAATTAATTTACCAGGTGATTTAATTCCAACTCACATTGATGCATGTTTTACTCCAATTAAACCAGGAGTTATAATAATTAATCCAAATAGAAAAATATCATCAGAGCAAAGAAAAATTTTCGATGATAATAAATGGGAAATTCATGAGGCAGCACCTTCTATTCATAATAGTCCACCACCTATGTGTTATTCATCAATCTGGTTGTCAATGAACGTTTTGATAATTGACCCTAAAACTATATGCGTCGAGGCAACAGAAGAAAAAATGA
>CACIBE010000002.1 GCA_902584805.1 uncultured Alphaproteobacteria bacterium
GATCCATTGGATGGAACTAAAGAGTTTATAAAAAAAATGGAGAATTTACAGTTAATATTGCATTAATAAAAAATAACTCACCAATATTTGGTATTATATATGCGCCTGCTAAGTCTTTGCTTTATTATGCTTTAAAAAACAATGGCGCATATAAATTAATTACAGAGTCAAATGTTGAAACAACTAAAGATTTTATAAAAATAAATTCAGTAAAAGACAAAAGTAATTTAACAAAGGTTATTGGTAGTCGATCACATTCTAATAAAGATTTTGATAATTGGATAAATGATAATTGTAATAATTTTGAGTTAATCCAAATTGGTAGTTCTCTTAAATTTTGTTACTTAGCTGAAAGTAAGGCAAATATCTATCCAAGACTAGGTCCAACTTCAGAATGGGATATTGCTGCGGGACATATTATTCTTGAAGAGGCAGGTGGTTCAGTTAAAGATTTTAATAAAAATATATTACTATACAACACGAAAGAAAGTGTTATTAACCCTAATTTTATCGCTAAAATATAAATTATAATCATATGAAAATACTTATTTGTGGTCTTCCTGGTGCTGGCAAAACTTGGTTAGCTGAAAGGCTTATTAAAGTAATTGATAATTGTGCTTGGTATAACGCAGATGTAGTCAGGAAGTCAGCAAACGATTGGGATTTTACGATGGAAGGTAGAATACGACAAGCCAATAGAATGAAAACATTTGCCGATTTCGAAAAACAAAATGGAAGATGGGTAATTTGTGACTTCGTAGCACCAACTGAAAAAGCAAGAGAAGCTTTTGAGCCTGATTTTGTTATCTGGCTGGATACCATTAAAGAAGGTAGGTTTGAAGATACAAATAAAATGTTTGAACAACCAAATAAAACTGACATTAAAATAACTAAATTTTTATCAGATGAAGAAATAGAAAATCTAGCAAAGGAGATTAAAAATGTTTGATTGGAAAAAACCAACAGTACAAATGTTAGGTAGATGGCAACCATGGCATGATGGACATACAGAATTATTTAAAAGAGCACTTCAGAAAACAGGTCAGGTATGTATTATGTATCGTGACGTGGGAGGTGTAGATGCAGGTGTAGAAGGTCAAGCTGACAATCCATTTCAATTTGAAGAAGTAAAAGCAAAAATTAATGAAGGTTTAGCTCAACATGGTTTTACTGATGGAAAAGAATATGTAGTTGTTAAGGTTCCAAACATTATTGATATTTCTTATGGAAGAGGAGTTGGTTATTCATTTACAGAACATGATTTAGGAAAAGAAATACATGATATCTCGGCAACAAAAATTAGAAATGAAATGAGAGTTAAAGGGGAATTAAAATAAGCTAAATTTTTTCTCCTGCTGGTTTTCCATATCCAACATTTTTTTTCCCATATCTTCTCACTCTAACGTTACATTGTTCAGCGTGACCAATAAATCCTTCAAGGTGTGAAAGTCTAGATCCATATTCTCCAATAAGTGTAGCTGCTTCATCGGTTGTAATCTTTTGATAAGTGTGGGTTTTAATGAACTTACCAGCCCACAAACCACCAGTATATCTTCCAGCTTTTTTAGTAGGAAGAGTATGGTTAGTGCCTATAACTTTATCACCATTAGCAACATTAGTTCTAGGACCCAAAAATAAAGCACCATAAGATGTCATTTTTTCTAAAAACCAATCATCTTTTTTTGTCATAACTTGAACATGCTCTGAAGCTATTTCATTTGCTTTAGATAACATCTCCTCATAGGTATCACATAAAATTATTTCTCCATAATCTCTCCAGCTTGTACTTGCTGTTTCTTTAGTAGGTAAAATTTCTAAAATTCTATCAATTTCTTTAAATGTTTCTTCTGCAAGTTTTCTTGAGTTTGTTATCATCACAGCAGGAGAATTATATCCATGTTCAGCTTGCCCTAATAAGTCTGTTGCACATATTTCACCATCAACAGTTTCATCTGCAATTACCATTGTTTCAGTTGGACCAGCAAATAAATCGATACCAACTTTGCCATACAATTGTCTTTTCGCTTCAGCAACAAATGCATTGCCAGGTCCAACAAGCATATCTACAGGTCTAATAGTTTCTGTACCAATAGCCATAGCACCAACTCCTTGCATTCCTCCCAAAACATAAATTTCGTGAGCACCACCCATTTTCATTGCTGTAACGACAGCTGGATTTGGCTTACCTTTAAAAGGTGGTGTAGTAGCAACAATTCTTGGAACCCCAGCAACAGAGGCAGTAACAACTGACATATGAGCAGAAGCTACCATTGGGAATTTACCAGCAGGTACATAACATCCTACTGCTTGTACTGGTATATTTTTATGACCAAGAATCACACCTGGATGCGTTTCTACTTCTAATTCACTTAAAGTTTTAAGTTGTGCTTCCGCAAATGATCGCACTTGTTTTTGAGCAAACTTAATATCTTCTTTGTCATCATCAGAGATTTCACTCATTAATTGATGAATTTGATCTTCACTTAATCTAAAACTATCTGGAGAATAGTTATCAAATTTTTGAGATAACTCTCTAATATGTTTATCGCCTTCTGATTCAATTTTACTTAACGTTTCCTCAACAATTTTTTTTACTTTATCATTATCTTCAATTCTTTGTTTTTCGTCTAAACCTTTTTTTAAATATTCTATTGTCATAATTATTTTTTATGAATTAATTTAAAGATATCAATGTCTATTTGATCTAATATGTGTGCTATATCGATTGGTACCCAATTTTCTCTAATTAATCCTTCATGATGTAAATAAAAATCCATAACTCTCATTGTTATTTTTTTTTGAGTAGGTTTATATCCTAGCCAATCACTTGATCCATGAACACACTGAATACTATGCCAACCACCAGTCATAGAATAATTTCCATCTCCAATTTCAATATAATGACCGATTTTCCAATAATCTCTGTCCTTGAATGTAAGTCTAAATGGGAGTTGATGATGATCAACAAAACCATCTAAACCTCTAGCTGTACCTATACCACTTGGCCCATACCACATCATTTTTGGATGCCAATAATCTTGTTGAGGATGATTAATTAATTTCTCCCTTATTTGATCTTTTGATAGACCTGGCTCAGTCTCGGGTTTAATATTTAAACTTCTTTGCATGGTTAAATCTTGATTCAAAGATCGAAGAGACAGTTCCTTATCTAAATTTTGATTATTTTCTCCATCACCTGTGATTGGACTAGGCCACATCCCTTCTACCCCAAGAGATTTATTTATAGGCCAATATCCAGCCTGACGGATAAAATCTACAGTATCAATTAATGTATAGGATTTTATTATTTTATTATTTGTAATCTGATGTGCTTCACATGTTCTAAGATAAATTGTTTTGTTAGTCGGCTTTACGCCCAACCACTCATCTTTAAAAGTTCCAGTTAAATGACTAATAAATGAAACAAAAACTTTATCTCTAAATGCTCCTCCAATAATTAGATTATTTCTTCTTTCGAGATCGGGGAATGCCTTCTTTAGAGGGATTAAATATTTATTTTTTATTTCTTCAATTCCTTTAATTTCATTAATTGGATGAAATCCATTAAACTCAGCATCTACGTGATATAAATTTTCAAGATTTTTTTCTAAATTATCTAAAGAGCACTCGGCAATTTTTTTTAATAAATTTTTAAAATATATTTTGTTTTCAATATTTATCTTTGGATCAAGATCTAAATGAATTATGTTTGAGTTATCTTTCTCACCTGTATCAAAGTTTTGTATTTTATTTGCCATAATAATTTAATAACACTATTGTTAAATAATAATTGATTTATTCATTATTTTGAATAATATTCAAAAAAAATGAATAAAAGATCATTACAATATGTCAATTAATATTACATCTAGATTAGCCAAATTCGATGAACTTATTCCTAGTAATATACCATTTGTTGAGGGAAAACTAAAAGGTCATCAAGATAGGAAAAATTATTCAGTTATAGGACCTGGTGTAAGTGAAGATGCTAAACAAAATGTTAAAATAGCTGAAGAACATGGCTTTAATATTGGTGCTGTCAGTGCTGCGCCGATGAATGGCTCTGGATTACATAGTCACACAACAGCAGAAGTTTTTATAATTCACTCAGGTGCCTGGCGTTTTTATTGGGGTGTTGATGGCACAGAAGGAGAAGTAATACTAAAAAAAGGTGACATCGCTTCTTTTCCCACAAACATGTTCAGAGGTTTTCAAAATGTAAGTGATGAAGAAGCTTTAATGTTTGTTGTGTTAGGTGAAAATGATCCAGGTGTTATTACTTGGACACCTAAACTTTTAAAAGATGCAAAAGAATCTGGAATGGTATTAATGAATGATAATTCTTTAATCGACACAGAGAAACAGAAAATAACAGATGAAACTAAAATTATTCAGCCACTAGAAGATAATGAATTAGAGAGTTTCGATCATTACTCTTCAGAAGACATAGAAAAGTTTGTTATTCGATTTAATGATAAAGATAAATATTTTGTCGATGATGATCACTATCAATCTAATAAAATTATCAACTACATTGATCAGTTTCAAATTCATGATAAATCTTTTACCCCTAATATACCGCATGCAACAGGTTTTAGCCTTTCACTTCTCAACGGCAAGAGTGCTCATATACATGAATACAAACTGGAGAAATCAGAAGTGTATCATTGTTTATCTGGTGAATGGGAAATAAATTGTGATGGAGACAAAGTTGTAATTAAAGAAAAAGATACTTTTTCTGTTCCAAAAAATTCACTTCGTTCAATAAGACAGATAAGTGATCATGATGGTAATTTATTTATAATACGACAAACTAATTAAATATTAATTATATGAAAGGATTTGATTCACAATTCAAAGATTTTCCTGATTATATTTTAAAGATCACATATCAAATTTGGGAAAAAAACGATGTTGAAGCAATAAGAGATTATTATGCTGATACTCCAAATGTAAGCCTCCCCACACCTACAAGATCTCCATCTGGAGTAATTTATGGTGCAGACCCAGTAATTGAAAGTACCTATGCTAGTAAAAAACTATTTCCCGATAGAACACTTTTAGGTGAAGATGTAATTTGGACAGGAAATGATGATGAGGGATATTTTTCATCGCATCGCATTTTATCAACCTCAACTCATTCTGTTAATGGGATGTATGGGAAAGCAACAGGCAAAAAACTATATTACCGAACTATCGCTGATTGTGCATGCATGAATAATCAAGTTTATGATGAGTGGCTTGTGAGAGATCAAGGAGCAATTGTGAGACAAATTGGAATTGACCCCAAGAAATTTGCAAGCAATCTTATTAAAGATGAGGGTGGTCCTGAAAAAGCTAGTAAACCCTTTGATGAAAATACACCTGTTAAATCAATTTATAAATCTCCTATTTTAGCATCTGGTAACATTGGAGAATTATATGCAAATATTTTAACCTCTATTATGAATATCAATTTAGAGAAAACAATAAATGATAGTTATGACAGAGCCATACAACAATTTCAACCAGGGGGAAATACTCACTATGGTAGAGATGAGGTAATAAAATTTTGGAAACAATTAAGAGATGCTTTTCCTAACGCATTGTTCTCAGTTGAGCACATTGCTTTTAAAGAAGAAAAATATGAACCTAAAAAAGCTTCAGTTCGATGGTCTATGGTAGGTAAACATGAAGGAGATGGTCTTTTTGGGAAAGCTTCTAATTCGAAAATTTATATAATGGGAATTAATCATGTTGAATTTGGAGAAAGAGGTATTAAAAATGAATGGGTTCTCTATGATGAAACTATGATCTGGAAACAGATTTTATTAAAAACAGGTTAATTTAATGTCTAATATTTTAACAACACATGTTGGAAGCCTTCCTAGATCAAAAGAACTTTCAGAATTTTTATTTGCAAAAGATAAAGGAGAGAAAATCAGTCAAAGTAGTTTTGATGAAGTATTAAAAAATAACGTGGAAAGTGTTGTTAAGAGTCAACTTGATGTTGGAATTGATTTTGTCAGTGATGGGGAGATGAGTAAAATTAGTTATGCTACATATATTAAAGACAGAATTGATGGGTTTTCAGGTGAAAGCGAAAGAAGAGCACCTGCTGATCTTGATGATTTTCCAGAATACAAAGAAAAGATTGCTAAAAGTGGTGGCACGCCAACTTATACCAGACCATGTTGTACAAATGAATTAAAAGTAAAAGATGAAACTTCTCTTCTACAGGATATAAATAATTTTAAAAATTCACTTGATAAACTTAATCACCGACATGCATTTATGAACTCAGCATCACCTGGCGTCATAAATGTTTTTATGCCAAATAAATTTTATAGTACCGAAGATGAATATTTGGATAAATTATCTAATATTATGGCTAAAGAATATGAGCTAATAACAAAATCAGATATCCAAGTTCAATTAGATTGCCCAGACCTTGCTTTAGCAAGACATATGAATTTTAAAAATTTATCTGAAGATGAGTTTATTAAACGTGCAGAACTACAAATTGAATGCCTAAACTCAGCATTATCTAATGTAGATTTCGAGCAAACTAGAATGCATATATGTTGGGGCAATTATGAGGGACCCCACACACACGATATTGCTCTAGAGAAAATATTACCTATAATTTTGAAATCAAAGGTAAAATACTTTCTCATTGAATCTTCTAATCCTAGGCACGCACATGAATGGAAAGTTTTTCAAGATATAAAGTTACCAAAAGATAAAGTCTTAGTACCTGGCGTAATCGACTCAACCTCTAATTTTGTTGAACATCCAGAAGTTGTTGCAGATAGATTAATTCAGTTTTCTACAGTCATTCCAAAAGATCAATTAATGGCAGGGACAGATTGTGGTTTTAGTACATTTGCTGGTTTTGGAAAAATTGATGAAAAAATTTGTTATGAAAAGCTTCATGCATTAGTTGAGGGTACTAAACTTGCCTCAAAAGTTATCTAATTACTGATTTAAAAATTTTGCTCTTTCTAAAAGATCCACTCCTAGTTTTTTTAAAAAATGTAAATGATCAATAAAGATCCAGTTTTCAGCTAGTTTATCTCCATCTCTTCGATATAAATCTACAACTCTCATTTCTGATTCAATATCACTTGCATTTGTTAATCCTAAATATTCTCCTTTAGGTTTCATAATTAAATTTGGCCAACCAAACCAACCACCCAGATCATCTTCAGAGCTACTAAGTATGTGTCCATTGAAACGAACAAACTCTAAGCCATCTTGAAATGGTTTTGTGTGACCTTTTTGATAACCATCAATAGTATATGAAGCTCCTATTCCTCCCGGCCCCCACCAAATCATGTCATCATGCCAATCTAATTCTAATTCTTCTTTATAAGATTGCATTTTAGATCCTTTTACAAGTCGATCACGCATTCTATGAATTAAATCTAATGTTTTTTGACTTTCACTTTTATTAGAAATATCAAATTTTAGACCTTTATGATTCATTGGTCCTGGCGTTACACAAACAAGACCTGTAGATTCAGGAATTATAGAAAGACCTAGTTGCTGCATTAAATTCATTACATCTAAAAAAATCGCTCCTTCAGTAATTTTATTATTCTCCACTTTATAAAATTCAGCAAATCTTAATAAAATAGATTTATAATTTGGTTTAAGACCTACAAACGGTTTATTGAAAACACCCATGAAATGACCCATACTGGAGATCCATTTCCCTTTATTTTTATCTAGTGAATTTATCCCAGCATAAAATATATCTAATCGACGTTGTATAGGTGAAAATGAATTTTTAATTGGTTTCCAAAGTTCATTAGCAACAAGATCTATACTGCCTAATTCGTTAAATGGATGTGTGCATTTCATACTAAAATCTTCTGATGTGTATTTGGATATCACTTCAGATAATGAATTAATGTTGCAACTATCTATTTCATTGAAATAATCTAATACTAATTTTTTTTCTGCTTGGAGATCAGTCATTCCATTTTGATTATATTAATAAACTAAAAAAGACAATATTCATTTTTTTGAATAAAATTTCATTGCTTTGAAATATTTTTAAATGTATCTCATTACAAATACAAATTATGAAATTTAATAAAATTACAGATAAAAGACCAGAAGCTCTTCAAGACAATCATATGCCTAAGAGTTATGATATTTCATTAAAAGCATATGGAGGTGGAGGAACAGCTAAATCATTAAATCCAAAACCCAAAAAACTTAAACATCAATCAATGAAGGGGTTTGAGGATCAGTATAAAAATATAATCGATTATATTGTAAGGATTACGTATCAAATATGGGAAGAAAAAAATATTGGCTACATCTATGACACCTACAGTAAAGATTGCAGAGTTTGGGATGAATTTGGTTTACAATCTGGATCTGAAAAAATTGTAGCTGATACTGTACATACAAACAACGCTTTTCCAGATATTCGATTATTTGCAGATGAAGTTATTTGGGCAGGGGATGAAAATGCAAGTTTTCATACTTCGCATAGAACAATTATTACCGGAACAAATACGGGATTTAGTAAATTTTCTAAACCAACTAATAAAAAAGTAAGATTATTTTGTATTGCAAATTGTGTAGCAAAAAATAATGAAATTTATTACGAAAATGTTGTTTACGATACAGCAGGCTTAATTAAACAACTCGGATTAGATTTAAATCAAGTTGCAAAGCAACTTGTTGATGAGGGAATTGCAGGGCCCTATGCTCCTCATTTTAAAAACTCTAGACCAACAAGAAATATTACTAAATTAAAACCAATTAGTTTTGATATTCCAGATAAAATCAAAAATGTAAGAAAGTTTGTTCATGCAGTTTATGATACAATTTGGAATAGACGAAACTTTTCTGCAATAAATAAAGTATACTCTAGTAATGTAGAATTTGAAGGTTCAACTGGCCGTAAATTTAAAGGAGTTTTGCAATTAAGAAAATTTATAATATCACTTTTAGCTTCATTTCCTGATCTTGCACTCAGTATTGAAGATTTATACTGGATGGGAAATACAAAAGATGGTTACTTAGTATCGGTTCGTTGGGGCGCAGTAGGAACGCATAAAGGTAATGGTTCATATGGCCAACCAACTAATAGAGAAGTGTATTTGTGGGGAATCACTCAATGGGAAATTAAAAATAATAAAATTATTAAAGAGTGGACTGGTTTTAATGAGCTTGCAATTCTAATGCAAATTTTAGGAGATAAAAAATGACTCTAGATGAAAGTAAAAAATTATTAGCTGATATGTATGATGCACTTAATGCTCAAGATCTAGAAGCACAACATAAGTACTGGCATGATGATATGGTTTGGCACGGTCCCCCAGGTTTTGGTGATATCCATGGTATAGAAAATTTTAAATATAAAGTTCTAAAACCTTTTTATGAAGCATTTCCAGATTATCATGTAAAAAATGATATTGTGGTTGCTGAAGGTGAGTGGATTAGTGCAACGGGATTTCTAACAGGCACACACAGTGGAACATATCTTGGAGTGGAGCCAACAGGTAAATCTATCAAAATGCAATTTTCAGATTTTTGGACCATTAAAGATGGAAAATTTTTAGATAATTACGTTATGGTAGATAATCATGGTGTCTTTGAACAGATGGGATTAAAATTTAAGTAAATTATTTTGTAGTTTTTCTTTTTATAAGTCTTCCCTGTACAATATGATTTATAGGTTCAAAATCTGGATCTTTAATATATTCATTTATTAACTGAGTTGCTATTTTTGACATTTGTCTAATAGGTTGTCTTACAGTTGTAAGGTTATATGATTCCCAAGCTGACATTGATATATCGTCATAACCAATAATTTCTAATTGAGAAGGTGTTTTTAATGAAGTATTTTTTTTAATATAATCTAAACATCCAAATGCCATTGTGTCATCAGCACAAAATATTGCACTTATCTTTTTATTGAAAATTTTTTCTGTTGCTTGATATCCACCTTCATAAGTGAAAAAACCTTTTTCAATATTTAATTTAATTTTTTTATTATTTTTAAGATAATTTTTAAAACCTTTGCATCGCTCATCGCTAACAAAAGATCCTTTTGGTCCTTCAATGAGGCCAATATTTTTATGATTTTTCTTTGTAAAATATTCTGCAACTAATTCTCCTCCATTACGATGATCACATGCAACAGAACTTATCGTTGGTATATTCCAACTTCTATTATAAGCAATAAATTGTATTCTTTTTTGATTGCAATCTTCGACAAATTTATCAGTGGGTTTTGTTGCTGATATTATTGCAATGAGTTTTTCTTTTAAGTATGGCTGTATTAATTTTTCATCTAATTCCTCTCCATCATCAGTTGTAATTAATAAAATTCTAAACCCCCCATTCCTTAGTGCTTCATGTAATTCTATTAAAACTTCTGGATAATATCTGCTTGTAACGTAAGGTAAAATGACAGCAACTAATCCGCTATCGTCATTAGATATTGAATTAGAAGATATATTAGGTGCTTTATATTGTAATTTCCTAGCTGCTTCCAAGACTCTCAATTTTGTTCTACTAGAAATGCTAGCACCTTTTGTAAAACATCTAGAAACAGCTGATTGGGATACCCCTGCTAGTTTTGCTACGTCCTGTGATGTCGCAGTTTTCTTAAAACTCATGAATTATCCCCCCATTTCAATATTCAAAATCTTGAATATCAATTCATATTATTGCATTATTTTCTAATACCAATATAAAGGATTTATACTTAAATGTGAATTTCACACTTTATTAATAAGGGGAAATATATGAAAAAACTACTAATAGCTCTATTGTTCACATTTGTTAGCACAAGTGCATATGCTGGTGGGCACTCACCTTGTGGAGTAACAGATGGATCAATAAAGATTCTAGCAAACGAATTTACAACATACAGAATTTTCATGGATGAAGTAAAAAGTTGTGCAGGACCTGATGCAGATTTTTCTGTAACACATTCTGTTGATCATAATAAATTACAAGTTGCAGCACTTTCAGCTAACCCAGCTGAATTCTCTGCTAAACTTGTAACTAATGGTTCAATTACAACTTTAATGAATGATAACTTAATTCGTCCACTTGATGATTTAGTTGCTAAATACGGAAGTGCATTACAAGACAATCAAAAAATCGTGATTGATGGTAAAATTTATGCAGTAGCATTTATGGCTAATGCTCAACATCTTTGGTACAGAGAAAGTATTCTTAATGATTTAGGTATCGCAGTTCCTTCAACATATGAAGAGGTAATTGCGGCTGCAGAAAAAATTAAAGCTTCTGGTAAAATGGCTAACCCATATGCTGGTGCTTTCAAATCTGGATGGAACTTAGGTCAAGAGTTTGTAAACATGTACCTAGGTCATGGAGGTGATTTCTTTAAAGCTGGAACAGCTGAAGTTAGTGTAAATAACGCTAAAGGTGTAGCTGCTCTTAATATGCTTAAAAGATTAACCGAAGTAAGTAACCCTGATTTCTTAACTCAAGATACAAATGCAGTTAAAGAAGAATGGGAGTCTGGTAATGTAGCATTAATGCATATCTGGAACTCAGGTGCAGCTTCATTGTTAGATGATGAAGGTGATCAAGCAATTAAAGCTGATACTAGATTAGCTCCTTCTCCATCTGTAGGTGGTGGAAGTAAACCAGCAACAACTCTATGGTGGGATGGATTTGGAATTGCAACAAACACTTCTGATGAAAATGCAGAAGCATCTTTTAGAGCTCTTTTAGGTGCAGCAACTTCAACAGAAATGGCAAATGCTAATCCAAATGCAACAATTTGGTTGATTGATGGTTATTCACCTGGAGATACAGCAGGACCAGTTGTTGACGCTGCTAATAGAGGTGCAACACCTTACCCAAGCTTACCATATATGAGTCTATTACATGGTGCTTTGAGTACAGAACTTGTTGAATTCCTTCAAGGAAATGAGTCTGCTGAAAAAGCATTAGCGGATGTAGAAGCTGCTTATGTAGCAAAAGCTACTGAGCAAGGTTTTCTATAAACCGTATAAATATTTATGATAAAGTGGAACATTATTATGTTCCACTTTTTTTTTAGTAAGAAATAGATGCCCCACAGAACATTTTTTTGGTTCTTCTTTCCAAGTGGATTGGCGATGTTATTATTTATTGGCCTTCCAATTATTTCTAGTTTTTTTCAATCTCTTCACATTGAGCCTGAACAAATTTTGATGGAAGTAGAAAAATGTGATCCATTTGGATGTAAAACAGAAACAAAAGTTGATATTGAAGCAACAACAAAATTACAAGAAGAACAACCTCTTGGAAGATTCAATGGTTTAGGAACATACGGCGATAGAAACCATTTGGCTTTTGATGAAATTAAAGAGGCTTGGACTAATTCCTCATCCATAGCTGAGTTTACGGATATCTTACTAAATTTACCTTTTTACAAAGCACTTTTATTTACACTTACATTTTGTTTTGCCGTTACACCACCAGTTGTAGTTTTAGGTTTCATTGTTGCTTTAAGTGTAAACACAATTACAAAAAGTTTAAAAGGCCCAACCATTTTTGGTGTTATACTGCCAATGATTGTAACACCATTGATTGGATCTCTTGTTTTATTTTGGATGATAGATGCTAAAGGAATATTAGGTTCATTTATTCAATTCTTATTTGATGATCCAAACCTATCACTAAAGTCCTCAAGTCAATTGACTTGGATTACTCTGATTATTTATGGGATATGGCACAATACACCATTTGCTTTTGTTGTCTTTTATGCTGCATTACAAACTGTTCCTCAAGATCCAATTGAAGCAGCGATCATAGATGGCGCCTCAAGATATGAACGAGTCAGACATATTGTTATTCCACATCTTTATCCGGTAGCAACATTTATTATATTAATTTGTCTAATGGATAATTTTAGGGTTCTTGAGCCAATAATTGGGTTCGCTGCTGAAGGAGTTGCTCAATCACTTTCTTGGATGATTTATAACGACTTAAGAAGTGAAAACAAAATGTTATTTGGGTCTGCAGGAGCAACATCTATGTTAACTATCATTGGTGTAGCAATTCTACTAACACCAGTACTTATAAGAACATGGAGAGAATTTAGGACAGAAAGATAATATGGAATCAAAAATTAATAGATACTCAAAACAACTAATTTTAATAAATAGTTTTTTTATTCTTGCTTGGTTAATTATTTCTGTGTTTCCTTTTATATGGACTTTTTGGGGATCATTTAAAGTAAAAGCCGACTTTTTCTCAAGAGCTGATTGGATGTTTGCAGTCACAGGAGTTAATACTTTGATAGAAACAGGAGATACTTCTACAGTTAAGGCATATGTAGAGTCTTGGACTGAAGGTGAATTTTGGAAAGCAACAATGAATACAATTATTATCACTGTTTCAGTTGTTACGATCTCTTTATTTTTAGGAACATTGGGTGCTTATGCCTTGTCTCGATCGACATATAAATATACTTTTTGGATTTTAATAGCTGCCTTGATTTTTAGAGCGATGCCACACATTACATTAGTTTCTGGTTATCTGTTTCCTTTCTTCCAATTGAATGTTTGGGGCATACTTCCAACTACCATAATTGTTTTAGTTGCAATCAATCAACCCTTTACATTATGGTTACTTTATTCCTTCTTTAAAACAGTTCCTAAAGAGTTAGATGAAAGTGCACTAATTGATGGCTGTTCATATTTTCAAGCGTTTCGCTTTGTTATAATGCCTGTTATGTGGCCTGGAGTTGTTACCGCAGGTTTATTCAGCATGATGTTAGCCTATAATGATTTTACAGTTACTTCACTTCTTTTAAATCAGCAGAATTATACTATGGTTCCTAAAATTAATGCTTATTTGGGCACAATTGAACATAGTGGAAATTATATGTGGGCAGTCTCAAGTGTTGTTTCAGCAACTGCACCACTTTTTATGATAATCATGTTTTTCCAAAGACAATTAATAAGTGGTTTAACTGCTGGAGCAGTAAAAGGTTAATAATAAATTTCTAATCTTATGAAATATAAAGCACTTATATTTGGATCTATCGGGACACTAATTGAATCTTCTAACATTCAACGTAACTCATTTAATGAAGCTTTTAAAGAAGCTGGACTTGATTGGTATTGGGATGAGCAAGATTATAAAATTTTGTTAAAAAAATCTGGCGGGACAAAAAGGGTAGAAGATTTTGCTGAAAAAAATAATACTAATGTAAATGCTTCACAAATTAGAAATAGAAAAACAGAAATCTTTAGCTCATACATTATTCAGAATAAACAAAAATTAAGAAAGAGCGTTGGTGAAATAATTAAGTATACAAAAGATAATAATATTAAACTTGCTTTCTCAACTTCTACAACTTTAAATAATGTCGATGCAGTATTTGAAAGTCTTTCGGGTCAAATTTCAAAAGAAGAATTTGAATTCATTGGTAATAAATCATTTGTTAAAAATGAAAAACCACATCCAGAAATATACAAAGTCACATTAGATAAATTAAATTTACAGCCAGAAGATTGTCTTGCAATAGAGGATACTGAAGAAAGTAGTAATTCTGCTGTAAACGCTGGAATTAAATGCATTGGGTTCCCAGGTGATTACCATTTAGAAGATAGTTTTCAAATGTGTATTAAAAAAATGAATTTATTAGATCAATCTATTTTTTCATTGTAAATAATCAGATCAAATGTTTCTAAAAAATTTTAATGTAAAAAATAAGACTGCTCTTGTGACAGGGTCAGGCAAAGGCATAGGTAAAGCATGTGCTATAGCATTAGCAGAAGCAGGCGCAAATGTAATAATTCTTAGTCGTACAGAGAAAGATCTTTTAATTATTCAAAGCAAAATTAAAAAACTCAAAAAGAAATGTAGTTATTATGTGTGTGATGTAACTAATTTAAAAGAAATAAAAAAAATATTTTCTGAAATCAATAAATTAGACATATTAGTAAATAATGCTGGCACAAATAGACCTGAATATTTCACCAAAATTAAAAGAAAAGATATGAGTGAAGTGGTTGATCTTAATATTAAAGCATCATTCGATATTGCTCAATTAGCTACAAAAGTTATGCTTAAATCAAAAAATAGAAAAAAAATTGGTGGATCAATAATAAATATCTCTTCTCAGTTAGGTAAAGTAGGAGCTCCTCTTAGAAGTGTTTATAATATGACTAAGTTTGGTGTTGAAGGTCTTACCAAAGGGATGGCTATTGATTTGGCTAAGCACAACATAAGAGTTAATTCCGTTTGTCCTACATTTGTGGAAACCCCAATGGTCAAAAAATTTTTCAAAGATAAAAGTTTTAAAAAATCTGTTATTGAAAACATACCTTTAGGAAAAGTAGCAACAGAAAGTGATATTGCTAGTGCAGTAGTGTATCTTGCTTCAGATGCCGCATCAATGATGACTGGCTCTTCGTTAGTAATTGATGGAGGATGGACAGCTAAATAATCAAAATTTAATTTTCTTTATTTATAAAATAAGTTGCTACAATTACAATTATACCACCAATAAAAGTAATTAAAGTTGGTATTTCATAAAAAATTATAAATGTTAACAACACACCAAATACAGGAAATAAAGCGTAAAATGGAAATACTCTATTAACAGGATACATCCTATATAAATAGAACATCGACATGTGAGCAGCGATTGAAACAAAGATCCCTGAATGCAATATTAATAACCATGACTGCAAACTAATATTTTTTATTTCATTTAATGTTTGTCCTTCAAATATTGATGATGAAATAATTAGTAATACAAATCCAACTAGTCCCATTACTGCATTTGTGAGAGTGACTTCTAAATCTTTTAGGTACCTGGAAAATACTTGTGCACTAGCATAGAAGAATGCCATTAACGTAATTAAGAATAATGCAAAAATTTCATTTCTTATTAAAGGATCAAAGCCTAACAAAATAATTCCAAAAAAAGAAATAAATATAAGCACCCATTTTTTAATACTTACTTTCTCTTTTAAAAAAAATGAGCTTAATAATATTGCAAATGGTACAGCCAATTGAGAACCAATAATGATTGGAGAAACTATATTTGCTTCATTTAAAGATAATGTCATAAAAACATTTGCTAAAAAACCCATAGAAATTGAAAAAAAGAGAAGTGGTAGCCAATATTTTTTTTCAGGAATTCTAAATCTCCAAAAGGGCAAAAGGCATATGAAAACTACTAACATTCTTAAACTTCCCATTAATAATGGAGGTACATTTTCATTAAAAATAACTTTCTGAACAGGGTAGGCACTTCCAAATAAAAAAGTGATTATTAAAATTAAAAAGTAATGTCTTAAAAGCATTCGAGCTAAAATTTATTTACTAATTAGTTATTTGCAGCAACTACAGCTGCCATAATTGATGCAAGTTTAGAATTTTTACTATCAGCTCTGCTAGGGACTACAACTGGTACTTTACCACCAATTACTATTCCCGCAGCACAAGCATTCATAAAATAAACCATTATTTTGGATAAAGAATTTCCAGTTTCTAAATTAGGCACTAATAGTATATCAGCATCACCAGCAACATCATTTTTGATTCCTTTTATTGTAGCCGCTTCCTCAGAAACAGCATTATCAAAAGCAAGTGGTCCATGAATAAAAGCATTAATTTTTTCTTCTAACGCAAGTTCCATAACTTTTTTGGCATCAACTGAGCTTGGCATACTGTCAATTGGATCTTCTGTGCCTGATAAAATTGCAACTTTTGGTTTACTAATATTTAATTTATTACAAAATTGAACAGCATTTTTAAGAATTTGTAATTTTATATCAACTCTTGGTAAAACATTTAAGGCGCCATCAGTAATAAAAAGAGGTTTTTTAAGCTGTGATGTAGTCATATGCCAAATATGACTTAATCTTTTACCATCAAGTAAATTAAATTCTTTTTTTAAATAAGAGCGCATTAAAATATCAGTATGAAGATTCCCTTTAATTATGATTTTACTTTTATTTTCATTAGAAATTTGGCAAGCAATTGAAGCACTATCCTCTTCATCTTTAGCCTCTACAATATTAAAATTAGAAATATCCAAACTTAATTTTTTCGCTGTTTCAGCAATTAAACTTTTATTTCCAATTAAAGTTGGATCGATGAGGTTCATATTTTTACCTTCAATTACAGCTGATAATATGCTTTCTTGATTGGGGCACACAACTGCTGCTGGTATGTTGGGAGTCTCTAAAGCTTTACTTTTAAGATCTTCTGGTAATGTGCTCATATTTGGTATTCTCTCTATACCACTGCTACAATTTTTCCTATGATATTTCTTTATTGTGTAAGAAATATTCTTTGATTTATCGATAATTTCATATACTCAATCTCTATTAAGGAAAAAAATGGACTTAGAAAAAAGAACTGAAATACCTAATTCATTAGAAGAACATTGGATGCCATTTACATCTAATAGAGACTATAAAAATAGTCCAAGATTAATGGTTAAGGCAGAAGGTGTTTATTACACTGATCATTATGGAAATAAATTAATTGATGCTAGCTCAGGATTATTTTGTAGTCCAGCGGGTCATTCAAGACCAGAAATAAGAGAAGCAGTATCAAAACAATTGGAGCAATTAGATTATGTTCAACCATTTCAACAAGGTTTTGGCGGTTCATTTGATTTAGCTAGAAAAGTTTCAAAACATACGCCCGAAGATTTAAATAAAATATTTTTTACTATTTGTGGTTCATCAGCTGTTGAAACAGCAATTAAAACAGCCATAGCATATTTTAAAGCAAAAGGAGAAGGTCATAGATCTCATATAGTAGGAAGAGAAAGAGGTTATCATGGAATGAATATTGGAGGAATTTCTGTTGGCGGAATGATTGCTAACAGAAAAACTTTTTCAAATATTCTCATGCCAAATGTACATCATCTAAGACATACTCATTTACCTGAAAATTTATTTGTAAAAGGCGAACCTGAAACAGGTGCTGATCTAGCAGATGATCTTGAAAGAATTGCTGGTAACATAGGTGCTGAAAATATTGCAGCATGTATTGTTGAGCCAGTAGCAGGATCAACAGGAACTTTAGTTCCTCCAAAAGGATATTTAAAAAGACTAAGAGAAATTTGTGACAAACACGGAATTCTTTTAATTTTTGATGAAGTTATTACTGGCTGGGGAAGAATGGGCGCTCCATTTGCAGCTCAAGCTTTTGATGTATGTCCTGATATTATGACAATGGCTAAAGCAATTACTAATGGTGTCGTACCTTTAGGAGCAGTAGCTTCACGTGATCATATCTATGACACTATTGTTGATGCTTCACCTACAGGGGCTATAGAATTTTTTCATGGTTATACTTATTCTGCTATACCTGTTTCAATGGCAGCAGGTTTAGCAATGCAAGATATAATCGAGAAAGAAGATTTATTTAATAGAGCAAAAGATATGTCTCCATATTTCTTAGATGGTTTATTTACTTTGAAAGACTTAGATATCATTACTGATATAAGAGGATATGGAATGATGGGAGGAATTGATATTAAAATGGATGAGCGTTTAGGCAAAGCTGGATATGCTTGTTTTAAAAAATTATTTGAAGCAGGCTTAAGCTTGAAAGCAACAGGTGATTGTTTAATCGTTGCACCTCCATTTACTTGTGAAAAAAAACATATTGATGAGATAATTGAAAAATTAAGAACAGGTATCTCAAACTATATGCATGACAGATAATGAAAATAGGTGTTCCCTCTGAGATTAAGGCTCAGGAGTCTAGGGTTGGGCTTACCCCACAAAGTGTTAAAGAATTAGTAAAGAATAAACATACAGTACTAATTCAAAAAGATGCCGGTGTTGGTGCTGGATTTTCAAATAGTGATTATGAATTATCAGGTGCAAAAATTGTAAATTCAGCTGAAGATATTTTCAATGATTCTGAAATGATTGTAAAAGTAAAAGAACCTCTAATGAATGAAGTATCAATGATAAGAGAAAACCAAATTTTGTTTACTTACTTACATCTTTCAGCAGCTCCAGAATTGACAAAGGGTTTAATTGATTCAAATTCAATTTGTATAGCTTATGAAACAGTAAGTGATCATAATAATAAATTACCACTTCTTGCACCTATGAGTGCTGTAGCCGGTAGAATGTCGATACAAGCCGGAGCTTATTCTCTTGAAAAACATAAGGGTGGAAGTGGTTTACTTTTAGGTGGTGCGCCTGGAGTTCAACCTGGAAATGTCTTAATTTTAGGCGGAGGTGTTGTAGGTGAAAATGCAGCAATAATTGCTACAGGTATGCAAGCAAAAGTTTTCATTGTTGATAAATCAGAAAAAAGATTAGAAGAATTACAAGAAAAATTTGGTGATAAAATAGAACCACTACACAGCGATAAAATAAATCTAAAAGATTATATTTCTGAATGTGATTTACTAATTGGTGGCGTACTTGTTCCAGGCTCTAATGCTCCAAAGATTATAACTAAGGACATGATAAAAGAGATGAAAAGTGGATCTGTAATTGTTGATGTTTCAATTGATCAAGGTGGTTGTGTTGAAACTAGTAAACCAACAACTCATGCAAACCCTACATATGTTGTTGATGATGTTGTTCATTATTGTGTTGCAAATATGCCAGGGGGGGTTCCTAGAACCTCCACTCTTGCTTTAAATGCAGTCACTTTGCCATTTATTCAAAACTTAGCTTCTAATGGTTTTAAAGATGCTTTAAAAAATGATAAAAATTTTATGAATGGTTTAAATATTTTTAAAGGTGCCGTTACATATAAAGCTATTGCTGATGATTTAAATTATGATTATGCTAATCCAGAAACTTTAGTCCACTAAAAACTATTAGAAGCTTCCACCATTATTTTTAATTTTATTTTTGCCAAATCTCTAGGTAAGTGGCCAAGGCCGCAATCAGGAGCAACAATTAATTGTTCCCTATCAATAAACTCTAATGCATCATTTATTCTTGAGACAATTTCTTTTTTAGTCTCAACTTGAGAGCTTGCTATTTTTACTAGACCAAAAATAACTTTTGTTTGTTTAAAATCTTTTAAAAAATTTAAATCATTATATCGATGAGCATCTTCTATAGAAACTGTATCTATAATTGATTCATCTAAAGCTTTACTAATTTTACTGTAAGAATCTAAAGGCGCTTTTGGATAATCTACTGCATCTAATTTATCAGGATAGCCACAACAAATATGAGTAATTTTTTCAATACTTTGATTATTAATATCCTTAAAACATCTCTCTAAATTTTTGATTCCAAAATTAAGAGCATTTTCTGGTTTTCTAGCAAACAACGGTTCATCGACTTGAATATATTTACATCCTGCATCAACTAATCTTTTAATTTCTACATTAATAGCATCAGCTAAGTCTTCACCCATATGTTCATCTGAATCATAAAATATATTTGCTATGGTATCTGTTATAGTCATTGGTCCAGGAATAGTAATTTTTAAATCTTTATTTGTTAAACTCTGATTTTTTTTCCACTCTTCGACTAAAAAAGATTCTTTTGCTTTAACTTTTGCAGTTATTGTTGGTAACCAGCATTTATAATTCCCTGTCCTTGCAACTTTTTCTGTCAGATTTGCAAAATCAATTCCCTCTAAATATCTACAATGATAGTGAATATAATTTTCTCTTCTAACTTCACCATCTGTCAGGATATCAATACCGCATTCTTCCTGATCACTAATTATTTCTTTGGTAGCTTTATTAAATAACTCTTCAACATTATCGCCCATCTTATTTATTTCATCTTCGTAAAATTTAGTTGGATATTCAGTATCTGTACCACCAGAAGCATTAAACCAATCAGTTATTTTTAAATAACTTGGTTTTGGGTAGGCGCCTATAACAGTTGTTAACATAAATTAATTATCCCATTTTTCTGCTAGCTGGTCCAGATTTTGTTTTAACCCCTGAGCTAGAAAGTTTTGTATTAGATAACTGTCTTTCCTGATGAATCATTCGGTGACTTAATAGTTTTGATACTAAATCATTTTTAATGTCTTGAAATTCTTTTACTCTAGATAAATCATTAATTTCATTAGGATCATTTTCTAAATCAAACAATAAACATGGCAATGAAGGGAAATGAACATATTTCCATTTATTATTTCTAATAACTGATAGATTGCATTGCTCGGGTGCTAATTTTTTATCTTTAACAAATTCAGTGCTTTCTCTAAAATCATAATCAAAAACAACAAATTCTTTATTAGGTGATTTTTCATATTGATCGTAAATATTATGCATCAGTGACTGACCATTCCAATCAATGGGGATTTCACCACCAAGCCATTCTAAAATTGTAGGGGCAACATCTACCGATTCTGTTAAGTGGTTAATTTTTTTTGGATTGTTTTGAGGTACATATATGAATAATGGAATTCTATAAGAGGAGTCCCACCAACCTAATTTTCCCCATAAATTATTTTCATTTAACATTTCTCCATGATCACTGGTAAATATTATCATTGTATTCTCTTCTTGCCCTGATTCTTTCAGAGCATTTAAAATTTTACCAATATTAAAATCAACCTCTGCACACATAGCAAAATAGACACTCATAATATTTTTGATGTCTTGATCTTTTAAAAGATCATAATTAATTTCAGAGAAATTTTCTTTTAATAAAAATTTTTTGCATAACTCTTCAAGTAGAGGATGTTTTTTTGATAATTCTTTAAGTGAAATATTATTTTTAGATAAATTAATATTATCTGGATTAAATTTACTAAACCATGGATCAGCTATATGAAAGGGCGGGTGTGGTTTTAAAAAAGATACATGCATAAAAAATGAATCTTTGACTTTTTTTAAATCGTTAACAACTTTGTCTGCTAAAAATGCGGTGTCTGAAAATTCAGTTGGAATATAATATGGTTCATAAATATACGCTTGATCATCTTTAGGCTTTCTTCCTTTGTACAAATCTTCTGCTTTATTAATTTCAAAACCATTTTGATTTAGATGGTTAGCCCAAAGCTCCGGTTTTCCTCCTGGTAAAACACAACCATCATCAAACCCTTCCATTGGTGATTCATAGGTAAAATTTTTTTTATCTTTTGGATCCAAGTATCTTGGATCCCAAGAAGTATCAGTGTATCCGTAAAGTCTTGGATTAAAATCTAATTTTCGAGCTTCTTTAGCAATATTTGTAAATCTTTTATCAAGTGGAGCACCATTATATACTGAACGATGTATAAATGGATATAAACCAGTGAGCATTGTAGTTCTCGAAGGACCACATGGAACAATACCTGCAAAGTGTGATTTAAAAATAACACTTTTTTTTGCTAGTTTATCCAAATTAGGAGTGAGAGCATATTCATGATTTAAAAAACTAAAGCAATCGAAGCGCCACTGATCAGCACATATAAAAAGTACAGATTTTTTGATTTTCTTCATATTCTACAAAATACTAAAGTAATTAAAAAGAAATACACAATTTTTTAAAAAAAAACGTAATAAATTTGTCAATTATTTTTGCTAAAAGCTCAAATATGTATAAAAAAAATACATACGATAAATTTATCTTATAGGAGAAAATATATGTTAAAAAAAATACTCGTAGCATTGGTATTTTCTTCCGCAATGTTTGTATGGAGTGGAAGCTCTTTTGCAGGCGGTCATTGCGTAGGCTCAACCATGAGCGATGCATATACTGGCGGAAAATATCCACAGCAATATGAGTTATCAGAATACGAAAGTGCAGCTAGTTGTACGATGAAGTTTTCAGAGAATCCAAGTATTGCAAGTATTAATGCAACAATTCAAGGGAACCCAGGAAGCCTACCTCCGGTTGAGGACAGATTACCTGATGAACCACTTGTTGTAGTGCCATATGAATCAATTGGTAAATATGGAAACACTATTAATTTCTTATCTAATGCAACTGAAGCTGGTACTTCAGACATGCTTTCTACTCGACATGTTAACTTAGTTCGTTTTGCTGATGACTTGTCAACTGTAGTTCCAAATGTTGCAAAAGATTATGAATGGAATGATGATTTCACTACTTTAACATTCATGTTGCGAAAAGGTCACAAGTGGTCAAATGGTGAACCTTTTGTAGCCAGAGATGTAGAGTTTTGGTACGAAGACTTGATGATGAATCCAAAGATTCGTGAAAAACCATATCCATACCTATTAGTTGGTGGTGAGCCAATGACTGTTGATGTAATTGATGATCAAACAGTAAGATTTAACTTACCATCTCCGTTTCCTGGTTTACTTGCTACTTTAGCTACATCTTATAACCAAGCTTTTATGCCTTCACATTTCCTAGAACAATTCCATCCGGAAATTGATTCAAATGCTGATGCGAATGCACAAGCTTTAGGTTTCGCAGATGGCTGGGATGCTTTAGCGGCTTATTATGGTAACTCAGGTTGGACTGATACTCCAACTCCGTTATTAAGAAATCCAGAGTTAGTAGATGGTTTACCATATGCTGCTTATCCTTCTTTAGAAGCTTACATGACTATTGAAGATACTACTGAAGGTAGAGTATATGCTGCAAACCCATACTTTTTCCAAGTTGATACAGCTGGGAATCAATTACCATACATTGATTATCAAAATGAGAGATATATCAATGAAAATGAAATAAGATTATTGAAACTTGTTAATGGTGAAGTTGATTACAAATCTCAATCTGTACAACTTGAGTCTGCACCTCAATTATTAGATGGAGCAGAGTCTGGAGGCTATAATATTCAAATTAACCCTGGTTGTGGAGCAGCACTATTTAGCTTCAACGTCACTCACCCAGACTTAGAAAAACGTAAAGTTTACGGTGATATTCGTTTCCGTCAAGCAATGTCAATTGCTCTAGATAGAAATGAAATTAACGATGTTGCTTACTATGGTATGGGTGTTGTAGAGCAGTTCACAGGTATGTCACCAGCTCCTGATTTCGTACGTGAAGATATGAAAATGTATATGACTCAATATGATCCAGATGGTGCTAAAGCACTTCTAGACGAAGTTGGTCTTAAGGACGTTGACGGTGATGGCTTTAGAGAACTCCCTAACGGAGAGCCTTTTGCTATGAACATTGACTATGCTACTCAAGGTATAGGTGGTGTAGAAGTTGAGTTAGTTGCTCGTATGTGGAACGATGTAGGAGTTAAAACTTCTTTTAAAGAGGTAACTCCTGATGAATATCGTGGTTCACAATCTTCAAATGCATTAGATGTCCATGCATGGGATAAAGGTCAACCATTAGCAATTATTGCAGGTGATCCTGAAACATTCAAAGCGCCTTTTGGAAACTACTTTAACCATACGCAAGGAATGTTGTGGGCAGCTTACATTGATAGTAACGGTGATGAAGGTGTAGAACCTCCTCAATGGGTTTACGATTTAAGTGATGGTATTGATAAATTTCAATCATATGCTTTAGGTACACCTGAATCAAATGAGTGGGGTGAAAAAATTACAACAATGTTAACAGAGCAAACTTTGTTAATTGGAACTGTAAAAGCACCTTTCCCAACATATCATAGAAATGCTTTGAAAAACTTTACACAATTCAAAACAACTTCTTATGAATATTATAGAACTTATCCATATTTAGCTACTCAGTGGTGGTTAGACGAATAAGTCAACTATAAATATACTTAAAAGCGGCAATTTTTTATTGCCGCTTTTCTTTTTTCTACTATTCTTAAAAATCAATTAAGTGAAATCATGCTATGATTAATTTTGTTCAGTTTACATTTACAAGAGCATTTTTAGCTATTGTAACTTTATTAATTGTTTGTTTCATAGTTTTTTCTTTAATGGAATTAGTACCTGGAACGTGTGCTGAAAGATATTTAGCTTTTAAAAATACTCAGGGCTCTCAAATTACTTATGAAGATATTGAAGCAGAAAAAATTCGCTTAGGCTTAGATAAACCATTCCTTTATAGATATGGAAAGTGGATTTCTGACATTGTTATCAATCAAGATTTTGGTGATAGTTGTATTCTAAGAATGAATATTAATGAATTATTAAGTGGAAGATTTACTTTATCTCTAACCATATGTTTAGTAGCATTAATATTTTCATATTTAATTGCTATCCCCGTAGGAATTATTTCAGCCACGACAAAATATGCATCATTAGATAACACTCTAAAGTTTGTTAGTTACCTTGGCATAGCATTGCCAAATTTTTTAGTAGCACTTTGTATAATGCTTTTTATGACAATCTATTATGGAGATACGATGACAGGATTATTTTCTCAAGAATATGAAAATGAACCATGGTCATCAGCAAAGTTAATGGATTTTTTAGGTAGAGCATGGCTGCCTATTTTTGTTTTAGGATGGAATGCAACTGCCTTTGCATTGCAAACTGTTAGAGCTTTAATGTTAGATGAAAATGACAAGTTATATGTAATGGCGGCAAGGGCAAGAGGTGTATCAGGGATGAGTTTGCTTTGGCGATATCCAGCAAAGCATTCTTTAGGACCTGTAATAAATTCAATAGGATTTGATTTAAATAGAATTTTTAGTGCACTTCCAATAGTTGCTCTGATTTTAATTTTGACTGAGGCAGGAGCTTTGTTAATAGAAGCTTTGGCTAGATCAAATGATCAGCAACTAGCTGGAGCAATAATATTTTTACTTACAGCAACAATCGTTTTTGTTAATTTTGTTACAGATATAATTTTAGCAATAATGGATCCAAGAATAAGAAAAGGAGTTATGGGTGGAGGTTAGTAATCAAAAAAAAGAAGCTTATTATACAGCTACACAGATGCAATTAGTAAGAACACGCTTTTTTGGAAATAGATCGGCAATGATTGCAGGTTCAATATTACTTTTCATGATTGTTTGCAGTCTATTCTCAGATTTTTTATCTCCATATGATCCTACTATTAATGGTCGCGACAAAGATTATGAAAATGGAGCACCTCAGGTTCCGATGTTTTGGGATGAAAATGGTTTTTCACCAAGGCCGTTTTTACACACTTTAACAAAATATAGAGGAGCTGATACTAATTTTAGATGGGTCTATAAAACTGATACAGAAAAAAGAAGATATGTATATTTTTTTGTTGAAGGTTGGGAGTATAAAGTTTTTGATTTTAATATAAATCTTCCAGGAAAAATTTTAGATTTTAAAATTCCAGGTTTTACATTCAATACTCATTTATTTGGAGTTGAAGAAGGTGGTATTCATTTATTTGGAACAGATAAGGCAGGAAAAGATTTATTTAGCAGAACCTTGAGTGCAATTTATATTTCACTAGCTGTAGGGACACTTGGTGTTTTTATATCATTTTTACTATCCCTAATTATAGGTGGAATATCAGGTTATTATGGTGGATGGATTGATAGTGTATTGCAAATGTTTACTGATGCAATTCGAACGGTTCCACCAATACCTCTGTTTATGTGTCTTGCTGCCTTTGCGCCGTTAGAATGGAGTTCTGAATTACGGTTCTTTTTTATTTCCTGTTTACTTGGATTAATTTCATGGCCAACACTTGCTAGAAGAGTAAGAACGCATCTACTTAGTGAAAGAAGCCAAGAATATATTCTTGCTGCAAAACTTTGTGGAGCATCATCCACTCATATTATTGTAAGACACTTATTACCAAGTTTTACGAGTTATATTATTGTCGATTTAGTCATTAGTTTCCCATACATGTTATTATCTGAAACAGCTTTAAGTTTTATAGGACTTGGTTTGAGAGAACCGGTAAATTCTCTTGGTGTTCTTTTGCAAAATGCAACAAAGGCCGACGTACTTTTAAACTACCAATGGTATTTCATACCTGTGTTTTTCTTAGTCGTATTAATTTTAACATTCGTCTATGTAGGGGATGGGTTACGTGATGCAGCAGATCCTCATAAGGTAAAGTAATATGAGCCATTTATTAGAAGTAAAAAATTTGGATGTAAAATTTGATACTGATGAAGGTAGAATTACTGCAGTTGAAAATATCTCTCTTTCTGTAGATCAAGGTGAAGTACTTGGTATAGTTGGTGAATCCGGGTCAGGTAAATCTGTGACTGCTAAATCGATTATGAAATTAAATCCAGGTAATACTTCTTATAATGAAGACGCAGAAATAATTTTAGATAACGAAAATGTTCTTCAATTTACCTCTAAGCAAGACTTAAAAAAAATTAGAGGTGGTAAAGTATCAATGATTTTTCAGGAGCCTATGGCAAGTTTTGCTCCAGCAATAAAAATTGGCGCACAAATGGTTGAGCAATTACTAATTCATAAAAATATTAATAAAGAGGAAGCAAAATCAATATCCATAAACATGCTAAAAAGAGTAGGCATAGCAGATGCAGAAAAACGGTTTAATCAATATGCATTTGAATTATCTGGGGGAATGCGTCAAAGAGCAATGATAGCTATGGCACTATCAACAATGCCTAAACTTTTATTAGCAGATGAGCCAACAACTGCTTTAGATGTAACAATTCAAGCTCAAGTAATTAACCTAATTAAAGATATTATTAAAGAATATCAAATGGGAGTAATATTTATTACTCACGATCTAGGTGTTATTGCACAGGTAGCTGATCATGTAGCTGTTATGTATTTGGGTAGTGTAGTTGAGAAAGGTCCAGTAAATGAGATCCTTAAAAACCCAAAACATCCTTATACAAAAGGGCTATTACAAGCTTTACCTGACATAAATAACTTAGACGCACCGTTATCTCCAATACCTGGAAATATTCCAAGTCCATTAGATAGACCAACAGGGTGTGTATTTAGAACTAGATGCCCCCATCATAATCCAGAAGGAAAAGATGGTAAAATAGAAATGAAATTAATTGAAGTTGAACCAGGTCACTGGGTTGATCAATGTGGAATTAAGTGTGGTCAAAATGGGTGATAATTTAATTTCAGTAAATAATGTTTCAGTAAATTTTGATTATCAAGAAAATTTTATTTCAAAAAAACAAAAAATACATGCTGTAAACAATATCAATATCAAAATTAAAAAAGGATCTTTTTTTGGTTTAGTTGGTGAATCTGGTTCAGGAAAAACTACTCTTGGTAGAGCAATACTTGGAGCTAATAAAATTAGTTCTGGAAATGTTATTTTTCATGACGAAGAAAGAGATTATGATTTAACAGATATGAACAAACAAGATTTAAAAGAATATAGAAAAAAAGCTCAATTAATTTTTCAAGATCCTTATGCTGCTTTAAGTCCAAGAATGACAGTGAGGGATATTATTGCAGAGCCTTTAGAAGTGATGAAAATAACAAACTCAAGACAAGAAACTGATGAAAGAGTAAGAGACATTGCTTCAAAATGTAGATTAAATATTGAGCATTTAAGAAGATTTCCTCATGCATTTTCTGGAGGACAAAGACAAAGAATATCAATTGCAAGAGCCTTAGTAAGTAATCCAAAATTTATAGTAGCAGATGAAAGTGTTGCTGCTTTAGATGTATCAATACAAGCAGATATATTAAATCTTTTAAAACAACTTCAAACCGAGCTTAATCTAACTTATTTATTCATCAGTCATGATTTAAGTGTAGTAGCTCATGTATGTGATATTGTTGCAGTTATGTATTTGGGGCACATAGTTGAAATGGGACCCTCAAGAGAATTATTTAAGAACCCAAAACATTCTTACACAAAGGCACTATTATCTTCTATTCCATCAATTGATCCAGAGAAAAGATCTGAAGCTATAGAACTAAAGGGAGAAATTCCTAGTGCATTAAATCCACCTCCAGGTTGTGTGTTTAGAACCAGATGTCCTAATCCTGGAGTAGATTGCAAAGGTGGAGAAATAAAAATGGGCCTTATTGAAGTTGAACCAGGTCACTGGGTCGATCAGTGTTGTGCTCTATAAGTAGTTTTTGTAACTGTAATGAAAAATATAGCATTTATTGGAACCTCTCATATTCATACACCAAATTTTATTTCTAAGGTAATTTCAAACATTAAAATTAATTGTATTGGTGTTTGGGACAAAGACAAGAATAGGTCAAAAATTGACTCTGATAAACTGCAATGTAAGAATTATGATAACTATGTTGATTTATTGAAAGAACCTAATTTAGATGGTGTTATAGTATGTTCAGAAACTAATTTGCACTATGAATTAGTTAAAAAAATTACCGAGAATAAAAAACACTGTTTTATAGAAAAACCTTTGGGGATAGGAAAAAAAGACTCTTTTAAAATGGCAAATCTTATTGAGTCTTCAAAAATTATTTTTCAAACTGGATATTTCATGAGAAGCAATCCTGTTTACATAAAGCTTAAACAATTAATTACTGATAATTATTTTGGCGAAATTTCAAGAATTAGACTCATTAATTGTCACGATGGTATTATGAGGGATATTTTCAAAAACTATCAATGGATGACAGATCCTAAAGTTGCAGGAGTTGGAGCTTTTGGTGATTTAGGAACACATGTTTTAGATCTTCTTTTATGGTTTTTTTCTGATGTTGAGTCAGTGAGCGCAACCTTTACAAAAGTATATAATCAATATCCAGATTGTGAAGAAAGTGGAGAAGCTTTAATAAAATTTAAAAGCGGGTTGATAGCTAGTATTGCTGCGGGATGGATAGATATAGCGCAGCCTTATACTATTTTTGTAAGTGGAACGAAAGCTCACGCAAGAACAACGAATGAGCAATTAATTATAAACGAAAATATGGAAGGTAAAAAAATAGAAAGAATAGAAGAAAATTTACCAGAAACATTGCCTCATGCATTTGATTTGTTTCTCAATTCATTAATTGATAACAATACAAAAAATCTAGTTACTCCTACAGAAGCAGCATTGAGAAGTAGTATAATGGGATCAATTTACAAATCAGAAAAAGAAAAAAAATGGATAAATATCTAAGTTAAAAAATATAAATATGAGTAAAATAAAAGTTGGCATTATTGGCGTCGGGGGTATTGCAAAGTTACATGTACCTGGTTGGCGCATGTCAGAACATGCAGAATTAATAGCAGGTTCCGATATAAATAATTCTATTCTTGAAGATTGGGGCAATATAAATCAAATAAATAAATTATATCTTGATCCTTTAGATATGATTAATGATCCAGATATAGATGTAATAGATATTTGTGCGCCTAATAACTATCATTGTGATTTAGCAATTAAAGCAATGCAAGCAGGCAAAGATGTTTTATGTGAAAAACCCTTAGCTCCAAATGCCTCACAAATAAAAAAAATGATTGAAGTAAGAGATCGAACGAAAAAAAAATTAATGTGTGCTCAACACTTTAGATTCAGAAAAGATTCTCAATTAATAAAAGATCAATCCAAATCAATTGGTTCGATATATCATGCACGTTCTTGGATGCTTAGAAGAAATTTTTTACCAGTCTCACTTGGTTTTTTAAAAAAAGAAAATTCAGGAGGAGGGCCTTGTATTGATATAGGGGTGCACGTATTAGATTTAACTCTTTGGTTTATGAACAATCCAGAACCACTTTCTGTGACAGGTGTTTCAAAAACAGAATTAGCAAAGCAGCCAAATTCTTTTAGTTACAATGGTGAGTACGATAAGGAAGCAATGAACGTTGAAGATTTTGCAGCTGCGTTTGTTAGGTTTAAAAATGGTGCAACCTTGATGCTTGAAGTATCATGGATGCTTCATCATAAACTACCAGATGATAAAATAGAAGATATGCAGGTATGGCTATACGGAAGAGAAGCTGGTTTGCATTGGCCTAATTGTGAGATTATAAAAAATGATATCAATTCTCAAACTCAGATAACTAAAAAAATTGAAGGAAATTTAAAAGACACTATTGAACCTCATGCCAAAGAATGTATCGAGTTTGCAGAGTTTGTTGCAAACGATCAACCAGTTACTATTCCGGCTGAACACTCTCTACAAGTAATGAAAATTTTAGATGGAATTTATAAAAGTCAAGAAGTAGGAAAAGAAATTATTTTAGAATAATAGATTATGATTAATGAAAAATAATTTATTTTTAGCTGTTATATTATCACTTTCAGGTTTGTTTTTATTGGATTGTATGGGGATTGCGATAAAGTTTTTACGAAACGAATATCCAGCAGCTCAACTTTCTGTTTTTAGAAATTTATTTGGAATGATCCCATGTGTTATTGCTTTATATTTTTCACATGATTGGCATCAAAACGGTAGACAAATAAAAATAACGCAATGGAAGTTAGGATTATTTCGAGGGGTATTTGTAGCGCTGGCTCAATTGTGTTTGTACACTTCTTATGCCTACCTTCCTTTTGCTTTAGTTGCTACCATGGAATACACTGGACCCATGATGGTTACCCTTCTTGCTATTCCTACATTAGGTGAAAAATTTGGTTGGTATAAAATGAGTGCAGTAATTTCTGGTTTTGCAGGTATCGTTTTAATTATGCAACCTTGGTCATCAGACTTTAATTATATGTTATTACTTCCTATCCTTGCTGCTTTTGGATATTCATTAGCAAGGGTAACATCCTTAAGTTTTGAGGATCATGTTCCTTCACCACTTATCAACTTGTATGGTCAAACAGGGACAATCATAGTTGCATGTATGTTAGTGGTATTTTTTGGTATGTGGGAAAATTTCAAAAGTATAAATGATTTCTTAGTAGTTTGTATAATGGGGATTGCAGGAGGATCTGGAACTTTATTATTAATATATGGCGCAAGAAAAGCAGAACTTAGTAAAATTATGCCATTTGATTATATCGAGATATTTTTTGCACTTATTTTAGGTTGGATATTTTTTGCAGAATGGCCAGTTGATCAACTCTTCCCAGGTGCTTTTTTCATAGTTTTAGGTGGATTAATCATTTATCTTCAACAAAGAAAAAATAATTTTCAAAGATTAAGGAAAACATAATGGAATATAAAATTGACAAACTTCAAAATGATAAAGGTTTAGATATAAACATAGTTAATATTATTAACTCAAACAATTATAGTTTTAGTTTTTATACATATGGCGGCTATATGAGTGAAGTTTGTATTCCAACTTCTTCAAATGTTTCTGAAACAGAGGATGTATTATTAGGCTATGGTAATTTAGAAGATTGTCTGGAAGCTCATGGATATTTTAATTCAATTATTGGAAGAGTTTGTAATAGAATAGGACAAAGTAAATTTACTCTTAATGGGGAAGAATATAATTTATATTCTAATACCGAACCTGATCATCTTCATGGTGGAGAGGTAGGTTTCAATAAAAAGATTTGGAAAATAGCCGATATTAAAAAAACAAGCCAAAGTATAAAAGTAGAGCTCACTTACCACTCTCAACATTTAGAAGAAAATTATCCCGGTAACTTAAATTGTAAAACTATTTACGAACTTAATAACAATAACGAAATTCTAATTTCCTTCAATGCTACTACAGATCAAGATACTATTGTTAATATGACTAATCATAACTATTGGAATTTCCATGGCCATAAAGATAATTATAAAAATATTACTGATCATGTTGTCAGAATATCATCTAATCAAATTTGCGAAACTGATGAGGGGTCAATTCCTACTGGTAAATTATTCGATGTAGTTGATACAAAATATGATCTTAATAATTCATTTGAAATAAATAATTCTTTTTTAGAAGGCGGTGGTATTGATCACAATTATGTACTCAAAGATCACTCTATTGATCAATCTATAGCTTCCATCTACAGTAACATTACTGGCATGGGGGTTGAATACTCGACTGATCAACCTGGAATACAATTCTATACTGGTAATATGATGAAAGATTCATATCATGGCAAACATAATCGAAATTATGGATTACAATATGGTATGTGTCTAGAGACGCAAATTTTTCCAGATGCTATTAATCAACCAAATTTTCCATCAACTATATTAAAAAAAGGCGAAACATATAATTCAAATACAAAAATAAAATTAAGAAATGATTTTAAATAAATTAATTTATTGTTTTATAATTTTATATCTATAGACATCCGCATAAATGAAAATCAGTAAAAAAATCATAGATAATTTAAAAAAAGGGGGAGTAGATTTTTACTTAAGTGTTCCTTGTAAGTTATTAGCCAACATGATTGCTATTCTTGAAAATGATAAAGATGTTTATTATTCGGCTGTACCAAGAGAGGAAGAAGGTATGGGTATTTGTGCTGGAGCTTATTTAGGAAATAAATTCCCGTGTATAATGATGCAGAATACAGGGATTGGAAATTCAGTGAATGCAATTGTTTCTCTATTACAATTATATCAAATGCCTGTTGTTTTTCTAATTAGTTACAGAGGTACACCAGGTGAGCCAGTAGGGGCACAAGGTGGAATGGCTAAAATAACTGAAGATATTTTACAAACTTTAAGAATACCTATGTTGCATTGTTCTTCAGAAAAAGATCTTGAGAAAATTTCAACATTTAGCAAACATGCAAAAGTTGTTGAGTCCCCAGTTGCTATATTGTGTGATTTCAATTTAATGAAAGATGATACATGAACCGTTTTGACCTATTAAATAAAATACAAAATATTCTTAAAGATAACTTAGTTATTTGTAATATAGGTCTTCCATCTCAAGAATTATATAAAATTAACGATCAACCAAACTTTTTTTATATGTTAGGCAGTATGGGCTTGTCCTCTTCTATTGGTTTAGGCTTGGCACTATCGCAAAATAAACACGTTATTAGTATAGATGGTGATGGATCAGTTTTAATGAATATGAATACCCTAGCAACAATAGGTAATAGAGCGCCATCAAACTATAGTTTATTAATAATTGATAATGGATCATATGGATCAACAGGAGATCAACGAACTTTTACTGATGAAAATACTTCTTTAAAAGATGTTGCAATAGGCGCTGGTTGTAAAAATGTAGTTGAATGTTCTGGAGATGAAACAGTAAATGCATTGAACAAAGCCATTGATGATAAAGATAATTCATATGTAATAATTTCAAAGATCAATTCTGGGAATGTTAAAATTGATCCTATTCCAATCAATCCTATAACTATAAGAGATAGGTTTAGAAAGTTTATCGGTATAGTTAAATACCTTTAATTAATATTTTATGATCATTTGTGCAGGATCAATATTTACAGATTACATAAGTAGGATAGATAAATTTCCAAAAAAACCAATTAAAGTTTTATCTAGAGGTATTGATAAAAGATTAGGTGGTTCAGCAGCAATATCTGCATTTACTGCAAAAATTTTGGGCTCTGAATCAAAATTCATAGGAAAATTTGGAAATGATGATTCATCAGTCTTTTTAAAAAATGAATTAAAAAAATTTTCTATTAATACTAGTAAATCAATTTTTATTAAAAAATGTCAGTCTTCGCAAAGCTTTGTAATTGAGGATACAAAAGGTGAAAGATTACTAGCAGCATACAATGATCCAAAATTACTTGATTATAAGAAAATACCCAAATTAAATTTTAAAAAAAAGGATATTTATTCAATAGATATGAGATGGATAGATATAGCCTCTTATATTGCTATTAATACCAATAAAAAAAATATTAAATGTGTTGCTGATCTAGATAATTTTAAAAATTCTAATAAAATTTCTGAAATTGTTCACAAAGCTTCGCACCCTATATTTTCTGAAGAAGGTTTGAAAACTTATAAAAAAAACATCAATATGCAAAAGGCTCTTTTTCAAATATTCAATGAAACAAATAAATTTGTTGCAGTTACTTTGGGATCAAAAGGTGTTTATTGGGTTGAAAATAACTCATTATATCATTGTAATGTTCCAAAAGTAAAAACGGTTGAAACGAATTGTGCAGGAGATGTTTTTCATGGTGCTTTTGCAACAGCTCTATCATTAAATAAGTCAAACTCTCAAAGTATTCAATTGGCAGCAGCTACTGCAACTTTAAAATGCATGAAAGCTGGAGGCATATATTCAATACCAAATTTAAACAACGTAAAAAAGTTTTTAAAAAAATTAAAAATTAAAAAAATTAAATGACAAAAATTTTAATTACAGAATTTATAGATTCACAATCATTGCAAAATATAGATAAAAAATTTGATGTAATTTATAAAAAAGATGCCTGGCAAAATAAAGATTTTTTAGAGAGAGAAATTCAGAAATTTGATGGCATCATCGTAAGGAATAAAACAAGTTTAGATAAGAAAATTTTAATAAATGCGTCAAATTTAAAGTTTATAGGAAGATTAGGTGTTGGTCTTGATAATATAGATACAGAATACTGTAAAAAAAATAATATTATTGTTCAGCCAGCAACAGGTATGAATTCTGACTCTGTTGCAGAATACGTTGTGAATTCTTCTCTTACATTATTAAAAAAAACTCACATTATTAAAGAACAAACTCTACAAGGAAAATGGCCAAGGACATCAATTGTTACAAAAGAACTTAAAGGAAAGACTCTTGGTCTAATAGGTTTTGGGGATATTTCAAAAAAAGTTTTAAATCTTGTAAATGTTTTTGATGTTAGCTGTATTGCATATGATCCTTTTATAACTTCGAAACAAATGGAGGCAGAAAATGTTAGGAAAGTTTCATTCGATGAAATTCTTAATTTGGCCGACATAATTTCTATTCATGTCCCATTAAATAATGAAACAAAGTATCTATTTGACAGACAAGCTTTTATTAAAATGAAAAAACAACCAATTATAATCAATTCTTCTAGGGGTGGCGTAATCAATGAGAAAGACTTAATTGATGCTTATAAAAATAAATATATCTCTGGTTTCGCATTAGATGTTTTTGAAAATGAACCAGTAAATGAAGCATTTTATAACAATATTACAAATGATATGAATTGCATCTTAACACCTCATATTGCAGGTGTAACTGCTGAATCAAACGTTAGAGTAAGTAATTTTATAATTGATAAAACAAATAAATTTTTTGAAAATTTTAAAGATTAAATTCACTCATCTTAACCACACGATTTTCTTTTATTGATTTCTCTGCTGCTTCTCCAATAGCCACTGCATGAAGACCATCATTTATAGAAACTTGTGGTTTTAAATTATTATTAATTGCTTTAATAAATTCTAAATGTTGATAATAAGTCGATCCATGATGTTGCCCAGCTGATAAAATTTTTTTATCTACCTCAACTAATTCTTTAATTGCATTTTTAGAGTTTCTTAAACCTATTCTAACTTCTGAAGAGTTTTTTCCAGATGCATCAGCTGGCACACCTGTTTCTATTTTACCCTTATCTCCAACAACACATAACTCTTCTTGCATTTCTGAATTTTCTGCAAACATACAAAGTTCTAAAGAACTTCTTATTCCATTTTTAAAATCTAAAATTACAAATGCATTGTCCAATATATCAGGAACTTTTCCATTATAATTTTCATTAAGATGATTTACACTTTGGTCACCACTTGCATATACCTGTGTAACTTCACTATTTGTAATTAGGCGCATTAAATCAAAAAAATGACAGCATTTTTCTACTAATGTTCCACCGGTGTTTATTTGGAATCTATTCCAATCGTCTACTTTTTTGAGAAATGGAAATCTATGTTCACGAATTGAAAGCATTTTAAGCTTACCAATTTTATTACTATCTATTTCTTGGATCATTTTTTGAACAGGTGGCATGTACCTATACTCCATAGCCACCCATATTACTGATGGATATGAAGTTGATAATTTTTTAATTTCAAGACAATCTTCTAATTTTGTACATAAGGGTTTTTCAATTAATAAATTTTTTTTTGTTTTTAATGCTTCTTTAATAATATCATGATGGGTAAAATTGGGAGTCGAAATAATAAAAGCATCCACTTCATTATTTTTAAAAATTTCATTATTATTTGAATAGATTTTAATATCATTTGAGATAAGATTTTTAGCTTTATTTATTGAATTTTCATTACTGTCTGAGATGGCAACTACTTCAGCTGAATCTATAAGATTAATATTTGAAATATGTTCACAACCCATTAGTCCACTTCCAACAATTCCATATTTAATTTTCGTTTTCATGTTGTGTAAATTGGAATATTTAATTGCGCACTTAGTTTTTTTATTTCTGAATATACATCTCCATATGTGAATGCTAGATGATGTTCGATACCAGACGTGAATAATCTAACTAATTTTTGATAGGTATTTGTTTGAAATCTCACAACACCCGAAGTACCTGAAAATGAATTTTTTTTATCTAAAACTTCACCTTTAATAACAATAAATTTTAATTTATTTTCTGATTTTGAAACTCTAAATATTGTTATTTTTCCAGGTCTAAATGCAAAATCATGAAGCAATGCTTTCCTTCTATTAGAATGTACAGTTGCACTTGCTGTATTTTTTTTTGCCATACTAATTGGTGCTAATCCACAATGCCAAAAAACTAAAGTATCAGTTTTGGGATCACAATCAACAACATCTACTAAAAGTGACGGTCTGTTATTTATCTTATTTAAAATATCGCAACTTATACTTCCTAATACATCAGCTTCACATGCACTGCTAACTCCCTTTTCATTCATCATAGCCATTGGACCACATGATGCACATCCAAATTGAGTAAACATTTCAGGCCAACACTTAATTGCAAAAGTATCAATTTTGTTATCATTTTTTATTTTTTCTAACCCATGAAAAATTGAAATACTTTTATTTAATTCATTTGCATTCAACTTAGAGACTAATTTCAAATCTTTTTTTATTTGATTTTTAGTTTTTGTAATATCTTTAGTGCTAACATTTTTAGAAATATTAAACAAAGTTTCTAATTTAATTTTCTTAAGACTATAATTTAATTTTTTTTCTATTTCTCTATTATCATAATCACAGGTAAAAAATCCATCTGGTCTTTTTCCAACAAGTCCTAAATTCTTTTTTTTTGAAAAAATAATGTCATCTTTCTTTTTAGAATTTTTTATTTTTTTCAATGTATTATTTTTTAAAATTTTTTTATTTTTGAAAAAATTATTAATTTTTTCCATTTCGAATAATTTATTATTAATAAATATTGAAAATTCTGGCTTATATTTTAATTTGATTAAAGAATGCATCGCAAGATTTACACCACATAAAGAGTTCAATCTTAACCGCTTACCTGATCTCGGCTCTTTAAAACTTATTAAATGTATTGGTTTATTAAATGTTTTAGCAAAACTTGTTATAAATTTTGCATCAGTGAAAGTTGTTTGAGCAATGATATATTTGCTACAATTTAGTTTTTTAAAATATCTAATAGCTTTTTTTCCTGTTTCATCATCTGTAATTAATTCTTTAAAATGTGAGTATTTAATGTCTAAAATATCTATAAATTTTTCAAACCTTTTTTTATTATCTAAAGCATAATTTATATCAAATGTATCTCTTGCTAATGCTAAATAACCAATCATTGAATTTTGATATGTTTATAATATTTTTTAACAAAATATTATTATTTAATTTCAAAATTTGCCATTATTTCTAGGTTTTTATTACTTGTATATAATAATTTAATATGTTTTAGTCTAAAAAAAATTGGAGGATAAATGATGAACTTTAAGTTTATTTTAAAAGCAATATCTGTAGCTTTAGTTTCATTCTCATTAACTTTAATTTCTGCAGTTTCTTTTGCTGCCACAGATGTACGTATTATGTGGTATGGAGATGGAGACAAAGAAAATGTGCCAATTGCAGCACAAATTGATGAGTTTAATGCAGCTAATCCAGATATAAATGTAATTTTAGATATTGTACCATATGATGCAATAATGAACACTCTACCTATTCAGCTTGCTGCTGGTGAGGGTCCTGACATTGCTCGTGTTACTGATCTTGGTGGATTAAACAAATATTATGCTGATATTACGCCTTATGTAGCTGATCCAAGTTACTATGAAAAAAGCTTCGGTCCTTTTTTAAATTGGTATCGTAAGCCTGGAGATACAACTTCAATTCATGGTTTCCATTCTACAATGACCGTTACTGGTCCATATGTAAATAAAACTCTATTTGAACAAGCTGGTGTAGATCTATTAGGCCCTGGTGCAACTTGGGAAGAATGGGCAGCAGCTTCAATTGAAGTAGCAGAAAAAACAGGTACTCCTATACCAATGGCTTGGGATAGATCAGGTCACCGTGTATCAGGTCCTGCGATTTCTATGGGTGCGAAATATTTTGATTCAAATGGTGATCCAAAATTAGTCGATGATGGATTAAAAGCTATGACTCAAATGCTTTATGACTGGCACCAAGCAGGTACAATGAGTAAAGATCTTTGGGGATCAGTTTCAGGATCTAAATATCATGCTCCAAATGATTGGTGGAATGCTGCTGAGGTAGTTTTCATGATGAGTGGTTCATGGCAAATTGGAAGATTTGCAAATGAAGTAGGAGATGATTTTGATTGGTGGGCTGTACCAGCTCCATGTGGTCCTGCTGCATGTACTGGAATGCCAGGTGGAAATGCATTATTAGCATTCAATGCTAATCCAGCTGTTGGAAAGGTAATGGATTATCTTTCTAGTAAAGAACAACTAAGTAGTTTTATTGGTCAAGTTCTTGCTATCCCAGGACACTTAGATCTACAAGTTGACTATCAAACTGATGATCCAAACGCAAAACATGCATTAAACACTTTTGCTGGCGCAGTGCCAACTATTGATCAAGTCGCTTTTGATCTTCAGGCACACGTTGACAACCGTATAATGTTTAACGCAATTATCTCAAGATTAGGACAAGCTATTGTTGGTGAAATGACAATGGAAGAAGCTTGGACGCGTATGGATGAAGATGTTGAAAAACAACTTAAAGAAAAATACGGCGGATAATTACATCCAAAATAATAATAATATAAAGCTGCTCATTTTGAGCAGCTTTTTTTCGAAATAAATTAATGGAAAATATTAGAAATCAAACAAAAATTTTTTTCCTTAGAATTTTAAACATTCCCTTTGCATTTTTAATGCATGCTATTGATTTAATCATGTGGCCAATTCAAAAAATTATTGGTGTAAGAAATATGCCATATATTTTTTTGCTTCCAAATTTAATTTTTTTTGGATTATTTGTAATAATCCCTCTTGGTGCAAACTTTTTCTTTTCATTATCATCTGGTGACGATCTGTTATTTGCTGAGAGAGAACTTCCTACAACAAAACAATATGATCAGTTATTTGATTGTGAGAGTTATTTAAACCCAAATACATGTACAGAAGATTTTTTTTGGAGAGGAGTTTATAACACTATATTCTTTGTTGTTTTTCAAGTTGGCTTAATGATTTTCTTTTCAGTTTTGACTGCCGTGATATTAAATAAGAAAATTATTGGCAGAGGCTTTTTTAGATCGGTATTTTTTTTCCCTGTTTTATTGTCACCAGTTGTTGTTGGTTTGATTTGGCAATGGATACTGCTAAAAAATGGAGCTTTCAATGCTATAATTGAGTCTTATGGTGGAGACAAAGTATCATTTTTAACGGATCCATCATGGGCTATGGCATCTGTAATCTTTGTATCAATATGGGCCCATATGGGTTTTTACACTCTGATTGTATTAGCAGGTCTTCAAGCAATACCTCCAAATTTATATGAGGCAGCCGAAATGGATGGAACTAGCCGAGAAAGAATTTTCTTTCGAATAACTCTACCTCTTCTAATGCCAAATTTATTAGTTGTATTTATTCTTGCCTCAATAAAAGGTGTTCAAACATTTGATGAAATATATGTTTTAACTGGTGGTGGCCCTGGAACATCTACATCATTGATTGTTCAATATATTTTTACCACAGGATTTGCTTCATCTGGATCTGTTCAAAATTTTGGTCTTGCAGCCGCCGCATCTATGGTTCTCGGTGTGGTACTTTTATTTTTAACACTTATGCAATTATATTTCAGTCGAAATAAAGAAAGTAAACATCAAGAAATCTAATATGCCTGAAACAACTTCAAGAATAATAAAAATTGCTACAAAAAAAAGATATAAAAATAAATATCATTGGACAGATTATTTTTCTTATTTTTATTTATTTCTAGGTGTTCTTTTAATGTTTGGTCCTGTTGTGTGGTTAGGATTATCTTCATTAAAGACATTAGCAGGTATACAAGAATATCCTCCAACAATTTTGCCACTTTCTCAAATTCAAGTTGATGTTGAAGGATACGATAAACCCTTACCAATTTTTAATGTGACACAAGAAGATGGGTCAGTAAAGCAGTTAGCACAAATTAAAAGAATTGGAATTAATGCTAAAATGGTTGATCCTCTAAACCCAGGAGAAACAGTAAAAGTACCGATTGATAAAAGAGAAAAAATTAGAGAATTTAAAATTCAGTGGCAAAACTATGTTGATCCTTTAAGAAAGTATGATTTTTTACTTTATTTCAAAAACTCAACTTTCATTACTGTTGTAGCAACAATAATAACGCTAATAATAAATTCAATGGCAGCATATGCACTTTCTATATATGAGTTTAGAGGGAAAAATTTTGCACTTGTTTTTGTTATAGGTACATTATTAATTCCATTAACGATAATTTTGGTTCCAGTTTTTTATGTTGTTGCAAACTTTGGAATGATAAATTCATTATGGGGTGTAATTCTTCCAGGTGCTGCAACACCAACAGGAGTTTTTTTACTTCGTCAATATATGCTTACATTGCCTAGAGAGCTTATAGAAGCAGCAAGAATGGATCACGCAAGTGAATGGGCAATTTATTGGCGAGTTGTCCTACCTTTATCTATACCTGCTATTGCAGTTTTAGCAATTTTTTCCATAATGTGGAGATGGAATGATTTCTTATGGCCTTTAATAGTTTTATCAAAAAGTGAAGTTTATACATTGCAAATTGGATTAAACGCATTTCACGGAGAACTTACTAGTCAGTGGAATTATGTATTATCAATGACTATGGTAACTTTATTACCTATAGCAATTATATTTGCTTACTTACAAAAATTTATAACAACAGGAATAGCAAGTACAGGTATGAAGTAATGCAAGACAAACCTCTAATTTTTTTTGATCCTTATCCAAGAAATGAAGAAATGGTTTTTACCAATGATGTTAAAACTGAATTAGAAAAAATATCTAATTTAATCTATCACTTTGGTAGTCGAGCTCCTGATGAACTTGTAGATAAAAATATTGAAGAAATTGAAATATTAGTCGGACAGACTGCTATGCCCAAAGAACGTTTAGATAAATCAAAAAAAATTAAAGCAATTATAAATGTCAAAGCAAATTGGGAACCGAATATTGATTATCATGAAGCACATAGAAGAGGTATTTATGTTTTATCAGCTGCACCTGCCATGGCTCCTGCTGTTGCTGAAGCTTGTATAGGTTACGCAATTTCACTTTCTAGAAATGTTTTGGGAGTTTACAAAAAATTTTTAAATTCTGAAGAGCAATATGGAATTAAAGAAAATAAATTTGCTTACACACTTTTTAACTCAAATGTTGGGTTAATTGGGTTTGGAAATTTAGCAAAAAGTTTACTTCCTTTGTTAAAACCATTTAATTGTAAAATTTCAGTATTTGATCCATGGTTATCTGATGAATACTTAGAAAGCCAAGGAGTAAACCCTGTATCGATTGATGATTTATTATCTAACAATAAATTTATATTCATATTAGCTGGAGTTACTACTGAAAATGAAGGATTTATTAGTAAAGATAAATTAAAATTAATTAAAAAAAATAGTTCAGTAGTTCTAGTCAGTAGAGCGGAGGTAGTTGATTTTGACGAATTTATTGAACTTGCTGAAAATGAATATTTTAGAGCAGCTATAGATGTATATCCAGTCGAGCCTGTGCCAGCAGATTCAACTTTTAGAAAAAAATCTAATATTTTATTTACTTCACATGTTGCAGGTGCTTTAGATTATTCATATAAAAATATAAGAGATATGATGATGAATGATATAAAAAAAATCTTGAATGGGATGCCGCCTATACACTTACAACATGCTGACCCTGACAAAGCAATCATGAGAAGAGATAGATGACTGAAATCATATTAAAGGACATTTTTAAAAGTTATGATCAAACAGAAGTAATTCATGGAGTTGATTTGAAAGTTGAAAGTGGAAAATTTCTAGTTTTAGTTGGCCCCTCTGGATGTGGTAAGTCAACATTATTAAGAATTATTGCTGGATTAGAAAGAATTACATCAGGAGAAATTTTAATCGACGGAAATGAAGTAAGCAATATACCCGCTTCAGAAAGAGGTTTGGCTATGGTTTTTCAATCATATGCTTTGTATCCTCACATGTCTGTTTTTAAAAATATGGCCTTTGCATTGGAAAATCTAAAAATTGATAAAAAAACAATTGAAGAAAAAGTTAATAGCGCAGCTAAACTTTTACAAATTGAAGAGTATCTTCAAAGAAAACCAAAAGCACTTTCTGGTGGTCAAAGACAAAGAGTAGCTATTGGCAGAGCAATAGTTAGAGATCCAAAAGCTTTTTTGTTTGATGAGCCCTTATCTAATCTTGATGCTGAGTTAAGAGTAACAATGAGAAAAGAATTATCAGCACTTCATGAAAAAATCGGTGGTACAATGATTTATGTTACACATGATCAAGTTGAAGCAATGACATTGGCTGATCAAATAGTAGTTTTAAATAATGGTTATGTTGCACAAGCAGGAGCACCACTTGATTTATATAATAATCCCAGTGATATTTTTGTAGCTGGTTTCATTGGTTCTCCAAAAATGAATTTTATAAAAGTTAATGCAATTGATAAGTCTGGTTCATTTAATTTAGTTTCAGATGCATTGAATTTACAAACAAATCATAAAAATTTACAAAATAATACACCTTATTCTCTTGGGATAAGGCCTGAACATATAGAAGTTTGTGAACAGCAAAATTCAGATTTGAAAGTACATGTTGATTTTACTGAACAGCTCGGAAGTGAAACTTATTTTTATTGTAAGGGTGAAGGAATAAAACAATTAATTGTTCATCATACCGGTCAATATCAAATAAATAAGGGAGAAGAATTATATCTTCATTTTAAAAGAGATTCAGTTCATCTTTTTGAAGAGAATGGCATGTCTGTATCAAAAAAAAATAATTAATGAGTTCTAAAAAAATTGGACTTGCCATTATTGGTACGGGTATGGCTGCAAAACCCCATGCCTTGGCTTTAAATGAATTAAAGGACGATATTAATGTAGTTGGAGTTTTTTCTCGAAATAAGGAAAAAAGAGAAAATTTTTCTAAAAATTATAATTTTAATTCATTTCAAGACATTGATAGTATTTATGATAATCCTGAAGTTGACATGGTGGATATCATCACCCCTCCAAATCAACGCTTAGAACTAGTAGAGCAATTTAGTAAACATGGAAAACATATCTTAATGGAAAAACCAATTGAACGAACTTTAGAAAATGCAAAAAGTATAGTCTCAATTTGTGAAAATAATAAAGTTAACCTCGGTATAGTTTTTCAACACAGATTTAGAAAATCCTCAATTAAATTAAAATCATTAATAAATGAGAATAAATTTGGTCAAATTTTTTCAGCTCAAATCAATATTCCATGGTGGCGAGAACAGTCCTATTATGATGAACCAGGTAGAGGAACATACAAGAGAGATGGTGGAGGAGTTCTTATAAGCCAAGCTATTCATACACTTGATCTTGCTATCTGTCTTTTAGGGGATGTTAAAGACGTGATGGTAATGGCGGAAACTACAAAGTTTCATAAAATGGAGTCAGAAAATTTTGTAACTGGTGGTATTAAATTTAAAAATAGCGTAATTGCATCTTTATTCGCTTCAACGAGTGTTTTTCCAGGCTCATCAGAGTCAATTGTTCTTCATTGTGAAAATGCAACAGTCAAACTTGAAGCAGGAACACTTATTATTAATTGGAGGAATGGTAAAAAAGAAGAGTTCGGAGAGGAATCTGGAACTGGCGGTAGTGCTGATCCTATGGCCTTTCCATTTGATTGGCATAAAGATCTTATACTTAATTTTACAAAATCAATTAATACAAATAAAAAATTTGAAATTACTGGAAAAGAAGCATTGAAAGTTCATTATCTAATTGATGCAATGATAGAATCATCTAAAAAAAATAAACTAATTACAATGGAGTAAAATATTTAATCATGAGAAAAATTAAAGTTGCTGCAATGGGTGTTGAGCATAGACACATTTTTGGACAATTAAATGGTATGTTAAATTTGGGATGCGAATGTGTTGGCTGGTGGAATGAAACGGATAATAAAATTACAAAAGATTTTAATGAAAAACATCCTGATATACCTCGCTTTACAAATAAAGAGGATTTATTAAAAAATAAAGAAATTGAATTAGTATTGATAGCAGACATTCCAGTTAAAAGAGCAGCTTTAGCTATTGAGTGTATGAATGCTGGAAAAGATGTAATGTTAGATAAACCTGGTTGTACAACTTTAGAACAACTTAAAGAAATTGAAAATACTGCAAAAAAAACAGGAAAAATTTTTTCAATTGATTTTTCTGAAAGATTTGAAGTGCCGTCAGTTCAAGCTGCCTATGATTTAATTCAAGCGGGTGAAATTGGAGATGTTGTTCAAACAATTGGAATGGGACCTCACCGATTGAATATCCAAACTAGACCTGATTGGTTTTTTGATTACGATCAATATGGCGGTATTTTATGTGATATTGCTTCACATCAAATAGATCAGTTTTTATTTTTTACTGGATCTAAAAATGTAGAAATTATAAATTCTTCAACAGGTAATTTTTCAAATCCTGAACATAATAAGTTTGAAGATTTTGGTGAAATTTTAATTCATGGAGATAAGGGTAGAGGTTACATTAGGGTAGACTGGTACACTCCTGATGCTTTACCTAATTGGGGTGATGGCAGATTGACTATTTTAGGTACAAAAGGATACATTGAATTAAGAAAGTATGTCGATCTTGTTGGTAGAGAGGGTACAGATCACCTTTTTTTTGTTAATAATAAAAAATATGAATATAAAAATGCTTCTAAAGAACCCCTAACATATTTTAAGAGATTAATGGGTGATGTTATAAACAGAACTAGTACTGCAATGGATCAATCACATTGTTTAAAAGTTATGGAATTGGCAATCAAAGCTCAAAAAAAAGCGATTAGGCTTGGCAATATATAAGTGATGAATATGTCTAATCAGGAATTATCCGATACTTTAGAAGACGTTATTAATAATACAAAAATTTTTGATATTCATACGCATTTATTTCCATCTGCCTTTAAAAGTCATTCTCTTTTTGGTTTTATTAATTTATTAAACTATCATTATTTAATTGCAGAATTATTAACCAATGCAAATATAAGTGCAGAAAAATTTTACTCTCTGGATGACGTAAATAAAGCAAAACTTATCTGGGAAGAATTATTTCAAAATAGAACACCAATTTCTGAAGCGTGTAAAGGCGTACTAACTGTACTTCAAAAATTAGATATTAATTATAATAATAAAACTTTTGAAGAACTAAACAATGAATATGAAAATAAATCTCTTACAGACGAAAAAATTTTAAAATTATCAAACGTTTCTTCTTTAGTCATGACAAATAATCCATTTGATATTGATGAATGGAATTTATATAAAGATAATGATTGGGATAGAAATATATTTCAATCATCATTAAGACTGGATGATTTAATTATTAACAATTCCCAAGCAACTGAGGTTGCAAAAAATCAAACTAAGATAAATCAAAAAGCAGATGATATTGTAATAAATTATTTAGATAGTTGTTTTTTAGTATCAAATCCAGTGTATGCAGCTATTTCAGCAAATTCAGATAATTTTAAAGAAATCTTAAATGATCCTCTTTGGAAATTAATTTTATCATGGTTAAATAAAAAAAATATCCCATTGTCTTTAATGTTAGGTGTTAAACGAGCTGTAAATAGTAGTTTTGGTTTAGCTGGAGACGGGATTGGTGATATTAATCTCAAAGAACTAAGTAAATTATGTAATTCTTTTCCGGAAAACAAATTTCTTGTAACTTGTTTATCTTTAAATGATCAGCACGAATTAACTGTCTTAGCTCGTAAACATCCTAATTTAAAAATATTTGGTTTTTGGTGGTTTATGAACCAGCCAAGTATTATAAAAATTGTTCTAAAAATGAGGATTGATATGCTAGGTCTTTCATTTATACCTCAGCATTCCGATGCAAGAGTTACAGATCAACTTATATATAAATGGTCTCATTTCAAAAATATCTTACATGAAATTTTATATGAATATTATAAAGATCTTTCTAAGAAAAATTTCGAGTTATCAAAATTTATAATAGAAAGGGATATTAATAATTTATTAAATCAAAACGCAAAAAGTTTTTTTCTTAAGTAACTGCATATTTTACTAAATTATTATAGCTAATCCGAAGTGAATCAAAAGGATCGCCATTACATTCATCTTGTTCAACAATAAACCACATACAACCTGAATCTGTTGCTGTTTTAACAATATTTTTGATATCTAAATTACCTAAGCCAACCTCTGCAAAAAAACTTTCTTGATCATTTATCATTATAAAATCTTTTAAATGTAATAATGGCATTCGTTGATCTAATTTTTTACACCACATTAATGGATTTTGACCACCTTTTTGTATCCAATAAATATCTGGCTCTCCTTGTATGAATCTACTATCTGTATTTTTATAAATTCTTTCTAAAATTATTTCATTTTGAACTTTTTGGAATTCAAGTGCATGATTATGGTAGCATAACACCTTTCCTTCTGCATGAAACTTGGAGCCAGCGATATTAATATCTTCTATGAATTTATCAATTTCTTCTAAGTTTTTCATATCTACATTTAATGGATAAGGAAGAGCGGAATATTCGCAATTAAAAATATTTAGCTTATTAATAACTTCATCAGTATTATTTATAATTTGTTCATTTGGTTCATGTGTAGCGCATATAACTAACCTCAAATCTTCACACATGCTTTTTATTGTTTTAGGATTAATTAAACCAACACCACTGATTTGAATGCTACTATATCCAATATTTTTAATTTTTTTTAGACTTTCAAATAAATCTTTTTCATTTTGGCAAAAATCTCTAACGGTATAAAGAGTTACTGCAATTTGATTAATTTTCATCTTGATTTACTTATCATTTCTTCTAATTTTTGTTCATATTTAATCTCATCTAAAGGAAGCTCAATTTTTTTTTCCTCTAATCCCGATAGAACCATCGCATTAATTAATTCAACTGAATTTAAACCATCTTTTCCATTCACTAACAGTTTTTCTTTTCCTAGGAGGAAGTTTGTAAAGTTTTGAATAAGTCTTTGATGCTCAATATGTTGATCCAAATCAGCCTTAAAATTAAAATTAATTTTTTCTTTTTTAGGCATTCCAAAAAGTGTTTTAGAGTTTTTAATAAATTCAGTAGATGAATCTATTTTTTCCCATGTAACATTATTATCCTGAATTGTAATTAAACCCTTATCTGATGCAATTTCCAACCTGTTTACACCAGGAGCTTCACCTGTTGTTGTAATAAATACACCTTTTAATCCATTTTTATATTTAAAGATTGAAGTCACTTCATCTTCAACTTCTATCTCATGAAAGCGACCTAATCCCAAATCAGTATATACACTATCAGGCATACCAAATAACCACTGACACAAATCAAGTTGGTGAATACTCTGATTTATTAAAACGCCTCCACCTTCACTTTCCCATTTAGCTCTCCAATTAGACGTCTGATAATAATAGTTTGTTCTAAACCAATTAGTTATTGTCCATTGAAAACGGTAAACTTTACCTAGTTCGTTTCCATTAATTAGTTCCTTTATCTTAACATAAACAGGATTAGTCCTTTGATTTAGCATAACAGTAAAAAATGCTTTAAAACTTTGTGAAATATTAATAAATTCTCGACACTTTTTACTAGTTATTGCTAAGGGTTTTTCAATTATAACATTAATATTATTTTCGAGAGCTTTTTTTGCTAGATCTATGTGTGATTTATGAGGTGTAGCAATGATTGCCGCATCTATAATTTTATTATCAAAAAAATTATCAGTATTTTCAAAAAAAGTAATATTTTCATATTTATTTTTATATTCTACATTTGAATCAGCAACTGCGGCTAAGATGGCATTTTCTATTTTATTCTCTTGTAATTTTTGAGCATGATTTGCTCCCATACCTCCTATGCCAATAACACCATATCTGACAGGTTTTTCCATAATTAATTTTATTATATTAAAATAAAAAATATTTAATTAATTTATGAAAGTATTGGATCTTTTACTGGAATAATCGGCACTCCGCCTGGGGATTGTTCTGTGCCAGAAATTTCAATAGTGCTAATATTGCTTCGCCATCTAACACTTACTGCAAACATAATAGCATCAGCAATATCTTTTGGCTCGAGAAGAGTAAAACCAGACATAAATTTTTTAGCTTTATTTTTATCTGTAAATGCAGCTTTACCAAAATTTGTTTTAGTTCTTCCAGGACATATTTCAGAAACTTTAACTCTTGAACCGCTAAGTTCAATTCTTAAGCTTTGTGCGATTCTATGGATAGCACCTTTTTGACCGCCATAAACAGTACTCATTTGTGGGTATAGACCTGCAAGAGACCCCATTAAAACTACATGTCCTTTTCTTCTTTTTATCATTCCTGGAACAATAGCTTTTAAAGTATGAAGATAAGACTCGACATTTAATCTTGTAGATAATTCAATATCTTGCCTTGACGCTTTTAATATACCTTCAGCCCCTCTTCCAATGCCTGCATTACAAACTACAATATCAACTTTTACTTTGGAGAGTTTTTTATAAATTTGATCCGTGTCAAAGAGATCAATTTGAATGATTTCAAATTTATGTTTTTTTTTCAATTTCTCTAATATTGAAACGTCTTTATCAAGAGCATAAACTTTTACATTTTCTTTTAAAAATCTTTTAAGTGTTTCTAAGCCAATACCACTTGATGCACCAGTTATAAGCACACTTTTATATATTTTATTGATCATCTTCTGTTTAAGTATATTTTAATTATTAATATGCAATTAAATAAAAACATAAATAGAAATCTTTTAAAAGAACAATCATTTCCAAGTTATAATATTAATAATAATGAAGATTGCATACTTCATTTCGGTATTGGTAATTTTCATAGAGCTCACCAAGCACTATATATTCATGAAATATTAGAAAATAATAAAAACATTTCCATAATTGGGGTCAATTTAAGGTCTGAAGAAACAAATAATAAAATGCAGTTGCAAGACTACTTGTATTCTTTGGTAAGGATATCAAATAATTACAAAAAAGTTGATATTTTAAATCCAATTAAAAAAGTTTTATTTGGTTTAAAACACAAGAATGAAATAAGAAATTTAATTGTATCTGAAAAAATTAAATTAATTACAATTACTGTTACAGAAAAGGGATATCATTTTGATAAAAATAAAAAATTAAATTTTTCGAATCAAATTATTAATGATCTAGAGGATAAAGAGTTATTAACTTTGATAGGTCATCTAAGTTTTGGAATAATAGAAAGATATAAGAAAAACAAAAAAAAATTAATCGTTTTAAGTTGCGATAATTTGTCTGAAAATGGAACAATTTTAAAAAATTTAGTTAAACAATTTATAGAAAAAAAATATCCAAAGTGTTTAGATTGGTTTGATAATAATATTGAGTTCCCATTATCTATGGTTGATGGAATTGTTCCAAATAATAATAAACAATCTGAATATTTTAACTTGCCATATAATGATAATACAATTGTGGTTACTGAACCTTATAGAGATTGGTATATTCAATCAAATAATGATGAGCTAAAAAATATTTTATCAAATAATAAAATAAAATTTGTTGAAGATGTAAAATTTTATGAAAATAATAAACTTAAAATACTGAATGCTTCCCACTCAGCTGTAGCATACATTGGTCATTTGTGTGGGTATACATATGTTCATGAAGCAATAAAGGATAAAAATATTTACAATTTTATTTTAAATTTTTTAGACCAAGAAGTGTTACCCACTTTAGAAACTAAAGATGACTTTAATATTAATGAGTACAAAATGAAAATTTTAGAAAGATTTAAAAATACCTACATAGAGGATAAATTGTTAAGAATTGCTATGGATGGTTCTTTAAAAATACCTATAAGAATACTTGATACCTACAATAATAATAAAGGAGCAACTAAATATATTCAATTTATCATAGCCTCTTGGTTATTTTTCTTATTTCAAATTATTGAAGAAGACCAAAATAGACTGGATGATGGAAATAAAGAATACTTTTACAGTGTTTACAAAAATAATAAGGATAATTTTTTTGAAGAAATAATTAATAATAAAAATATTTTTAATCTTTCAGAAAGTAAAAAAGAAGAAATGTTAACAGCAGTCAAAAAAAATCTAAATTTAATGAAAGAAAATCCTTTAAAATCATTATTAAAAGAAATAATTTCATAAGATGAAAATTTTACCCAACAAAATAAATAAATTTTTTGATAGCATTTTATCAAAACTATCTGTTCCAAAAAAAGATAGAAATTTACTTATTAAATCACTTTTAGATTCTTCTATTAGAGGCGTGGACAGTCATGGTATTAGATTATTTTCTCATTATGTAAAATGTATTGAAAACGGAAGAATAAAAGCAAAACCTAAAATGAAGCTTATAAAAAAAAATAGAGGTGTAGCTGTCTATGATGCTGATGATGGCTTAGGGCATGTAGCAGCTTTAAAGGCATCAGCAATAGTATCATCTATGGCAAAGAAGAATGGCATTGCTTCGATTGGCATAATAAACTCCTCACATTATGGTGCTGCAGGTGTATATTCTATGGATATTGCACAAAACGACTGTGTTGGTTTTTCATTTACACACTCAGATGCTTTTGCAATACCGTATAATGGTAAGAAACCTTTTCACGGGACTAATCCTTATTCTTTTACAGCACCAATAGGTAACAAAGACTTTTTACATGCAGATTTTTCTTCAACTTCCATAGCATGGAATAAAGTTATGAGAGCTAGAGCAAATTTTACTAAATTAAATTCTGAAATTGCACTTGATAAATCCGGCAACTACACGACTAACCCTTATAACGCTGTTTCTTTGGCTCCACTTGGAGGTAAAGAATATGGGTATAAAGGTTTTGGATTATCTTCCTCTGTAGAAATAATGTGTGGACCACTTATAGGTATGGCTCATGGATATCGTTTATTATCAATGATTGGGCCAGATTTTAGTACCCCAAGAAAACTAGGACATTTCTTAATCGCAATTTCATTAAAAGCTTTCACAACAAAAAAACAATATTTTAACGGTATGAAAAACTATATGAGTGATTTAAAAAAACAAAAACCAAAAAATAATAATAATCCAATATTATATCCAGGAGAAAAAGAAAAAATTACTACAAAGAAAAGATTGAAATCAGGTATTCCAATTGACAAAGAATTAAAAAATGATTTTTTATATTTAGCAGATAAATATAAAATAAAAATTAATTTATAGCTTTGATAACCCCTTTAAGTTGATCTAGCCCTTTCATTCTTCCTAATAATGAATATCCAGGTATAACTGAATTAAATTGGTCATGGAGTATTGTATGTCCATGATCAGGTCTCATAGGAATTTGCTTAATAGGGTGATTATTTTTTTTCCTCTTATTTTCTTCTTTTAATATTGCCTTGATAATAGATACCATGTCCAGGCTTCCATTAAGATGGTCATCTTCATAAAAATCAAGAGATTTTGGAATATGTCTTATATTTCTTAAATGAATAAAATTTATATAAGAGCCATATTTTTTAATTATATTTACTAAGTTATTTTTTTTATTAACACCAAGGGATCCTGTACAAAAAGTTAAACCTATGTTTGTATCTTTTTTTATATTCACAATAAAATTAATATCTTTCTCATTAGAAACAATTCTTGGTAATCCGTAAACATTATATGGAGGATCATCCGGATGAATATTGTAATGAATATTATATTTTTTTATGATTGGATAAATTTCTTCTATAAAATCTTTTAAATTATTTTGTAGATCACTATGATTTAATTCTGCAAATTGATCAATCTCATAATTTAAATCTTTTATTGTATATTTTCTATCGTTTGCAGCTAAACCCCCAAGTAAAGACATTTTAAGTTTTTTTAAATCACTAGAATTCATTTTTTGTAATATTTTTTTTGAAGTATGGATATCTTTGGAAGAGTATCTCTTTTTTGCCGTTTTAGATTTCAAAATAAAATTTTCAAATGCACAGACATGAAGATGATTATATTTTAGAGCAAATGCTCCATTTGGAAGTTGATGATTTAAATCTGTTCTCACCCAATCAATCAATGGCATAAAATTGTAACAAATATTTTTAATCTTATTCTTTCCTAAATTTATCAATGACTCTTTGTATTGATCTATGTAATATTTATATTTCCCTGATCTCTTTTTTATATCATTATGAACGGGAAGACTTTCAACAACACTCCAAGTTAAATTTTTATTTTTATTAATTTTGAAACTTTCAATAAATTTTTTTCTTTTTTTTATTTCGATTGCAGACCATTTTTCACCATATTTTATTTGTGCTAGTGAGGATACGATTCCTTCTACTCCTATCTGCCGAATTTGATCTAATTTTGAAGGATCATTATGACCAAACCATCTAAATGAGTACTGCATTAAATGATAGTATAATCAATAGTGTTATAAATAAATACTTTATTTTATTTTTGTTGATTTAAGTTCTAAATCTGAATACATTAAAAAAAATTTAAGGAGGAATAATGAAAAAATTTATAATATTTTTAACTTCTTTTTTTGCTTTACTAGCATCACCTGTTTTTGCAGGTGGTCATGGTGTTACTAAAGTAGCTCTAGTCCCTGGTGGTCCCCACCCTTATTTTGCTGCGTGGGAACAAGCAGGTTTAGATGCTGTAGAAGACTTTGGTTTAGGAAAAGCAGATTACAGAGTTCCTGCAGAGTGGGATCTAAGTCAACAAAACGAGTTAATTGAAAGTTTAGTTGGTCAAGGTTACAATGCAGTACTTGTATTTCCTGGTGATGCAGTTGGTACAAATAAAATTTTAGGTGAACTAGATGATGCTGGTATACCAACAGCTGCTTTAGCAGGATGTGTTGAACAACCAACTCAAGCAAAATTTTGTTTTGGAACTGACACTGGTCACTCAGCTTATCTTGGTACAAAAGAATTAATTAAAGCTTTAGGTGGCAAAGGAAAAATTGCTCACTTTACTGGTTTCTTAGTTGACCCAAATACAACTCTAAGAATCAATGCTGTTGAACAAGCTGTTTCAGAAGCAGGTGGTGGAGTAGAAATTATTCAAGTTATTGCTGATATTGATGCTTATGAACCAGCTGATGAAAAAATTAATGCTTTCATGGCGGCTCAAGGAAGTGAAGTAGATGGTATTGTTACTACTGCTTGGGTTCCTGCTGTTGTAGCAGCACAAGCTTTAACTAATATGGGTGATAAAAGAATTAAAATGGTTGGTATTGATCATGACGAAGTAGTTTTAAAAGCTATAAAAGATGGTTATGTTCATGGAACTATGCTTCAAAACCCATATGGACAAGGTTACATTGGTTCATATGTAATGGACAAAGTTAGACAAGGTTGTGAGTTCAAAGCTGATGCACCTTGGAAATCAACTGCACAAACTGATCAATTTATTGACTCAGGTACTGTATTTGTTGATATTAGCGATGTTGATACATACGTTATGGCTATGAGAGGAATTTCTCTAGAAATTTTAGAAACTTTTGATAGCACATATCTAAACTGTCCAAGTTAAAATAATATGGGGGCATTAAGCCCCCTTTTTTTATGAATAATAAAATTCCTAATTTTGTAAAAACTAATCAGTTTGGTTTACTTATATTGGTAATTGTATTTATTTGTATTTTCTCCTTTTCAACTGATGGATTTACTTCAAGATTCAACATTTATGCACTCTCAAGAGTAGTTGCTCTGGATATAATGATTGGTTTAGCAATGATGGTAGTTATACTTACTGGAGGTTTAAATCTATCTCTAGGTGCTTTAGGTGTTTCTGCAGCAATGTTTGGTGGTTGGTGTATGGAAAGTATGGGAATTCCTATTTCTATTACAATCATTTTAGTTTTAGCTTTTGGATCATTTCTAGGTTGGATTAATGGATTTGTAACTGTTAGAACAGGTGTTCATAGTTTCATTGTTACACTGGCAACGATGAGTATTTATTTTGGCTTCATGACCTTGCTTACTGAAGCAGAAGCTTTTAGAAAATTACCAGAGGCTTTTACTGATTTTGGAAGTTTAAAACTTTTCAATAAATATATTTCACCATTGCTAATTATTAGTGTGTTAACTTGTTTTGTACTTTACTACATTTTTAAATACACTGATATTGGACGAAAGCTTATTGCAGCTGGAGCGAATCCTGATGCTGCAGAATTATCAGGTATTTCTGTAGATAGAATGTTTATTTATTGTCATATGCTGTCAGGCTTTTTAGCAGCACTAGCTGGCATAATGTTAACAGCAAGAATTGGTGCCGCAATTCCGTCTATGGCTGGTCATCTTGGATTTGATTGGTTATTACCTGCTTTTTTAGCTCCAGTATTGGGCGGAACACTTCTTTCTGGAGGTAAGGTTACAGTTTTTGGAACAATGCTAGGAGCAATTCTTGTTACATTAATAAATAATGGATTATACTTAATCGATGTAGGTGAATTCTGGGTAAGATTTTTTCTTGGTATCATATTATTAGGAGCTGTTCTTCTAGATAGAGCTAGGGAATATTTTACTGTTAAAAATTCAATTGTTTCATGAGCGCGCTTTTAAAAAAAGATTGGTTTGGACTGGGCTTAGTTTTAATTTTTGGTTCAATCTTAATTTCATTGTTTAAGCCTGCATTTATTTCCCCATTCAATTTATATGTTTTAATGCTGAGTGTTAGTTTGATGCTCGTTGTGGCAATGTCACAAATGATTATCATTGCAATTGGTCAAATGAACTTATCTGTCGGAGCAATTGGTGGCTTAGTTGCGATTTCATTTACTGGCTTAATGGAAGTTTATAGCATGTCTATTTTTCCTGCTGTTCTCATTGGATTATTAATTGGTCTTGCTTGTGGTTTTATAAACGGATACATCACTGTTAAAACTGGCATATCAGCTTTTATTATTACCCTTGCTACACTTTACATTTTTAAAGGAATGAATTTAGGAATAACAGAGGCTCAACCTTTTTATGAAATTCCTGAGGCTGTTAAATTTTTTGGAAATGCAAAAATCTTTGGCCCTATACCTTACTTAGTTATTATACCAATTATTATAACTGTGCTGATGTGGATTTTAATGAATAGAACATCACTTGGAAGGTATATGCTGGCATACGGGAATAATGTACAATCATCAGAACTAATAGGAATATCTTCAACAAAAATAGTTATTTATGCTCATGTTATATCAGGCCTTTTAGCTGCTATCGGTGGAATGTTAGTGGTTTGTAGATTACAACTTGGGACACCCAATATAGGTGATTCTTGGCTATTACCTTCATTTGCTGCTCCGGTAATTGGAGGCGCTATACTTGCTGGTGGAAAAGTAGATGTTATTGCTACTGCTTTTGGTGTGATATTAGTTTCTATAATTTCTCAAGCTTTAGTAATTTTCAAAATTGATCCTTTTTTTGTTCAAATATTTTTAGGATTTATGATTTTATTAGCGGTATTTATAAATAGATACAGAGAATATAGAGAAGAGAGAAGAACAAAGGTTTTTTCAGATGAGTGATTATATTTTAGAACTCAACAACATTACAAAAAATTTTCCTGGTGTTAAAGCTCTTGATAATGCAAACTTCAGACTCAAAAAAAAATCAATCCATGCACTTCTTGGTGAAAATGGAGCAGGAAAATCTACATTAATTAAAATAATCACAGGAGTATATAATCAAAATGAAGGTAAGCTATTTTTAAATAATCAAGAGAAGTCTTTTTCTTCACCTAATGAAGCAATGAATGCTGGAATTTCAGTTGTGCACCAAGAAAGAAATTTAATTAGGAGGTTTTCAGTTGGTGAAAATTTAATGTTAACCAACCTTCCTAAAAATAATTTAGGTTTAATTGATTATAATACTGTTGCCAAAGAATCAAAAAAATGGCTCGATATTATGGAGCTGGATATAGATCCAAATACAATAGTATCAGATTTAACAGTTGCAAAAATGCAACTTTGTGAAATAGCTAAAGCCTTATCCTTAGAATCAAAAATACTATTATTAGATGAGCCAACTTCATCATTATCCCCACAAGATACAAAAAATTTATTTGCATTACTTAAACGATTAGTTGCTGAACAAGATGTAAGTATAGTATTTGTTAGTCACAAATTAGAGGAAGTATTTGAAATTTGTGATGAAGTTACTGTTTTGAGAGATGGTAAAAATGCTTGTGAGTCTGAACAAATTACTAATCTTAATAGACAGAAACTTGTTAAATTAATGATTGGTAGAGATGAACAAATAATTAAATCTAAGAAAAATATTGATTTTACAGATGAAAGTTTACTAGATCTACAATCAATAAACACTGACCTTGGTCATAAAAATATTAATTTAAATTTAAAAAAAGGAGAAATACTTGGATTATACGGTTTAGTTGGCGCAGGAAGAACAGAATTAATAAAATGTGTACTTGGGTTAGATAAAATTAATTCTGGACAGATTTTACTCAACAATAAAGAAATTAAAATTAAGTCTCCAAAAGATGCACTAGAAAAATATAAAATTGGATACATAAGTGAAGACAGAAAAAAAGAGGGATTAATTCTAATGCATGATGTTTTATCCAATGCCGGAATAACAGTCTGGTCAAATTTGAAAAAAATATTATCCTTTTTAAATGACAGTATTGTTTACAATAAAGTAGATCCTTATGTGAAACAACTTGAAGTAAAAACACCTTCATACCAACAAATCGTTTCTAACTTATCTGGAGGTAATCAGCAAAAAATTAGTGTAGCTAAATGGCTAGCTTCTGGAACTGATATATTATTTATTGATGAACCCACAGTTGGTATAGATATAAAAACAAAATCTTACCTTCATGAATTAATTATTGAACTATCTTTAAAAGGCACATCAATAATTTTAATTACCAGTGATATGCCTGAAATGATTAGCTTAGCAGATAGAATTATAACAATGAAAGATTTTAAGGTAGTCGGTGAAACTATCAATAATCATAACTATGAAGAAATGAGTTCATCAATTATGGGAAATATTCATGAATAAAAGACAGCTTGGAAAAACTGATATAAACTTAACAGCTATTGGTTTTGGTGGAGCGCCCTTGGGCAATTTATTTGAAAATCTTGATGAACGTAATTGCTACGACATACTTGAAAAAAGCTATGAAAAAGGAATCAATATTTATGATACATCACCTTTATATGGTTATGGATTAAGTGAACATAGATTAGGAAATTTTTTAAAAACTGTAGATGAGGATAGTTATTTTTTATCAACAAAAGTTGGAAGATATCTAACACCAGCAAAAAAAGATAATATAGATAGAGGGAGATTTGCAGGAAGTTTAAATTTTTCTCCTAATCTCGATTACTCTTATGACGGTGTGATGAGAGCATTTGAGCAATCATTACTAAGATTAGCTGTTTCAAAAGTAGATATTTGCTTAATTCATGATGTAGATCGATTTAATTTTGGTGACGAGGTTGATCATTATTTTAAATTAGCAATGGATGGCGCGTATAAAGCCGTACAAAAACTAAAAGAAGAAAAAGTTATCAAGGCTATTGGAGTAGGAGTAAATGACTCTGATATATGTGCACGATTTGCAAATGCAGGCGATTTTGATTGTATGGTTCTAGCAGGCAGATATTCATTATTGGATCAAAATGCTCTCAATGATTTTTTCCCTATTGCTGAAAAAAATAATATAGGAATTATTCTTGCAGGAATTTTTAATTCAGGAATTTTAGCTAAAGGTGTAGGTGAAAATATTACTTATTTTTATGATAAAATTCCAGAAGAAGTTAAACAACGATACTTAAAAATTGCAAATATTTGTAAAAAATATGATGTGCCTGTCCCTGCAGCAGCAATACAATTTTGCTATACAAATAAACTTGTTACTTCCATGATATTAGGTATGGATAGGCTTGATCAAGTGGAGCAAAACTTAGGATTTTTAAATTTTCCTATACCTGAAGATTTGTGGAAAGATTTACTTAATGAAAAACTAATTGATGAAAGATGTCCAATATGAAAATAATTGATATTAAAACTCAGGATATTCGTTTTCCAACATCAAAAGATAATTTGGGAACTGATGCTGTACATGTTGATTGTGATTATTCTGCAACTTATGTCACAATATTTACTGATCAAAAAGATCTAACCGGTATTGGATTAACCTTTACTATTGGAAAAGGTAATGATCTTTGTTGTACTGTTATAGAATACTTTAAAGAATTTATTATTGGAAAAAATATTGAGGAAATAGAAAGGGATATTGCATCGATATGGGAAAAAATTACAAACCACAGTCAATTAAGATGGGTAGGGCCACAAAAAGGTGTAACGCATCTTGCAGCTGCAGCTTTTTTTAATGCAATATGGGATTTAATTTCTAAATTTCATAAAAAACCTCTTTGGAGATACATAATAGAATTAGAAACAAGAGATTTATTAGATAAACTCTCTTTTTCTTATATCGACGATGTAATTACTAAAGATGAAGCGGCTAAAATAATTGATCAAAAAAAACTAAGTTTGCCTTCAAACTTAGACGATTTAAATTCCACTATTTTTCCAGCATACACAACTGCAGCTGGTTGGTTGGGGTATTCAGATGAAAAAATGAAAAGACTAGTTGAAGAAAATTTAAGTAACGGTTGGACTCATTTTAAAATGAAAGTTGGTCAAGATATAGAAAGAGATATCCATCGCTGTAAATTAGTAAGAGAATTAATAGGTGATAATAATAAATTGATGGTAGATTCAAATCAAATCTGGAGTGTAAATGAGACTATAGAAAATATTGGAAAACTAAAACAGTTCGATATTTTATTCTATGAAGAACCAACCAACCCTGATGATGTTTTAGGTTTTAAAAAAATTAAAGATGCACATCCTGACATTAATCTTGCAACAGGAGAAATGATACAAAATAAAGTTATGTTTAAACAATTTATAGAACACAAATCTTTAGATTATTGCCAAATTGATAGTTGTAGAATTGCAAGTATAAATGAAATTTTACCAGTTCTTTTAATAGCTAGTAAGTTTAATACCCCCGTTATTCCTCACGCAGGTGGCGTTGGTTTATGTGAATATGTTCAACATTTAAATCTAATCAACAAGTTTATAATTTCTAATCATGAATTATTATTAAGTGAATATGCAGAAAGCTGCTCTGAACATTTTGAAAATCCAGCAATAATTAAAGATGGTGGATATGTTACTCCTACAAATCCAGGATATTCTGTAAAAATTAAAGATAGTTCTCTTAATGAATTTGATTATAATAATGGTACTTATTGGAAATAAATGTACGTAGATAGTCATCAACATTTTTGGAAACTTTCAAGAGGAGATTACTCTTGGATGACCCCAGATATGAAAGTCTTATATAAAGATTTTTTTCCAGAAGATCTTGAGCCACTTATAAAACAAAAAAATATAACTAAAACAGTAATTGTCCAAGCTGCTGACACGGTTGCTGAAACAGAATTTACATTAAGTTTAGCATCAAAATATGAATTTATTGCAGGCGTGGTGGGTTGGGTTGATCTAGATAGTAACAATGCTAAAGATGATATTGATAAACTTTGTGAGAGTAAATTTTTAAAAGGTTTTAGACCTATGATACACGATATTCAAGATGATGCTTGGATGTTAAATGATCACTTAAAAGAAAATATAAAATATTTAAATACAAAAAATTTAACTTTTGACGCTTTAGTTCGACCAAATCATCTTCAACATCTTATACAATTTGTTAAAAAATATGATTTCCTTCCTATAGTTATTGATCATATTGCTAAGCCCGTGATTACTAAATCTGAAATTGACCAATGGAAAAAAGATATGACTGAACTATCAAATGCAAGTAATGTTTATTGTAAATTCTCTGGAATTCTCACTGAAGTTGGTCCAGATTATACAAAAGAACAGCTTGATCCTTATATTGATTTTATTCTTAACACTTTTGGATCTGATAAATTAATGTGGGGAAGTGATTGGCCTGTTTTAACAATGGCAGATAATTATTCAAATTGGTTTGATTTAGCAATGAATTATTGCAATTCTTTTTCTGAAGACGAAAAAAATAAAATATTTTCTCGAAATGCAACTCAATTTTATAGTCTTTAAAAGATTATATAAATTTAAATTTAATTAAGCGATGAAACAAAACTATTTTGAGCCAACTTGGTCATCAATAAAACAACATCAAACACCAAATTGGTTTAAAAAAGCGAAGTTTGGTATTTATGCTCATTGGGGAATCTATTCTGTTCCAGCTGCTGGACCCAATGTGACCTGGTATCCTTATTGGATGTATAGACCACCTAGTCCTCAGTTTGATTATCATTGTAAACATTATGGTCATCCATCTAAATTTGGATATAAAGATTTTATACCAATGTTTACTGCTGAAAAATTTAATGCAGAAGAGTGGGCAGATTTGTATTATCGATCTGGAGCAAAATTTGCTGGACCAGTAGCAGAGCATCATGATGGTTTTCCAATGTGGAATTGTTCTGATACTGAATGGTGTGCATCCAAGATGGGGCCAAAAAGAGATATTGTTGGAGAACTTGCTAAAGCAATTAGAAACAAAGGGATGAAATATATGGTAGCAATGCATCATGCTGAAAACTGGTTTTTTTTCCCACACTGGAATAATGATTTTGATACATCAAAAAAGGAATATGAAAGTTTATATGGTGAACTTCACAATTTAGATTTAATAGGAAATCAGGCTGTATATCCTGATCATTGGGGTAGAAAAAATGAACATCAAGACAAGCCTAGTAAAGCTTTTCATGATAGATGGTTAAATAGATTAAAAGAAGTAGTAGATAATTATAAACCAGACTATGTATGGTTTGATTTTGGAATTAGATTTATTCATGAAAAGTATAAAAAAGATTTTCTTTCATATTATTATAACAAAGAAACTGAGTGGGGTAATGAAGTAGTTGTATCTTATAAATGGCATGATCTTCCCCCCGGCTCTGGATTATTAGATCTTGAACAAGGAAGAGAGTCAGAATTAACCCACTATGATTGGATTACTGATACCACAGTCCACGATGGAAGTGCTTGGGCTTATATGAAGAATTCAAAATATAAAACTACGACAGATTTAGTTCACTACTTAATAGATAATGTTAGTAAAAATGGATACATGCTCTTAAATATTGGGCCAAAACCTGATGGAACAATTCCAGAAGAAGATAAAAATCTTTTAGAAGGTATTGGAAATTGGCTTGATGTAAATGGAGAAGCAATATTTGAAACAGAAACATGGGATCAATATGGAGAAGGCCCAACTAAAATGAATGAAGCAGGACCTTTTTCAGATAATCGAGCAAAACTAATTTATACTGCTAAAGATTTTAGGTTCACTACAAAAGATAATTTTTTGTATGCAACTGCATTAGGATGGCCTAGCAAAGATTTTACTATAGAAAGTATATATAAACTTTTTGATAATGAAATTGAAAGGGTAGAATTATTAGGAAGTACTGATAAAGTAGAATGGAAACATACCAGAGATGGACTCCATATAACAAGACCAGATAATAAACCATGTGAGCATGCATACAGTTTTAAAATAACAAGAAAGGAATATTTATAAATGATTAGATTAGGTATGACTCTTGGAATTAAAGAGGAAAAAATAGAAGAATATAAAAAACTTCATGCAAATGTTTGGCCTGAAGTCTTAGAAAATTTAACAGAACTTAATTTTAAGAATTATTCTATATATTTGCATAAAAATACTCTTTTTGGATATGTTGAATATCACGGAGACAATCTTGATAGAGATAACAAGTTAATGGCTTCAAACCCTAAAGTTCAAGAGTGGTGGAGTGTTTGTGGACCATGTCAAATTCCAGACCCAAATAGAAAAAAAGGAGAATGGTGGTCTAGTATGGAAGAAGTTTTTCATCACGACTAAAGTTAATTATGAAAATAAAAATTTGTTCAGTTGGTGAATGTATGATTGAAATTGCCAATACTAAGAATAATATTTTTCAACAATCATTTGCAGGTGATACGCTAAATTTTTGTAACTATATTGATAAAAAATATTTTGATGTCTCTTTTTTTACAGCCATTGGTAAAACTAGTGTAAACAGATCAGTTTTGGAATTCATAAATTCTAAAAAAATTTCAACAAAATTAATCAAGCAAGTTAATAGTCATGAAATTGGTTTATATTTAATTAAGAATAGAAATAACGGAGAAAAACAATTTTTTTATTGGAGAGATAATAGTGCAGCAAAATATTACTTTAATAAGATAGATTTTGTTTCATTATTTAAAAATTTGAAGAATTTTGATTATATCTATTTTTCTGGAATTACACTTTCAATTATTGATCCATCTAAAATAAGTAATTTTGTTAATTTGTTAAAATTATTAAATAATAAAAAAGTAAAAATTATCTTTGATTTTAATATTAGAATTAATCGATGGACTAAAAAAAATTTAAACAATTTTTTGCATTCTATTTTAAATTTCGTTGATATTTGTTTTGTGTCAGGTGAAGATCTTCAATTTTGGAAAAATGATAATAGTTTAAGTAATTTTGAAAAATTAATAAATAAATACAAAATAGATCATGGTATATTTAGAAAAAATGCTAAATTAACTTACTCAATTCAAAATAAAAAAAAATATACAATAAGAAATAAATTTATTAGAAAAGTAATTGATACTTCAGGAGCTGGAGATGGATTTAATGCTGCCTACGTATCAAATTTTATTATTCATAACGATCCAGCTTTAGCTCTGAAAGAAGCCAGTCTTCTGGGCTCGAAGATAATCATGCAAAAAGGAGCAATAGTTGATGTTAAATAGCGAATTACAATTAAAACTAAAAGAACAAAAAATTTTACCAATTCTTAATACTACAACTGTAAGCAATGATATTGATCGCTTAAGCAAATATTTAGAGAAAAATAGATCTATTCGATATATTGAAGTAACACTGAGAGAAAATCAATCTTTTGATATAGCATTAGAATTACAAAAACATTTTACTAAACATAAATTTGGGTTGGGGTCAGTTTTAACAAAAGAAGATTTTATTAAAGGTCAAGATCATAATTTTAACTTTTTTGTTTCTCCTGGAATTGTTGATGAGGTTTTAGAAATTAATAATTTATTATATATTCCTGGAGCTGAAACAGTTAGTGAATTTATATATCTATATAAAAAAGGTTATAAAATAATTAAATTTTTTCCAGCAAATTTAAATGGAGAGCAAAAAAAATTACAATCAATTGAAAATATTCTAAAGGATATAAAATTTATTCCAACAGGTGGAGTCAATAAAGATAATATTAATAAATATCTAGATTTAAAAAATGTTTTATGTGTTGGAGCTTCAAATTTCGAAGAGTTTTAATTTACTTTTGTCATAGTACAAAGCATTTCAAAGGCAATTGTTGCTCCTACTAATGAAGTCATATTATTTACATCAAATGGTGGTGATACCTCTACAACATCACCTCCTACAAAATTGATTTTGTTTAGTGCTCTTATAATAGTTTGTGCCTCTCTCACATTAAAACCTCCAACTTCTGGAGTGCCAGTACCTGGTGCAAAAGTTGGGTCTATTCCATCAATATCAAATGTAAAATAAGTATCTGTATGAACTAGAACTTCATAAATTTTTTCAATACATTTATTAAATCCCATTTCATAATAATCATCTATAGTAATAATAGTTACACCTTGTTCTCTAGCCCAACTTAAATCTTCAGGATCATATAAAGCTCCACGAAGACCAAGGATTACATATTTTTTTGGATCAATTAGATTTTCTTCTATAGCTCTTCTAAATGGTGTGCCATGAGTATATTTAAATCCTCCAAAATAAGTGTCCCAAGTATCAGAATGAGAATCAAACTGAAATAAACCGATTGGTTTTTCTTTTGCTATACCTCTAAGAATTGGTAGGCTAATTAAGTGATCACCTCCAATTGATAATGGTATTGTTTTGGAATTATAAATATTTGAGTAAAATTTTTCTATTTTATCTAAACTATCATTTAGGTCTGCTGGATTTACCGGACAATCACCAATATCTGCAATATTAAATTTATCATAAGGGCTCTTAAGTGAAACAGGGTGATAAAGCCTTACAAGTGACGATGCATTTCTAATTTCTCTTGGCCCATGTCTAGCGCCAGGTCTATTAGTAGTTCCTCCATCCCATGGTACGCCTGCAACACAGTAGTCTAATTTATTTAAATCTTTTATAATAGGTAAACGAAAAAAAGTAGCAACGTCAGCAAAGCGAGGAGTTTCCATACTAGATAGAGGTTTAATTTGAGTCATAAAACTATCTTATGATATATAGAATTGGATTATACAAGACAAATTAGTATGGATTATAGTAAATTTCCTAAACCGCGAGATGATGGAAAAGCTGATCATCTTTTAAATAAGTTTTTGCCGGATATTTCTCTTAAAAATCAACAGGGAAATCTATTAAAAATAAAAAGATCTGACACTTTCCGTTTAATTTTATATTTTTATTCTATGACAGGTAATCCAAATGAAAGTTTACCTAAAAATTGGAATAAAACTCCAGGAGCCATTGGCTGTACTGTGGAGACCTGTAGCTTTAGAGATAATTATGAAGAATTAATCAAACTAAATGCGCTGCCTATAGGAATATCAACTCAAACAATAGATTATATTAAGGAAATGACAGATAGATTAGCAATTCCCTATGATGTTTTAAGTGATTCAGAAAATATTTTGCTCAATTCATTAAAAATGCCTTATTTTGAAATTGAAAACAAAATTTATTTTAAAAGATTAACTCTTATTGTGGAAAAAAATATTGTTAAAAAAGTATTCTACCCTATTTTTCCTCCTAACAAACATATAAATGAAGTTCTACAATGGCTAAAAGAAAACTAACTATTTTTTTATTTTCTGTATTTTTGTTTTTTTCTAACCTTTCAACAGCTAATCCAAATATAGATCAATGGCTAGAGTCAGAGAAATCTTATAAAGATCTTATCAATGAGGGATTTGAAGTTAAAAGCTACGCTATAAGTGACATAGAGGTTGTAAATGATTTAACAATAATCTTATTTGTTACAGTTCTCCAAAAAGATAACGAAGTATATGAGTGTCAGGAATATCAAACTATAGATAAAAATGTCGAGACTTTAGATATGAACTTAATATGTAAAGAATTAGTTCAACCTTATGAAAGAGGTATAGGAACTTAGGTTCGTTCAATATTTAAAAAAAACCACTGTAATGCTATTAGTGTAAGCCCATTTAAAATTTGTTTTTTATTCATTTTTGTTTTTACCTCATCAAAACTATAACTTTTAACTAATATATCCTCATTTTCATTCACTAGACCTCTTATAATTTCTTTATCGGGAGCAATTACCTCACCTAAAAAAAGATTATAAAAAGATTCAGATGATCCTGGGGCAGGAAAGTAACCTTGTATAGATGTAAGATTACTTACTTCACATCCAGTTTCTTCCAAGCATTCTCTCTTTGCAGTATCTTCTGGAGTTTCACCAAGGTCAATTATTCCAGCAACTATTTCATCTAGATAATTTTGATTATCTTTAGAAATTGTTCCTGGTCTGAACTGTTGAATTAAAACGATTTTTTTATTTATAGGGTCATATGGTAAGACCGCAGATACTTGTGCACCACCAAATAACTCCCTTTTTATTTCGTTACTCCAATTCCCATCATATTTTTTGTATTTTAGAGTAACTTCATTCATTTTAAAGAAACCGTTGTGAATATTCTTTTTATCTAAAATTTTAAATTTTGGACTCATAAAAATTGATATATTTTATATTACATATATATTTATAACTATGGAAAAAGCATTATTTGGTGCAGGTTGTTTCTGGGGTGTGGAAGAAACTTTTTGTAAAACTCCAGGCGTAATAAATACCTTAGTTGGTTATTCTGGAGGCGATACTATTAACCCTTCCTATGAAAGTGTTTGCCAAGGAAATACAAATCATACTGAGGTTGTTTTAGTTGAATTTGATAACTCTAAAATATCTTATGAAGATCTTTTGATGGTTTTCTGGAAGTGTCATGATCCTACTACTTTAAATAGACAAGGTCCTGATATCGGAACACAATATAGGTCAGCGATATACTATTATAACGAAGATCAAAAAAATAAATCTATTCATTCTAAAAATGAATATGCTAAAAGTGCAGGATTAAATATTGTTACTGAAATATCAGAAGCTAAGGAATTCTATAAAGCTGAAGAATATCATCAAAAATATATTCAAAAAACAGGCTTACACTGCGCTATATAGATTAATTCTTTAGGGAGTTTATGTCTGTCGATTTTTATTACGCATTTTTAACAGGTTGGGTAATACTTTTATTATTTTGGAGTACTATTGTTTTCTTTATATATCTGAGAAAACCTCCTAAATCCAAATTAACTAAAAGTTTTATAATCAAATCTTATCTGTTTTTTTTGGCACTATTGTTAATAATTTTAATTTTTCGATAAACCGATTCGTTTTTATTATAAATTATGTATCAACATATAGTAGGTCAAAAAGATTAAGATACTAACATATTGATAATTAACAACTTTTTTATATTTAATGTTGAATACTGGTTTTTTCATAAATATAAACTACCTCGAAATTAATAAAATTATTATGTCTATATTAAAAAATTATTTTAAACAAAACAGTGTGATGCACAGTTTCTCAAGTTGCCAATGGCCAATTGGAGATCCACAAGAGAAAGATTTTCATTTTTGTGAGGCTGATACCGTTGCTGGGAAGCCTTATTGTCAGAGTCACTGTGATGTTGCATACATTGACGAAAAAGAGCTAAAAAAAGAAAAAGAAGCTCAAAAAAATCGTCGCATTGCTGCTTAAGTCAATCTTTACAAATTATTTTCTCATCAAATGTTAATAATTTAGAGTTATTGACATAAGAGACGTTTTTCTTAAAATAAAAAAACATGTTATTCAGTGTACTGAAAAAACTTAACTTTGATGGAACATTAGAAATCATAGATTCTAATGGCAAGAACCATAAATTTGGAAATTCAAACCCTCACGTTTGTATAAGACTGAAAAACAAATCTATTGAAAGAAAACTATTCTTCAACCCTAATCTGCATATAGGTGAAGCATATATGAATGAGGAGTTAGTTGTAGAAAAAGGCACTATAGAAGACTTTCTTAATTTGATAACTAATTGTTACGATGATTTTATTTCTAACAATAAGTTTTATAAATTTTATGAATATTTATCTTCTATTTTCATGCCATTTCAGCAGATTAATCAGCTTGTAAATTCAAAAAAAAATGTAGCACACCACTACGACATAAATGAGGATTTATATAAATTATTTCTTGATCAGGATATGCAATATTCTTGCGCATATTTTCACAATCCCAATATGAGTTTAGATCAAGCACAGAAAGATAAAAAACAACATATAATTAAAAAACTTCAAATTACAGAAAATATGGATGTTCTTGATATTGGGTGTGGTTGGGGAGGAATGGCAATTGAAATAGCTAAATCTACTGGCGCCAAAGTTAAAGGAATTACACTTTCAGAAAATCAATTTAAAACTGCATCTGAGCGAGCACAAAAAGAAGGTTTGGCTGATAAAGTTTCTTTTGCACTACAAGATTATAGAAATGAGACCAAAAAATATGATCGCATTGTATCAGTTGGTATGTTTGAGCATGTTGGTGTTAAATATTTTAAAACTTATTTAAGTAAAGCTAATAATATTCTGAAAGAAAATGGTGTTTTTCTTTTGCATACAATTGGTCAAAGGGGTAAACCAACTGCTACAAGTCCTTGGATAAGAAAATACATTTTTCCTGGAGGTTATATTCCATCATTATCTGAAGTAATGAATGCAACACAAAAACTTAATATAAATGTAACTGATGTTGAAGTATTAAGACTACATTACGCTCACACACTTTCTAAATGGTATCAAAATGTTATTGAAAATAAAGATAAAATTATAAGTATGTTTGATCAGCGTTTTTTTAGAATGTGGGAGTTTTATCTATTGGCAAGCAAGTATTCCTTTGTAAATATGGGTAATGTTGTTTTCCAAATACAAATCGCAAAAAATATTAACAATTTGCCTCTCACAAGAAATTATATCTACAACTAAACAGTTTATATTTATTGAATTTCCAAGACAGGTAATATAATCTTTAGTTTATGGCGCTATCCCTAAATAATTATATAATTAGAGCATCAATTTTTTTAGTCGCTGTCTTTGTTATTGTTGTTTTATTATACCCAGTTTTACAAAATGCTTTTTTATCAAATATTTTTATTAACATTATAATTTTATTAGCACTGTTAACTGGAATTGTATTTAATATTTTTCATCTCATTAACTTAAATTATAAATATATATCTTTCTCGAACTTTAATATTACAAATTCTATAGAAGCATTCTCTACTTTAAGAGGGCAAGACAAAAACATTTCTCTTGAATTAAAAAATCTTGACGGAAAATTTGTTTTTAAAAGTTCATCAATAAATAGATTGATAGAGAATTCTGATATGACTTTGATAAGCATAAGAGAAACTTCTCGTTACCTGGTAGGTTTGCTAGTTTTTTTAGGACTCCTTGGAACTTTCTGGGGACTTCTAAAAACCATTGGATCTGTTGGCAATGTTATCAGCGGCTTAGGTATAGATGATACAAATGTTGCAGGTTTTTTTAATTCTCTTAAAGATGGATTAAATGCTCCACTTGAAGGCATGAGTATTGCATTTAGCAGTTCTTTATTAGGTTTAGCTGGCTCTTTAATATTAGGATTACTTGATTTAAATCTTGGACAAGCTCAAAATAAATTTAGTCAATACTTTGAAAAAATACTTAATAGCAATTCTTCTCCAGATTTTTCTAAAGTAGAAGATAAGCCTACAGGTGAAGCAATTCAAAAAATCTATGACAACTTAGAAAACCTCCTAAATGCTTTTAAGAAATCATCTGACAATCAAACTAAAATTTCAAACAATTTAGAGAAGTTTAATGAAATACTTAATAAAATCAATTCCAACTCTTCAAATCTTGATAAGCAATTATCAAATTTCTTATCTTCACAATTAAACACACAATCTACACTAATGAACCTTACAGAAGCTTTAAGCAAAAATGGAATATTAGAAGCAAAAAAAGTTAAAGAGTATTTTCAGAAAATTGAAAAAGAACTAAAGAAAATTAAAAAATAATAATGTCTACTAGGTCTTTAAGAAATAGACTTGCTGATACAACAAATATTTGGCCCGGTTTTGTCGATGTTCTAGCTACTCTTTTAATAGTAATCATATTTGTGCTAATGGTTTTTACTGTTTCGCAAATATATCTGAGTGATGCTATATCTGGCCGAGATAAGGCGCTTCAAGATTTAAGAACACAAATAAATGAATTATCTAAAATACTTGTTATTGAAAAAAAAGATAAAGAAGCAGCCCTTTCAACTCTTTCTGAAACTGAGAAAAAACTTGAAGATACAGAATTAAATTTACAAAGTGAGCAATTATTAAGTGAGCAATTACAAACTGATGTTGCAAAAAAACGATCAGAAATATTTGTTCAGGAACAAAATATAATAGCTTTATCCGAGCAAATTAGTAGTCTTTTAAAAGAACTGAGAATAGTTGCAAATGCATTAGAAACTTATGAAGGACAAGAAATTACTTTACTTGAAACCGAGGGACTTGGAGAACGAATTAATAAAGCACTTGCAACAAGAATTGATCAACTAAAAATACTTAATCAAGAATTAGATAATGCTAATTTTAAACTACTTGAAAGTGAAAAATCTCTCAAATCTACAATAGCAGAATTAAATAAGAAGAATGAAAATTTAATGGCCATTAACGAAAGTCTGGGTCTAGAGGAAGGAGGTATTGAAGAGCAGTTACTTGCAATTAAAAATAAAAATGAAAAGCTTCTAAGTTTAAATGATGAATTAGAAAATACAAACACTGAACTATCATTAAGAGATGAAGAATTACAAAAACAAAATGAAAAACTTCTAAGATTAAATGATGAATTAGAAAATACAAACACTGAACTATCATTAAGAGATGAAGAATTACAAAGTCAAATATCCCAATATCAAGAACTAATGAATGATCTTTTAGAAATTAATGATAGTCTGGGCTTAAAAGATGCATCACTTAATGCACAACTTGATGCAATTAGGTTTAAAAATGAAGAATTAGCAAGATTAAATAAAGATTTAATTCAGAAAGATAGCACCATTTTTAATTTGCGAGGAAAAATATCTGAATTGAATAATGTACTTTCTTTGTCTGAAGATAAACAAAAACAACAACTTGATAAACTTGAGCTACTTCAAAATCAAATTGCATTATTAGAACAAGAAAAACAAACGCAAAAAGAAACATCACTTGAAGAAATTAAAAATATGGAAATACAATCTTCAAAAACATTAGAACAGGTAGAAATTCTTTCTAATCAAATTGACACTCTGCAAAAAGAAATTGCTTTACTTAATAGTGCTTTAGAAGCTAGTGAAAGTCAGGCTTTGATTAAAGATTTAGAAATAGAGGTACTAGGTGAAAAGTTAAATAAAGCCCTTACATCAAAAGTATTTGAACTTCAAAAATATAGATCTGAGTTTTTTGGAAAACTACAATCTATTTTAGGTGATAGAAAAGATATTAAAATTGTAGGAGATAGATTTATTTTTGAATCAGAGCTATTATTTGACTCTGCTTCAGCAGATTTACAACTATCTGGTAAAGAAAAATTAAGTGAAATTGGTCTTACTTTAAAAGAGACTACTAATGATATTCCATCAGATATTGATTGGATTATAATGGTAGAAGGACACACAGACAAAAACCCTATACAGACAATCAGATATCCATCTAACTGGGAATTATCTTCAGCAAGAGCTAATACAGTTTTAAAACTTCTTCTTGATCTTGGTTTTCCACCAAATAGATTAGCATCGGCAGGATATGGAGAGTTTTTTCCTATAAGTGATGGAGAAACCGAGAGCGATCTACAGCAAAATAGAAGGATTGAATTAAAACTCACTTCACGCTAATTTGCCTTAAATTTAACATAAACTGATCTTAAAAAATCGATATGAGATTCTTAATTTTATTTGTATTCAGTTTATTTAGCTCTTACTCTGTATTTGCTGCTTGTAGTGATCAACCTGCAAATGAGGTAGACTGGACTAATTGTAATTTTGTAGAAAATCTCGATCTATCTGGTACTGGCTTGGCAAATTCTCAAATGTCAGGAGTTAATTTATCTTTATCTAATTTTGAAAAATCTCAACTTAATAATTCAAATTTATCTATTGGTAATTTTATCTTCTCAAATTTCAGTAATTCAAATTTATATGCATCAAATTTACAGGGAGCTAATTGTAATAATGCTAACTTTGATAATGCAAACCTTGCAAAAGTAAACTTTGAAGGATCTAATCTCTTTGGAGCGACTTTTAAAGGTGCAAATCTATATGAGGCAAATCTACTTGGTGCTAATATTTCAGGTGCAATGTTTGATGAAGCAAATTTGTCAAACGCTATATGGATAGATGGTAAAAAATGTGCTCTTGGTTCTATAGGCAGTTGCCAATAATTATTTTATTTCTTTTTATTGTCAGTTGCAAAATGTCAGACGTATCTGAAATACAAAAAATTGATGATAATAAAGTTAATTTTAAGATCTCAGGAACTAAAGAAACTGGTATTCAAATAAATAACTAAAATATTAATTTACTTTTATCAAATTTAATGATTTGACCTTTAAATAATGAGTCAAAATTCTTATCTATATGCCTTTAGTGTAGTTTTTCTTGCTGGAATTTTTTGGAGTTTTGGAGCGTTGACTGTTAGATATATGGTGGATGGTCATCAATATGTTTTTCAATATTTATTTTATAGAGGCTTAACTATTTCAATTATACTTCTTATATATTTATTCTTTCGTGAAGGATTTGCTTTTTATAAAAATTTTCTCAAAATAGGAATACCATCTATACTTGGAGGTTTATTTCTAGCAACAGCTTTTACTGGGTTCATTTTTTCTATTACTATGACTACGGCTGCCGTAACATTATTTATGTTAGCAGCGATGCCTTTTATTGCAGCCATTGTTGGTTATTTTGTTCTTGGCGAAATACTAAAAAGATCAACATTAATTGCAATGGTTGTAGCATTTATAGGTGTGTGCGTAATGATTATAAATGACAGTATTTCTGGAACTGCTTTAGGTGCAATAATAGGATTTATTTCTGCAACAGGTTTTGCATTATACACGGTAACAATAAGATGGAAACCTGAAACACCAAAATTCACAACTGTTGTTTTAGCGGGAATATTTTGTACAATATTTGCGTTCTTTATTTTGGGCTTCTCTTTTGAACCTTTTATTCTGATGCCTGAAATAAATAGTTATTTGAGTATACTTCATGGAATAATTGTTGCAGCCGGCTTAATACTTTACAGTCTTGGAGCTAAATATTTACCCTCAGCTGAGCTAGCACTTTTATCTTTAATGGAAGTTGTTGGAGGAGTTCTGTGGGTTTGGCTTCCTATTTTTGGAATTAATGAAGTACCAAGTACAACTGTAATTATTGGAGGTTTCATAATAACTTTAGCTGTAGTTTATTATGGTTTTGCTACTAGGCAGATTAATACCAATATTAAAACTTAAATATTTGCTGAAAATTTATTAATATTTTTTCTTGGTAAATTATTTTTAGACCAAACTGTATCAAGAGCCTTAATCATTTTTTCGATATGCTCTTTTCTGTGTTTTGGGGTAACAGTTATTCTTAGTCTTTCTAAACCTTTTGGTACAGTCGGGTAAAAAATTGGTTGTGCATAAATACCATGATCATCAATTAAATCTTTAGACACTTTTTTGCACAAAAAAGGATCATTAATTAATACTGCTATAATATGAGAATTTGTATCCAAATAAGGGATTGCTAAGGAATCTAAATTTTCTCTTATTAAAGCTGCATTTTCTTTTATTCTTATTCTTAGTTGTTCTGCCAGAGAAACAATATCTATTGCTTTAGCAGCTCCTGCAGCAATTGATGGGCAGATTGAAGTTGTAAAAATAAAACCTGGAGCAAAACTTCTAATGTAATCAATTATTTCTGAACTAGCTGCAATATAACCTCCCATTTGACCATATGCTTTTGCTAAAGTTCCATTAATAATATCTATTTTATCTTCAACTCCCATTTCTACTGCAATACCTTTACCTTCTTCACCGTAAAGTCCAACTGAATGAACTTCATCCAGATATGTCATACAGTTGTATTTTTTTGCTAACTCTACTACTTTTACTATAGGCGATCTTATACCTTCCATAGAGTATAAACTTTCAAAAACGATTAACTTAGGATTATCTACATTTGACTCTTTTAGTAACTGTTCTAAATGATCAATGTCATTGTGTTTAAATATATGACACTTAGCACCACTATTCTTAATACCTTGTATTAAAGAAGCATGATTTAATTCATCAGAAAATATCTCAATATCTTTAATTTTTTTTCCTAAAGTCCATAAAGTAGATTGGTTTGCTGTATAAGCAGAAGCAAAAACTAATGCCGACTCTTTATTATGAACATTTGCCAGTTTTTTTTCAAGTTCAGTATGATAGGTTGATGTACCAGAAATATTTCTTGTTCCACCTGAACCAGATCCATATTCAAGTAGTGTTTTTACAATTTCATTTACTACCTCTGGGTGCTGACTCATGTTCAGATAGTCATTAGAACACCAAACCTCGACTTCTCTTTCTTTATTTTTGAAACTTTCATCTGCACTTGGAAAACTTTTTATAGGTCTGTCTATGTTTCTAAAGTCCCTATAAAGACCTTGATCTTTTAAATTTTTTAATTCAGATTCAAAGAAATTTTTATATTGCATTTTTATTAGATATCTTACCCAATCTTTAATTGTAAGTGTTTAATTGAATGAATTGTCACACCTTATTTCTACTAAAAGACATTCTCCTCCAGACACCATATTTATCTTTAATTATAAATCGATGATACAACGCTGCTGCAATATGAAGTGAAAAAAGAGCTGTTAGTATAAGTGCTGAGTAGTAGTGTATAGCTAGAGCTTGAGGGTATAGAAAAAAGTTCTCTTCGATTAAAGGTGGTATTTTAATTAATCCCAAGAGATGAACATCTTCTCCTCCAAGCCATGTCATAAAGGTACCTTGAATAGGAATAAGAATAACTAAACCATAAAGTACAAAATGGACTAAATTCGAGACCAATTTATGAAATAAAGGAATATTTTCATATTTAGGATTAGTATTAAATATGTATTTCCACATTAATCTAAGTACAACTAAACTAAAGACTAAGGTACCAAAAAATTTATGAGTAATAATAAAACCCATTTTAAGAGGAGAAAATTCCATATTATGAAGGCTAATCCCCGTTGCAACTTGCCAAAAAAGAAGAAGTGCTAATGACCAATGAAAAAGTTTTGCAACTAAGCCCCAAGAAGATTTTGTACCTTTAAATTCAATCATTACCAATTTTATCATATAGTGCTATTTAAAATAATATAATCCATGAAAGTTAGAGTTTTATCGAGAAAAAGTGACTTGGCAATAATTCAAGCACGTGAATTTTCCGATTATTTGCAATCAAAACATCCTTTTGTAGAAATAGAATTTTTAACAAGAAGTACTTCAGGAGATAAAGATCTAAAAACACCTCTTTCTGAAATGCCAACAGAAGGTGTTTTTACGAATGATTTAAGAGATGAATTAATAAATAACAAATGTGATTTAATTGTCCATTCTTGGAAGGATCTTCCAATTGAAGTTGGTGATAAAACTAAAATAGCTGCAACATTAAAACGAGCCGACAAAAGAGATATATTATTCTTAAAAAAAAATAAAAAAATGGATAGTAAGAAAATTACTATTCTTTGTTCATCACCAAGAAGACAATATAATTTAAAAAATTTTATTGAAAATTATCTTCCACAAAGGTTTGATGAAGTTTGCTTTGAAAATATAAGAGGTAACATACCCACTAGATTTAAAAAATTTTTGGAAAATCCTGACAGTGATGGTTTTATTGTTGCTAAAGCAGCAATTGATAGATTACTTTTGAATAATTATTCTGAATTCAATGAATTAAAAATAACTCTAAAAAAATTTATTAACGAATGTCTATGGTCTGTTTTACCATTGTCTATAAACCCTTGTTCTCCTGGACAAGGAGCTCTAGCGATTGAAACAAGAATTAAAGATAATAAACTTAACGAAATTTTAAATGATATTAATTTTTCCAAAGATTATTCGAATGTTATTCAAGAAAGAAATATTTTAAAAAATTATGGAGGGGGATGTCACCAAAAAATAGGAGTATCTTATATCTCACATAAATTAGGATTAGTTGTATCTAAAAGAGGTGAAGATGAAAACGGCAATCATTTTGAGAGCTGGGATTTTATTGATCCAAAAGATATAAGTTTTTCTAGTAATACAACAGCTGAAATTTATCCTGAAAATTTAAAAAATTATAAAATATTTTCTAGAAAACAATTAAATAAAAATGTCGATGATATAAATAATTTACAAAATAAATGTATTTATGTTTCACGAATTAGCTCAATCCCAGATAGGTCAAAAATCCAATCAAATAATGTTATTTGGACTAGCGGTTTAAGAACGTGGAAAAATTTATCTGAAAGAGGTATTTGGGTTAATGGAACTTCAGATGGTTTGGGTGAGGATTTTGATAAAGATATTAATTCACTTACAAATAATCCTTGGGTTAAGTTAACTCATTCTCAATCTCCTGAAAGTTGGATAAAAAATAAAATTGAAACGTATCAATTGGAGTCTATCGATTTTGAAATAGATATAGAAAAGAAAAAGTACTTTTATTGGATGAGCAGTTCAGCTTTTAAGGCGAGTATCGATAAATATCCTAAAATTATAGAAAAATATCATTTTTGTGGCCCAGGAAATACTTACAATGAGATTAGTAAAATATTAGGTAATGATAAAAATCTTTTTGTTGAGCTATCTTATGATAGTTGGAAGAAAAAATTACTAAAAGCCTAAAAATGACAAATATTTTATTCGAAAATGCTCTCAAAAGAAATATTCAAAAAACACCACCCATTTGGTTCATGAGACAGGCTGGAAGGTACCATTCGCATTATCGCAAGCTCAAAGAAAAATATACTTTTGAAGAACTTTGTAAAACTCCAGATCTAGCGGCAGAAGTCGCTTTTGGTCCAATACAAGAGTTTGATTACGATATTGCAATTTTATTCAGTGATATTTTATTTATCTTGGAGGGACTTGGATTAGAATTAAAGTTTGACCCAGGACCGAAATTTAATTCTTATATAAATTCAGAAAACATTAATGATTATAGTAATATTGATCGTGGCATTGAGCATATGCAATTTCAATTTGAAGCTATAAAAATAACAAAAGAGAAATTGCCAAATAATAAAAGTTTAATTGGATTTGTTGGTGGACCTTGGACATTATCAAAATATGCATTTGGAAATAATAACTCTGATTTAATCGACACTAAAATGAATTTAAAATTTATTTCAAAAATTCTTTTACCCCTTCTAAAGAAAAATATTCAATTACAATTAGATGCAGGTGTTGAACTTGTCATGATTTTTGATAGCTCTTTGTATGATTTAGATATAATAAATTTTTATGAAATTTATTCAAAAATTTTGGAAGAAATTGCAATTTCTTTTCCAAATAAACTTGGCTATTATTCAAGAGGTAAGAGTTTAACAGATCTAAATTCTATCATCAGTTTTCCCTTTGCTGGTTTTGGCTATGATCATACAATAGATCTTAAATTTATGTTTGAAAATCAAAAACATGGATTTATTCAAGGAAATTTCAATGAACAATTAATGTTGAGTGAAACAGATACATTTCTTAATGATTTAAAAGATTTTATTGAAAAAATGAAATCAATTGAAAATCTTAATGGCTGGATTTGTGGCCTTGGACATGGAATTAACAAAAATACTCCAGAAAAAAATGTTCATTTATTTATAGAAAATATCAGAAAAGAATTTAGCTAATAGATATGGTTAAATATATAGGTGAAAAAGATTATGAGCACGGGAGTAAAGAAAAAATTGGTGTTTTAATTACTAACCTAGGCACTCCAGATGCTCCAAATAAAAAAGAACTAAAAGTTTATCTTAATCAATTTTTGTCAGACCCTAGAGTAATCGAATTACCTAAAATCTTATGGCAAATTATATTGAAGCTAGTAATTTTACAAATAAGACCATCAAAGTCAGCAGAAGCATATAAACAAATTTGGACTGATAAGGGTTCTCCACTTTTAGATATCGCAAACAGACAACTAAATAAAATCCAATCATCTTTTTCTTCAAAAAATGAAAATATAGTTTTTGAAGTTGGGATGCGTTATGGCAATCCATCTATTCCAGATGCTTTGTTAAAACTTCAAAAAAAACAAGTAAGAAGATTATTAGTTCTACCTATGTATCCGCAATATTGTGCTGCAACAACAGGTAGTACATTTGATGAAGTAACAAATGTTTTACAAAAATGGCGTTGGATACCTGAAATGCGTTTTATCAATCAGTACTTTGAAGAAAAAAATTATATTGAAGCATTGTCAAATTCAATAAAGTCATTTTGGAAAAAAACTTCAAAACCACAAAAAATTATTTTTAGTTATCATGGTATACCAAAACGGTATTTGACTAATGGTGATCCGTATCATTGCTTTTGTCTTAAAACCACAAGACTTGTTAAAGAACATATGGGATTATCCGATGATGAGATAATGACTACTTTCCAAAGTAGATTTGGAAGAGAGGAATGGTTAAAGCCATATACAAGTGAAACATTAAAAGAATTACCAAAACAAGGGATTAAAAATATACATATAATATCTCCTGGTTTCAGTAGTGATTGTCTTGAAACACTGGAAGAACTTGAAGAAGAAAATAAAGAATATTTTATGGAGTCAGGTGGAGAAAATTATCATTATATACCTTGCTTGAATGATCACGATGATCACATAGACGTTTTTGTAAATCTGATAAAAAAACATACTCAAGGTTGGCCATTATGATTGCAGATCCCAAATTTAATACTGCAAAACAATGGTTTGAAAAATTACGAGATAACTTAGTTGAAACTATTCAAAACATTGATGAAAATCAATTTGAAATAAGTAACTGGGATCACAAAGGTGATGGTGGTGGTAAAATGAGTAAAATTAAGGGGAATATTATTGAAAAAGGTGGAGTAAATATTTCTACCGTATCTGGGACATTTAACGAAAATATGAGAGATACTATTCCGGGTGCTAAAGAAGATCCAAATTATAATGCAACCGGCATCAGTGTTGTATTACATCCTGTTTCACCTAAAATTCCTTCTATGCATTTTAATACAAGATTTATTAAGACCACTCAGGAATGGTTTGGTGGAGGCATGGATATTACACCTTGTGTAATATTTGAGGATGAGAAAAAATATCATCGTGGTTTAGAAGTTTTGTGTAATAAATATGATAAATCATATTATCCTAAATTTAAAAAATGGTGTGATGACTATTTTTTTCTTAAACATAGAAACGAACCAAGAGGTGTTGGAGGAATATTTTTTGATTACCTTCAAACTGGCGATTGGGGAAAAGATTTTGAATTTGTTCAAGGCGTAGGTACTTATTTTCATCAGTTTATCAAAAATACTTTAATTGCACTTAAGGATGAGGAGTGGAATGAAGAGGAAAAAAAGATACAATTAGTTAAGCGTAGTCGCTATGCTGAATTTAACTTATTATATGATAGAGGTACAAAATTTGGTCTAGAGACTGGTGGGAATGTTGATGCTATATTAATGTCAATGCCTCCTCACGCGGTATGGGAATAAATAATGTTATTTAATACTCTGAAAGTTATTCATATTTTTAGTATCATAGCTTGGATGGCTGGACTTTTATATCTGCCACGTTTGTTTGTAAATCATGCTAATCCTGAAATCACAAAAGAAACCTCAGAAACATTCAAACTAATGGAAGGAAAATTGTACAGAATAATTATGTTTCCAGCTTTTATAGTGACGTGGATATCAGGTTTTACACTTACACATTATGTGGGTATTGATACTTGGTTGCTTTTAAAAATTTTATTTGTAATTTTATTATCTGGCTATCATTTTTTTTGTTTAAAATGTCTTAATGATTTTAAAAATGATAAAAACAAATACTCTACTAAGTTTTTTAGAATTACAAATGAAGCGCCAGCAGTAATATTGATTTTTATACTTATACTTGTTGTATTTCAGCCTTTTTAATTACTACTTTTTTGTTTTAATAGGCGTTTTTCTCTTTGGATTACAAACCTTGCATATTTCACACTCCAAACCATAACAACTTCTTGCCTGACAAAATTCTCTTCCATAAAATATTATTTGTAAATGAAGTTTGTTCCAAGATTTTTTTGGAAAAAGATATTTTAAATCTTTTTCTGTTTGGACAACATTTTTACCATTTGTTAAACCCCAACGTTGAGCTAAACGATGAATGTGTGTATCAACTGGAAATGCTGGATGACCAAATCCTTGAGACATAACAACACTGGCTGTTTTGTGACCAACACCTGGCAAGTTTTCTAATTCTTCAAAACTTTCTGGAACATTGCCTTTAAATTTTTTTACAAGAATTCTTGATAGTTCAAAAATTGCTTTTGATTTTTGAGGTGCCAAACCACAAGGGCGAATAATATTATAAATTGTTTTTTTTGGCACTTTTGTCATTTTTATAGCTGTGTTAGCTTTTTTAAATAGTATTGGCGTAACTTGATTAACTCTTTCATCTGTACATTGAGCACTAAGAAGTACGGCTACAACTAATTCAAATTTATTTTTGTGGTTAAGAGGAATAGGTACTTTTCTATATATACGATTTAGTATTCTAGAGATCTCTTGTGCCTTCTCTATTTTTTTCACTATATCAAGCCTCCTCCAAGGGTATGTCTAAATTAATACTAATAATTATGACAAAATATAGCACTTATTAATACTAATAATATTGAATATTTCCATTTAAGTTGTATGGGTCTACCATCAAATTTCTATGGAGGAAATAATATGAAAAAGACTTTAAGCATTGTTTTGTCTTTGCTTTTCATGGGTATTTTCTCACCAGCATTTGCAAACACTATTAAATGGTCAATGCCTGGTGACTCTTTAACTCTTGATCCGCATGCACAAAACGAAGGACCAACTCACATGGTTTCGCGTCAAGTATATGAAGGTTTAGTAACTCCAGGTATTAATATGGAAATACTTCCTCAACTTGCTGAGTCATGGAAAACAACTGCTGATGACACTTGGATATTTACAATTCGTAAGGGTGTAAAATTTCATGATGGATCAGATTTAACAGCTAGTGATATTGCTTTTAGTATCAATAGAGCAAAAACTGCTCCATCTGATATGGTAGATTTAATTAAAAGCATTAAATCAGCATCAGCATTAACTGATCACACAGTTCAGATTGTAACAGATGGACCAAATCCAATTCTTTTAAATCAATTAACTCAGATATTTGTTATGTCTGAAGATTGGGCAAAAGCAAATGGTTGTGAAGTTTCATACAACTGGGATGCAGGTGAAACATCTTATTGTGCTTCTAATGCAAATGGAACTGGACCTTTCAAAATTACTTTTAGAGAACAGGACGTAAGAACTGTTTTTGAAAAAAATAATGATTGGTGGGGTGATGATAGTACTTTCAATGTAGATACTATTGAATTACTTCCTATTGCAAATGATGCAACAAGAGTTGCAGCACTTCTATCTGGAGAAATTGACTACACAAACGTTGTTCCTGTTCAAGATATTGAGAGAATCAAATCTTCTGCTGGACATGGTGTAAAAATGACTCCTCAAAATAGAACAATATTTTTTGGAATGGATCAAGGTTCTTCTGAATTAAATTCATCTAATATCAAAGGTAAAAATCCTTTTGCAGATAAAAGAGTTCGTTTAGCGATGTACCATGCTTTAGATATGGAAGCTATTAAGGATAAGGTAATGAGAGGACAAAGTGTTCCTGCAGGAATTATCACTGCTCCTGGTGTAAATGGTCATACAGCTGCACGTGATGAAAGATTACCTTATGATCCAGAGCTATCAAAAAAACTATTAGCAGAAGCTGGTTATCCAGATGGATTTGAAGTTACACTAGATTGTCCAAATGATCGTTACATAAACGATGAAGCAATCTGTGTTGCTGCAATTGGTATGTTTGCTAAAATTGGAGTTGATGTAACTCTTGATGCAAAAACTAAAAGTCAACACTTCTCAGAAGTTAAAGAAGGTGACGCAAACGGTATGACAAGTGACATGTACATGTTAGGTTGGGGTGTTCCAACTTTTGATAGTCATTACGTATACTCGTACTTATTTGATAGTGCTGGTAGCTGGAATAAAGTTAATTTCAGTAATGCTAGAGTTGATGAGTTAGTAGCTGCAATGGGTGTTGAAACAGATCAAGATAAAAGAAATGCTATGATTGCTGAAGCTTGGGATATTACTCAAGATGATGTAACATATCTTCCTTTACATCACCAAGTTGTCAACCAAGCATCAAAAAGTAATGTCGATGTTCCAATTAGAATGAACAACGAGCCATTATTTAGATTTGCAAACGTAAACTAATAATTTTTATATTTTCTGGCCAGTAATCTGGCCAGAAATTAAACCATGTTTAACTATTTCTTTAAAAGACTCTTTCAATCTATTCTTGTAATGATTGTTGTAGCTTTTGTTTCATTTTCCTTATTTAATTTTGTTGGTGATCCAGTAAATAGTATGACTGGAGAAGATGCTTCAGATGAAAGACGTGCTGAGGTTAGAGAAGTATTGGGTTTAAATGATCCTGTTTACGTTCAATTTTCACGTTTTATAGGAAATGTAATTCAAGGTGATTTTGGAATATCATACCAATTAAAAAGAGAAGTTTCAGACTTAATTGCAGAAAGAATGCCTGCAACTTTAGAATTAGTTTTCGTCTCCGCTTTAATTGCAATCATTAGCGGTGTTATCTTGGGTGTATATACTGGTATTTACAGAGACAGTTTTATTTCTAATATTATTCTTGTGATTTCTCTAGCAGGGGTTTCATTACCTACATTCATTATAGGAATAATGTTAATTTATTTGTTTTCAGTAATTTTAGGAGTTCTTCCATCCTTTGGAAGAGGTGAAGTAACACAATTAGGTTTTTGGAGTACAGGATTTTTAACTATTTCTGGTTTAAAAGCACTGATACTCCCATCAGTTACGTTAAGTTTATTTCAAATGACCTATGTTATTAGATTAGTCCGCGCTGAAATGATGGAAATTTTACAAACAGATTATATTAAATTTGCAAAAGCAAGAGGTATAAAAAGGAGTGTTATTAATTATAAGCATGCGCTAAAAAATGGATTAATTCCAGTTATTACTATTACAGGTATTAACATTGGAACGTTAATTGCTTTTTCAATTATTACAGAAACAGTTTTTCAATGGCCAGGCATGGGGTCATTATTTATCAAAGCAGTATACTTTGTCGATATTCCAATTATGTCAGCATACATGATTATGGTAGCTTTTATATTTGTTATGATAAATTTTATTGTAGATATCACATACTATTTTATTGATCCTAGAATTAGGCTGAAGGAAGAGGGTAGTTAAAATGCTACTTAAAACGTACAATAAAATATACGATACTGATATTGGATACAGTTTCTTTAATTCTAAATTAGCAGTAATTTCTTCAGCAATATTTTTTATTATACTTTTTTGTTCTGTATTTGCTGGGATAGTTGCACCTTATAATCCTTTTGATCCAGCATCAGTTTCTTTAATGGATGCCTTTACCCCACCAGTATGGTCGGAGGGAGGAAGTTTTAGCTTCATATTAGGAACTGATCAGCAAGGAAGAGATATGTTTTCAACAATGATTTATGGTTCAAGAATTTCACTGATCGTTGGTTTTGCATCTATAATTTTTGCAATGATACTTGGAGTTTTTCTTGGAATAACAGCTGGATATATTGGTGGTAGGTATGAGATTATTGTAATGCGCCTTACAGATGTACAGTTAACTATTCCAAGTATTTTAATGGCTTTACTTGTTGATGGTATTGCAAGGGCAATTATCTCACAATCAATGCATGACGAAATGGCAATTTATGTTTTGATTTTCGCCATTGGTATTTCAGAATGGCCACAGTTTGCAAGAGTATCGAGAGCATCAACCTTAGTTGAAAAAAATAAAGAGTATGTCTCAGCTTCAAGAATTATTGGATTATCAAATATATTAATTATGTTTAAGCATATTTTACCAAATATACTTCGGCCTATATTAGTAATTGCTACAATCGGATTAGCACTTGCAATTATTACAGAGTCCACCTTAAGTTTTTTAGGTGTTGGCGTTCCACCAACAACACCTTCTCTTGGGACTCTAATAAGGTTTGGAAATAATTTTTTATTTTCAGGAGAGTGGTGGATTACTTTTTTTCCAGCAATTTTCTTAATTGTTTTAGCATTATCAATTAATTTATTAGGGGATTGGATGAGAGATGCTTTAAATCCAAAATTAAAAAAGAGATGAGTTTTTTAGAAGTAAAAAATTTAAACATAAGTTATCCAACACGAAAGGAAACTATTGTTGCAAGCAAAAATGTAGAATTTTCTTTAGAAAGAGGCGAAATATTAGGAATTGTCGGTGAGTCTGGATCTGGAAAATCTACAATTGCAAATGCGATAATTAACTTGATTGATCCCCCAGGTGAAATCACAGATGGCTCAATAAAAATAGACAATATTGAATTAAGAAGTAATGAAGAAATAATTCAAAATATTAGAGGAAAAAAAATAGGATTTGTCTTTCAAGACCCTCAAACTTCATTAAACCCTCTATTTAAAATAAAAGATCAATTAATCGAAACTATTCAGGCTCATTTAAATTTAAGTTATCAAGATTCACTTAAAAAATCAATTCAACTACTTAAAGAGGTTGGAATAGAGAACGCTGAAAAAAGAATTGAAGACTATCCACACCAATTTAGTGGCGGTATGCGTCAAAGAGTTGTGATAGCTTTAGCAATAAGTTGTGAACCTGACTTAATAATTGCAGATGAACCAACAACAGCTTTAGATGTAAGTATTCAATATCAAATATTAGAACTTCTTAAAGATCTTACAAAGAAAAGAAATCTTGGTGTTATAATTATTACCCATGATATGGGAGTCATAGCAGAGACGACTGATAAAGTAATTGTAATGAGATACGGACATATTGTTGAACAAGGTGAGACTAAAGAATTATTAACAAATCCAAAATCAACAGAAGCAAGAAGCTTAGTAATTTCAGTACCACCAACAAATAAGAAAATTGATAGATTTAAATTGATTAGCCCCGATGGTAAGGAAATAACATCTAGTTCCAAGGATTTGACTAAAAATATTATTAAAACATGGGGCATAAGGGAAAATAAAAATCAAAAATTATTAAAACTTGAGGAAGTGACAAAAGTTTTTGATGATAATTCTTTAGGTAGTGGTTTTTCATTTATTTCTAATAAAAGTTCGAATGATAAAATAGTTAAAGCTGTCGACAATGTATCTTTTGAATTATTCGAAGGTGAGACACTTGGATTAGTTGGAGAGTCTGGTTCAGGTAAATCAACTATTGCAAAAATTATTACTGGGTTAATTAGTCCTAATAAAGGTAATTTAATTTATAATAACGAACCTCTATATAATTCAAATAAAAAATATCAAATTCATAATAGTAGAGGTCAAATTCAAATGATTTTTCAAGATCCTTACTCATCTCTAAATCCTCGTTTCAAAGTTAAGGATATTATTGCAGAACCAATTAAATTTTTTCAAAAAAATATTAGCAATAATGATCTTTTACAAAATGTTTATGACCTAATAGATATTGTGGGAATGACCAGACAATCTCTAGATCGATACCCGCACGAATTCTCAGGAGGGCAAAGGCAGAGAATATCTATTGCTCGTGCCTTGGCAACAAGACCAAGATTATTAATATGTGATGAACCAACTTCTGCATTAGACGTAAGTATACAAGCTCAAATATTGAATTTATTAAAAGATATACAAGATGAACTTCATCTCACTATGCTATTTATTAGCCATGATCTTCCTGTAATTCGCCAAATGTGTAACCGAATAATTGTACTAAAAAATGGTGCTGTTTGTGAAACAAAAGATACAGAAGAATTGTTTAATAATCCTGAGCATGAATATACGAAGGAATTAATTAGACTTATGCCTAAAATTGAATCAATTATTTAACTAATTAATAATAGGTAAATTTTCAGGAGTTCTAGTACTTAAAAGTTTATAGGAATCTTTAGTTATCAATAAATTTTCTTCTTGTACTAATATTTTATTTTGGTCCATTTCAATTGATGGCTCAAGAGTTATAATCATATTTTCCTCAAGTAATGTTTTGTCATTTTTCATAATACTTGGCGGCTCAGTCAGTTGTAAGCCTAAACCATGACCCATCCTTCCAACTGATATGTTGTTAGCTGTTAAACTATAAGATAATTTAGAATATATTTCTGAACAACTAGTTCCAGGTTTTATAATTTCTAAAGTTCTCTCAGTTGCTTCCCACAATTTATTATATGCATCTAGAACTTGTTTGTTAATTCTTCCAAAGCCAAAATTTCTATCAAAATCTGAATAATAACCATTTAAAGTTGCACCGGTATCAATAATTAGAATATCACCATCTTTAGTTACCCTTTCTGTTGGGTTACAGATAATCTGATTATAACCATTAAGTCCCGAAGCACACGCCATATATTGAATATAATCTGCACCACCCTCAATTAATTCTTTTTTAAATATTGATGTAATTTGTTTTTCACTCATTCCTAAATTAATATTTTCAGGAAAATTATCAAACACCTTACTTGTAATAGAACAAATTTCTTTAATATTACTGATCTCTATTTCAGATTTTATTTTTCTTATACTCCAAAGTATTTTACTAGCATCAACAAAATTATATTCTGATAAATTTTTTTGAATATCTTGATAATCGTTAATACTCATTCGCAAAAAAGTTTCATTTCCTAATTCAAAACCAATATTTGAATTTTTAGGAAAACTTTTGATGTTTTTTTTCAATAAAGATATTCCTTCATCTTTCGGATTTGGAGACTCCCAAGTTTCGATATCATTAACTAATGTGTTTTGCATAGCTGTAATACCAATAGATGGTATTATAGCTTTAATTGGATTTTTTTTTGAAATAATTAAATACCAGGGTCTTGTAGGACTTTCCCAAAAATTACTATCAAGTCCAGTGAAATATCTAAAATTTGACGGTGAAGTTATAATAACAGCATCAATATTTTCTTTTTCAATATGTATTTGTATTTTTTCAATTCTGGAAATAAATTCTTCTTTTGGAAAATCGTTCATAAATTGATAAGTAACATAACAATAACATAAATTAACAATAAGAAATACTTTGATCTATTCATCATTATTTATTTTTTGTTTGTCTTTAGGTACTTTTTTTCCTTTTGCTTCAGAGACATATTTATCAGCACTATTATTATCTAATAAGTATAATCCATTTTTATTATTATTTTTTGCTTCAGCAGGTAATATTTTAGGTTCTCTAATCAGTTGGATATGTGGTTACTTTGTAAATTTTCTTATTAAGAAACCTTGGTTTCCAGTAAATCAATACTTATTACAGAAAGCTACAGATATTTTCAAAAAGTATGGAAAATGGTCATTATTATTTTCATGGGTACCTATTATTGGAGATCCAATCGCATTTGCAGCAGGTACAGTAAAATATAATATTACTTTTTTTTTAATATTTGTATCTATTGGGAAAATTGCTAGATATTTGATAATATATTTATATCTTATCTAAATAGTGATGTTTGAAAATCTTATATTTGTTTTCATTATTGGTTTTTTATCTGGAGTTGGTTTTTTAGCAATTTTATTTTTTCTTCGCAAACCAAAAAGTTCTGAAATAAAAGATGATACTGATCTTACTTCCTTAAAAAATCACATGCAATCAATTCAGCAATCTTTACAAAATTTTAATTTAGCTCAAGATAGAATTGAAAATACATTAATCAGAGGTGGTGCGCTTCAACAAGGTCCTTGGGGAGAATTTGTACTTAAAAATATTTTAGATAGTGTTGGTTTAAGAGAAGGAGAAGAGTACTCAACTCAAAAAACTTTTAGAGATGAAGATGGCAATTTACAAAAACCCGATGTAATTGTTCATATGCCAGGTAATAGACACATAATTATAGATTCAAAAGTGTCCTTAGATTCTTGGCATGATTATTCTAATACAAATGACAATCAACAAAAGAAAATATTTTTGAAAAAATTTTTGGATTCAACAAAAACTTCGATTAGAAGTTTGAGTAAAGATAATTATTCAAAAATATATGGAATCAATACAATTGATAATGTTTTAATGTTTGTTCCAATAGAACCAGCGTTACTTACTTTATATAATGAGGCAAATAAACTTATAGAAGATTCATGGAACAATAAAATAATTATTGTTGGGCCATCAACTTTACCCTTTTTACTTAAAGCTGTAGAAAATATGTGGCGGGTTGATAAACAATCTAAAACAATAAAAGATATAGCATCAGCTGCATCAGATATTTATGATAAAACAGTCAGTGTATATGAGTCGTTTGTAAAAGCTAATCAGTCAATAGATTTAGCTAAATCAAAAATGGATGAAGCTAAACAAAGATTGCAAGATGGTTCAGGAAGTTTGACTAAAAAAGTAGAAAAGATGAAAAAATTAGGAAGATTAAGCACTAAAAAACAGTTGCCAGATATAAATGACGATGTAATAAACTAAATAAATGCCTAGTTTTGATATTGTAAACAGATTAGATCATCAAGAAATTGATAACGCATTAGGAAATGCTACAAGAGAAATTACTACTAGGTACGATTTTAAAGGATCAGATACTTCAATTGAAAAAAAAGAAAATACTATAGTTGTTACTACTGATGATGAAATGAAAGCTGGTCAAGTAAATGACATGCTGGTTACTCATTTTGTTAGACGAAAAGTTGATCCTTTATGTTTAAAAAAAAATGATATGGAAAAAGCTGGGGGTAATAAAATTCGTCAGACGTATGAATTAGTAGAAGGAATTGAGCAATCACTGTGTAAAAAAATTACTTCTGATATCAAAAGTTCTAAATTAAAAGTTCAAGTAAAGATCAATGGGAATGAACTTCGTGTTGAAGGAAAGAAAAAAGATGATTTACAAAGTGTAATGAAGCTTATTGAGGATGCTAAGATAGGTATACCAGTCCAATTTGTAAATTTTAGAGATTAAAAATGATTACATGGGAATTAATAGCTGCTTTAGCAGTGTATAATTTTATTATGTACGTAACTCCAGGTCCAAATAATAGTATTTTAACTGCATCAGGTATAAAATTTGGATTTATAAGATCTATACCTAATATTTTTGGCATTCCTTCTGGTCATGGTTTGCAATTAGCACTTGTATGTCTTGGTCTTGGATCTTTGTTTATTACCTATCCTATACTCTATGATATTTTAAGATATGTTGGCGCAGGCTACATTCTTTATTTAGCATATAAAATGTTTGGGTCTTTAAATATTTCAAAGACTGAAGATAGATCAAGACCATTAAAATATCATGAAGCAATTTTGTTTCAATTTGTAAATCCAAAAGCTTGGGTAATCTGTTCAACTGCAGTAACATTATATTATCCAAAAGATGAAAATATAATAATTGGAACACTATTTATGGTCATTATGTCTACAGTAGTAAATATTCCTTCTATTAGTATATGGGCATATGGAGGAAGTGTTATCAGACAATATCTTAATAATGACAAATTAAAAATAATTGTTGAATGGTTTTTAGCAATCCTTTTAATTATAACCGCAGGCTCAGTTTTATTTTACAACGCTTAAGGCTTAGGAATTTCATAAAATTCACCTAGAGAATTATATCCTTTAATAACAGCAGGTCTTATTGATATTTGTTTATACCATCTCAACACATTTGGATAATCATGTAAATTTATTTGATGTCTTTCATAACGAGCGGTCCAAGGCCAAATTGAAATATCAGCTATTGAATAGGTATCCGAAAAATATTCTTGTTTAGAAAGTCTTTTGTCTAAAATTGAATATATATGCCGTGCATAGCCTTTTGTTTTATCCTCTGCAAATTTGCTTTTACCAGGATTATAAAATAAATATTGATGAGCCTGGCCTAGCATTGGCCCAACGTAAGCCATTTGAAAAAAAACCCATTGTATTATTTCCCAATATTTTTCTTTATTAAGAAATTTATCATATTTTTTTGCTAGATAAAGAAGGATAGCCCCGGATTCGAATACTGTTTGGTTGTTATCATTATCTACAATTACAGGAATTTTATTTGCAGGAGATATTTTTGAAAACTGTTCACTAAACTGCTCTTTTTTATCTAAATTTATTAAAATAGGATTAAAATCCACACCTAATTCTTCAAGCATAATGCTAATTTTTCGACCATTAGGGGTAGGTGATGAATACAAATCAATCATTTTTTTTAGAATTTAATTAATTAAGAACTATATTCATAATATGCAGGAGAATATAGATAATATTATTAAATTAGCCTGGTGCGATAAAACCTCTTTTGAAAAAATAAAAAGAATTCACGGTGTAACCGAATCAGAGGTTATAAAAATAATGAGAACAAATCTAAAACCTAGATCATTTAAGTTATGGAGAACTAGAGTAACAGGGAGAACTAGAAAGCATGAAAAGAAAAGAAATCTATCGGAAAAATCATTTAAATATGAGAGTTATCTCTAAAACATTAATTGTCAGTATAAGTCTTTTGTTTGCTAGTAAGATAGCATTAGCAGATCAAAATGATCCACGGCTAAATAATTTGTTTAAAAAATTAAATGAGACTGAAAATCAGAATGAGATAAGAGATTTGATATCTGACATTTGGAATATATGGTATGAAGTTGATGATCCAAAAGTAATTGAATATTTTGAGAAAGGTATTCAAGCTATGAATTTGAGAAATTATCCACTAGCAATAAGATTTTTTAATAATTTAATTGAAGAAGATCCTAATTTTGCAGAGGGTTGGAATAAGAGAGCAACAGTTCATTTTATGATGGGTAATTTTGATCAATCAATGCAAGACATAATTAAAACTCTTGAATTAGAACCAAGACATTTTGGTGCTCTAGATGGAATGGGTCTAATTTTTATTCATCAAGGCCAGTTTCAACAGGCAATTGATGTATATGATAAGATGCTAGAGATTTTTCCTTTTAGTGTTAAAACTATGGAAAAGAAAGAAAGAATAAAATCGTTTATTTCTCAATCTACTTAATATCAAAAAATACTAATAATAAAGATAGTGTAAAAAAACTAACAAACGTACTTAATACTACATTTGAAGATACAACAGCTTTTAGTGAATTATATCTATATGCAAAATAATATGATTGTGAGCCACTTGGTAAAGCTGCAGCCATAGTAACAATAATTACTAAGAGACTATCAAGCTCTAATATAAAATGTGCTAAACAAAATGCAATTATAGGGTGAATAAAATTTTTTAAGATAGTTAATAGTATTGCACCATAAATATTTTCTCTAATTTTAAAATTTCCTAATGCAAGACCTAAAGAAATAAGAACCATTGGAAGAGCAAGGTTTACAAAAATATCTAAAGGCTGCTTCATAATAGATGGAACAATAAGATTAGAGTAATTAAGAATGATTCCAATTATCATTCCAAAAAGTACAATATTTTTAATTATACCTAATAATATTTGATAAAAAATTTCGACAATGCTTTTTTTTCTATTTCTATAAACTTCTATTATAATAACAGTATAGCTAAAATGAACAATACCATGAAAAAAAACTAATATCATATAAGGAATTGTATTTATTGGACCCAAAACTGCATACATAAGAGGTATTCCCATTGCCACCGTATTACCAAAACAAGCAGCTAATCCAAAAAGTGCAGAGTCATCTGTTTTAAAATTTAAATATTGTTTTCCAATTAAAAATCCAGTCATGGATATAAAAATTCCTGAAGCAAAAAATGAGATGATCAGGCCAATAGAATTAATTTGAGGAAATGAGACTTGCCAAAAATATATTATTAAAGCTAAGGGTAAAAGAATATTGAAACCTGTAAAATCAAAATAATCAATATATTTTTTTGGAAGTATTTGTAATTTATTTACAAAAAATCCAAAAAGAATATATCCAAACACACTGCTAACTATATTTAACAAATCAATCATTGAAATCAAAAAAGTTATTTAAAAATTGAATGACGCTTTCTTCAATTATATTATTTTCATTTGAGTTTGAATTTTGAAAAAATTTTGAATTTTCATCAAAAATTATATTAGGATTATTTAAGTTTCCTTTTATCAAAGTAGTTAAATATATTTCATTATTTTGAGATAAGTTTAAAATAATATCTATAAAATTATTATTGTAATTGTATTCTCCTTTTATAAGAATTCTGTTGTTTTTATTACTAATTTCTATTTTGCTAGTTTCTAAAATATTTTTATTTTTATTTATTGCGCCTTTAAAATTAGAACTTTCATTACCAAAAGCATTTATTAATTCAGAAAATGCAAATTTTTGATTCTTTTGATTTTCTAATTTTTCAAAGAATAATTTTAAAAATGAAATAAGAAATTTTTCTTCATTAGTTGTTTTTAAAGTTATTTTTCCATTTATTTTATAAATTGAGTCAAATAAATTTTCTAAATTATCAGTATATTTAAGATAATTTTCAATATAATTTACTTTTCCATTAATATTTACCTCACTAAAATTAATATTATTAATATTCAAATTATCAATTAGAATATTTAAATTTCCTGAAACTTGAAATATGGGCTGAGAAATATCAATTCTAATATTATCAAAGTATAAATTATTTTTGTAATCTTTAATTTCTAAGTTTGTGTTAAGCTTTACAATTGGAAAAATATTGATTTTAGTTTTATTTTTTTCATTAATTTTAATTTCAAATTTCTTTTCGATGTCACTAATTATTTTTTCTTTTTCAAAATTATTTAGAAAAATATAAATAAAGATAGATAAAATTATTAAAATAATTACTACTATAGAAAAAAATAATCTAATTTTTTTCATATATTAGATTGTGAAAAACTATATTTTTGTAAAATTATTTTCAGGATCATGCAATGGATTAAATTGAACGGACATAACATATTTATTTTTAGCAACTTCAACTTCAAAATTGCTGCCATTTAATTTTTTTAAATCTATTTCTGAGTCTATATATCCAAAGACCATATTTTTATTGTAATAAAATGAATAATTGCTTGAAGTTGTTTCTCCCACAATCTTATTTTTATAATAAATAGGCTCATCATGTAATAAGAGTGGATTTCCTGGAGTAGATTTTTCTAAAACAAAATTTGTTAGTTGTTTCTTCTTAATTCTATTTTTTGTTTTTAAAGCTTCTTTACCTATAAAATCTGATTTTTTATTTAATTTAACAGTAAATTCTAATCCAGCTTCAAATGGGTTTTCAGCTGGTGAAATATCATGACCCCAATGTAAATATCCTTTTTCCATTCTCATAATATCAAGTGCATGAGCGCCAGCATGCGAAAGGTTATAGTTTTCTCCAACTTTAACTAACTTTAAATAAATTTCTCTGGATATATTTATAGGAACATAAATTTCCCAACCAAGTTCACCAACAAAAGATAATCTTTGGAAGATTAATTTATTATTTTTCAATGATATTTCTTTAGCAGTTCCAAATTTAAACTTGTCGTTTGAAAAATGTTCTCCAAATATTTCCGTTAGAATTTTTCTACTTTTAGGACCAAAAACACCAAAACAAGCTAAACTTTCAGTGCTATCAATTAAAGTTGTGTTTTTACTTAGATTTTCTGAAATATGTTTTTTATCATGTTCTCTCACAGATGAACCCGTCACAATACGAAAAGAATCTTTATCAATACAAGTAACTGTTAAATCAGCAACAATGCCACCATTTGAATTGAGCATCTGAGTATAAGTTATATCACCGGGATTATTTTTAATATTATTACAGCATATTCGTTGAAGATCGTTGAAGGCAGTATCTCCCTTAATTTCAAATTTTGCAAAGGCACTTAAGTCAAATAAACCAACATTTTTTCTTGTGTTTGTTGTTTCATATTTTGCTGCATCATACCAATTTTGATAGCCATAACTGTAATCATATTCTGGTTTCTTACCATTTAGAGCATACCACATTGGTCTTTCAAAGCCCGCCACTTGACCAAAACATGCACCTTTTTTTTTCAAATCATTATGAAAAGGAAGCATTTTAATATTTCTTGAAGATTTATGTTGTTTGTAAGGCCAGTGCATTGCATATAAATCTCCTAATGATTCAGTAACTCTCTCAGTTATAAATTTTGTCTCAGAGTGAAATTTTTCAAATCTTGAAATATCTAAGGAGTAAAGATCTTCATTAACCTCACCGTTCATCATCCATTCTGCAGTTACTTTACCAGCACCACCAGCACTCTGAATACCAATACTATTAAATCCACAACAAACATAAAAGTTTTTTACTTCTGGTGTTTCTCCTAATAGATAATTTGTATCTGGAGTAAAAGCTTCAGGACCGTTAAAGAATTTTCTTATACCTACATTTTCAAGGGCTGGTATTCTTTTCATAGCATTTTTTAAATGTGGTTCAAAATGATCAAAATCTTCAGGTAGTTCTCCAAAAGAAAAATCATTGGGCACTTTATACGTATCAGTAAATGCAGGTTTAGCTTTAGGCTCAAAAATTCCTACTAAAATTTTTCCAGCATCCTCTTTTAGATATAAGCAATTATTGTAATCTCTAAGAACTGGAAGTGATTTAGAAATTTCTTTTAATGGTTCACTTAATATATAGAAGTGTTCATTTGGATATAGCGGTATACTAACGTTAATTTCATTTGCTATCTGCCTTGACCACATTCCAGATGCTAGAACAATATACTCACATTTAATTTTTCCATGTTTTGTATCTACACCTTCTATTGATCCATTTTTAGTAAGGATTTTATTTACAGAACAATGTTCAAATATTTTTGCACCATGCATTTTTGCCGATTTAGCAAGAACATTTGTTATACCAACAGGATCTGCTTGACCATCTTTTGGAATAAATATTCCACCAACAACATCATCAGTATTTATAAGAGAATAAATATCCTTAATCTGATTTTTTTCTAATTCATTAACTTCTATATTAAATCTTTGAGCAAAAGTAGCTTGTCTCTTTAATTCTTCTAATCGATCATTAGTTGTTGCAATAGTTAAAGAGCCGTTTTGCTTTAAACCTGTTGCTATTCCTGTTTCTTTTTCCAGGTCTTTATATAAATTTAACGAATAATTTCTAAGTTTTGTAATGGTTGCTGATGCACCAATCTGACCAATCAGTCCTGCTGCATGCCAAGTAGTTCCAGAAGTTAATTGATCTCTTTCTAGCAAGATCACATCTTTCCATCCAAATTTTGCTAAATGATAAGCTACAGAACATCCAGCTATACCACCACCTATTACAACTACTTTAACAGAAGTGGGAATTTCATTACTCATTTGTAATATTATAGATAAAGATTTTCAGTATGGGTTTCAAAATAAAAATCTAGATCTTCTATATTTATTTCATCTATTTTTGATGGTTCCCAAATAGGATTATGATCTTTTGAAATTAGCACAGAATTTACACCGTTATCAAAGTCACTACGGTATACTATTTTTTGACTTAATTGAAATTCAGTTTCTAAACATTCTTTTAACGATTTACCTTTTGCATCATCTATAAGTTTAGTGCTTATCGCAAGACTCATTGGACATTTAACTAAAAGAATATCTAAAATTTTCTTTGAAAACTCTGAATTATGACTTTTTAAATTTGATATGATTGTTTTAATATTTCCATTGAATAATTCATTTATTAATTTCATATTTTTAATTAGATACGTATCATTCTCTACTTCAAAATTATCGTGTAAAATTTCTCCTCTTATAATAAATTTTTCTTTAACATCTTCTATTTTATTACTTTTAAAGTAATGTGTTGCTAATCCAAAAAAAATTAATTCATTTAAGCCTAAAACCTCACCTGTTAAACCAATATACTTACCAATATTACCTGGAAGATTTGATAAAAAATAACTTCCTCCAACATCTGGAAAAAAACCAATGGCAGATTCTGGCATTGCAAATTTTGAATTGTCTGTTGCCAATCTATGATCACCATAGATAGATAAACCAACGCCACCTCCCATTACCACACCATTCCAAACTGAGACAAATTCTTTACTAAATTGGCTTATTAAATAATTAAGTTTATACTCAACTTTAAAAAAATCATTTTTTAAAGAGTTTTCTTTTCCAGCAAGAACAAGAGATTTTACATCCCCTCCTGCACAAAAATGCTTACCTTCTCCAACTAACAATACTCTTAAGATATTATCTTTTTCTTCCCATTCTAATAATTTGTCATGGAATTTTTTTGCCATTTCTAAATTGAGAGCATTTAAAGCTTTAGGACGATTTAGTTTAATGATTCCAGTTTGGTTAGTTTCTAAAAATACAATATCCATTAATTCTTTTTAAACTGCAAAACTTTATTAGAAAGACCCACTTCTTTTGCCTTTAATCTATTGATTTCATCTCGTAATCTTGCTGCATCTTCAAATTCAAGTTTTGAAGCAAATTCATTCATTTTTTTCTCTAAATTTTTAATATGTTTATTAAGGTCCTTACCAACTAATTCTTTAGCATTATCAATTTCAACTGTAACATGATCTTGTTCAGCTGTATTCTCAATTATTTCTTGAATATTCTTTTTAATACTGATTGGCGTAATTTTATTTATTTTATTATATTCTAGTTGTTTAGTTCGCCTTCTATCTGTCTCTTCGATTGCTTCTTTCATACTAGTGGTAATGTTATCAGCATACATTAAGACTTTACTCTCAACATTTCTTGCAGCTCTACCAATAGTCTGAATTAAACTAGTTCTAGAACGAAGGTAACCTTCCTTATCAGCATCTAATATGGCCATTAAAGCACATTCAGGAATATCTAAACCTTCTCTTAGAAGATTTATTCCTACTAAAACATTAAAAACTCCAAGTCTTAGATCTCTAATAATTTCTATTCTTTCTAATGTATCGATATCAGAGTGAAGATACCTTACCTTTAATCCTTCTTCATTAATATATTCAGTAAGATCTTCGGCCATTTTTTTTGTAAGTGTTGTGACTAGAACACGATGACCTTTATCTATAGTCTTTTTACATTCATCAATTAAGTTATCAATTTGATGTTTAGTTGGCCTTATCTCAATAGGTGGATCAATTAAACCTGTTGGTCTAATTACTTGCTCAACAAAGGTACCACCTGTCTTTTCAAGTTCATAATCTCCTGGTGTTGCACTTACAAATATAGTTTGTGGACGCATTGCGTCCCATTCTTCTCTTTTTAAAGGTCTGTTATCAACACAACTTGGTAATCTAAAACCATATTGAGATAAAGTTGATTTTCTAGAAAAATCACCTTTGTACATACCTGCTATTTGACCGCATGTCTGATGGCTTTCATCTATAAACAATAAAGAGTCTTCTGGAATATATTCATAAAGTGTAGGAGGGGGCTCCCCCGGCTTTCTTCCTGACAAATATCTAGAATAATTTTCAATACCACTACAACTTCCAGTTGTTTCCATCATTTCTAAGTCGAATGTAGTTCTCTCATCTAACCTTTGTCTTTCTAAGTATTTTTTTTCTTTTTCAAAAATTTTTAATTGTTTCTTTAGATCATTTTTAATCATGGTAATTGCTTTTTTTATAGTTGGCTTAGGAGTTACATAATGAGAGTTTGCAAAGATTCTTATTTGTTCAAGTTCCCCAAGCTTCTCTCCAGTAAGTGGGTCCACTTGCGTAATACTCTCTATATCATCTCCAAACATAGAAATTTTCCAAGAAATATCTTCATAGTGAGAAGGGAAAATTTCTAAAATATCTCCCTTAGCTCTAAAGCTACCTCTTCTAAAGTCCATGTCACGACGTTTGTATAAAAGTTCTACCAACTTTCTGATAATTATCTCTCTACTTATCGATTGATTTTTATCTAAAGTAAAAGACATTGAAGAATAAGCATCAACTGATCCAATACCATAAATACAAGAAACTGATGCTACTATGATTGTATCTCTTCTTTCCACTAAAGATCTAGTAGCTGAATGTCTTAGACGATCAATTTGTTCGTTTATTGAAGATTCTTTTTCAATATATGTATCCGTCCTTGGTACATATGCTTCTGGAGTGTAATAATCATAATAACTGACAAAATATTCAACAGCATTATTTGGAAACAAATTTTTCATTTCGCCATAAAGTTGTGCCGCTAATGTTTTGTTTGGAGCCATTATCAAAGTAGGTTTCTGGACTTTTTCAATTACTTTAGCCATTGTAAATGTCTTACCTGATCCAGTGACACCTAAAAGAACTTGTTCTTGTTCTCCTTCATTTAGACTTTTAACAATACTTTTAATTGCTTCAGGCTGATCACCACTTGGATTAAAATCACTCACAATTTTAAAAGGTGTTGTGATTTCGGAAGAGAGATGATGTTTTTTTTCTGCTTTATTCATTAATTCTAATATAATCATTTAGATAATTGTACTTTTCTAAAAAACTACCATCTGTTGTTATTGTTCCATTTAATATTCTTCCATCATCTTCTTTTAATAAAAAAGGAAGAACTTCGTTGATAATACCTTCACTAAATTCTGTACTTGAATCCCGTGGTAATTCAGATGGTAAATTATCAACTGCCATAACAGCAATTCCATCATTATTTTCATCTATTTCTTTTAAATTATATCTTTCAATCCAATAATTTGGCTCCTCAATTGTTGTTGATCGTATTGTAGTTGGGATAGAGCCATTAATATCACAAGTAATATCGCCAACAATTTTTAGATTTTGTAAATCTTTTAAGTCTTCATTCTCAAATATTTTTGGAGAAGATGGGTCCCAGTAATGTGCGCTTATAAGTATATTAGTTTCTTTTAAATATTGTAATGCAGAACTCGAATAATCTTGAGGATTATTAATAAAATGCTCAAGGTTAAAATTAGTTGAAGAATTATTTGTAACATAATCTTTAGTTTCCAAATTACAAAAAATAGGCTGGTCAAATTTTTTTTCCAAAAAGTCTTTTTTTGATACTGCTTTAATGTTTGTTTGATTCAAAAGTTCAATTACTCCTTTCGCAACTCTACCATCACCAGTAACTAGAATTTTAGTTTTAGGAAAATATAAATTTTTTAAATTTAATACCAATCTCTCATAATCATCAATTTTATAGGCACTAGCAAGAGATTGTTTTCCAATCACTCTAAGTAATAAATTTAATGTATTATAACAGCCAACAATACCTGCAAATCTTCCAAAACCTAAACATCTTGTACCATTTTTACCTCTGATATTTTCATAATCAATCAATGTAATTTTTTTATTTAAAATTGATAAGAGTAGGTCTTTCTTATGTTTTTCAATATTTTTTTTTTGTTTATTAATTTTAAAAGTGTGAGAAAAAAAAAGATATGTCCTATTATTAATTAAAATATTTGGATCAATTTCTTTAACTCCGAATATGATCGAGCATTCATTTAAATTTTCATTAATTTTAGCACCACATAATTCATATTCTTCATCAGAAAAACATCTGCTATTTGATGGCTGAATAATGAAATTAATATTCGGATTGCTTTCTTTGTATTTTTTAATATGCTCTGGGACTAGAGGAGTTCTATTTTCATCATTTCTAGACTCTCTAACAATACCAATATTGATTAATTGATTATCCATTCTCTTGTTGGATATTAATTTTATAATCTTTTAAAATTTTAAAAAAATACATTATGTCTTCTGTTTTATGTGGTGCAGTTTTAACACCAGACTCAATTTTATTATCCATAATTAGATCAATCGCAGCTGATAAAGTAATCGATACAAGTTTGCCCATTGCAGTATTTTCACCACTTCCTTTTTCATCTAGAAAATAAGAACTATCGAAAATTTTATTATCATTTTCAAAAGCTTTAAGTTTTACAGAAAGTACAACGCGATCTTCTTCCTCAGGTAAATATTTATTATCTTTTAATAATTCTTCACTTTTTTTATTGATTTCAACTTCTATATTATCTGATCTATTTTCAAGCATTAAAAAAATATCTTTCCATGCCTCTTTCCAACCATCAAGTCGCAAAGTTCCTCTTACGAACTCTTTGACTTTCCATTTCTCATCAAACAAGTATTCACTTACATATGGTGTTGAATCTCTGTTTGGATAAGCTTCAAAATTTTCACCAGATATTGAATAAGAACTAATAGATTTGTAAGGAGTTACAGTATTTATTTTACCTTTTGTTATATATTTTGCATCATTGTTTAAGGCTTTGATTACTCCAGCTGGAGACCAACTAAATTTATATTTGAAATCATTTGGAATTGCTGGAAAACCTCCACAATATGATTCATATACTACTTCTGTTTTTTCAGTCGAAATTTTTTTAAGATCATTGACAAGTAAATGAGAAAAAAAATGATCGATACCTGGATCTAAACCAACCTCATTGATAAATACTAAATTTTCTTTTTTTACATTTGAATTTAACATATTTATTTCTGGATTAAGGTAACTAGTAGATGCAAAATTACATTTATGTTTTAAACAAAGTTTAGCTATTTCTAAATGTTTGTTTGCTGGTAGTTGAGAAATAACAATATCACCTGGATTTGTTTCGTTAAATAATAAATCAATATCAAACTGTTTTGCATTCACATTGTTTTTATCTACATGGTCAATGCTCTTTATAGCTTTGTCTAATGTTCTATTCCATACTGTAAAATTATCTAAATTTTTAGCTAATCTTCTAATTCCTGGTATAGAAGATAATCCTGTTCCTATCCAATGTACATGTTTCATAGTCTTATTTACTTTTATATTAAATTGTTTACTACATTAATAAAACTTAAAATACGGTAATTTATTTGACTTCAATAGTATTTATTTTTTTATTAACAGGTCTTGTCTCTGGTTTTATTGCAGGATTATTAGGAGTTGGAGGTGGAATAATAATTGTACCTGTAACTTACTTTATTTTACTTAATCTTGGTTACAGCTCTGAAATTGTCATGCATGTTGCTGTAGCATCTTCTCTTGGTGTAATTTGTTTTACTTCAATTTCTTCTATAAAATCCCATGTTAAACTTAAAAATACAAATTTGATAATTGTAAAAAAATGGGCAATTGGAATAATAATAGGATCAATTGTAGGTTCACTTGCAGCAAGTGCTATTTCAGGACAGAGTTTAGTTATTCTTTTTGTAATTCTGGCATTTTTGATTTCATTAAATATGCTGTTTCAACAAAGCCCAATTGTTGTAAGCAACGATATACCATCGTCAAATATAATTAATTTTTTAATAAGTTCTTCTATTGGGTTTTTATCTGCAACAATTGGTATAGGTGGTGGAAGTTTTATTGTTCCAGCTTTAACAATGTTTTCAAAAAAGATTCATCAAGCAGTTGGTACTTCTGCTGTTTTTGGTTTTTTAATTGCTTTTCCAGGAACACTTACATTTATGTATACTGGGTCAAATATAAATGAACTTCCCATTTATTCTCTTGGTTACGTAAATATTATAATAGTTTTTTTTATATCACTAACTAGTATATTTACTGCTGGAATTGGTGCAAAAGTTTCATCAAATATAGATAAGTTAGTATTAAGAAAGATTTTTGCTATTTTTTTGTTGTTAACTTGTGCTAGTCTAATTATTGAACATTTTATAATTTAAATGAATTTTGTTGCAGATAGACTAAGTAAAATAAAACCTTCAATGACTGTAGGTATAAATATCAAAGCCAAGGCTTTGAAGGACGAAGGTAAGGATGTAATTGTTCTTGCAGCAGGTGAACCAGATTTTAACACACCAAAAAATATAAGAGATGCAGCTAGTAAAGCGATGGAAGAGGGTAAAACCAAATATGTACCAGGTAAAGGTACACCAGAATTACAAAAAGCAATTCAGAAAAAATTTAGAGAAGATAATAATATTGATTATCAATTAGATGAAATCATATGTGGTGTTGGAGGCAAACACATTATCTATAATGCTATGATGGCAACAATTAATCCAGGAGATGAGGTCATTATAACAGCCCCTTTTTGGGTTAGTTATCCAGATATTGTTTTATTAGCAGAAGGGGACCCTGTGATAGTTGAGTGCCCTCAATCACAAAATTTTAAAATTACACCAGAACAATTAGAAAAAAATATAAACTCTAAAACAAAATGGTTAATGTTGAATAGTCCAAGTAATCCAACTGGATCAGTTTATTCAAAAAAAGAGCTTGAAGACTTAGCACTTATCTTAAAAAAGTATCCTAATGTTCTTATAATGTGTGATGATATATACGAAAAAATTGTTTACGATGGAGTAGAGTTTCACACTCTTGCTTCTATTGAACCATCACTGAAAGATAGATGTTTGACACTAAACGGTGTTTCAAAATCATATTGTATGACAGGATGGAGACTTGGATATTGTGGTGCTCCAAAAGAGATTATTGCTGCCATGAACAAAATACAATCACAAAGCACAACATCAACTTCTTCAATCACAATGGCTGCTGCAGTTGAAGCTATTAGCGGTCCGCAGGATTTTATAAACGAGAATAATAAAAAATTTTTAAAACGCAGAGATCTAGTATTGAACAAATTAAATGATATTGATGGAATTACATGTCAAAAACCAGAAGGAGCTTTCTACGTTTATCCAAATTGTGAGGGCATAATTGGAAAAAAGACACCAAATGGAAAACATATCTCCAATGATGAAGATTTCATGACATATCTCTTAGAAGATCAAGGTGTAGCAGGAGTTCATGGTGCAGCATTTGGGTTATCGCCTTATTTTAGATTATCTTATGCAACTAGTGATGCAATTCTAGAAGATGCCTGCAACAGAATAAAAGAAGCTTGCAATAAGCTTACTTAAGATCTTTATCAGCAATTATTTCAGCTAATCTAAGTAGATTAGTAGTGCCAGCACTTCCAAATGGAACACCAGCAGAAATAACAACGTTATCTCCTGGTTTTACTAATTTTTTATTTTTAGCAATTGAACATGCGATATTAACCATATCTTGTGCATTTTGAGCATCTTCTTGTGTATGGCAGGAGTTTACACCCCAATATAATTGCATTTTTCTTGTAGTGTTAATATTTGGAGATAAACCAACAATTTGAACTGGTGCTCTTTCTCTAGCCATTCTAGTCGTTGTTCTTCCACTTACAGAAAATGTAATTATTGCTTTTGCATCAGATTTTTTTGCAATTGAGTAAGCTGCTAAAGTTATTGCATCTGTATTATCTACATCATCCACACTTTCTTGTATGATACGTAAGTCGTAATTATTTTTATCTTTTTCAACATTTTCTATTATTTTATTCATAGTTCTTACTACTTCTATTGGATGAGCTCCAACGGCAGATTCACCAGATAACATTACAGCATCTGTTCCGTCATAAATAGCATTAGCAACATCAGATGCTTCTGCTCTAGTTGGTACAAGATTTTCAATCATACTTTCAAGCATTTGTGTAGCAACGACAACTGGTTTTCCAAAGTGCCTACATCTTTTTATAATATTTTTTTGGACTATTGGAACATGTTCTGGTGGCATTTCAACACCCAAATCACCTCTAGCTATCATAATACCATCTGCAGCATTTATAATATCATCAATATTTTTTACTGCTGAAGGTTTTTCAATTTTTGCCATTACGAGTGCTTTATTTTTAACTATTTTTTTTAGTTTGTGAATATCCTCTGCTTGTTGCACAAAAGAAAGTGCAACCCAATCAACTCCCATATCTAAAGCCTTCATAAGATCAGATTTATCTTTTTTGGTAAGTGCGTCTATAGGAAGAATTACATCAGGTATATTAACACCTTTATTATTTGAAATTTCAGCATCATTTAAAACTTCTGTAATTAAACCATCTTTTTTTTGTTCAACAACTTGTAATCTAATCCTTCCATCATTTACTAATAAAATAGAATTAGGTGTTAAAAAATCATATATTTCTTCATGGGGAAAGTTAACCCTATTATTATCTCCGGGCTCAGTTGAAAGATCTAGTATAAAATTTTGACCTTTAACTAAATTTTCTTTTGTATTCTTAAATGTACCCACTCTTAACTTGGGTCCTTGTAAGTCAGCTAATATGCATGATGCATGATTATGTTTTTCTTCAAGAGATCTAATAGTTTCATAATTTTTTCTATGAGCTTCTAAATCACCATGTGAAAAATTTAATCTAAAAACATCACATCCAGCCACAAACAAATCTTCTATTATTTTATTATCTGATGATGCAGGTCCTAGTGTAGCTAAAATTTTAGCTTTTCTGTTACGTTTCATTAATTATTATATATATAACACAAAAAAAGATTTATATAATTTATTTACGTAATATGACTAAAAACTTTGATAGAGATTTACTTGCCGATGTTGCAGAAAGATTGATTAATCATCTAAAAAATAGAACAGATGTACAAAATATTGATTTAATGAATTTGTCAGGTTTTTGCAGAAACTGTCTTTCAAAATGGTATGTAAGTGCTGCAGAGAAGAAAAATATTTCTATTTCATACGATGAAGCACGAGAAATGATCTATGGTATGCCATACGTAGAGTGGAAAACAAAATTTCAAAAAGAAATCACTCCTGAACAAAAAGAAAAGTTTGATAAAGGAAAAACTTAATATAGTTTTTCTAAATTCTCTCCATACATCTCTTTTACCTTAAACCTTCTTACTTTCATTGAAGGAGTCATCATATTGTTTTCAATTGTAAACTCGTGATCAATGAGAATAAATTTTCTTATTTGTTCAATACTAGAAAGGCTTTTATTAACTTTATCTACAACCTCTTTCATTTTTTTATTAAATGAAGAATCTTGAATTATTTTATTTAAATTACCCTCAACATTATTTTCTTTTGCCCATTCTAAAGCTAAATCTTTATTAGGCACCAGGATTGCAACTAGGTAATTTTTGAAATCTCCATATAACATTGATTGAGCAATTTCAGGTTCAATATCTAATTTTGCCTCTATCCTTGAAGGAGAAATATTATCTCCACCTGCATTTACAATAATATCTTTTTTCCTATCCGTTATCTTTAAATAACCTTCGTCATCAAATTCACCAATATCACCTGTATGAACCCATCCATCAATTATAGTTTTATTAGTTGAATCAGGATCATTCCAATAACCATTCATAATTAGTTCACCACGAGCTAAAATTTCTCCATCTTCAGAAATTTTTACCTCATTTCCTTGAAGAACTTTTCCAACAGTATCTAATTTAATTTTTTCAGGAGGGTTTGCAGAAATAACAGGAGCTGTTTCAGTTTGTCCGTATCCTTGAAGTAGTGGAAGGCCAAGTGCGCTTAGGTATAATCCAACTTCAAAATTTAGTGCTGCGCCTCCTGATATCAATGCTCTGAGACTTCCACCAAATCTTTTCTTAACTTTTTTTCTTACTATCCTATCCATCAATCCATTCATAAATCTTTCAGAGAAAGTCATCTGCTCACCAAAATATTTTTTCTTACCTAGATTTAATGTAATTGCAAAGAAGCGCTGACTTAATTTACTTTGGTTTTTTAGACCTTGTGAAATACGTGTGTGTAAAGAGTCATAAAACCTTGGAACAGCTGTCATAAAATGTGGTGCTGCCTCAGCCATATTTACTAATAATTTATCTATACTTTCAGCGTAATAGATTTGTGCGCCTTGCCCCATTTCTAAAAATTGTAAAGTATGTTCATATGAATGAGATAAAGGTAACCATGATAAATATCTAATTTCTTTTGTTAAATCACTAGTAAGACTCTCAAGTAATTTATCACAGGAAGCACAGTTTCTTAGCATGGCTCCATGACTTAACATCACTCCCTTAGGATTACCTCCAGTACCTGATGTATAAATAATACATGCTGTATCTTTTCTTTTAAAATTTTTTGATAACTCTTCTATTTCATTAGAATTTTTATTTTTTTCTAAATTGTTATTTATAATTTTTTTATATGATAAAATATTTACAACTTCCGCATAATTTTCATTATCATCATCAATTTTTATTACATTTTGACAATGTGAAATTTTTTCTATTGCAGGTAAAACTTTTTTCATTAACTCGTGTGATGATACGATGGCACATCTAGCACCAGAATGCTCAATAATATATTTATAGTCATTAGTTGTGCTCGTTGTATAAGCAGGTACTGAAATTGCTCCTATGGACATTATTGCTAAATCAGTGATTTGCCATTCAGGTCTATTTTCAGATAAAATTAATACTCTATCTCCTTCTAAAATACCTAGATCTCTTAAGTATGTTGCTAAACTTTCGACTTGTTCTTTTACTTGTAACCAACTTAAAGAAACATATTTATCATTCTCTTTCTTCCATAAATATGGTTGATCTTTTAAATTATTTGCTTGATGATAAAATATACCCGGTATGCTATTAAATTCGTCAAAATTAACAATCATGCTTTCTATCCTCCCTACAAAGCTAAGATATTAGACCTATATCGAAATAGTAAAATATGAAACAAAAAAATTATCAAAATTCAACAAAAAATACCCTTGGCAAACTACCAGTTTGGAATTTAAAGGATTTGTATGAATCGCCAAAAGCGAAGAAGCTCAATAATGATTTAAATAAGCTCAGAATATCGACTAAGAAATTTGAGAAAAAATACGCGTCCAAAATCACCAAGATTAGTTCCAATCAACTTTTAAAAGCCATTATAGAGTTAGAGGATATTGATACAAAGATAGATAAAATTATGTCTTATGCACATCTATTAGTTGCAGAGGATGGTAACAATGAAAAGAATAAAATTTTTTATCAACAAATGCAGGAGCAAATAACAAATATTGCCTCCTCAATTGTCTTCTTTAGTCTTGAAATTAATGAAATTTCTGAAAAAAATTTAAAAAAAATTTATGCTGATAAAAAACTAAAGATTTATAAAAACTGGATAAAAAATATTCGAAAATTCAAACCTTATCAATTGGATGTTAAAACAGAAAAATTACTTCAGGAAAAAAGTATTACTTCTAGATCAGCCTGGGTTAGACTATTTGATGATACAATTGCCTCACTTAAGTTCCCCTTTAAGGGAAAAAATTTATCTAGTGCTGAAATTTTTAATTTTCTTTCTGATAAAAAAGAAGCAAATCGTAAAAAATCAGCTGAGGTAGTATCTGCTGTTTTAAAAGATAACATTACTTTATTTACATCTATTACTAATAATCTTGCAAAAGACAAATCAATCAATGATAAATGGAGAGGATTGCCAAATCCAGTCAGTTCAAGAAATTTATCTAACGTTGTTGAAGATGAAGTTGTAGAAGCCTTAAGTGAAACAATAATAGATAATTATCCAAAAATTGCTCATCGTTATTATAAAATAAAATCTAAATGGCTAAAAAAGAAATCTTTAATGTATTGGGACAGAAATGCACCTCTTCCTTTCCAATCACAGAGTATTTATTCCTGGAAAGATGCAAGACAAATTGTAACTAATGCTTATTCAAATTTTGATAAGAGAGCAGGAAATATTGTAAATAAATTTTTTGATAATTCATGGATACACGCTCCAGTAAAACTAGGTAAATCTCCTGGTGCTTTCGCTGCCTCTACTGTTCCATCAGTTCATCCATTCATACTTGTTAATTATCAAGGCAAAGCAAGAGATATAGCTACGCTCGCTCATGAACTAGGACATGGAATCCATCAATATTTAGCAGGACAAAAACAAACTTATTTTAATTCTTCAACTCCGTTAACTCTTGCTGAAACAGCAAGTGTTTTTGGGGAAATGTTAACTTTTAAATCTCTTTTATCTATTACGACAAAAGAAAATGAACGTAAGGGGCTTTTAGCAAACAAAGTCGAAGATATGCTAAACACAGTTGTAAGGCAGATTGCATTTTTTGAATTTGAAAAACGTATTCATCATCAAAGAAAAATTAAAGAATTAAGTGTTGATGAGATTTGTGAAATTTGGATTGATGTTCAAAAGAAAAGTTTAGGACCTTCAATAAAATTTAATGATGATTATAAATATTTCTGGAGCTACATACCCCATTTTATTCATTCACCATTTTATGTTTATGCATATGCTTTTGGTGATTGTCTTGTCAATTCTCTTTTTAATGTTTACGAAAGTAAACTCCCTAAATTTGAAGACAAATACATTACTTTGTTAGAGAGTGGTGGTAGTGATACATATGATAAACTATTGAAGCCTTTTGGGTTAAATCCGAAGAAAAAAGATTTCTGGCAAAAAGGAGTTAATGTTATTGAGAATTTGATTGACCAATTAGAAGAATAAAATTGATGAAAGATAAAGAAGCAAAGTCTCTAACAAAACAACTTACCAGGTATGCCAAAGTCGGCGGTGTTGTTGGAAAATTAGCCACTAAACTTGCAAGTCAAAGATATTTAGGTGTTAAGTTAGATAAAGAAAAACATGCTTCAGAAATAAGAGCTGCTCTTGGAAGTATTAAAGGCCCATTAATGAAAGTGGCACAATTATCAGCAACTATACCTGACTTACTTCCTGATGAGTATGCGCAAGAGCTTATGCATTTACAGTCTAATGCTCCACCGATGGGATGGTTGTTTGTTAAAAGAAGAATGGCTGCAGAATTAAAGCAGGACTGGCAAAAAAATTTTATTGATTTTGATAAAGAAGCAACAAGAGCAGCTTCTCTTGGACAAGTTCATAAAGCTAAAATTAAAAATGATGATATAGTCGCTTGCAAACTCCAATACCCAGACATGGCTTCAGCAGTGAGTGCTGATCTTTCACAATTAAAAATGATTTTTTCAATTTATCAGTCCTATAATAAAGCGATCAAAACTGATGAAGTATACAAAGAAATTACTGACAGACTTAAAGAAGAGCTAGATTACGAAAGAGAAAAAAAATTAATGGCTGTATTTAGAAATATATTTTCAAATATAAATTTTGTTCATGTCCCAAAAACCTATGATAAATTATCTACAAAAAGATTGCTAACTATGAGTTGGCTAGATGGCGAGCCAATTTTAAATTTTAAAAAATCCCCTAAAGAAACAAGAAATACATTAGCGGCTAATATGTATAAAGCGTGGTATAAACCATTCTTTGAATACGGAGTGCTTCACGGCGATCCACATTTAGGAAATTATTCTGTACAAAAAAAAGACCTCAGTATTAATATATATGATTTTGGTTGTATGAGAATTTTTAATGGTAATTTCATTCAAGGTGTAATTGACTTATATTTTGCTCTTCAAGAAAAAAACAATTCAAAGGCAGTTCATGCATACGAGCAATGGGGATTTACAGATATTACAAAAGATAAATTAAAAGTATTAAATAAATGGGCAGGATTTTTATATTCACCTTTGATGGAAGATAAAGTTCAAAAAATACAAGAAAGTGATAGTGGTATATATGGAGCGCAAATTGCATCTGAAGTTCATCAAGAACTTAAAAAACTAGGTGGTGTTAAACCTCCAAAAGAATTTGTGTTCATGGATAGAGCAGCAGTAGGACTAGGTTCAGTATTTATGCATTTAAAAGCAGAAGTTAATTGGTACAGAATATTCCATGAGCTTATTGAAGATTTTAACTCAAAAAAATTAATGAAAAACCAACAAAAAGCTTTAAATTTAGCAAACCTATCAATATAAGAACTCATGCTCTTATCTGCTATTAAAGAAAATGATAACAATGAGACAAGAGTCTCTATTTCCCCTGAGTCGGTAAAGCTTTTTTCTAGACTAGGTTTTGAAGTTATAATTGAAAATGGAGCGGGAGAAACTTCAGGATATCAGAATTCAAATTATGAAGAAGCTGGAGCAAAAATTGTTACTAGATCTGAATGCTTGAAGGCTGATGTTTGTTTATGTGTTAGGATGCCAAGTACTGATGATATAAATAACTTAAAAAGTAATTCATTACTTATTGGAATTTTAAATCCATATGAAAATAAATCTGAATTTTCTAATTTAAACAAAAACAAAATATCATCTTGTTGCATGGAATTAATTCCTAGAATAAGTAGAGCACAAAGTATGGATGTTCTATCATCTCAAGCTAACTTAGCGGGGTATAGAAGTGTCATTGATGCAGCTGAGCAATTTGGAAAAGCTTTTCCAATGATGATGACTGCAGCTGGAAGAGTAAATCCAGCAAAAGTTATGATACTTGGTGTTGGAGTTGCAGGTTTACAAGCTATAGCAACAGCAAAAAGACTTGGCGCAGTAGTGTCTGCCACTGATGTAAGAGCAGCAACCAAGGAACAAGTTGAAAGTCTTGGTGGAAAATTCATAATGGTTGAAGATGATGAAGCTCAAAATGCTGAAACGGCAGGTGGTTATGCAAAGGAAATGAGTGAAGATTACAAGAAAAAACAAGCTCAACTGATAGCTGAAACAGTTTCAAAACAAGATATAGTAATTTGTACAGCTCTTATTCCTGGGAAAAAAGCTCCAGTTTTAATCACAGAAGAAATGGTTTCTTCCATGATACCAGGTTCAGTAGTAATTGATTTAGCTGTGGAAGCAGGTGGTAATTGCCCTTTAAGTAAAATGAATGAAATAGTAGTGCATAATGGAGTAAAAATCGTTGGTTATGGAAATGTTCCTGGAAGAGTGGCTAAAGATGCCTCAGCACTGTATGCTAAAAATATTTTTAACTTCTTAAGTTTATTAATTGATAAAGAAAATAAAAAAATAAATTTTGATTTTGATGATGAAATAATTAATTCTGTTTTGCTAACACATGACGGGGATGTAAGATTGGAGCAATTTAAGTAATATGGAAGCACATTCTTCAGAAGTTTTTGTTATTGGACTAACAGTATTTTTCTTAGCTTGTATCATTGGTTATTATGTAGTTTGGTCAGTTACTCCTGCTCTACATAGTCCATTGATGGGTGTGACAAATGCAATATCAAGTGTGATTATAGTTGGGGCAATATTGGCAGCTGGTCCTCAAGGTTTTGATACTTCAAAAATTTTTGGATTAATTGGTGTTGTATTAGCTTCAGTTAATATTTTTGGAGGTTTCTTAGTAACATATCGAATGCTTTCAATGTTTAAGAAAAAAACTAAAAAAACAAAGGAAAAAGAATAATGTCTTCTAACATGGTTGCGATATTATATTTAATTTCTGCGTTATTATTTATCTTTGCTCTAAGAGGTTTATCTCACCCTGAATCTTCAAGAATGGGTAACATTTTTGGTGTAATTGGAATGATTATAGCGGTGTTCACAACGCTAATGTTCAAATCAGTACTTAGTTATTATGAAATTGGTGCCGCGATACTTATTGGTGGTGCAATAGGTTCATTTATTGCTCTACGAATTGAGATGACAGCATTACCTCAATTGGTGGCTGCTTTTCATAGCTTAGTAGGTTTAGCTGCTGTATTTGTTGCTGCTGCTGCATTCTATGATCCCCTAGCTTTTAGTATTGGTAAAGTTGGTTCGATTAAAACTGCTAGTTTAGTTGAAATGAGTATTGGAACATTTATTGGTGCTATCACTTTCTCTGGTTCAGTTTTAGCTTTTGGAAAATTACAAGGTACAATTTCAGGAAAGCCAATAGTATTTAAGTTCCAGCATCTTATAAATGCAATAATTTTCCTTCTAATTATTTTCTTGATTGTATTATTTGTAATTAATCAATCTCCAACAATCTTTTGGACAATAGTCATTGTTTCAATATTACTAGGATTTCTTGTAGTAATTCCTATTGGCGGAGCCGATATGCCAGTTGTCGTTTCTATGTTAAACTCTTATTCAGGTTGGGCAGCTTGTGGCATAGGATTTACCCTAAGTAATAATCTCTTAATTATAACTGGTGCTCTTGTTGGAGCGTCTGGTGCAATATTGAGTTATATAATGAGCAAAGGGATGAATAGATCCATTATTAATGTTGTTCTAGGAGGTTTTGGTGGTGAGCAAGACACTAGTGCTAGTAAGGATAATTCAGACAAAATTGTTAAACAAGGTAATGCAGAGGATGCGGCATATATAATGAAAAACGCGGACTCTGTAATTATTGTACCAGGATATGGAATGGCTGTAGCACAAGCCCAACATGCTTTAAGAGAAATGGGTGACATATTAAAAAAAGAGGGAATAGAGGTAAGATATGCAATACATCCAGTTGCTGGAAGAATGCCAGGTCATATGAATGTTTTATTAGCTGAAGCTAATGTTCCTTATGAAGAAGTCTTAGAGCTAGATGAAATTAATCATGATTTTCCTATGACAGAGGTTTCTTTTGTTATTGGAGCAAATGATGTAACGAATCCAGCTGCAAAAACTGATGAGTCCTCTCCTATTTTTGGTATGCCTATTTTAGATGTAGAAAAATCCCAAAGTGTTTTATTCGTAAAACGTTCAATGGCAACTGGTTATTCTGGAGTTGATAATGAGTTGTTTTATAGAGATAATACGACTATGCTATTCGGTGATGCTAAAAAAATGTGTGAGGATATAGTAAAAAGTCTGTCTGCTTAATCGTTACTTCTTTTTGCTGATTTTCTAGCTCTTCTGATATTTTCTTCTTTTACTCTAGCACGTTTCAAACAAGGTTTTTCATAATGTTTACGAAGTTTCATTTCTTTATATAAACCTTCGCGCTGCATTTTCTTTTTTAGCGTTCTAATTGCTTGTTCTACATTATTATCTTTTACGTTTACAAAAAGTGTCATGGGGCGGGCTAGTAACATAAACTCATAATATTTGCAAACGGATATATTGAATTAATCTATTGGTATATTAGAAAAAATACTTATATTTATTGTGTGTCTATTCTCAAAATATCAAAAATTGGCCATCCCATCTTACTAAAAGAATGTTCTGAGATAAAAGAATTCTCTTCAGATTCTCTAAAAAAAATAGTTTATGATATGTCTGAAACAATGCTTGACTATAACGGTATTGGTTTAGCTGCACCCCAAGTACATATTTCAAAGAAAATAATAGTATTTCGTAATCCTGATAATGAAGAGAAAGAAAAAATTGAGATAACACCATTAATAAATCCTATTTTTACACCCATGGGAAAAGAAACTGAGGATGATTGGGAAGGTTGTTTATCAATACCTGGTATGCAGGGTTTAGTTAGAAGATTTAAAAAAATCAAATATTCTGGATTTGATCTTGATGGTAAAGAAATTGAAAATGAAGTTGAAGGCTTGCACGCAAGGGTAGTACAACATGAGGTAGATCACTTAAATGGCATTTTGTATACATCACGTTTAGCACATAAAAATGCTTTTGGTTTTGAAAAAGAAATAACTACATATTGGAAAAATGAACAAAACAGAAAATAAAAAAAAAGAAGATATTCTCAAAAAAGCAAAAAAAATTGTATCAATTGAAGGTTGGTCATCAGAAGTATTTTCAAAATTACAAAAGCAAAATATAGAAAAAAATGATTTATTCTATTTTTTCCCTGATGGATATAAAGATTTATTAGAATATGCTTTACAAAATATTAATGAAAAACTTGAATATAAATTAAAAAAAATTAATTTAATTAATTTTCCAATTAACAAAAGAATAAAAAAAATATTATTATTACGATTTGATATATTAAATGAAGATAAAGAATTTTATAAAAAAACCTTTAACCATCTTTTGCTACCCACAAATAACAAAATATCAAAAAAGAGTTTATATAATTCAGTAAGTACAATGTGGTATTTAGCTGGTGATAATTCAACAGATTTCAATTTTTATACAAAAAGACTGATTTTATCAGGAGTATATACCAATGCCTTGTTCGTTTTTTTTTCAAAAGAAATGAAGCATGTTGAAGAAAATATTGATAAAAATCTTAAGAGAATATCAAAAATTCCAAGAATTAAGGAAAGAATATCTTTTATTAAGGATAACGCTCCTAAATTTTTAAAAAGTTTTTTAACTTAAGCTATACTATCTGGCTCTAATTTATTTTGAATTTCTAATATTTTATCTTTTAGGATTAATTTTCTTTTTTTTAACCTTTGAATTTGTAAAAAATCTACAGTATTTTTTTCTTGAAGCCGAATGAGTATTTCATCAAGATCTCTGTGTTCTTGTTCAAAATTTTTTAGAATTTCTATAAGTTTGTTAATGTCATCCATGAAAATAAATAAGTAAAAATATAATAATAGTATATAAACGCCCTGTGGTAAAAAAAATAGCAATTTTAACAAGCGGTGGAGATTGCGCAGGTTTAAATGCAGTAATTAGAGCTGTTACCTTGAGAGCACATAATAAGTACAATTGGGAAGTTTATGGAATTAAAGATGGAACATTAGGTCTGTTGAAAGAACCACTGGACGTTATCAGATTAGATCCTCAAAATTTTGAGGGTAGCTTAATGAGAATGGGTGGAACTTTTTTGGGATCAAATAACAAAGGCAACCCTTTTAAAAAAATTATAAGGAATGGAAAAAAAATAGACTCATCTGATTTGGTTATAGAAGGTTTTAAAAAATTAGGAATAGATGCACTAATAGGTATTGGCGGAGATGGAAGTTTAAAAATCCTACAAAGTATAACAAAAAAAGGAAATATAAATTTTGTGGGTATTCCAAAGACTATAGACAATGATGTAAAGCATAATGAGCTTTCTATAGGATATGATACTGCAGTTGATGTAGCAACAAATGCATTAGATATGCTTCAACCAACAGCTGCTAGCCACAGAAGAGTAATGATTTTAGAAGTAATGGGCAGAGATGCAGGTCACATTGCTTTGAATGCAGGAATAGCTGGAGGAGCAGATGTTATTTTGATTCCGGAGATACAATATTCTATAAAATCTATTGCTGACCATATTGAGAAACTTAGATCTAAAGGAAGAAATCATGCATTAATTGTTGTTGCAGAAGCTGTAAAAAAAGAAAACGGTAAAAAAGCTACAGTGAAATATGTTGATGGAGAAGTGCGCCTTGGAGGAATTGGAAATTATCTTGGTGATGAAATCTATAAAATAACAGACTCTGAAACAAGAGTTACAGTTCTAGGGCATGTTCAAAGAGGTGCTCAACCAACTCATAGAGATCGTTTAATTGCAAGTGCCTTTGGGGTTTATGCAGTTGATTTAATTGCAAAGAAAAAATTTAATAGAGTAGTTGTATGGAAAGACAGAGGAGTACAAGATTTGATGCTTAGTCAAGTTGCTGGATATTCAAAAACTGTTCAAAAAAATGATCCATTAATTAAAGTAGCTGAAGGTCTTGGTATTTATATTGGTGAACTAAATTAGAAATTTCCTAATTTTTTCCAAATAAATGCATAAATTTTTAAAGGTAAATATCTCATTATTTTTAAAGAAAAAACGAAAATAAAAGGAAAATATATTTCAAATTTGTATTTACCAGTTAATCCTTCAAAGATTTTTTTTGCAGCATAACTTGCAGGTTTTAAAAAAGGCATTTTAAAAGAATTTAACTTTGTTGACTCAGTATCTATGAAACCTGGATTAATGACTGAAATTTTTATATTTAATTTTTTAAAATCAAAATATAAACTCTCTACTAAATTTAGTTGTGCTGCTTTGGTCATACCATAAGCACCTGCTGTTGGCATCCCTCTGTATCCAACTGGTGAAGAAACTATAGATATTAAATTATCTCTACCCTTCATATAATTTTTCAAAACATCTATGCAATTTATAGTTCCATTTAAATTAACATCTATTAATAAATTGTAATTATTTATATCAAATTCTTGATTCTTGTTGGGTGAGTACGCAGTTGCATTTAGAAGAGCAATATTAATTTTTGATATTTCGTTTTCTATGTAGGCAATCGTACTATCAACTTCTTTGTATTTACTTACGTCACAAGCTTTATAGTAAATTTCTTTTTTGCTTGTTACATTTTTTAATTTTTCGACGGCTTTTTTTAATTTGTCTTCATTTCTTGAAGAAATTATAACCCTCCAATTTTCTTCTAAGAATTTTTGTGCAACAGCAAAGCCAATTCCAGAAGATCCACCAGTAATCCAAATAGTTTGCAACTATTGACCCCAATCATTACGAATTATTGTTATAATATTTTTTTTATCATTAGGATTTTTGAATTCCATTTTCATGAGCTCTTTTTCAAAATACCAAAGTGTATACTCAGGGAATGGCCCTTTATCTTTTGGATTTTTTGATGCATTGAAAACATACTTATTAGCTAATATTTCAATGTCATTGATTTTTATTTTTTCATCTTCAAGTTGCTTTACTTTTATAGTTCTTACAATACCTTTTTGAGTGTCAAATACTTCTTTCTCATTTAACATTTCAATATTCCAATAATTTAATGGTACTATATTTTTATCTAATTTTAATTCTCCATCCATACCACTAGCAATAAAAAAATTGTCTTCATCATTTCCAATTATTTTATACTCTCGATCATCTTCAAAATCTGTAAATCCATCTATTGATACAAATTCACCATTTGTCCAAGTTTCTTTTGTTTCTTGGAAAAATTTGTATGCTGGAATAAATAAAACCTTCACATTTATCTTTAAGACTGAATGTACAACAATACTATCTTCATTTTCTATAAATTTCGAAATTAAGCTACCAATATTTTTCTTTTTTCTAATAACATCATAACTTACCTCATTATCTTCTGGTATTGGAAATGGCTGACTAAAAACACTAAAAGAAAAAAGAGATAAACAAATTATAAAGATATATTTCACGATTTAATTCTTAATGTTGATCTTCCTCCATCTATATGAAATATTTGTCCAGTAATCCAACTATTTTTATCACTTAATAGAAAACTTCCTATGTCAGAGAAATCATCACCAGATCCTATTTTAGGCAGAGGATGCATATTTTCAATTGCTTTCTTAATAGTTTCATTATTAAGTAACTTTTGTGTCATTTTTGCGTCAGTTAAACTAGGCGCTATACAATTTACTCTAATTTTTGGAGCAAATTCTGCAGCTAAGCTCAAAGTAAGACCTTCAATGGCACCTTTTGCGGTCGAGACTACTGTGTGATTAGTAAAACCTTGTTTTACGGCAATAGTTGAATAAAGTAGAATACTACCATTATTTTTAGCTAGAGTTTCTTGATTAAACTTAATTGCATTTATGGCACTAAGTGTATTTATTTTAAAAGAATCAATAAAATCTTCATCTTTAGTCATTTTAAGAGGCTTTAAATTTATAGAACCAACACAAAAAGCAATACCACATAACCGATCTTTGTATTCTTCCGAAATACTTTTAACTTTATCAAAATCTAAAACATCACAAACTTTATATTTGCAACCAATTTCCTCAGATAATTGTTTTAATTCTGTCTCATTTCTAGAAATAATTATTGGATCATAGTTATTGCTCTTTAGTTTTTTTGACAAAGATTTTCCAATAGAACCCGTTCCCCCAAAGACAAATATATTTTTGTTAGACATCTTTTACCTTTCTAATTTTAATTTGATGATAACTAATTAATAAAGTTGATAATAGCAAAATTGAATTAGTTTGATGTAAACTTGCGACTGGTAAGTAAACATTACTTAAAAGAGTTATAATACCTAATATTACTTGTAACGTTAGAAAGAATAAAACTAAATATACAAAAGTACTAGATATATTTTTATTATCAAATTTAATAAATTTAAAACAAACAAAAAGGATATAAAAAAAAACAAATATTGATAACCAACGGTGGTTAAAATTTATTGCAACTGTATTTTCAAAAATATTATAAATACCTAAATCATCAATAACGTAATCATCAGGTATAATTTTTCCATTCATTAGTGGAAAAGTATTAAAAGATTGTCCAGAGTTTGTTCCTGCCATAAATCCACCTGTTGCAATTGTGATAAATATTAAGATTACAGCAACTAAAATATAAAATTCAATTGTCTTTGGATTAGATAAAAAACTTATATTAGAAGAATACCTGTAATCCATTGCTATCCATAATAGTATAGAGAAAATTATAAGTGCATTTAAGAGATGAAAAGTAAGTCTATAAGGGCTTACGTAAGGATTTTCAGTCAAACCACTCTTTACCATCCACCATCCAATAACTGCTTGAAACAAACCAAACACAAAGACAATACCAAGCCTTATATACAGTGATGCTTGAATTTGCTTTTTAAAACTAAAATAAATTAATGGTATTAAAAAGACAACTCCTATGGCTCTTGCAAATATTCTATGAAACCACTCCCACCAAAAAATATATTTAAATTCATTTAACGTCATATTTTTGTTAACTATTTTATATTCTGGTGTTTGTTTATACATTTCAAATACAACCAACCAACTTTCTATACTCAGTGGAGGAATTACACCTAAAATTGGACGCCAGTCAGTCATAGAAAGTCCAGAGTCGGTTAATCTTGTTAAACCTCCTATTACTATAATTAATAAAACCATTGCGGTTATTGTTAATAGCCATATATAAATCGCAGGATTATAATATTTCAATGTATTAGTGTAATTCATTCAGAGTATATATAATCCCTAGAAATAATAAAAAAAGTTGTTATTTTTTAGATATGACAGAAAAAACTGATGTAGTAATCATAGGTGCGGGCCCGGTAGGCTTATTTGCAGTATTTGAACTAGGTCTTTTAAATATAAAATGTCATTTAGTTGATAATTTAGATAAAGTTGGAGGTCAGTGTGCTGAATTGTACCCAGAAAAACCAATTTATGATATTCCCTCAAGACCAGTTGTAACAGGGCAAGAATTAACTGACGAGTTAATTAAACAGATAAACCCATTTAAACCTAAATTTCATCTCAACCAACAAGTCGAGAAAATTGCTAAAACAGAATATGGTTGGATTGTAGAAACTAATATTGGAACAAAAGTTGAAGCAAAATGTATAGTAGTGGCAGCAGGGGCAGGAAGTTTTGTACCCAGAAAACCTCCAATTGAGAATATTGAGAATTTCGAAAACAAAAATGTTTTTTACGCAATTCGAGACAAATCAATATTTAAGAATAAAAAAATCTTAATTGCAGGAGGAGGAGACTCTGCTTTGGATTGGACAAATGAACTATCTAAGGACTCCAATGTAACTCTAATACATAGAAGAAAAGAGTTTAGGGCAGCACCTGATTCTGTCTCAAAAATGCAAGAATTAGAAACAAAAGGAAAAATTAAATTTTTAACGGGCCAAATAAAAAAGATTTCTAAAATTCAAGATACTAGAATAATGCTAGAATACGAAAATGATGATGAAAAATCCAATATTGAAGTTGATTATCTTTTACCATTTTTTGGTTTAAAAATGGAACTAGGTCCAATTGCGGAATGGGGTTTAAACTTACACGAGAACTTAATTAAAGTGGATACTGAAAAATTTCAAACTTCTACACCTTCAATTTTTGCGATAGGTGACATAAATTGGTACCCAGGAAAACTTAAGCTTATTCTATCAGGATTTCACGAGTCTGCCTTAATGGCTCAAGAAGTATTTAAGTATTGCTTTCCTGATAAGAAAAACATTTTTAGATACACAACATCTTCTAAAGAACTTCAAAAAAAACTAGGCGTTTAATGCCAAAGTTAATAATCACAGATAGATCAGGTAAAAAGTCTGAAATTGAATATGATAATAATTTTACCTTAATGGAAACCCTTAGAGACAATGGCTACGATATTGAAGCTTCCTGTGGAGGATGTTGTGCTTGTGCTACCTGTCATGTTTATATTGATGAAAAATGGATAAATAAGTTGAAAAATATGGATGATGATGAAGAATCTATGCTAGATCAAGCTTTTGATGTTAAAAATAATTCCAGATTATCATGTCAAATTGACCTTTCTGAAGATTTTGATGGGTTAGAGATAGAAATTGCACCAGAATAGTATTGACATAAACTATTAATTTGCATACAAACAGTTTGTATAAAAACTATGGCAGACACTTCTCTTAATGAGAATAGATTAGCATTATTAATTTGGCAAACATCAAATTTATGGCAATCTAAAGTAAGGCATAAATTAAAAGAGAGTGAAATTACATTAAATGAATATCTTATTCTCGAGACAATTTATTTATTAAAACAAGAAAACATAAATATTACTCAACAGGATATATGTAAAAATGCATCTATTGATAGATCAGTTGTTAGTTTACGAGTTTCTAAACTAGAAGAAAAGAAATTAATATCAAAACAACAACCACAAGATAAAAGATCAGATAGTTTAATTCTAACTACAGCAGGGAATGATTTAATTTATAATATCATTGATAATATTATTGAACTAGAAAATGAATTATTTAATAAATTAGGATCTGAAATTTTTAATTTCACAAATTCATTAAAGTTGTTATTGGGTAAAAAAATTAGAATTAGAGCAAAATTAAATGATTGATCAAGAATTAGTACAAAACTTAAAAGCTTGGCCTTTTAAAGAAGCATTACAAATCATTAAAAAAAATGGAGGTTTACAAAATTTTAAGGTTCCATCAAAGGGATATGTATTACTAGAAACTGGTTATGGCCCCTCTGGTTTACCTCATATTGGAACTTTTGGTGAAGTTGTCAGAACATCAATGGTAAAAAATGCATTTAGCTCTATAGTTGATTGCCCAACAAAACTGATCACATTTTCTGATGATATGGATGGATTAAGAAAAGTTCCTGAAAACGTTCCAAATAAAGAAATGTTAGAAAAATATATAGGCAAGCCACTTACTTCCATACCAGATCCATTTGATAAATTTGAAAGTTTTGGACATCATAATAATGCAAAACTTAGAAGTTTTTTAGATGAATTTAATTTCGACTATGAGTTTGTTAGCTCAACAGAAAAATATCAAAATGGAGATTTTAATGAAACAATTTTAAGTATATTTGAAAACTATTCAAAAATATTAAATATTATTCTACCTACCTTGAGAGCAGAGAGAAAAGAAACTTACAGTCCATTTCTCCCAATAAGTGAAAATTCAGGTGAAGTACTTCAGGTAAAAATTGAAGAATATAAAATGGATTCAAAAACAATTATTTACAAAGATCCATCTTTAGACAAGTTAGTTGAAACAGAAGTAATTAATGGAAAATGTAAATTACAATGGAAAGTTGATTGGGCAATGAGATGGATGTCTTTTGATGTTGACTACGAAATGTGCGGTAAAGATCTTACAGAAAGTGTTGATTTAGGATCCAAGATTTGTAGAGCATTAAATAAAAAACCACCAACTAATCTAATTTATGAAATGTTTTTGGATGAAAAAGGTGAAAAAATTTCTAAATCAGTTGGAAATGGTATTAGTGTGGATGAGTGGCTGCGTTATGCATCTCCTGAAAGTCTCGCACTCTATATGTTCCAAAAACCAAAATCAGCAAAGAAACTTCACTTTGATGTTATTCCTAAAACTGTAGATGATTATCTTTCTCATTATAATTCATACTCTAGTTTAGATAAAAATAAACAGTATGATAACCCTATTTGGCATATTCATTCAGGAAAACCAAAGGAATTTAAATCAGAAATAAATTTTAATACCCTAACTAACCTAGTTAATGTTTCTAATTCTAAAGATAAAAAAGTTATATGGTCTTTTATTAACAAATATGATGATAAAATTAATGCTGAAAATAATCCTGAATTTGACCGTCTAATAGACTTTGCACTAAATTTCTATGAAGATTTTATTTTACCTAAAAAGAAATTTTTAGAGATTGATAGTAGTAATAAAGAAGTATTTATTGATATTATTAATGTTTTAGAAAATGATGTTACTGAAAACAGTTCATCTGAAGATATTCAAACATTATTGTACGAAGTAGGAAAAAAGTACAAATTTGAAAACTTAAAAGATTTTTTTAAACTAGTATATCAAGTTATGCTTGGTCAGGATCAAGGACCTAGACTAGGATCATTTTTTAAATTATTTGGTTTAAGAGAAACTATTGATTATCTAAAAAAATTAATAGATAATTAATTTATTGTACAATAGTTCATTAAAAATATTAAGATTATTACCTCCTGAGTTATCTCATACTATTACAATTAATTTTTTAAAATATTTTAAAGTAAGACAAAAAAATATTGAGGATCCTATTCTTGCACAACATCTAATGGGTTTAGATTTTGCAAATCCTATAGGACTTGCTGCTGGTTTTGATAAAAATGCTGAAGTGATGCATTCCATGTTCTCATTTGGTTTTGGATTTATTGAAGTTGGCACAATTACCCCACAACCTCAAAGTGGTAATACGAAACCTAGAGTATTTAGATTAATTGAAGATAAAGCCATTATTAATAGTTTAGGCTTTAATAATAAGGGTATAAAAAAAGTGAAAAAAAATTTGATTAAACACCAAAAATCATACTTAAATAATAAAATTGTTGGAGTTAATATTGGAAAAAATAAAAATTCAATTGAAGCTATTGACGATTATCTAAAAGGTTTAGAAGAGTTAGGCGATTTGGCAAGCTATATTACTATAAATATATCTTCACCAAATACTGAAGGGTTGAGAGATCTACAATTGAGAGGAAAGATAGAAAAATTAATTAAAAAAATTATAGATAAAAGAGATGAAATAAAAAATATTAATACCAAGCCAATATTAATTAAAATTTCACCTGATTTAAATGAAGATCAACTAAGAGATTTAGCTTTAATTTCTTTAGCTAACAATATAGATGGATTGATACTGACAAATAGCACTATAAAAAGAGAGAGCAATTTAATTTCTATAAACAAAGGAAAAAAAGGAGGTTTAAGTGGCAAACCTCTTTACAATAACTCAAATATAATTTTAAAAAAAATGTATGATTTAACAAATGGTCAAATACCATTAATAGGAGTGGGTGGTATATCAAGTGGAAAGGACTGTTATGAAAAAATTAAATCCGGTGCCTCCTTAGTTCAACTATATACAGCTTTAGTTTATTCTGGTCCAAATTTAATCAATAGAATGAAAGGTGACTTGATTGACCTTATCAAAACTGATGGGTATAAAAATTTATCTGAAGTTATTGGAAAATCAGTATAGTAGTGAAAGACATTAAATCTATTGAAGAGATTATTGATTATTATGACAATTTCATAATTGATCAATGGGGCGTATTGCATGACGGTGCATTTGGATATGATCATGCTTTTAATACTATAAATATTCTAAACAGTAATAATAAAAATTTATTTATAATTTCAAATTCATCAAAAAGATCAAAATCATCCATAGACAGATTGCCAAATCTTGGTTTTAAAAAAAATTCTTTTATTAATACAGTCACCAGTGGAGAAATGATTTGGAAATTACTTAAAAAAAATTTTTTAGATGATAAAAATAAAAAAAATTGTTTTCATATTTTTGATGAAGAAAAAGAGGATGGTCTAGATTTTAGAGATGGTTTAAATTTTAATTTTGTAGAAAAAGTAGAAGAAGCAGATTTAATTTTAGCTTGTACCCCTTTTCTAAATTTACAGCCAATAGACTACATTCCATTACTAGAAGTAGCTTACAAAAAAGAAATAACAATGTATTGTGCAAACCCTGACTTTGAAACAGTTGAGAGTAATAGTAATAATAATATTTTCTGTATGGGTGCTATTGCTGAAATATACAAAAAAATGGGTGGAAATGTTATTATTAAAGGTAAGCCTGATGTAAGCATATACACTGCAACCACTAATCAAATTAATTTAGAAAAAAAAAGAACAGTAGCTATTGGAGACTCATTGTTTCATGATATTAAAGGCGCTAATAATTTTGAAATAGATAGTGTTTTAGTACAATCTGGTATTCATAAAGATTTAAATCAAATAAATAATTTAATTAAAAATCATCAAATAAGCCCAACTTATATTATAGATAAATTTAGTATTTAGAATACTTGACAAAGTAATATTTATATTTACATGCAAACTCAATATGTCAATGAGATGTGAATTAACTGGAAAATCATTCCAAACTGGTAACAACGTTAGTCATGCCAAAAATAGAACAAAAAGACGTTTTAAACCAAACCTTCAGAACATTACTTTTGTTAGTGAAGTTTTGGGGCAAAATTTTCAACTTAAAGTTGCAGTTAGTACTATACGTACAGTAGAAAAAAAAGGTGGATTAGATGAATTCCTCATCAATACACCAAACTCTAAATTGCCCTTAAAGGCTAAAAAATTAAAAAAAACTATTCTATCTAAATCTAATTAAATTTTTGTAATGGGTTTTTTCTTTGAATTAACAACAGTACTTAATTCACTAAGCACTGAACTAATGTGGTTCATAATGCTCCTATTTTGTTTTTTTTCTATTCTTATTTTTTTAAGAATATTTGGATATATAGGAATTTTTATCTATTCTGCACTGGCTGTAATTGCAGGAAATATTCAAGTTTTAAAAACAGTAGATTTTTTTTATTCACCCGAACCGGTAGCTTTAGGAACCATACTTTTTGCTTCCACATTTTTATGTACTGATATTTTATCTGAATATTATGGCAAGAAAAAAGCTAGAATGAATATTTTAATTGGTTTCAGCGCATTCTTATTTATGACTTTATTAATGGTAATTACTATTGGGTTTCAACCATCAGATGCTGATTGGGTACAAGAGAGTTTATCAAATGTATTTACTCCAATGACAAGATTTTTCATAGCTAGTATGATAGCATATTTAATAAGCCAATATTTTGATGTTTGGTTCTTTAACTACTTGAAACAAGCTTTATCAGACAAGTCTCTCTGGTTAAGAAATAATTTATCTACTATTACCTCCTCTTTGGTTGATAACACTGTCTTTAGTATATTTGCTTGGATCTTATTAAATCCTGAACCAGTAAGTGTGTATAATGTCATAATGATTTATATTTTTGGCACTTATCTTCTTAGAATATTTATAGCTCTACTTGACACTCCCTTTATATATATAGCTAAGTTTTTTGTCCCAAAAAATAATGACTAACTTTTCTTGGAAAGTTAAAAAAACAAATAAACATAATAAAGCAAGAACAGGAAAAATTTCTACACCACATGGTGATATTGAAACTCCAGCATTTATTTTTTGTGCAACAAAAGCTGCACTAAAATCTTTCACTACACTTGAAGCAAAAAAAAATAATACACAAATTATACTATCTAATACATATCATTTAATGCTTCAGCCGGGTAGTGAACTAATAGCTCAGCATGGAGGTCTTCATAAATTTACGGGTTGGGATGGCCCTATGTTAACAGATAGTGGTGGATTTCAAATTTTTTCTCTTGGACATGGCTCAGTTGCTGATGAAATTAAAGGACGCAAAACTAATTCAAAAAATAAAAAAACTTTAATAAATTTGAATGAAGAGGGGGCATTATTCAAATCTTATATAGATGGTTCTACTCACATGTTATCTCCTGAAAAATCAATAGAGGTTCAAAGAAATCTTGGAGCAGATTTAATTTTAGTTTTTGATGAATGCACTCCTTATAATGTAAATAAAACATATACATCTGATTCTATGTTAAGAAGTCATAGATGGTCTTTAAGATCCATTAATGCATTTAACTCTAAACTTAATTATAGTCCTAAAAACGGCTCAGCTGGTAGACAAGAAATGTATGGTATTATTCAAGGAGGGATTTACAGAGATTTAAGAGAAGAAAGCATTGAATTTAATACAAAAAAAATCAACACTTTTGGAATTGCTATTGGCGGAAGTTTAGGATCAAATAAAGATGAAATGAAAGATATAGTTCATTTTACTTCTTCTAAATTAGATAATACTCGTCCAGTACATTTACTAGGTATAGGTGATCCAAGGGATATATGGGATTTTGTTGCAGATGGAATCGATACATTTGATTGTGTAAGCCCAACTAGAATTGCTAGACATGGATCAGCTTTAGTAAAAGGTAAACAGGGAAAAATAAACTTAAAAAATGTTAAATATAAAAATAATTTAAACCCAATAGATAATAAATGTAATTGCTATACTTGTAAGAACTTTACACTGGCATATTTATATCATCTTTTTTCTGCACAAGAATTACTAGGATTACAATTGCTTACTAATCATAATATATATTTTATGAATAATCTTATGAAAGAAATTAGAAGCTCAATTGATAACAATGATTTTGATAATGCAAAAAAGAAATGGTTAAATTCTTAATTATCTAATTGAAAAGTAGCAGATAATTGATTTAGTAATACTTCGCCTAACTGATCGACATCCATTATTGTTACAGCTTTACTATAGTATCTTGAAACATCATGCCCAATTCCTATAGCAATTAATTCAATTTCATCTTTTTTTTCAATTTCACCAATTATATCTCTCAAATTTTTTTCTAAATAATTACCTGGATTTACAGAAAGTGTTGAGTCATCAACTGGAGCACCATCACTTATAACAATAAGAATTTTTCTTTTTTCCTTTCGAAAAGATAATCTATTATAAGCCCACGATAGTGCTTCTCCATCGACATTTTCCTTCAAAATTCCCTCTTTTAATAATAAACCCAAATTTTTCTTTGATCTCCTCCATGGTGAGTCTGCAGATTTATAGATAATATGTCTTAGATCATTTAACCTGCCTGGATTAGAAGGCTTTCCATTTTTGATCCATTTTTCTCTAGAATTACCTCCTTTCCAAGCTTTGGTTGTAAACCCTAATATTTCAGATTTAATTAAGCATCTTTCCAATGTTTTTGCTAAAATATCTGAACAAAGGGCAGCAACCGTAATTGGTCTACCTCTCATTGAACCTGAATTATCAATTAGAAGACTCACAATAGTATCTTTAAATTCAACTTCTTTTTCTATTTTGTAACTTAATTTATTATTTGGATTAGCAATAATTTTAGCTAATCTTGACGTATCAAGAAAACCCTCTTCCATATTAAAATCCCAATGACGATTTTGCTGAGCTAAAAGTTTTCTTTGTAGTCTATTGGCAATTTTAACAATTAGTGGCTGAAAAGAAAATACTTGTTGATCAAGATTTCTTCTAAGCTTCTCTAATTCTTTGATATCACAAAGTTCTTCAGCATTAATAATTTCATCAAAATTATAATCATAAACTTTATAATTCTCTAAATTCTCTAAAATTTTTCTATCTGGTAAATAATCTAATTCAATATCCCCACTTTCTTCTCCCATATCATCATTTTCTTCTAATGAAACTGACTGCTCAATATCTGTTTCACTTGTTTGCATTTCAATATTTGACTCAGTTTGTTCATCATTTTTTTGTTCATCATTATTTTCATTTTCATTATCTTGATCTTCATCGTTTTGATTAATATCTTCGTTCTGAGTATTGTTTACACTGTTATTAAGTAATCCAAGTTCATCTAGTTTTTCAACTATTGTAGATGTATATTTTTCCTGATCATGTAGACATTTCTTTAGATCTATAAAAAAGTTTGAATAATCTTTTTTTAATTTTTCTTTTACAATTTTTTTAAAACTACTATTAATTTCACCTAAGTCTACGCCAACAATTTCTTCAAATGCTACGTTTTTAAATGCATTAATTAATAAATTTTGATCTTTTTTAGTATTTCCAATTTTAAGATCTCTAATATACTTATTCTTTAGATTTTTTTGTATTCCCTTGAATTCACTACTACCTATAGCTTCTACTCGTGCTTGTTCCAAAACATTAATTATTTCGTTTGATAATTCATCTTGATTTAAAAAGTTTTGGTGTATGTCTTTTGAATGCAATCTGAACTCTAACGCAAAAGAGTCCGCTTCAGCTCTTAAATATTCTAGATTATTTTTGAAATTTTCAATTTTTGGTTCAGTTAGATTTATAGTGTTACCAATAATTGAAGGATTTTCTTTAACAAAATTAACCTCTATATCTTCTTTTTTACCTATTGATTTTATTGTAGCACTTAATGACTTTTTAAAATTTTCAATAATTTCGCTATTCTTTGACATTAGCTACCTTAGCATCAGTAATATCAATTCCAAATGACCTTTGAAAATATTCCTGTAAGATAGATCTCTCCATTTCATCGCATCTATTTAAAAAAGATAGTTTAAAAGAATATTCTATATCATTGAATAGAAGATAATTTTCTGCCCAAGTCAATACAGTCCTTGGACTCATAACAGTTGAAATATCACCATTAATGAATCCTGATCTAGAAAGATCTGCAGTAGCTACCATGCATTTAACGATTTCTTTACCATCCTTATTATTAAGTTTTTTTACTTTACTTAAAATAATATTTATTTCTTGCTCGTTACTAAGGTAATTTAAAGTTGATACAATATTCCATCTATCCATTTGACCTTGGTTTATTTGTTGAGTACCATGATACAAACCAGATGTATCACCAAGACCAACAGTGTTTGCTGTGGCAAACAACCTAAAAAATTTGTGAGGTTTGATTACTCTTGATTGATCCAATAGAGTTAATTTACCTTCTGACTCCAAAATACGTTGAATTACAAACATTACATCAGGTCTGCCTGCATCATACTCATCAAACACTAAAGCTACAGGATTTTTGTATGACCAGGGAAGTATACCATCCTGAAACTCTGTCACCTGTTTATTATCTTTGAGTACGATAGCATCTTTGCCAATCAAATCTATCCTGCTGATGTGGCTATCTAAATTAATTCTAATACATGGCCAATTAAGTCTGGCTGCTACTTGTTCGATATGAGTAGATTTACCAGTTCCATGGTATCCTTGAACCAAAACTCTTCTATTAGAAGAAAAACCAGCAAGTATTGAAAGAGTTGTCATTGGATCAAAAATATATGTTTGATCTATTTCTGGTACGTGTTCAGTTTTTTCTTTAAACTTATAAACCTCAAAATCACAGGAAACCCCAAATGTTTCTTTGGGATCAATTTTGATACTAGGAGATATTTCTATATTTTTTTTATCAGTCATTTTTAAATTTTTTTAAAAGTATTTTGTATGAGTTATTTATTTCCTTAAACTTTTCTTCTGCTTTTTTATCGTTACCATTTACATCAGGGTGAAATATTTTCACTAGTTTTTTGTAAGTTTTTTTAATTTTATCCAATGTCAATGGTAGATCTAGATTGAATAATGATAGAGCTGCACTTTCTTCTTTTGTAAGATTTTCATCAACCAGCTTATTTCTAAAGTAATTATTCTCTCGTTCATTTGGATTTAAATCGTTCATTTCTTCGTTAAAAAAATTGTTAATTTGATCCATAACTTTGTGATAATTTCCCTTTAATGGCCAAGATGGCCTGTTCCAAATAATATCTTCTCTCATTGAATTCTCAATTTCATTAACTGACAATCCTTTGTAAAAATCCCATGACTTATTGTATTCCTTAATATGTTCCATGCAAAAATAATAATATTGATTTAACAAAACTCTAGATTTTGGCGCTTTGAACTTACCTTCACTATTACAATCTTTGTTATCACATTTTCTAAAAAATGTTTTTTCCCAAGAAAGACTATTTTTATTAATATCTATTTTATGTTTACCCACACCTATTATATAGTTTAAAAATAATGAATCGTAAGCAAAGAATTGATAAAATATTGTTAAATAAATTTGATAATTTTTTAGTAGAAATTATTGATAATTCAAATTTACATAAAGGGCATAATAATTTTACCGGTAGTGGTGAAACTCATATTAAGATTATTTTGACGAAAAAAGATAATTCCTCATTAAATAGATTAAATATTCATAGAATTATTAATAGTTTACTTGAAGAGGAATTTAAAACTGGGTTACACTCTTTAGAAATAAAAATTAATTAATTTTTGATATCTCAACCTTTGATATTTGTTTCTTTGAATGAGATAAAATTTTATAGTTAAAGAAATTATCTTTAAAAGACTCTCCATATGAAGGTATTTTTTTTGAAATATCTAAAATATATCCAGCTATTGTTGATGACTCAATTTCTGGGGGATCTAAATCAAAACTTTTATACAAATCTCTAATATTTTTCTCTCCATTAACTATAACTTTTCCATAGTTATTCAGTTTAAAATCATTTTCAGGAACATCAATTTCATCGACAATTTCTCCAACTATTTCCTCAATAATATCCTCTAATGTAATTAAACCTAGTAATTCACCAAATTCATCCACAACAAATGCTAAATGTTCTTTTCTTTTTTTAAATTCAACTAATTGCTCTAATAAATTTGTAGTCTCAGGAATAAACCATGGACTAGAAATTTTATCAAAAATTATTTCTTTTGATTCATTTTGATTTTTTAGATCTATATTTAATGTTCTAACATTTAATAAACCAATTATATTTTCAGGATTATCCTTCCAAAATGGTATACGTGTATATCTAGAATTATTTATTTTATTAATAATTTCATTAGTATTTAATGATGAATCTATAGAGTAAATATTTTTTCTATGAGTAAAAATTTCTTCAACAGTGATATCATTTAATTGCAATATACTTTGTAGCATATCTTTTTCTTGTTCATAATCTGGATTTGATGTTTTATAGAGATCTATAACTCCTTTTAATTCTTCCTCTGACTGAAGATCTTTATTTGTTATATCATTATCATTATTTCTAAAAATTAATCTAACAATTAGATTAATTACAAATACAAAAACAAATAAAATTTTGTTTAAATAATAAATAATAGGCGAAATTAATAATGCTGTTCTATTTGGTCTATTTATAGCGTAAGTTTTAGGCAGAACCTCAGCAAATATTACAATTACAACTGTCATGATTAGAGTTGCATAAAAAATACCTTCTACTCCAAAAAGATCATAAAAAAATGCTGTGGCTAATGATGACGCTAGAATATTAACTAAATTGTTAGATAGCAGTAGAGTAGATATTACATTATCTTTTTTATCAAGTAGCTCAAGTACATATCCAGCTCTCTTACTACCTTTTTTTTTCTTATAAAGAATTCTTGCTTTAGAAGTTGCAGTGATTGCTGTTTCTGATCCAGATAAAAATCCAGAAAGAATTACAAGGAATATTAGCAATATAAGAAGAAATACACTAGTCATTTATATTTTTTTTAGTATTTTATAAACTTGCTTGTTGTCTAATTTTTGGTAAAAAATAGAGCTACCTATTTTATCTATCAGTGAAAAATTAATATTGTTTTGGAAATTTTTTTTATCTTTACTTAATATTTTGATTATCTTTTTATCTTTTATTATATTATCGTAAGTTTTAAGTCCAGATTTTTTAAAATGAATTATTATTTTTTCTAACTCTTTAGATGATAATAAACCAAGATAATTTGATATCTTTGCCTCAGTTATCATCCCAATAGAAATTGCTTCTCCATGATTAAACTTGTTATAATCATAGTATTTTTCTATAGCATGTCCAATTGTATGTCCAAAGTTTAACATTGCTCTAGAATTGTTGTTTAATAATAATTCCCTATCATCTTTTATGACGTAAAAAAGTTTTATAATTATCGACTTATAAATTGCTTGTTCTAAAATAGATTTGTTTAAATTTAGTAATTTTTTTGAATTTACTTCTAGCCAGCAAAAAAATTTATAATCCTTTATTAAAGCATGCTTTATTATTTCTGCATATCCCGATCTAATTTCTTTTTTTGGTAAACTATTTAAAATAGAAATATCAATTAAAACCTCTTTTGGTTGATAGAAGGTTCCTAGTAAATTTTTTCCAAATATAGTATTAATACCATTTTTTCCTCCAATCGAGCTATCTACTTGGGACAAAAGTGTTGTGGGTATTAAAAAAAAATCTAAACCTCTTAATAAAGTGCTAGCAACAAATCCCGCTAAATCGCCTAGTGTACCTCCTCCAATTGCAATAACTACAGATTTTCTATTAACACCTTTTAAAATTAGCTTTTCAGCTAAATTTTTGTATCCATCAAAAGTTTTAATTTTTTCTCCACACTTAAAGGAAATAATTATAATATTTTTTTGATTAGTAAGATTTAAATTAATCCTGATTTTTGAGTCAATAATACAAAACACTTTTTCATTTTTTTTTGCAATATTTTTAATAAAATTTGAAATAAAGTTTTTTTTTATTAATATTGAAGTTTCTAATTTTTTATTTTTTATTTTTATTTTCTTTTGCATACGAATTGAGTTTAAGTTTAATTTTTTCTAATACTTGGAATTTATCATTATCATTATTTACAATAAAATCAGCTTTTTCATAAAACTTTCGTCGATCATTATAGAGATCTTCTAAAGTTTTTTTATTGTTTGAATTTTTATTTAGTAAGGGTCTTTTTTTTGATGATTTTAATCTATTTTCTAAATTGCCTATTTTAACTTTTAAATAAATAGAATAAGAATTTTCATTTATTGCCTTTCTGATTTTTTTATTAATTATACTACCGCCTCCTAATGATATTATACAATTGTTTTTTTTTAATAGCTCCAGACAGATTTTTTCTTCAATTTTTCTAAAATATGACTCTCCATCCTTTTCAAAGATTTCATTTATGCTTTTTTTAGTTTTTAATTCAATTTCCTTATCAGTATCATAAAATTTTAAATTACTATATTTGCTCAAATCTTTTCCAATTATAGATTTTCCTGAGCCCATTAGACCTATTATACAAACATTTTTCTTATTAATTTCAATGAGTTTAAACATATTTTGATTATTTCTTATTGTTGACAAATTTTTATTGAAATTAGAAAAAACTTAAAAAAATGGTAAAAACATATAATAGTCATTTTTTAATATCATATATGAAAAATAAGTACATTATATATATTTTTGTAGCACTAACAATAATCATGTTTACAGCACTTTATATGATTGAAATTCCTTCACCATCAGTAATTATTACTGAAAAATATACTCTTAATCTTAAATGAAACTTTTTATTATTATTTTTGTGCTTTTTTTTTCTAATTTAACTTTTGCAAATGAGTTAGAAAATAGTGAAGTAGAGGTTATTAATTTATATGAAAGTAAGAGCTTAGATCAAATGGTTTTAGATAATCTAAGTAATGAAAATAACATTAATGAAGTAGTTGAAAATAAAACTGTAGACGAAGTGGATGAAGAAATCAGTGCTAACGAAATAGAAGTAGAACAAATTGAAGCTATAAAAGACAATTTTATTTTCAAAAATCACATAGAGGATTTAAATAATTATTTTGATAATCTTCAAAATATTAGTTCTAGAACTCTACAAAAACAAATAATTGAGGTTTTAGAAAATTTACAATTAGATTTAGATCTTGATAAAGATAGAGAAATACTCTTCTTAATTGTTAATTATTTTAAATCTATTGGTCAAATTAATAAGTCCTTTGAGTTAATTGAAAAATATGAATTAATTAATGACAAATATTATAATTTTTATACTAGTATTTCATTAAACTATCTATTATCAACTTTTCAACTTAACGAAGCATGTAGTTTTAGAGAAGATCTAAATTCAAATATTGTTTTAGACTACTCCTTTTTAGAAAAACTTGACATATTCTGTTTAATATTAAGTAATAATTTATCTGAGGCTACATTATTAAACTCTATTTTAGTAGAGTCCGAAAAAAATGCAGACAATTATTATCAATATTTATTTTCACTTATAACTAACTCAACAGACCAATTAATTGTTGAGAATGAAAATAAAAATTCTGAGATTAATAAAGAATTAATTTTTTTATATAGCGCAATGACAAGGATTGCTGAACTTCCATTTTCACACGAATTTTATGAACTTGATAAAAAGAATTTATCAATTCCAATAATATTAAATCAAGCTTCACCTATCGACTTAAGAATTAAAGCAGCAAATGAAAGTTTTCTAGAAAATTTAATTACTGTAGATAGTTTAGCTGCATTATATATGTCTGCTGATTTTAATTCCGATCAATTTAACAATTCGAAAAATACAATAGATTCTTTTTCAAATAATAAAGAGTTGAGCATGGCTTTTTTATTCCAATTAGTAAATATTCAAATTTTTCCAAATGATAGATTAAATGCTTTAATTCAATTTTGGGACTTTGCAAAACAAAACAATCTAGAAGAAATAGCTTATAAACTATCAAATAATATGTTGGGTTCTATTGAAGCTACTTCAGAAAATATAAATTTTGGACCAAAAATAGCATCTGCTTATATATATAACAATAATTTTGAAAAAGCACTTGCATGGATAGAATTATATGAAAATGCAAAAGAAGTAGATGCAAAAAGTATATATGCAAGAGTATTATTAGATTTATATTCTACTAATAACTTAGATTTATTTATAAATTCTCTAGATCTAACTTTAGAAAATTATATTTATGATGAAAATAATGAAAATGAAGAACTATTTTTTGTTTTAAAAGATGTAATGAACTTAGATATAAAAACTGATAACAATATTAATTTAGACAAAATTTTTGATGAAAGATTAATGCCATCAATATTACTATACGATGAAATTAAAAATAGTATTATTAATAATAATGATGATAAATTCCTTATTTATTCATTAATTTCATTAAACCATAAAAATTGGAATGATATACATCCAGAACATCTTAAACTTATACTAAAAGGATATTTAAGTTATAA
>CACIBE010000003.1 GCA_902584805.1 uncultured Alphaproteobacteria bacterium
ATTCCATTCACTCCACCAGCTAAAAAAATAAAATCAGATTACATGTGGAGAGATATTGAAAGACGCGCAAAATTTTATGGATTTGAAGCAAAGGTTCCTGCACCATACCCATTAAAAGAGTTCGATTTGGCAAATCAAATAGCAATTCTTGGAATGAATGAAGGATGGGGAGTCAATTATGTTTACAAAACATATCAAAGATGGTTTCAGCAAGGGAAAGAACCGGCTACACAACCAAATTTAAATGAAATCTTTCAAGAATTAAACTTGGATCCTGATACTACGATAAAGAAAGCTAATGAACAGGAAATAAAAGATAAATATCTAAGCAATACTGAATATGCCTACAAAAAAGGAGTTTTTGGAAGTCCTACATTTGTATATGATGGCAAAGAAGTATTTTGGGGAGATGACAGACTTGAAGATTGCATTAAATGGATTAGGTTAAAGGGTAAGTAAATTAATATGAAGTTCCTAAATTTTATTTTTCCAAAAGGTCAATGGTCATTAACTAGAGTGGCAATACTATTTATAATATTTATGATCCTTGATTTTATTGTTGTTTATTACAAAATTATATAAGATTTAAATTAGTGGCTAGTGATTTATTATTTTCTCTAAGAGATGTAGAAATCAAATTTGGCAAAAAAGTTATTTTCCAAGATCTAAATTTAAATTTACACAAGGGTGATATGATTGCGCTTGTTGGTAAAAATGGTGTTGGCAAAACAACACTTATGAAAACTATAAATGGTGATCAAGATTTAGATGCTGGCGAGTTATGGAATTATCCAAATCTAAAAGTTGGATATTTTAATCAGAAATTTGAAAAACTAGATAACAAAACCATTGAAGAGAATTTTTCAGATTTACTTAACGAACAAAATAAACATTTTGTTGATATATTTTGCAATAAACTAAATTTAGACAAATTTGCTAATGTTGAAGATCTTTCAGGAGGGCAAAAAAGAAAAGTTTATTTAATTCGATCTTTATTAAAAGACTCTGATGTTTTGTTATTAGATGAGCCAACCAATCATCTAGATTTGCAATGCATCGAATGGCTAGAAAGTTATTTACGCAATTTAAATAAGACAATTATATGTGTGAGCCATGATAGAACTTTTTTAAGTAATTTTACCAATAAAGTATTTTGGATAGATAGGGGAAAATTACGAGTAAGTCCTAGAGGATTTAAAGATTTTGATAAATGGTCAGAGGAGTTACTAGATCAAGAATATAGAGAATTAAGAAATAGAAAGCAATTTGTTAATATTGAACTTGAGTGGGCAAATAAAGGAGTAAAGGCGAGAGTTAAGCGAAATGAAAAAAGATTAAAAAGAGCGAAAGAATTAAAAGCGCAATTAGAAAAAGATGAAGCTTCTTATAGAAGTGCAATTAAATCTTTAAGACCGCAAGTATCTAAAAAATCTACTGATCAATCGAAATTTATTGCTGAACTTCAAGAAGTGTTTGTTAAATATCCAAATCAAAGTGAATTTGTTTTTAAAAATCTCTCAATAAAAATTTCAAAAAATGATCGTATCGGTTTGTTAGGAAATAATGGAAGTGGTAAATCAACTTTTCTTCGAACAATCCTTAATGAAATAAAAATTTCTAAAGGTAAAATCAAACTCAAAAAAAATTTAGAATTTTCTTATTTTGATCAAATGCGTAATGATCTTAATGGCAGAAAGTCTATTAAAGATATCTTAGTGCCCTCTGGAGGAGACTATTTAAAAGTTCAAGGAAAAGATAGACATGTTTGTAGTTATGTGAAAGATTTTCAGTTTGATCCTAAAAATGTTAACCATACGATACAAACATTATCAGGAGGAGAGCAAAATAGATTACTTTTGGCAAAAGTATTAGCTAATCCAAAGACTGGACTTATTTTAGATGAGCCAACAAATGACCTAGATTTAGAAACACTAGATCTATTAACTGAAATGTTATCCAACTATAGTGGAACGTTATTAATAGTATCGCATGATCGAGATTTTTTAGATCAAACTGTAAATAAAATTCTACATTTCAAAGAGGATGGAAATGTATCATTATTTTTTGGTGGATACAGTGATTTTCTGAAATCCGAAAATCAACAAGTTACTAAAAATAAAGAAACAAAAAAATCACATTCAGAAAATAAAAAAGTAAATAATTTTAAAGCCAAACTATCATATAAGTTTCAATATGAATTAGAGCAATTACCAAATCAAATAAAAAATATTCAACAAGAATTAGAAGAGATTAAAAATGAATTGAAGGATACAAATTTATATTTGGAGAATTATGAACGCTATCAAGAAATAACTTCTCAAATGGAAGTTCTTAATAGCGATCTCAATATAAAAGAAAATAGATGGTATGAATTAATTAAAATGGAAGAAGATTTAGTTAGTAATTAAGCGACTATTAATACGCGCTAGTATTATCAGACTTAGTATCTACATCTTTCAATTCTTTTAATAAACTTTCAGCATGTGATGTCATCATTCTAAAATCAGAAAGTAAGGTGGTAAATTGAAAACCGTATTCCATCATTTCTTTCATATACTTAACTGATCCATTATGAATACCAGCAATCTTTCCTTTTTCTTTTGCTTTTTTTGCAATCATTTTAATGTTTGAGAATACCGGATCTTCACGAACATCAAATTTAGGTGGTAAACCATAAGAAGAACTCATGTCTGCAGGCCCAATATAAATACCAGTTAAGTTTGGAACCGAGAGAATGGCATCTAAATTTTCGACTGCCTCTTTTGTTTCGACCATTGCTAAACTTACAATATTATCATTTGCATGTTGATAGTAATCTGAACCATAAACTACTTGAGCTCTCATAGGGCCAAAACTTCTTTGACCAATAGGAGGATAATAGCAATATGAAACAAACTTTTCACAATCTTCTTTTGTATTAATCATTGGTGCAATAATACCCTGAACTCCAAGATCTAACATTTTCATAATAATTCCAGGTTCATTCCAAGGAACTCTTGTCATCGGAACAGTGTCACTATTTGATAATCCCTGAACCATCGCAATAGCAGTTGAATAGTCATTTTGACCATGTTGCATATCAATTGTAACAGAATCCCATCCCATTTTTCCAAATGCTTCAGCTGTAAAAGAATTAGGTATAGATAGCCAAGCGTTAACTGATGCTTCACCTTTATTCCATATTTGAAATAACTTATTTTTCATGAAAAAATTACCTTAATATTATTTTCATTAAATTACTATTAAAAATAAGTTCTAATTTATTTAATCATTACCCAGATATTATTGGTTAATATATATTAACTTGAAGTGATACTGAATTTGTTTAAAGTATAACTATTAAATGGAGGAATTATGATAAAAACAATAATAAGTTTTGTCTCTGCAATAATTTTATCGGTTTCCTTTTCTGCATTTTCAAAAACCAAAGTTACTTGGTCTATGGAGTCAAATGCTGATAGAGATCCTATATTTTTAGAAAAGTTACAAAATGCTTATAATAGTGCTCAAGATAAGTATGAATTAGAAATTCAATTTGAGCCAAATGAAACACGTATAGAGTCATTACGTACATCAATGCTAGCTGGTATGGGGCCTGACATTGTTGAAACACCTGGTCCTTCTTATGTAAAAGAATATCAAGAAGCAGGAATGTTGGAAAATCTTGATTCATATGCTGCCGAATTTGGATGGAAAGATAAATTAATTCCATGGGCATATAGTTCAGGAGTTTTTGATGGAAGTTTATATGCTATTCCTAAAACTCATGAATCAATGGTAATGCTTTACAACAAAACTCTTTTTGAAGAAAATGGATGGAAGGTTCCAACTACATTAGAAGAGTTAGAAGATGTAGCTGGCAAAATTAAAGCTAAAGGAATGGATGTTTACACATATGGTTCTTCTGGTTGGCAACCAACCCACGAACATTTAGTTGGAATTTATTTAAACAATTATGCTGGTCCTCAAGCTGTTTACGAAGCAATTACTGGTGAAAGAGAATGGACCGATCCAGTATTCATTGAGGCTTTAGAACTTCTAAAAAGACATATGGTTGATGAAGGCTGGTGGTCTGGTAGTTTAGAAAACTACTATGCTATTGGATGGGATGATTTCCATGCACAATTCGCTACTCGCGGAGCAGCTATGATGACAATTGGAACTTGGACATTCCAAGCAACAAGTTTAGGTATCGGTCAATCTGGTGATGAATGGGGTTGGGCTCCTTTACCATCTCTATCATCTAACTCAGGTGGACCAAACTTTATGATTGCAATTGGTACTACAATGTCAGTAAATGCAGCCGCAAAAAATAAAGATGGTGCAATTGATGTTTTAAATTGGATTATGTCTAATAAAGATGTTGTAATTGATATTGCTAGTGACTTCCAATTTGGAGAGTTCGTAGTACCACTATTACTTGATGATAGTGATATTCCTAGCACAATATCTCCTCAAGTAACTAGTTACTTAAATGAGTACGCTAGAATTACTGGAGAAGGGAATTATGGATATTGTACATGGACTTTTTGGCCAGCTGAGCCAGGAGTTCATATCTGGAAAGATATGGAGGTTGTATGGGCAGGTGATATTTCTGTAGAAGACTTCATGTATGATCATCAAAAAATGTGGGATAAGGCAAGAAAGAAAAATGAAACGTTGCCTGTTCCATTAAGAGACTAATATATATTTTAAAAACGAAGCTCAAAGAGCTTCGTTTTTTTATAATTTTCTTTTAAATATAATTTAATGAATTTTTTATCTAAGAAAAGTTACATTGCTTGGTATTTTGTAATACCAGTAGTATTTATTCATTTATTTGTAATTGGTATTCCATCTATTTTAAGCCTTGCATTATGTCTTACCGATTGGAGTGGATTAGGTAAAATAAATTACGTTGGTTTTGAAAACTTTATAGAACTCTTTGATGATAGATATTTTAAAAAAGCTATTTTCCATAATATTTTATGGACAATTATTTTTTTAACTGTTCCAGTTTGTATAGCACTTATGTGTGCTTATTTACTTACTGGAATTAAACGTGGCCAAATGTTTTATCGTCTAGCCTTCTTTTTTCCTTATATGCTTGCAAGTGTAGTTAATTGTCAAATTTGGAAATATCTTTTTCACCCTATTCATGGATTAGGTGGTTTTTTTGAGTCTATAGGAATAGAAGCTTTAGCCTCTTCTCCTTTTACCACAAAAGAAACTTCACTTTATGCTGCTGCATTTGTGGATGGATGGCATTTTTGGGGATTTTTAGTCGTGATATATTTAACTGGAATGTATCAAGTTGATAATCATTTATATGAAGCAGCCGATATAGAAGGTGCCAGTAAGTTTCAAAAATTTAGGTACATAACCTTACCTATGATTAGACCGATTTTTATTTTTAGCCTTATGATAATAATTATTTGGTCTGTACCTGTATTTGATTATGTTTATATTTTAACTGGGGGTGGACCAGCTTACAGCTCAGAAGTTGTTGCTAACTATCTTTATACCCATGCTTTTGTAAGATTCAATGTAGGTTATGCATCTGCAGTTGGAACTTTAATGTTTATCTATGTAATATTTATTGTCGGAATATTTGGTCTTTTAAGAAAATTAGGGTGGGAAATATAAATGTTAGTTTCAAATTTTAGAAGAAAAGAAGCAATACCAAATCATTTTATATTAATTTTATTTGCACTTTTAGCTGTACTACCAATTTTAGTTTTATTTTTTAATTCTATTAAACCTTTTAGTGAGTTTGGCTTAAATCCTTTAGGTCCTCCATCTGAAATTAGGTTACAAAATTTTCCAGATGCGTGGATTGCTGGAGAATATACAAAAATTTTTTTTAACTCAGCAAAACTTGTTTTTGGATCTGTTATTTTATGTTTAGCTGTTTCTTTACTGGCAGGGTTTAGTTTAGCAAAATTAAATCCTAAAGGATCAACTGTTATCGCAATATATTTATTAGTTGGTATCAGTATACCTGCTCAACTTTATATACTCCCTTTATTTCTACTATGGAAAGAGTTAAGTTTATTAAATACACATGTTGGATTAATAATAATATACTCTGCATTAAATGCTCCTTTTGCAACATTTTTAATTAGATCTTATATGATTAGACTGCCAGATGAATTATTTGATGCTGCAAAACTTGATGGCGCGAATACATTTCAAATTTTCTTTAGAATAGCATTACCATTATCATGGCCTGTTATATTAACTGCTGGATTAATAATTGGATTAGCAGTTTGGAATGAATTTTTATTTGCGCTTACCTTTATAACGGATCCAAATTTTAAGCCAATGGCTACAATTCTATTTTCATTTCAAGCTAGATTTGAAAATAATTATGCTTTACAAAGTGCAGCTGCAATCATGATGGTGGCACCAATAGCTATTTTATTTATGTTGTTCCAAAGAAGGTTTATTTCAGGACTAACAAGTGGAGGCTTAAAAGAATAATGACTTTTAAATTAGATAAAAATTTTGAGGAAAAAGTTTACGCAGGTGTATTGGGTAAAATAATTGGTGTATTTCTCGGACGTCCATTCGAAGGTTGGTCTTATGAAAGAATAATGAAGGAATTGGGACCTATTAATTATTATGTAAATGAGAAATTAGATTTCCCATTACCTGTCTCTGATGATGACATTACTGGCACATTTACTTTTTTACGTGCTTTTAGAGAATGCAATTACAACAAAAATATAACCGCTAAAGATATAGGAAAAACTTGGTTAAATAATATTATTGAGGATAAAACTATACTTTGGTGGGGTGGAAAAGGACACTCAGCAGAGGATACAGCTTTTCAAAATTTAAAACAGGGTATCGATGCTCCGGACAGTGGTTCAATTAAAACTAATGGTAAGGTAATTGCTGAACAAATAGGGGCTCAAATTTTTATTGACGGTTGGGCCATGGTAGCACCTGGTGATCCAGAAAGAGCAGTTCATTATGCAAAACTTGCTGCAAGTGTTAGTCATGATGGAGAGGCAATTTATGGAGCACAAGTTGTGGCTGCACTAGAGTCAATGGCCTTTGTTGAAAGTGATTTAACAAAGTTAGTTGAGCAAGCTAAAAAATTTATCCCAGATAATTCAGTAATATTTAGATTAATATCTGACATACAAGAATGGCGATCCGGAAATTTAGGTTGGGAACAAGCAAGAGAAAAAATTGCTGAGAATTATGGATATGATAAATATTTAGGTAACTGTCATATGGTACCTAATCATGCGTTAATTATTATGGCTTTATTATTTGGAGATGATGATTTTCAAAAAACTATGATGATTGTGAATACAGCAGGTTGGGATACAGATTGTAATTCAGGAAATGTTGGTTGTATTTTAGGAATTAAAAATGGAATAGAAGGACTTAAATCAGGTCCTGATTATTTATCTCCTATAAATGACATTTTATATTGCCCCTCTGCATCAGGAGGTGAAACTCTTACTGATGCACTGACAGAAACCTACAAAATAATTAATACAACTAGAAAAATTAATGATTTAGAAGAAAATTTACCTAAAAATGGAGCTAGATTTCATTTTGATATTAAAGATTCAACACAAGGTTGGCGAACTAGAGTTGGAAATAAGTTTTGTCAAACAAAAATCAGTAATGTTGAATACAAATCTGCATTAGGTGAAAGAGGTTTAAAAATTGAATATAAAAATCTTTCAGAAGGTTTAACTTCGGAAGTTTATGTAGAAACATTTTTTCCTGAGGTTATTTTAGATTTGAAAGGAAAAAAAAGAAATGATTTTTTTCATTACGATTATATTTCTTGTCCAACTATTTTTCCAGGTCAGAAAATAACTTTAGAAATAGAAAATATATCTTCTCATGAAATTTCAATTACCTTGTTTTCTAAATATTGGGGTGAAAATGATAAGCTTCAAAAAAATTCTTCAAATATTTTTAAGATAAGTGGAAATGAAAAAAAACAAATATCATGGGATGTGCCTGACTCTGACTCAAATCCCATAGGTCAAGTTGGTTTTAATATTTCATCGAATGAAAAAAAAGAAGGAGAAATTATTCTTAACTTTATGAATTTTGAAGGAGAACCAAAACAGATATTTAAAAGACCTGATCACGTAGAAAATTATAAAAGAGGTAAAGAAAAAAAAGAAGGCTACTATGGCGAAATTTGGAGAAATGCTTGGGTTCAATCATTAGACAAATGGGAGAAGAGAGGTAAAAACTTTAGAATTTGCCAAAATAAGGGTAGGGGAATTTTATTTACTGGAACAGATTTATGGAAAAATTATTCAATTGCATCAAATATAATGTTGCAGTCTAGCAACTCTGGAGGAGTAGTATCAAGAGTTCAAGGTGTAAATAAGTACTACACCTTTGAAATTTGTAAAGGGAATAAGTTACGTATTGGAAAGATGAATAATGATTTTCACATATTAAAAGAAGAAGAATATGAAGTAGAATTTTTTAAAGAATATAAATTAAAAATGACAGTAATAAAAAATAAAATTATTGGATACATTAATGATAAAGCTATTATAGAAGTAGAGGACGGTGACTCTCCTTTTCTTAAAGGTGGGGCAGGTTTAGTTGTTGATAATGGCACTTTAGTAACAGAACAGATAATCTTAAATTAAAAGATGAAATATAGAAAATTTGGTTCTTTGGATTGGGATGTATCTGAAATAGGTTTAGGCTGTTGGCAAATTGGCGCTGATTGGGGTAATGTAAGTGAAGAGAAGGCAAATGAAGTATTAAAATCATCATTTGAAAATGGAGTTAACTTTTTCGATACAGCTGATGTTTATGGTGATGGTAGAAGTGAAAAATTTGTAGGAAATTTTATAAATTCTATTTCTGAGAGAATTTATGTTGCAACAAAAGCTGGTAGACGTATTAACCCACACGTTGCAAAAGGTTATTATGATAAAGATTTAATGGAGTCATTTGTAGACCGATCATTATCAAATCTAAATATTGAAACAATCGATCTTTTACAAATGCATTGTCCTCCAACAGAAGTTTATTCATCAGATCATACTTTTGAAATGTTAGATTATTTAGTAGGTAAAGGAAAAATACAAAATTATGGTTTTAGCGTTGAAACAGTTGATCAAGCATTAGAATGTATAAAAAAACCTCAAACAAAGTCTATTCAGGTTATATTCAATATTTTCAGACAAAAACCTGCTGAAAAATTATTTAAAATTGCAAAAGAAAGAAAAGTTGCAATTATTGTGAGAGTACCCCTTGCAAGTGGATTATTAACTGGAAAGTTTAATAAAGATTCCCCATTTGCTCCTGATGATCATCGTAATTACAATATTAATGGAGATGCGTTTGATGTAGGTGAAACATTTTCTGGGGTAAATTTTAATAAAGCATTAGAAGCTGTTGATGAATTAAAAAATATATTACCAGAAGGGATTACATTGTCTCAATTGTCACTGAAATGGATTTTAATGCATGATGCTGTTAGTATTGTCATTCCTGGTGCTAAAAATAAAGATCACGTAGGTTTGAATACTTCTTCTTCAGAATTAGATAATATTTCTTCTTTAATGAATGAAATCAATAGTGTTTACACAAAATATTTTTTTGATGATGTTCATCATCGTTGGTAAAAATTTTTGTGTCAGAAGAAATAAAAATATTTAGAAGAGCAACACTTGCTTCAATAATTACATCAACTTATCCTATGATAGTAGTTGGCTGCTACTTTGGTGTAACTCCATGGAATATGAATAGACTATCAATAGATGAGTCTGATTTAAGCTTTGCCATACTATTATTTGGAATATTTTTCATCATCTCTAACCAGATAGCTGGAAGAATACTTGTTCCAAAATATGGAACAAAATTGATAATGTCTTTGGCTTTTCCACTTACTACTTTTTCTACTTTACTTTCAATTGTGTCTCCTTCGTATTTTTATTTATTACTAACATCGATACCAGCTGGAATAGGTTGGGGCGCATCTGGCCCTATAGGAGGAATACATAGTCAATTAATTGAACAACATTTTAAGAAAATTATTACTCCATATTATGCGATGGGATTTAATTTAGGTATCCTAATTGGAGGAGGATTAGCAGGAATAATTATGAGATATAATTATGAGCCCTATGTATTTTTTACTATCTTGTCTTTTTTATCAATCTTTATATCTTTTTTTGTATTCTCATTTGGATTACCGCGTAATTTAGACTTTAAAGGTGTTGGTGAAAAATTCAAAATACCTGAAACTAATGTTCTATTGTTTGGGTTTTTATTATTTTTTATTTTTGGCTCCGGTGGAATAATTATGGATTGGTCAACATTATGGTTATCAAAAGATTTAAATGCCCCACTTTACCTGGCAAGTATGGGTTTAATTTTCTTTAGTATTGGAGCAATTTTTGCTAATTTATTTTCTAATTCATTAATCAATTTATTTAGTGAAAAAGTTGTAGGTTGCCACTTTGTGATGATTGGTGCATCAATAATGCTTTTATCTTTGTTAACCAATAATTTTTATATTATTCTGGTTGTTTTAAGCTTTTATGGATTTGCCATAGCCAATTTAGTACCCATTGTTATTAGACAGGCAGTTAAACAGTCTAATGAGAGTATTCCTATGACTGTGACTAACCTTATAACAATCGGATTATCATCAACAATGATTATGCCTGCTGGAATTGGATATTTAGCTGAAGCTTATTCTCTTACATTAAATATGTATTTATTATGTATTATAGTGTTTACCTCTGGATTAGTTTTCTTACTAAAATTTAAATGAATAAGCTTAAAGTATCTCAAGTCCAATTTTCTGCAAGTCATCTACCGAATTTTAATTCTAAACTTCTTGAACAAAATTTTAACAAGGCAATCAAATTTAAACCTCACTTAATATGCACTCCAGAATGTTCGAATATAATTACAAATGATAAAAATTATTTAATGTTAAACGCACCTTATCAAAATTCCTGTCCAGTTTTGAAGATGGCTAAAGATTTTGCTAAAAAAAACAAAGTTAGTATAAATCTTGGTTCTTTACTTTTAAAAGTCAAAAATCGCAAAAAGCTCATTAACAGATCTTTTTTTATAAACAATTATGGAGTCATAAAAAAAACATATGATAAGATACATATGTTTGATGTTGAAATTAATAACAAAGAAAGACATAAAGAATCATCCTTGTTCAAAGCTGGTAATAAAATAATTTTTACAAAAATTAATAATATTAAGTTAGGAATGACAATTTGTTATGATTTACGATTTCCTAATTTGTATAGGCAACTTGCTAAAAAAGATTGTTCAATTATTTTAGTTCCTGCTGCTTTCACTAGACCAACTGGAAAAGATCATTGGGAGGTTTTGAATAGATCACGAGCAATAGAGAACAATGTATTTATTGTGGCAACAGGTATGTGTGGAAATCATCACATGAAAAGAAAGACCTATGGATATTCCCTTTTAGTAGATCCATGGGGGAAGATTATAAATAGTACCAAAAATAAACCTGCAATTATTAACTCAACTATTAATATTTCTGATGTAAATAAAATAAGAAAAAAAATTCCTTCTTTACAATATGAGTAATTTTAAATCATTAGTTTCAGGCGTTGGCAATCTGAGTAAAACAACAAAATATTATGATGATTGGTCAGAAAATTATGATGCAACACTCAAGTTATGGAATTATCAAGCACCTAAAAAGAGTATTAAATTTTTAAAAGAAACAACTAATGTTAAGCCAAAAAATATCTTAGACCTAGCATGTGGAACTGGCTTATTTGGTGCTGAATTAAAAAAAGTTTATCCAAAAAGTCATATTTATGGCTCAGATATTTCAAAAAAAAGTCTAAAAATTTTATCAGGAAAAAAAATTTATAAAAAATTACAAATAAAAAACTTTGAACAATTACATAATTATAAAATAAAATTTGATCTTATTTCTATGATTGGTGCGATGACGTATTGCAAAAACTTTGACAAATTTTTTGCTAATATTAATAAAAATATTAAAGAAAAAGGCTTTCTACTATTTACCCATAGAATAGATTTATGGGAGAAACAGGATTTTTTAAGTATTTTAAAAAAAAATCAAAAGTCATTAAAAATCAATAAAATTTCTAGACCTTTAAATTATTTACCTTTGAACAATGATTTCAAAAATAAAATAAAAATGAAAATTGTTTTATTACAAAAATATTAAAAATTTAGGGTTTTTAATTAAAAAATTTGAGCCAAAACCGAGAATCGGGTATTTATTGATTAGGTTTATTTTCTATCCATAAACCAACGATGAAAAGAAGGGATATTCGCCGTGTCCCTTCTTTTTTTATACACTAGATAAAATTGATTTGGCAATAAATTAAATTTATTTTTTCGAGTTAAAATTATCCATTTTTCTAAGTGTCTTTTCACTAACATGATGCTCTATTCCTTCAGCATCTGCAGAAGCCGTATTTTTGTCTAAACCAAGATTGCGTAAAAAATTGTAGACTATATTATGCCTTTTTTTTGATTCACTTGCTATTTTTTGACCTTTAAAAGTTAAAAAAATTGATCGATAAGGTTCTCTTTTAATGAAACCCTGTGTTTGTAATCTTTGTATTGTTTTATTGGCTGTTGCTTGTGCAATACCCAAGCTTTCAGCAATATCAACGATACGTGCTTCCCCTTTGGAATTTAACAGTTCTGCAATTAGTTCTAAATAATCTTCAGTATTTTCTGTTTTATGAGCATTTCGGACTTTGCTGAATGACATCCCTTTTTTTAACATAATAATCAATAAAATTTAACAGAAAATGTAGCCATAGCTATATTTATTAGCTATATATACATTCAATGAATGCGCTAATTAATGCTATTAATGAAAAAACAAAGATCATTCTTGAGAATGATGGAAGGTTATTAAAGAAATCTTTCTTTGGCCTATTATTACTTTCTCTTGTTTTTCAAGGAGGAGAGTTTGGAGAAGTTATACGATCATCAATAATAGATGCTTATATCCAGGTATCTGTTTTTGTAGGATTTACTCTTTTTGTTTTTATTGGCTTGGATAGTTTAACAAAATTTGATGTAAAGAATTTTTTATCTAAGACACAAAAGTTCCATGTCGGTATAGCTGCTTTTTTAGGTGCAATACCTGGATGTGGTGGAGCTATAATAGTTGTGACGCAATATATTCAGGGCCGTATTTCTTTTGGATCCTTAGTCGCTGTGTTAACAGCAACAATGGGTGATGCAGCTTTTTTAATACTTGCTATAGAGCCCACAACAGGACTTTTAATATTTGGTATTGGAATAATTGTTGGATCTATTTCAGGTTATATAATTGATTTTATTCATGGCATAAATTTTATGCAATCGGAGACAAAAATAAAAGTTGAATTTGAAAAAATAAATAAAACTTTTGTATCGAATTTTAATTTCTTTTGGCTTTTTTTATTTATCCCTGGTTTTGTTTTAGGCATTCTAGTTGCATTCCAGATAGAATTTTCACCAGCTTACAACTCACTTTTAGTTTTTGTTGCTTCTGCTGGAGCAATACTTTCAATATTTATGTGGTCATTAAATCCATTAAGTGATTTTCAATGCTCAACAGACAAAAGTAGAGGATTATTATCAAGAGTAGTAGATACAACTAATTTTGTAACCACCTGGGTCATTAGTGGTTTTCTTGTCTTTGAAATATTTATGTACTTTACAAGTTTAGATTTAAAAATATTTTTTGATTTATGGCTACTGTTTGTTCCATTGGTAGCAATTCTATTTGGTTTTTTACCTGGTTGTGGACCGCAAGTTGTTGTAGCAACGTTTTATCTAAATGGTTATATTCCTCTCTCTGCAGAGCTTGGTAATGCAATTTCAAATGATGGTGATGCTTTATTCCCAGCAATTGCTCTTGCCCCAAAAGCTGCAATTTTAGCAACCCTTTACAGTGCAATTCCTGCATTAGTTGTTGCCTACGGATATTTTTACCTATTTGAGTAAAATCTTGAAGAAAAACTTACCATCTAAAGTTTGCATTGTTTGCAATAAGCCATTCTCTTGGAGAAAAAAATGGGAAAGAGATTGGAAAAATGTTTTATATTGTTCTAAGAAATGCTCTAAAAATGGATTAAAAAAAAGAATAACAATAATTAAATCTTATTTGTGACAGATAAATTAAATAAAGAAAAAGATACACATCATGCAAAAGATGATTCTAAAAAACAAATACGCTTAACAAGATTAAAAAGGTTAGAAAAAAAACTGAAATCAAATATTTTAAAAAGAAAACAAGCTATTAGCAAAAATGGATAAATTAATAATAAAAGGAGGTTCTAAAATTTCTGGTTCAGTTAATGTTCATGGTTCAAAAAATTCTGCACTACCGATTATAGTATCTTCTCTTTTATCTAAAGAAACTTTAAAACTCTCAAATATACCAAATGTGGTTGATGTTCTAAATTTAATAAAATTACTAAAAAATTATGGTGTAAAAATTGAACATAAAAAAAATAAATTAAAAATAAACCCCTCAAAAATTAAGAATCTATCAGCAGATTATGATGTTGTTCGAAAAATGAGAGCCTCTATATTGATTCTAGGTCCATTACTTTCTCGATTTGGTGAGGCTAGAATATCTTTACCAGGAGGATGTGCTATTGGAACTAGGCCAATAGATATACATCTTACCGGTTTATCAAAATTGGGAGCTAATTTTGAAATTCAAAGTGGCTTTGTTGTTGGCAGTGTTAAATCACAATTGATTGGAAATAAAATTAAATTACCCTTTCCAAGTGTAGGAGCAACTGAAAATATACTAATGGCTTCGGTATTGGCAAAAGGTGAAACAAAAATTTCTAATGCTGCAAGAGAACCAGAAATAGAAGATTTATCAAACTGTCTTATAAAAATGGGTGCAAAAATAGAAGGCCATGGAACAAAAACTATTCTTGTGCAAGGTGTTACAAATTTAAATAAAGCAGAGCATGAGATAATTTCTGATAGAATTGTAGCTGGCACATATATAATTGCAGCTTTGATGTTGAATTCAGCATTAGAAATAAATAACTTTAATACAATTTATTTAAAATCCTTAATTGATATTTTAAAAAAAATGGGTGCAAAATTAAAAGTAAGTAAAAATTCAATTAAAGTTTTTAAAGGATCAAAACTAAAATCTAGTAGTCTTTCAACTAGTCCATATCCAGGTTTTCCCACCGATTTACAAGCTCAGCTAATGTCTCTTATGTGTATTTCTGATGGTAAGTCAAAAATTAAAGAAACAATTTTTGAAAATAGATTTATGCATGTGCCTGAACTGAATCGATTAGGTGCAAATATTACAGTAGAAAAAGATACCGCTACAATTATAGGTAATCAAACATTTAAAGGAGCGCAGGTAATGGCAAGTGATTTACGAGCTAGTATAAGTTTAGTTTTAGCTGCTATGAATGCAAATGGTCAAACAACACTAAATCGTGTGTATCATCTTGATAGAGGCTATGAAAATATTGAAAAAACATTAGGTAGTTTGGGAGTAAAAATAAAAAGAAAGAAAAACTAACTTTTTCTAGTTTTTTCTTTGATCACAATATAAAAGCCTGCAATTTATGAGCAAAATAGTTATTGCAGTACCAAGAGGCAGAATAATAAAAGAATGTAAAAACTTGTTACTTAAAACAAGTTTTGCTCCTGACCCTTTACTATTTGATAAAGATACAAGAAAGTTAACTTTTAAATCTAAAAAAAGAAACATTGAGTATATTAAAGTAAGAGCCTTTGATGCATGTACATTTGTTGCATTTGGAGCTGCGCAAATAGGAATAGCTGGTGAAGATGTAATTAATGAATTTGATTACTCAGAAATATATGCTCCTCTTGATTTAAATATTGGTCATTGTCGAATTTCTGTAGCTGCTCTGAAATCCTTATTAAAAAAAGAGGATCCAGAAACTTGGAGCAATATTAGAATTGCTACTAAATACCCAAATATTACTAAAAAATTTTTCTATAATAAGGGAATACAAGTAGAAATTATAAAACTAAGTGGATCAATGGAATTAGCCCCTTCTTTAAATATGTGTAGAAGAATTGTAGATTTAGTTTCTACAGGAAAAACATTAAAAGAAAATGGTTTGACTGAAATTGAAGAAATAATGAAAATTCAATCTAAATTAATTGTCAATAGATCAGCTTATAAGACAAATATGAATGAGGTTTCAAAAATTATTTCTGAAATAGGTACTTTTGTTAAATGAAAAAAATAAAATTTAATAAAAATTTTTATAATCAATTTAAGACAAAGATTGAAAAAAGAAATTCATTATCAAGTAAATCAATTCAAGAAGATGTAAAAAAAATTATTTACGATGTTAAAAAAAATGGCGATAAATCTCTAATTAAGTATGCAGCAAAATTTGATAAAGTTAAAATTAGTAAACAAGATCTAAGTTTAGATTTATCTAAAATAAAAATACAATCTAAAGTTCAGCCACAAATATTTAATAGTTTTAAAAAAGCTATAAAAAATATTTCATCATTTCACAAAAAACAATTACCTAAAAATATCATCTATACTAATAATGGTGCAACATTGAAATCTGTATGGAAACCTATTGACTCAGTTGGCTTGTACGTTCCTGGAGGGAGGGCTTTTTATCCCTCATCTTTAATTATGAATGCAGTGCCTGCAATCATAGCTGGAGTAAAAAGAATTGTTTGTATCACACCACCAACTAAATCAATTAATCCATATTTTATAAAATTAATAAGGGAATTAGGTATTAAAGAAACATATTTTGTAGGAGGAGCTCAAGCTATTAGTGCACTAACGTTTGGCACTCAAACTATTAAGCCAGTGAATAAAATATTTGGACCTGGTAATGCTTATGTAGCAGAGGCAAAAAAACAATTGTATGGAAAAGTAGGCATAGATTTACTAGCAGGACCATCTGAAATAATTGTTGTTGCAAATAACAATAATAATCCAGATTGGGTAGCTTCAGATCTAATAGCTCAAGCAGAACATGATGAAAATGCACAATCAATTTTAATTACGGATAGTAAAGATTTTGTAACTAAAGTCTTAAGTTCAATTAAAAAAATTAAAAAAGATTTATCAAAAAAGAAAATAATTGAAAAAAGTTTAAATAATAATGGAATTATTGCTTTGGTCGATAATATAGAACTTGCCTCAGAAATCATAAATTTTGTTGCACCAGAACATTTACATATTCACATTTCAAATAATAAAAAATTATTATCGAATATAAATAATGCTGGCGGCATATTTTTAGGTGAATACTCTGTTGAAGCTTTTGGTGATTATATTGTAGGAACTAACCATGTATTGCCGACATCAGGAGCAGCAAAATTTTCATCAGGTCTAGGTGTTTTAGATTTTATGAAAAGAACCTCTGTTGTTGAGATGAATAAAAAATCTTTTAATGCTCTTTCAGAAGATACTGAAAAAATGTCAGGACTTGAAGGTCTAGATGGACATAAATTGTCAGTTAAAATTAGACAAAAGAAATAATTTTTACTATAAGCTTAAAAAATATGCCAAAAGAAGGATCGATTGAATTTCAAGGAGTTGTATTAGAACTTCTTCCAAATGCAATGTTTAAAGTAAAATTAGAAAATGATCATGAAATTCTAGCTCACTCATCAGGAAAAATGAGAAAAAATAGAATAAGAGTATTAGCTGGTGATAAAGTAACAGTAGAAATGACACCTTATGATTTAACAAAAGGCAGAATTACTTTTAGATGGAAATAAAAAAATCTAAAAAAAATAATATCATTTCTTTAAAAAAAAAATCTAAATGCCCAACATGTAAAAAGGTTTCTAAGGAACCATTTATACCTTTTTGTTCAAAAAAATGTGCTAGTCTTGATTTGATGAAATGGCTAACTGATGAACATGGGCTGCAAATAAAATCTGATTAATTATCCTATTTTTAATTGAATTTAATTATAAATACTTTATCTGATGTCTTGTGCCCAGGTAGCTCAGTTGGTAGAGCAGAGGACTGAAAATCCTCGTGTCGGTGGTTCGATTCCGCCCTTGGGCACCACTTTTTTTTACTTTTTTTTGAGGGTAACTTTTTTGCTTTTGCAAAGATAAACTATACAGCTTTTATTAGAGAAAAGTCTAAGTTTTGATAATTTTTGGTTAGTTAATTAGGTCGTAAATGTTACCTTTTATCACCCTCGAAATGTTTTGTTTTATTTACGCTATTTAATCCTACAATTCCTCAAAATTAGACTCTTAAAAAATTTGTGTTAAAGTGTTCTAATATGACTAAAAAAATTTTAGTTTTTTCAAATGGTGAAAAAATTGGAGATGGAATAATTAAATTACAACTTCTTCACGAAATTAAATCAAGACTTCCAGACTATAAATTATATTGGCTTACTAATAAGGGTAAATCTGTTTATTCAAGTACTCTTAAATTCATTGCAAGTAATTATATTGATGAGATTCTTGATCAAGCAGATCTTAGTCCATTTTTTTGGAATAAAATATCAAAAAAATATAATTTAGAGAATGATTTTTTTGATTATATTTTAGATACACAAAAATCAGTAATAAGAACTATAGCATTAAAACGAATCAAGCATAAAAATTTTATTTCTGGATCAGCTAATGGTTTTTTTTCTTCTAAAAAAATTAAAAGCTACAAGAAAAGAAAGTATTATTTAAACTACATTTTAGATTTATTAGATTTAATAGTTTCTAAAAAAAATAGAAGTGATTTTAAAATTCCAATAAGTGAAAATCTCGAAGGAATAATAAGTAATATTTTATTAAAACATAAAAGCTATGTAGGAATTGCACCTGGTGCAGGTGAAAAAAATAAGATTTGGTCTTTAGAAAAATACATCGAGTTATGTAACTATCTTCAAGTAAATAATAAGACTATAGTTTTTTTTATTGGACCTGATGAACTTTATTTAAAAGAAAAATTAAAAAATATCTTTCCTCACTCAATATTTATCGAGGATCATATTACTGGATTTCAAAATATAGAAATTATTATGGCTACCACAAAATATTTACAATTAGCCATATCGAACGATAGTGGTGTTAGTCATATGTTGTCCACTGGATATTGCCCATTAATTAAACTCTTTGGTCCAAAAGATTCTACAAAATTTACTCCTGAAAATCCAAATCTATTTTCTATATCTTCAAGTGATTTTAACTCAAAAAATATCAATAAAATACCTGTCTCTAGAGTTATTGAAGAAATAGAAAAAGTTCTGATTTAAAATTTTCATACATTAGAAGGTAGACAAGTATATTTTTCATCATTACTTGTTTAGTTTTATATGTTTAAATTTGATAAGCTTGTATTTGGAGATGCAGGGTGGGGTGATGAATTTCTTATTGCAACACTCATGACTCTACTAGTAAGCATTTTATCAATGGGGTTGGGTCTTTTTTTAGCAATTATTACAGTTTGGGCAAAGATAATACAAAACAGAATAACAAGATTTATTGCAAATTTTTATACGACAGTAATAAGAGGTGTTCCTGAATTATTAGTTATTTATCTAATTTTCTTTGGCGGCAATGCTGTTGTTATGAGTATAGCTAAAGTATTTGGATATAATAAATATATAGAACTAAACGCACTTACAATTGCGACAATTGCCATTGCAGTAATATCAGCTACATATTCGAGTGAAGTTTTAAGAGCTTCTTATTTGGCTATATCTAAGGGTCAAATAGAAGCTGCAAGAGCACTGGGTATGAATAAATTTAGTATTTTTTTTAAAGTTATTTCACCTCAAGTTATTAGACATGCCTTACCGGGAATAGGGAATGTATGGCAAATAACTCTTAAAGATACTTCGCTCATTTCCGTAACTGGTCTTGTTGAAATTATGCGTCAATCTAGAATATCTTCTAACGTTGAGCATTCACCTTTAACTTTCTTAATAACAGCCGCAATATTATATTTATGTTTAACAACAATCTCTGGCAGGGTTTTTAAAACGTTAGAAGTAAATTATTCAAAAGGATTTTCGACATGATTGAATTTTTAAATAGTATTCAAAATTCTCTAATTTATAAAAATTTCTTTTTGGTCCTATCTGGCTTAGATAATACAATTTTATTATTATTAATTTCATTACCAGTTGGTTTTGTTTTAGCATTATTATTTGCTCTAGGAAGAGTTTCTAAAATTGCATTATTATCAAGAACAATTGCTAGTTATATTTTTGTCATTAGAGGAACTCCTTTACTTGTTCAAATATATTTAATTTATTTTGGTTTAGGTTCAGTAAAATTTATTCGAGAAAGTTTTTTATGGTACGCATTGAAAGAACCTTTTTGGTGCGGAGTAATAGCACTTACAATTAATACTGTTGCATATGGAGCAGAAATTTTTCGAGGTGGTATTCAATCAATTGAGAAAAGTCAGGTTGAATCAGGCCTATCTCTTGGGTTTGGAAAATTTTTACTTTTAAGAAAAATTATTCTACCTATAGCTATACGAAAAGTTCTACCGTCTTACGGTAATGAATTAATACTAATGGTTAAAGCAACCTCTTTAGTTAGTTTGACAACCTACATGGAAATGACAGGTATTGCTAGAAAGATAATGGCTAAAACATTTGCACCTGTTGAAGCATTTATTGCTGCAGGAATTCTTTATCTTTTTTTAAATTTTCTAATGGTTCAATTTGTTAAATATTTAGAATGGAAATATAATCCACACTTAAGATTAAATAATTAATTTCTAAATTTTTTATGACAAGTGCTGCAATTTGCAGCCATTGCTTTAATAGCATCACTTACCATCTCTTTATCTTCTAATTCTATACTTAAAGATATCATTTCGATATCATCTACAAAGTTTTGGTTATATTCATTAAATGTCTCACGATCACTCCAAATATTATCACTAGCTCCTTCTGCTTGACTATTTTCAGGATAAAAATCTTTAAATTCAGATGCTGAGTGAAGAAGAGTTTCATTAAGCTCTAACATTTCCTCATATTGATCTGAATTTATTAATCTGTAAAGTTTCGATGATGTGCTTTTAATTTTTTGCATTATTGCCATTCTTTCGTTAACAATTTTTTCTAACGATTTGTCCTCTAAAGTTACTTTGTGAGCTAGAACATATAAAGGAATGAATGAAATTAAAGTACTTATTGTTATTTTAAAGAATATACCCATTTTTTGTTATTATATTATGCAAGTAACTATGTCCTAATTTTGCATATTCAAGAGGGTTTGCTTTTTTAGGATCCTGCTCAGCTTCAATAATTAACCATTCCTGATATTTTGCCTCATATAGTATCTTAATTAATGGATCGTAATCGATGCAACCATCTCCTGGAACAGTGAAAACACCATCTAAAAAAGACTCTCTAAAACTTAAGTCATCTTTAATAGATTTTAAAAAAACATCTTTTCTAATATCTTTACAATGAACATGGTTAATTCGAGAAATATAATTTTTTAATACTCTTTCGTAATTTGCTTCGGCAAACATTAAGTGTCCAGTATCGTAAAGCAAAAATGTATTTTGATTTGTCATATCCATAAATCGATCTACATCTTCCTCTGACTGTATAATAGTTCCCATATGCTCATGATACGACATTGGCATTCCTTCATCCATCAGCATATCAGATAATTCACTGATTTTTTTGCAATAGCTATCCCATTCATCTTTTTCAAGTATTGGTCTTTTACTAAGAGCTTTTGATTGATCGCCTTGGATTGAACCAGATACATCAGCAAAAACAAAAACATCCGCATTAATTAACTTTAATAAATTTAAATGATCTTGGAGTGCTATCCATTCTTCTTTTACACTTCTTTCTCTAAGCATTGCGCCATACCAACCACCTGGCATTTTTAAATTAAATTTTTCTAAAAGATATTTTGTTATTCCAGGATTTCTCGGAAATTTTCCACCTAATTCAATACCTGAAAATCCAGATGTGCTTGCATCCTCTAAACATTTTTCAATAGGAGTGTCACCTCCTAGTTCTGGCATATCATCATTGCTCCAGGCAATAGGCGCGATACCAAGTTTAATTTTCATGAAGTTTTACATATTTCATGATAGATGAAAAATAAAGATAAATATAAATATAAATATGAACATATTATTAGTCGATGGAAATGAAAAAGAAGCTTCTGATCGATATACAAAATTGGGTATGGATACTCAATTTCAAGTATATGAAAAAATTTTAAAAAAATATTCTAGTTCGACTATCAATATTACAACAATTCATCCTGCTGTTCATAATAATTATCTTCCTTTAGGCATAAGTCTTGACGATTTCGAAGCGGTTGCTTGGACAGGAAGCTTACTTAATATATATAACATGACAAAATCCATAACTAATCAAATAGATTTAGCTAAAGAATTATTTAAAAAAAAGAATAAAATATTTGGTAGTTGTTGGGGGCTTCAGGTTTTAGTAACTGCCGCAGGAGGTAAAGTAAGAAAAAATCCAAATGGCCTTGAAGCAGTTTTAGCTAAAAATATTACATTAAATCAAGATGGTGAAATTCATCCCATGTATAAAAACAAAAAAAAATCATTTAATGCACTCTGTTGGCATTATGATGAAGCAGAAAAACTTCCAAAAGAAACTAAGGTACTAGCCTCAAATAAGATCAGTCAATTCCAATCTATAAGTTTTGAAGTAAATCAATCAAGTGTTTGGGCAGTACAATACCATCCAGAATTTAATTCAAAATGGATGGCTGGACTTATGGAAATGAGAAAAGATATTTTGTTGGAACAAAAAGTATATGAAAATTTATCAGAATTTGAAAACGAAAAAATGATTTTACAAAACCCTGATAATCTTGAGAAAAAAGAATTACATATATATGATGATGTAGTTGATGAAGACATCCATTCTTTAGAACTTTCAAATTGGTTAAATCTTAATAAAAATTATTGACCACATTTATAATTGATTTCCACTTACTAATACTAGAAGTTGAAATGGATTTGTTAATATTTGCTTTTACTGTTTTATCTTTTTTCCAAAGTTTACTTATTTGGCTTGTATTTTTTAAATATCCAGATTGAATTGCTGCAAGATATGCTGCGCCAAGTGAAGTAGTCTCAACATTACTTGGTCTAATAATTTTAATTTGAGAAATATTTGCTAAACTTTGTAGAAAGCTATTATTTTTAACCATACCTCCATCAACTCTTATTTCACTAATCTTTGTCTTAGAATCTTTTTCCATACACTCAATTAATTCATAAGTTTGAAAAGATAGGCTGTCCAAAGTTGCTTTGATGATATCTTCTTTAGACGAATTTCTAGTGATGCCAAAAAATGTTCCTCTTGCATTAGGGTTCCAATACGGTGCCCCAAGTCCAGTTAAGGCTGGGACAAAAAATAAACTTTCATCTTTATTAGCTTTTTTATACAATTTATCAGTTTCACTAGAATCTTTTATAAATTTTAAATTATCGCGAAGCCATTGTATGGCAGAGCCTGCTACAAAAATACTTCCTTCATAGCAAAACATTTTTTTACCATTTATTTTAAAAGCAACAGTTGTTAGTAATCTATTTTTAGATAATTTAAATTTTTCTCCAATATTCATAAGAAGAAAACAGCCTGTACCATATGTACTTTTTGATTGCCCTTTTTTAAAACAAGCTTGACCAATTGTTGCTGACTGTTGGTCTCCAGCCATGCCTCCAATTGGTATTGAATCACCAAATAATATAGTAGAGCCAAAATCATATGCATTTTCAACTACAATTGGTAAGATATTTTTTGGAATATTAAATATTTTTAAAATTTTGTCAGACCACTGCTCTTTTTGAGAATCAAAAATCATGGTTCTTGAGGCATTTGATATATCTGTTAGGTGAGATTTTCCCTTGGTTAATTTCCATAATAGCCAGGTGTCTATTGTTCCAAAAAGTAAATTATTATTTTTTAAATTCTTATTTACTTCCTTAACATTATCAATAATCCATTTAATTTTAGTAGCTGAAAAATATGGATCAAGCTCTAGACCAGTTATTTTTTGAATTTTTTTATCAATCCCTTTTCTTTTTAAATTTTCACAAAGATTAGCTGTTCTTCTATCTTGCCAGACTATTGCTCTGTAAACTGGTTTCCCAGTTTTCTTATTCCACAAAACTGTTGTTTCTCTTTGATTTGTAATACCAATTGAAATTATATTTTTTGAATTTAACTTATTTTTTCTTAATATTTTTGAAATTAAATTTCTAACATCATCCCAAATTTCTGTAGCATTATGTTCTACCCATCCTTCATTGGGAAAATATTGTTTAAATTCTTTTTGGACAATATCGAATATTTCAAATTTTTTATTATACAGTACAATTCTTGAACTTGTTGTTCCTTGATCTATTACCAAAAAATATTTTTTCATAAATTAGACGTCTAAATTTTTAATGAAGTTAGCATTATTTTGAATAAATTTAAAACGTAACTCTGCTTGTTTTCCCATTAAGGTTTCGAATAAACTTTCTGTATTTTTCATATCTTTCTTAGCTTTTTCAGAGTTAATTAATATTAGATTTCTTTTGTTTTGATCCATTGTAGTCTCTTTCAATTGATCAGCTGGCATTTCACCCAAACCTTTAAATCTTGTAATGTTATAATTGTCAGACTTAAATTCTTTTTCAATTAATTTATCTTTCTCTTTTTCATCATATGCGTAAAAAGATTTATTTTTGTTATAAATTTTAAATAAAGGAGGCATTGCTAGATATAGTTTATTTTCATCAATTAAACTTTTCATATATTTATAAAAAAAAGTAATAAGTAGAGTTGCAATATGTGAACCATCTACGTCCGCATCAGTCATTAAAATTATTTTTTCATATCGAAGTTTTGAAATTTCAAAGTTTTTTCCAATACCACAACCTAAAGATTGAATAAGATTTTGTATTTCATTGTTATCAGCAATTTTAGATAGCCCAACATTATAAACATTTAATATTTTCCCCCTTAAAGGAAGTATTGCTTGAAATTCTCTATTTCTTGCTTGCTTAGCAGAACCTCCAGCACTGTCGCCTTCAACAATAAATATTTCAGAATCTTTTATTGATTTACTCGAACAATCTACTAGTTTACCTGGAAGACGATTTCTTTCTTTAATACTTTTTCTATCTAACTCTTTAATTTTTGATAAATCAGTTCTTTGAAGAGCTCTTTCAATTAAATTATCTAAAAGTATTTTTGAATTTTTCTTATTAGCATTTAACCATAATAAAAATTCTTGTTGTGTTTTTGTTTCAATTTCTTTTTGTAAATTTGGCATTATTATTCTCTTTTTAGTTTGACCTTCAAAACTTGGATCATTTATAAAGATTGAAACAATAACGTTAGAGTAATCAAAAATATCACTGTGATTGATATTACTGATTTTTGAGAATTGATTTTTTTGGCCATAAAGTTTTATAGCTTTTAGAATTCCATTACGAATACCATTTTCATGAGAGCCGCCATCTGGTGTTTCAATAGTGTTACAATATGACATTAAACTTGAATTTTCATTTGTATTAAATGAAATTAAAGTTTCAAAATTTTCATTATCTTTAATTTTTGATTTTAATAAAAAATTTTTTTCAAATAATTTAGAGTTGTTAGCGTATTCTAATTGAAAATAATCTTCAATTCCTTTTTTATAAAAAAAACTTTTTTTGTTAGGGGTTTTATCTTTTATTAATTCTTTATCAATTTCAAAGTTGATAGTTGTGCCTCCAACTAATACTGATTTCATATTTATAAAATTATATAATTTTTTTGGAACAAATTGTGTTTCTTCAAATATACTTTCATCTGGAATAAAAGAAATTTCTGTACCTTTTAATTTTTTGCTACATTTTTCAATTTTTATTTTTGTCTTAACCTTTCCTTTTGAGTAATCTTGTCTATACACTTTTCCATTTTTGAATACCTGAACTTTTAATAAAGAGCTTAATGCATTTACAACAGAAATCCCAACCCCGTGTAATCCACCAGAAGTTTTGTAAGCATTACTGTTAAATTTACCACCTGCGTGAAGTGTAGTTAAAACTACTTCAAGTGCTCTTTTATTTTTATATTTTGGATGAAAATCAATAGGAATACCTCTTCCATTATCTTTTATTTTTATCGAACCATCTTTTTTATATTGAAAACTTATATCGGTCGCGTGACCAGCTAAAACTTCATCTATACTATTATCTAGTACTTCGTTAACTAAATGATGAAGACCATCTTGATTTGTGCTTCCAATGTACATACCCGGTCTTTTACGAACTGGCTCAAGACCCTCAAGTACTTCAATATCTTTAGCATTATAAGTAGATTTTTTAGCCACAAATATTTCTTATCAAAAGTGTTGTTCTAAAAACATAAAAAAAACCGCCCTAAGGCGGTTTTCTTTATAGAGACAAGTATAATTCTACACGTCGTAGTATAGTTTAAACTCGTGTGGATGAGGTCTAATATTAATAGGGTCAACCTCACTCTCTTTTTTATAGCTAATATAAGTTTCAATTACATCTTTGGTGAATACATCACCCTCTAATAAAAATGCATGATCTTTTTCAAGAGCTTCAAGAGATTCAGCTAAAGATCCAGGCGTAGATTGAATTTTAGACAAAACTTCATCGCTAGCAGCATAGAGATTTATATCTGTTGGATCACCAGGATTAATTTTATTTTTAATTCCATCTAATCCTGCCATTAACATTGCTGAGAATGCTAAGTATGGATTTGCACTTGGATCTGGACATCTAAATTCCATTCTTTTTGCTTTAGGGCTTTGAGAATAAGCAGGAATTCTAACAGATGCAGTTCTATTTCTTTGAGAGTAAACAATGTTCACCGGAGCCTCAAAGCCTGGGACCAATCTTTTATAAGAATTAGTAGTAGGGGCACAAAAAGCTAAAAGAGCAGGTGCATGTTTAAGTATACCGCCAATATAATTTAGAGCTAAATCACTTAGGTTAGCATAGTTACCCTCTTTATACATTAATGTGTCACCGTCTTTCCAAACACTTTGATGAACGTGCATACCTGAACCATTATCTTCGAATAAAGGTTTAGGCATAAATGTAGCTGTCATTCCATGTTGTCTAGCAACATTTTTAACAACGTACTTATATTTCATCATATCATCAGCCATTTTTAGTAAAGGCGAAAATTCTAAATCAATTTCACATTGTCCACCTGTTGAAACTTCATGATGATGTGCTTCAACTGTAAGACCAATATCTTGCATTGTCATTACCATTTCAGTTCTTACATCTTGAAGTGTATCAACTGGCGGTAAAGGAAAATAACCTTCTTTATGTCTAGGCTTATGACCTAAGTTTGGGTTTTCATCAGCACCACTATTCCAAGTACCTTCAACAGAATCAACTTCATGAAATGCAAAATTTGATCCTGAGTCAAACTGAACGTTATTAAACACAAAAAATTCTGCTTCTGGACCAAAAAATGCTGTGTCACCGATACCAGATGATTTCAAATAGGCTTCAGCTTTTTTAGCAATATTTCTTGGGTCACGACTATAGTCAACCAAAGTTACAGGGTCTTTAATATTACAATGTAATGCCAAAGTTTTTTCTGAAAAAAATGGATCAATATAGGCTGTTGTTGCATCTGGCAAAACAATCATATCACTGTCTTGAATTTCTTGGAAACCTCTTACTGAAGATCCATCAAAACCAAGTCCGTCAGAAAATATATCTTCGTCTAAAAATTTAATTGGTATTGTAAAATGTTGAGTTGTTCCTGGTATATCAGTAAAGCGCATATCAACCATCTTAATGTCCATATCTTTAATTTCAGACATTAAATCTTTTGGAGTCGAGCTTTTTAATTTCATATCTATCTCCTTACTTCAACAAAAGGGTATGCTATCCAGCGTTACCCGGTTAAATCATGCTCTAGTTATGAAATCTGCTTTTGATGCGCGTTCCTTCAGCTTATCGCTTACTTCCGACCTATATAAAATAGGTTGAACGATTTATAACTTTTGCATGCGTTCCTTCGGCACAATGCCTACTTCCGACTCTAAAAGAGTTGAACGATTATTGGTTAATTACTAGGTTTTATATAAAAGTAAAGAAAAATTAGACAGCATCACTGTCTTTTTCACCAGTCCTTATTCTAATTACCTGCTCAATATTCGATACAAAAATCTTGCCATCGCCGATTTTTCCTGAATATGCGCTAGTTTTTATTGACTCAATAACATCATCTACTTGATTGTCTTCAACGATTACTTCAAGTTTCATTTTTGCTAAAAATTCATCATCATATCCATCATTAGGATCAATTCCACCAGTTGACCCTCTTTGTCTACCGAAACCTTTTACATCTACTAATGTCATCCCGGATATTCCAAGTTCATGTAAAGCTTCTTTAACTTGAGAAAGTTTAAATGGTTTAATAATTGCTTCTATTTTTTTCATATTGTTGATAACCTATTAATTGCTTCTTTAATGTTTTCTAGAGAATTAGCAAAACTTATTCTAACAAATTCTCCAGCATTATCTCCAAAGCTAGAGCCTGGAACTAATGCAACACCTTTTTCTTCAAGTGCGATTTCTGAAAATTTATTTCCGCTCAATCCAGTTTTTGAAATATTGGGAAATGCATAGAAAGCACCACCTGGTTCAAAACAAGAAATTTTTTCTAATTTATTCAATTCGTTAAAAACGTACTCTTTTCTTTTTTGAAATTCACTAACAATTTTTGTAATTTCTTCCTGTGAACCTTTAATTGCTTCTAATCCAGCATATTGCGAAATTGAAGTAGCGCAGGAATTGTAATTGACACATATTTTATTAGCATGTTCAATTAAATTATCTGGCCATATACTCCAACCTAATCTCCATCCAGTCATGCAGTATGTTTTGCTCCATCCTTCAAGAACTATCAATCTATCTCTTATACTTTCGTATTCTAATAATGATGGCATTTGTTCATTATTAAAAATAATATTACTATAAATTTCATCACTTAAAATGGAGACTTTTCGATACTGTTCTAACAAATTAACAAGATCAGTAATTTTTTTCTTATTCATATATGATCCCGTTGGATTATTTGGATTATTTATGATTATCAAACTTGTTTTATCAGAAATTAATTCTTTTAATTGTTCAGTATTAATTTCGAAGTTATCTTTTTCTGAAAGCTTTAGTGGAACAGCTTTTGCACCACTATATTTAATCATGGATCTATAAATTGGAAAACCAGGGTCAGGAAAGATTATTTCTCTATCTTCACTACCTAATAATAATGCTGAAATAAAAATTACTGGTTTACCTCCTGGAGTTATTAAAACATTTTCTGGTTTAATATTCGCTTTGTATTTATTGAATACTAGTTCTGAAATTGCTTCTCGTAATTCAGGTATTCCATTTGAGGGAGTATAACCATGATAGCCATCTTTAATTGCTTTAATCGCAGCTTCCTGAATATTTATTGGTGTAGGAAAATCAGGCTGTCCTATTCCTAAATTAATAATATCTTTACCTTTAGCAGCGAGATTATTAGCTTTAGCAAGAATGGAGAATGCCGTTTCTGTTTCGAGATTAAATATTCTTTTTGAAACTTCCATATTTTTGATATAGCGATTTAATATAAAAATTAAACTTTTAATTAATTTATATGGCGAGCGTAGCTCAGTTGGTTAGAGCGCAGGCTTGTGGTGCCTGATGCCGTGGGTTCGAATCCCATCGTTCGCCCCATTTTCTATTTAGTTTATTTTCTCTATTGTTTTTTAATTTATTGTACATAAAAGGCTAATAATAAAAGGGGCCGGTGGTGGAATTGGTAGACACGCTAGATTTAGGTTCTAGTGCCGCGAGGTGTGAAGGTTCAAGTCCTTTCCGGCCTACCACTAGGTTAAAAGATTATGAACACAAAAGAATTAAAATCTACGAAACTTTATAAAGAATACTCATTGGAAATTCCATATGAAGAAATTGATACTGAAGTAGATAATAAAATAAATCAAATACTACCAACAGTTAACATACCTGGTTTTAGAAAAGGTAAAGCACCTTTAAATATTGTTAAAAAAAAATACGAAGACAATGTCTTAAATGAAGTTATTCAAAAAGTAATTGATATAAATACAAAAAAATTAATTGAAGAAAAAAAATTTTCACTTTTTAGAGCTCCAAAAGTCGAACTTAGTAACTATGAAAAAAGTAAACCCGTAACTATAAATTTAAAATTTGATTTAAAACCTGAAATTAAACTCAAAGATTTCAAAGATCTAAAAATAAATAAATATAAAATTGAATTAGACAAAAAAGCAGAGGAAGATCAGTTTAAGAGTTTTATTGCTTCACAAAAAAACTTCAAAAAAATTGAAAGTTCACGACAAGTTAAAAATACTGATAAAGTTATTGTTAATTTTGAATCTACTGCAGAAGACCTTCCAGAATATTTGAAATCTCAAAAAAGTTTCCCAATTGATTTAAGTTTTGATGATGGAATACTTCCAGGCTTAAACAAAGACTTGATTGAAAAAAAAGTAAAAGTTGGAGATAAAGTTGAATTAAGTTTCAATTTATCTAAAATTCTCAAAGATGATAAATTTAAAAATACAAAATTTAATTTTGAAATAATTTCAATCGAAGAAAAAATTAAATTTGAACTTACAAAAGATTTTTTAGATAAGAATGGTTTTAAAGCTGAAAAAGATCTTAGAGATTTCCTAGTAAGCAACATTAAAACTCAATACGAGCAAGGGATAAAACAAATAGAAAAAAAAGAATTAATGGATCTTTTAGATAAAAGCTATAAATTTGATTTGCCTGATGGAGTTTTAGAAGATGATTTTAATCAAATATGGAATCGTTTAGAGCACGCAAAAAAAGAAGGCAATTTAGATGAAGACGATAAACTTCTAAAAGATGAAGATCTTAAAAAAAGATATAAAAAAATTTCAGAAAGACGAGTAAAACTTGGTTTATTAATGCAACATATCGCCTCAGAAGAAAAAATAGTTATTTCTGAGGAAGAAATTAATAAAGGTATATTAGAATATAGTAGTCAATATCCAGGTCAAGAGAAGCAAATAATGGAATATTTTGAAAAAAATCCATCATCATTAGATGCTATCAGGGCTCCTCTTATTGAACAAAAAGTAATTGATTCAATTATTTCCAAATCTAAGACAAATGTTATAAAACTAAATGAAGATGAATATAAAAAACTTGAAATTAAAACATTTGATATCAAGGATAATAAGAAATGATAGATCCGATAGATAATATTACAAATAACCTTATTCCAATGGTTGTTGAGCAATCATCAAGGGGTGAAAGATCTTATGATATCTATTCCAGATTATTAAAAGAAAGAATAATTTTTCTAACTGGTCCTATTGATGATAATGTTGCAAGTCTAATTTGTGCGCAAATATTATTTTTAGAGTCTGAAAATCCAAAAAAAGAAATTTCTTTTTATATTAATTCACCAGGCGGTATTGTTTGGTCCGGATTGGCTATATATGACACAATGCAATATGTATCTTCAAAAATTATGACTATTTGCATTGGTCAAGCAGCATCTGCTGGATCATTACTTTTAACTGCTGGAGAAAAAGGAATGAGATTTTCTTTACCTAATTCTAGAATAATGGTTCATCAACCAAGCGGAGGTTATCAAGGTCAAGTAACAGATATTGAAATTCAAACAAATGAAATAAAAAAAACAAAGCTAAAATTAAATGAAATTTATTCAAAACACACTGGAAAAAAAATATCAGAAATATCAAGTATAATGGAGAGAGATAAGTATTTCTCTGCTGATGAGGCAATTAAATTTGGACTTATAGACAAAGTTGTAAAAGGTAGAAAATAATGAATAAAAAAAATGATAAGGATTCATTGTTTTGTTCTTTTTGTGGGAAAAATCAAAAAGAAGTTAAAAAATTAATAGCTGGCCCAACTGTTTTTGTTTGTGATGAATGCGTAGAACTATGCATGGATATTATTAAAGAAGACAATAAGAATAATAAATTTAAAATAAAAAAAGAAATACCAAAGCCATCAGAGATAAATAAATTTTTAAATGATTATGTAATAGGTCAGAAAGAATCAAAAAAAATACTTTCAGTAGCAGTTTATAATCATTATAAAAGATTATCATCTAATATAGAAAACGATAATATAGAAATTTCAAAATCAAACATTCTTTTAGTAGGTCCTACCGGAACAGGTAAAACATTACTAGCTCAGACTTTAGCAAAAATATTAGACGTTCCTTTTACAGTTGCAGATGCAACTAGTTTAACTGAAGCAGGATATGTTGGGGAAGATGTGGAAAATATAATTCTTAAATTACTACAAGCTTCAGATTACAATGTTGAACGCGCACAAAAAGGTATAGTTTACATTGATGAAATTGATAAGATTGGAAGAAAAAGTGACAATCCATCTATAACAAGAGATGTTTCAGGAGAAGGTGTTCAGCAAGCTCTGCTTAAAATTATGGAAGGAACTATAGCTAGTGTTCCACCACAGGGGGGAAGGAAACATCCTCAACAAGAATTTTTACAGGTAGATACCTCTAACATACTTTTTATATGTGGGGGCGCCTTTTCCGGTTTAGAAGAAATAATAAAGTATCGTTTAAAAGGAACTGCTATAGGTTTTAATTCTAAATTGGAATTAGAAACTGAAAAAACTGTTGGAGCGTCACTTACAAAGCTAGAGAATCAAGATTTATTAAAGTTTGGAATGATACCTGAATTTATTGGAAGACTTCCTGTAATTACTACTTTAAGTGAATTAGATGAAGATATGCTAATTCGAATAATGACTCAGCCAAAAAACGCTATTGTTAAGCAATTTGAATCTCTCATGAAAATGGATGGAGTAAAATTAGAAATTAAAGATGATGCTTTAAAGGCAATTGCAAAGCTAGCGGTTTCACAAAATACTGGAGCAAGAGGTTTAAGATCTATAATAGAGGATTCGTTAATGGATCTAATGTATAAAGTGCCAGATCAAAAAGATTTATATAAGGTGGTAATAAATAAAGATGTTATTTCAAAAAAATCTGATCCAATATTAATTTATTCAAATAAGGAAAGTAGTCAAAAATTAATGTCAAACAACTCTTGAATTTAATTATTATATAAACATCTATAACATATGCAAAAAAATTTAATTCCTGTTCTTCCACTTAGAGATATAGTTGTATTTCCAAATATGGTCGCACCTCTATTTGTAGGTAGAGAACAATCGGTAAATGCACTTAATCATGTTATGAAGGGTGATAAAAAAATTTTTTTGATTTCTCAAAAGAATTCAAAGGTTGATAATCCTAATAAGGAAAATTTATATTCTTTTGGCACTGTTGCTAAAATTATACAACTTTTAAAACTACCAGATGGCACCCTCAAGGTTTTAGTTGAAGGTATACAAAGAGCAAAAGCCAATCAAATAAATTTTAATAAGGAATATATTTCTGCATCAATCACTGAAATTAATCATAAAACAAAAAAAAATTCGAATATTAAGGCACTTCAAAAACTTGTTGTAGAGCAGTTTATCGAGTTTCAAAAAATTAATAAAAAAGTTTCTCTCGATGTAATTAATAACGTCAAATTATCAAACAACCCAGATAAAATTGTTGATATCATTGTATCAAACATATCAATTTCTATATCTCAAAAACAAGAAATTTTAGAAATTATAAACACAGAAGAAAGATTAAACAAAATTTATGGGTACTTAGTTTCTGAAATTGATTCTTTTCAAGTTGAGAAAAAAATAAAAGGCCGCGTTAAAAGGCAAATGGAGAAAACTCAGAAAGAATATTATTTGAATGAACAAATGAAAGCAATTCAAAAAGAATTAGGAGAAAATGAAGACCTAGATGAAATTGCTGAGCTCGAGAAAAAATTAAATCAATATAATTTATCTAAAGAAGCTAAAGAAAAATGCACATCAGAAATTAAAAAGTTAAAAAATATGAGCCCTATGTCAGCAGAGGCAACTGTGATTAGAAATTATCTAGACTGGGTAATGTCTATTCCGTGGAATAATCCCGATACGGTTACCCAAAATATTAATAAAGCATCTACTATTTTGGAAAGTGATCATTATGGATTAGATAAAGTTAAAGAAAGAATTCTTGAATATCTAGCAGTTCAAAAAAGAACCAATAAACTCAAAGGTCCGATTTTATGTTTAGTTGGACCTCCAGGTGTTGGAAAAACATCTCTAGGTAAATCTATTGCAAACTCCACAGGAAGAAGTTTCGTCAGAATGTCACTAGGGGGCGTAAGAGACGAAGCCGAAATCAGAGGTCATAGAAGAACATACATTGGATCAATGCCTGGTAGATTTATCCAATCGATGAAAAAGTCAAAATCATCTAATCCATTAATTCTTTTAGATGAGATTGATAAACTTGGCTCTGATTGGAGAGGTGACCCATCTTCTGCACTTTTAGAAGTTCTTGATCCTGAACAAAATAGCAAATTTAATGACCATTACTTAGAGGTTGACTATGATCTTTCTGATGTAATGTTCGTATGTACAGCGAATACACTAAATATTCCTCCGGCTCTTCTTGATAGAATGGAGGTTATTAGAATTCCTGGTTATACAGAAAAAGAAAAAAATCAGATAGCAAAAAAATATTTAGTGCCTAAACAAATTAAAAATCACGGAATAAAAAAATCTGAACTTTCATTCAACTCTAAAGTTTTAAATTCTATAATTAGAAATTACACTAAGGAAGCTGGTGTAAGAAATCTTGAAAAAGAAATTTCTAAAGTTTGCAGAAAATCTGTAAAAAAACTAGAAACTTCAAGATTAAAAAAAATTAGTTTAAGCGATAAATCACTTCAAGATTTTTTAGGTATTGCAAAATTTAGGTCAAATGAAATTGAAAAAAAGAATTTAATAGGTGTTACAAATGGATTAGCTTGGACAGAAGTAGGAGGTGAAATATTATCAGTAGAGGTTATTTTATCCTTAGGAAAAGGGAAACTAACTATTACTGGTAAATTAGGAGAAGTTATGAAGGAATCAATTCAAGCTGCCACATCATATGTAAAATCAAAATCAATTAGTTTAGGAATAAATCCAAAGGATTTTGAGAATTATGATATACATATACATGTTCCAGAAGGCGCAACACCGAAAGATGGACCTAGTGCTGGTATTGCCATATTTAATTCATTAGTCTCTTCCTTAACCAACAATAAAGTTAAAAGAGATGTTGCTATGACGGGAGAAATTACGTTAAGAGGACGGGTACTTCCAATTGGTGGTCTCAAAGAAAAAATCTATGCAGCTAGTAGAGCTGGAATAAAAAAGGTACTCATACCACATGAAAATTATAGAGAAATTTCTGAGTTTGATAAAGAGGTCATTAAAAACATAAAGATAATACCAATTTCTGATGCATTTGCCATTCTTCAACACACCCTAACAAAACCAATAATTTCATTAAATTTACCCGAATCTCAATTAAAAAATAACCAAAACACTACTAGCACACATTAATATATTATTTTGAAAAAACCAGTAATTTGGCCATTTAAGCGCTAAATTCCTTTATTTCTGGGAATTTTTTTATAATATTATTGACTTGTTGGGAAAACAGAGAATTATCTAAACAATTTATTAAAGGAGACTAAAAGTGAATAAAAATGATCTTATCGCATCTGTAGCATCTTCCGCTGGACTATCAAAATCTGACGCAACTAGAGCAATTGAAAGTTTTCTAGATTCAATAACTAATGCTCTTAAAAGGGATGAAAAAGTTAGTATAGTAGGTTTTGGTAATTTTAGTGTTAGTCACAGAAAAGCCACTACTGGTAGAAATCCTAGAACTGGTGAATCTATTCAAATACCAGCATCTAAAAGACCAAAATTTACTGTTGGAAAAGCTTTAAAAGACTCAGTAAATAATTAATTATCTTTTTTTCTTGCACCGGCTGTTAAATAAATTTAACAGCCGCTTTTATTTGGGTGTTTAGCTCAGTTGGTAGAGCATCTCGTTTACACCGAGAGGGTCGGGAGTTCAAGTCTCTCAACACCCACCATGCGCGGGAGTAGTTCAGCTGGTTAGAACGCTGCCCTGTCACGGCAGAGGCCGCGGGTTCGAATCCCGTCTCTCGCGCCATTTAATTCAGTGTTGTTTTGTGTACTAAAGTCGCAACGAGACACATTGTTATTGTTGAATAAATCGTTAAATACATTACTAATTTAATTGTGAGATTATAGTGTCTGAGTTTCTATTTGAATATTTGCCCATTTTGATTTTTATATTCATTGCTTTAGCATTAGCCGTTGGAATGACATTTTTATCTTTTATAGTAGGGGATTCTCAACCAGACCAAGAAAAATTATCAGCTTATGAGTGCGGATTTGAAGCTTTTGATGATGCTCGTGGACGATTTGATGTAAGATTTTATTTAGTAGCAATCTTATTTATCATATTTGATTTGGAAGTTGCTTTCTTGTTTCCATGGGCAATAACACTTAGTAAAATCGGATTGTTTGGTTTTTGGTCAATGATGATTTTCCTGACTGTTTTAACTATTGGTTTTATTTATGAATGGAAAAAAGGAGCTTTAGAATGGGAGTAGATGAAGCAAAAAAAATTGTTGATGATACTCTAAACACAGAATTATCCTCTAAAGGTTTCTTAGTTGCTAGCTACGATAAAATTCTCACATGGGCTAGAACTGGTTCTTTATGGCCAATGACTTTTGGTTTAGCATGCTGTGGAGTAGAAATGATACATTCTTACATGGCAAGATATGATCTTGATCGTTACGGAGTAATACCAAGAGGAAGTCCAAGACAATCTGATGTAATGATAGTTGCTGGCACATTAACAAATAAAATGGCTCCAGCTTTAAGAAAAGTTTATGATCAAATGCCAGAACCTCGATGGGTTATATCAATGGGCTCTTGTGCAAATGGAGGAGGTTATTATCATTATTCTTATTCAGTAGTTAGAGGATGTGATCGAATTGTCCCTGTTGATGTTTATGTACCAGGATGCCCTCCAACAGCAGAAGCATTAGTATATGGTATATTGCAATTACAAAAAAAAATTAGAAGAGAAAATAAATTTAAAAGATAATTTTATATGATTAAAATTCTTTCTAAAATAGATGGCATAAATAATGTTTTAGAGAATAATAATTTGCTAGAAATAGAATTTGAAAAAAATAATATTATAAAAATTTTTAACGAATTAAAAGATAACACTGAGCTTAATTTTAATCAATTACTAGATATTACAGCTGTTGATTATCCTTCAAGGGAATTTAGATTTGATTTGATTTATATTTTGCAAAGTTTAACCAAAAATAAAAAAATTATTCTTAAAACTTTTATTCAAGTAAATGAAAGCATAGAATCAATAACCAATATTCACAAATCTGCGGATTGGTATGAAAGAGAATGTTATGATTTATTTGGAATTGAATTCATTAACCATCCTGATTTAAGAAGGATAATGACGGATTACAATTTTGAAGGTTATCCATTGCGCAAAGATTTTCCTTTAACTGGACACACAGAAGTTCGCTACGATGACCTTGAAAAAAAAGTAATATATGAGCCTGTTAAGTTAACTCAAGAATTTAGAAATTTCGATAGTGAATCTCCTTGGGAAGGAATGGAAAACAAACTTTTTGGTGATGAGAAATCAACTGGTGAAAATTAAATGAAAGAAGTAGAGCTAAATACAACTACAATTAACTTTGGTCCCCAACATCCTGCTGCGCATGGTGTTTTACGTTTAGTAGTTGAACTAGAAGGTGAAGTAGTTCAAAGAGCAGAACCACACATTGGATTGTTGCATAGAGGAACAGAAAAATTAATTGAATATAAAACTTACCTTCAGGCAGTTCCTTATTTTGATAGACTTGATTATGTTTCTCCAATGTGTCAAGAACATGCTTTTGCATTAGCAACTGAAAATCTTTTAGGTATTCATGTTCCTGAAAGAGCCAAATATATTCGTGTTATTTTTGCTGAAATTACTAGAATACTAAATCATTTATTAAATATACCTGCCTATGCTGCTGACATTGGTGCAGTCACACCATTTTTATGGTGTTTTGAAGAAAGGGAAAAGCTTTTGGAGTTTCATGAAGCCGTATCTGGTGCAAGATTTCATGCAGCCTATTTTAGACCTGGTGGCGTCCATCAGGATATGCCAGAAGGAATGGAAGAAAAATTATTTGAGCATTTTAAAACTCTTCCAAAATTTATTGATGATCTTGAAAGCTTGCTGACTAATAACAGAATTTTAAGACAAAGATCAGTTGATATAGGAATAATTTCAAAGTCAGAAGCAATTGAATGGGGGTGTTCGGGTCCAGTATTAAGAAGTGCAGGTGTAGCATGGGATTTAAGAAGATCTCAACCTTATGATGCCTATGATCAAGTTGATTTTGAAGTTCCTGTTGGAAAAAAAGGTGATTGTTTTGATCGATATTTGGTTCGCATAGAGGAGATGAGACAAAGCATTAGTATTATTAACCAATGTTTAAATAAAATCAAACCAGGTCCAATATCAATTGAGGATAATAAAATTACACCTCCTAAAAGAAATCAAATGAAAAAATCAATGGAAGCTTTAATTCATCATTTTAAACTTTTCACTGAAGGTTACCGTGTTCCAGCTGGTCAAGTTTATACTGCAGTTGAAGCTCCAAAGGGTGAATTTGGGGTTTACCTTGTTTCTGATGGATCTAGCAAACCATATAGATGTAAAATAAGAGCACCAGGTTTTGCACACCTTCAAACATTGGATCATTTATCTAAAGGCCACTTAATGGCTGACATAGCCGCTATACTAGGTAGCTTAGATATTGTTTTTGGAGAGATAGATAGATAATGCACCATCCTGGTACAAATAATAAAGTATATAAAAAAATTAATGATAATTTTGAATGGTCATCGGAAAATTTTAAAAAAATTTCTGAAATAATAAAAAAATATCCATCAAACCGTATTCAAAGCGCAGTTATTCCTTTACTTGATTTAGCACAAAGACAAAATAATGGATGGCTAAGTAAAAACTCAATGGAAAAAGTAGCTGAAACTCTAAGTATGTCTTATATAAGAGTGTTGGAAGTTGCCACTTTTTATTCGATGTTTAATTTAGAACCTATTGGTAAAAATTTTGTCCAAATTTGTAGAACGACACCTTGTTGGTTAAGAGGGAGTGATAAACTGTCTAAAGTTGCACAAGAAGTTTGTGAAACCAATATTGGGGAAACAAGTGATAATAAAATATTTACAGTTGTTGAAGTTGAATGCTTAGGTGCATGTTGCAATGCTCCTATGGTCCAGATCAATGATGATTATTATGAAGATTTAGATGAAGAGAGTTTTAAAAAAATACTTCAAGATTTAAAAGATAATAAATCAATAAAAGTAGGTTCACAAATTGGTAGAAAATCATCACAACCTGAAAGAAAATTTGATGCTTAAGGAAAAAGATAAAATTTTTAAAAATTTATACGGTTTTGAAGACTGGAAATTAGAAGGTGCCAAAAAAAGAGGTATTTGGTCAAATACTAAAGAACTTATTAAAATGGGTAGCGAAAAAATTGTTGAGGAAATTAAAAATAGTCAATTAAGAGGAAGGGGGGGAGCAGGTTTCCCTGCGGGACTTAAGTGGTCATTTATGCCAAAAGACTCTGGAAAAGATCATTACCTAGTTGTTAATGCAGATGAGTCAGAACCAGGCACATGTAAAGATCGAGAGATTATGAGAAACGACCCACATCTTCTTTTAGAAGGTTGTTTAGTTGCTGCTTTTGCTATGCATGCACATACTTGTTATATTTATATAAGGGGTGAATATTATTCTGAATCTTCTAATTTACAAAAAGCAATAGATGAAGCTTACGCAAATAATTTAATTGGTAAAAATGCATGTGGTACAGGTTGGGATTTTGATATTTATCTTCACAGAGGAGCAGGAGCATATATTTGTGGTGAAGAAACTGCTTTACTTGAAAGCTTAGAGGGTAAAAAAGGTCAGCCCCGATTAAAACCTCCGTTTCCTGCTGGCGCAGGTTTATATGGATGTCCAACAACAGTTACAAATGTTGAAACAGTTGCCGTTTCACCAACTATTCTAAGACGTGGTTCAAAATGGTTTGCTAATTTAGGTAGTGCAAATAATACAGGTACAAAAATTTTTAGTATTTCAGGACACGTAAATAACCCATGTAATGTAGAAGAAGAAATGGGAATACCGCTCAAAGATCTCATTGAAAAACATGCAGGTGGGGTAATCGGTGGTTGGGAAAATTTATTAGCTGTAATTCCTGGAGGTGCAAGTGTGCCTTTATTACCTAAGTCTATTTGTGATACCGTTAAAATGGATTTTGATAGTTTAAAAGAAGTTCAAAGTGGATTAGGAACTGCTGCTGTTATTGTAATGAATAAATCAACAGATATTGTTGAAGCAATAGCTAGATTATCACATTTTTATAAACATGAAAGCTGCGGTCAATGTACACCTTGCAGAGAAGGTACTGGATGGATGTACAGAATGATGGAAAAAATGATTCATGGAAATGTTGAACATCAAGATATTGATAAAATTTTAGATGTGACTAAGCAAATTGAAGGTCATACTATTTGTGCCTTAGGCGATGCTGCTGCTTGGCCTATTCAAGGTTTGTTTAGACACTTTAGACCTGAAATTGAAAAAAGAATTCAAGAAAGAAACAGAAGGGTAGCCTAGTGCCAAAGATAACAATTGATAATAAGGAATACGAATTTGAAAACGGCATGACCGTAATGCAAGCTTGTGAACAAGCAGGAACTGAAATTCCAAGATTTTGTTATCATGAAAAACTCTCAATAGCAGGAAACTGTAGAATGTGTTTAGTAGAAATGGAAAAAGCTCCAAAACCTATTGCATCATGTGCCATGCCAGCTGCAGATGGAATGGTTATAAAAACAAAAACAGAAACAGTTAAAAAAGCCCGAAAAGGTGTAATGGAGTTTCTTCTCATTAATCATCCATTGGATTGCCCTATTTGTGATCAAGGGGGAGAATGTGATCTTCAAGATCAAGCGATGTATTATGGTTTTGATAAAACTAGATATGAAGAAAATAAAAGAGCAGTTCAAAATAAAAATATGGGACCACTTGTCAAAACAATTATGACAAGATGTATACATTGTACAAGATGCGTAAGGTTTTCTACAGAAGTTGCGGGTGTTGATGATATAGGATTACTTGGCAGAGGTGAAAATGCTGAGATCACGACGTACTTAGAAAAAACTATTGAGTCAGAATTATCTGGAAATGTAATTGATTTATGCCCCGTAGGTGCTTTAACAAGTAAACCATATGCATTTAAATCTAGACCATGGGAGCTAACCAAGACAGAAACATTTGATGTGTTCGATGGTATAGGTTCAAGTATAAGGATTGATACAAGAGGAAAAAAAGTTTTAAGAGCTCTTCCTCTAATAAATGAAGAAACCAATGAAGAATGGATAAGTGATAAATCTAGATTTGCAGTTGATGGACTCTCAAGTCAAAGATTGGATAATGTATATTCTAAATCAAATAAAAAACTCCAAAAATCCTCATGGGATAATGCATTTGAATTAATAAAAAAAGAAATTACAAAAAGAGGTAAAGAAAATACTGTATTCCTATCTGGTAAGTTTACCGATATTGAAACTTTATATTCCGCACAAAAATTTAGCAATTCACTAAAATCAAAAAACTATGATTGCAGATTTGATAATACACAAATTATCGATAATTCATCTTCAAGTTATAAATTTAATTCAACAATTCAAGAAATTGAAAAGGCTGATGCTATTCTTTTAATCGGATCAAACCCTAGATGGGAAGCAGCGGTACTAAACGCTAGAATTAGAAAGGCATATATTGAAAATAACTGCAAAATTGGTCTTATAGGTCCTAAATTAGATCTTACTTACGATTATCATCATTTATCTGATTCTTTAGGTTACCTTAATAAATTATCTAATAATAAATCTGAATTCAATAAAGTTTTAAAATCTGCAAAAAACCCACTTATAATATTAGGTACTTCAGCAATAAATAATGATCATGGAAAAAAAATATTAGAAACTGCAGGATTAATTGCGAAAAAAATTCAAAAAAATAAAAATACAAATCCATTAAATATTCTTAACCAAGATATTTCTAGAGTAGGAGCATTAGATTTGAAATTTTATAATAAAAAATTTGATAATGATTACAATAAACAATTAAAAAAACATATTGATAAAACAAAACCTGTAGTTTTCTTAATGGGGTTAGATGAGATAAATTTTTCAACATTTGAAAATGCCTTTGTTGTTTATCTTGGTCATCATGGAGATGTTTCAGCATCTATGGCTGATATAATTCTACCAACCCCTGCATATACTGAGAAAAGTTCTACTTATATGAATATAGAAGGTAGAGTTATTCAAACAACTAAGTGTCATAATCCAATAGGTGAAGCAAAAGAGGAGTGGAAAATTTTTAGAGTTTTAAGTGACTTATTTGAAAAAAATTTAAATTTTAATAATCTTGGGGAGCTTCGAAATGAGCTTACAAGTACCTATGGTCAATTTGCTCTCTTAAATGAAGTTAATTCTATTGGCGAAATAACTTTTGCTAAAAATAATAAAATTGAGAATATTAAAATTAAATATAACATTGAAAACTTTTATATGAATGATTCTATTTCTAGGTCTTCTGAAACAATGGCAAAATGTACTAAAGATATTTTAAATAAGGCAGCATAATAATTAGATGACTTATGATATATTAATTACAGGGTTAATAATCATTGCCCAAATACTTGCTGTTGTTGTGCCAGTTTTAATATCTGTAGCTTTTTTAGTTTATGCTGAAAGAAAAGTTTTAGCCCTAATTCAATTAAGAAGAGGTCCAAATATAGTAGGGCCTTTTGGTATATTACAAAGCTTTGCTGATGCATTAAAACTTATAACTAAAGAAAATATTATACCTAGTGGATCAAATAAAATTGTTTTTATTTTAGCACCCATAATCACAATGGTACTTAGCTTAGCAGGTTGGGCAGTAATACCTTTTGCTCCAGGATGGGTAGTCTCTGATATTAACGTAGGTATCATGTATCTGTTTGCAGTATCATCTCTTGGAGTATACGGAATAATAATGGCTGGATGGGCTAGTAACTCTCAATATCCTTTTCTAGGAGCATTAAGATCAGCTGCTCAAATGGTTTCATATGAAGTATCTATTGGATTTGTAATAATTACAGTATTATTATGTGTAGGTTCTTTAAATTTATCAAAGATAGTTTTAGCTCAGCAGACTGTATGGTTTGCAATTCCATTATTACCTATGTTCATTATTTTTTTTATTTCTGCGTTAGCTGAAACAAATAGATTACCTTTTGATCTTCCTGAAGATGAATCAACACTTGTTGCAGGATTTTTTACTGAATATTCATCTGCTTCATTTGTACTATTTTTTTTAGGTGAATATGCGAGTATGATTTTAATGTCTTCTATGACTGTCATTCTTTTTTTAGGCGGATGGCTTCCTCCATTTGATGTATACCCATTAAATGTTGTTCCTGGAGTAATCTGGTTTACTGTGAAAGTAATATTTATATTATTTTTATTTATTTGGGTTAGAGGAACTTTCCCAAGATATAGATATGATCAGTTAATGAGACTTGGATGGAAAGTTTTTCTACCGTTTTCTTTGTTTTGGGTTGTGGCAACTTCTGGTTTTTTAGTATATTTTGACATGCTGCCAAATTAATATGTATAAATTAATTAAATCTTTTACTTTATTTGAATTATTTCAAGGACTATTTTTAACTTTCAAATACATATTTAAATCTAAAGTTACAATAAATTATCCTCATGAAAAAGGTCCATTAAGCCCACGTTTTAGAGGAGAGCATGCTTTGAGAAGATATCCAAGTGGGGAAGAGAGATGTATCGCATGTAAACTTTGTGAAGCAGTATGTCCTGCTCAGGCAATTACAATTGAAGCAGAGCCAAGAGAGGATGGAAGCAGAAGAACAACAAGATATGATATAGATATGACTAAATGTATTTACTGTGGTTTATGTCAAGAATCTTGCCCAGTTGATGCGATAGTAGAAGGACCAAATTTTGAATTTGCCACTGAAACAAGAGAAGAATTAATTTATAATAAAGATAAACTTTTAGAAAATGGAGATAGATGGGAGCAAGAAATTGCTCAAAATATTCATCTCGATAGAAAATATAGATAAGAATGGTTCTTTATTCATTAACATTTTATCTTTTTTCATCTGTTGCAGTTCTTTCTGCTCTAATGGTTATAAGTGCAAAAAATCCAGTTCATTCAGTTTTGTTCTTAATTTTAAGCTTTGTTAACGCATCAGGACTCTTTGTTTTATTAGGTGCTGAATTTTTGGCAATGATCCTTGTTGTTGTATATGTTGGAGCTGTTGCCGTCCTTTTTCTATTTGTTGTAATGATGCTTGATATAAATTTTGTAAAGTTGAGAGAAGGTTTTTTGCAATATTTACCTTTTGGAGCATTATTAGGGATAGTTCTAGTAATTGAACTTGGAATACTTTTTTTAACAGATAGATCGTCTAATATTTATAACAATCAAACACCACTACAACCTATAGTTAATGAAGTGGAAAATACAAAAATGATTGGGCAAATACTCTACACTGAATATTTTTATTTATTTCAAATATGTGGGATAATTTTATTAGTCGCAATGATTGGCTCAATTACACTTACATTAAGAGATAAAGGTGGTGTTAAAAGGCAAAATATAGTTTCTCAAAATACAGTTGATGCATCAACAGCTATAGAAAAGAAAAAAGTAAAAATAGGCGAAGGAATTTAAATAATGATTACTCTTGAACACTATCTTTTTCTCGGCGCAATTATTTTTACCTTAGGTGTTTTAGGAATATTTTTAAATAAGAAAAATTTAATTATAATTTTAATGTCTATAGAACTCATCTTGTTGTCGGTAAATATTAATTTTATTGCTTTCTCAGCGTATATTAATGATATCTCAGGGCAAATCTTCGCAATGCTTACACTTACTGTTGCAGCCGCTGAAGCAGCAATTGGACTCGCTATACTTGTAGTATTTTTTAGAAATTTAGGATCAATAGAAGTAAATAAAATTAATCAGCTTAAGGGATAGTAGATGGCAACCTCAATTATATTTTTACCTCTACTTGGTTTTCTTTTTTGTTTTTTACTCGGTAAACAGTTTAACTATAAGGTTTATCAAATATCAACAACTTCAATCCTTTTTCTTTGTACTTTATTTTCTTGGATAATATTCATTCAGTTTATTAATAATAAGGAAACTGAAATAATTTTTATTCTTAACTGGATCACTTCTGGAAACTTTATTGTTGATTGGTCAATTAGATTAGACACTTTAACTGCTGTGATGTTCATTGTGGTTACAACTGTGTCTGCTTGTGTTCACTTATATTCAATAGGCTATATGGAAGAAGATCCATCAAAAATAAGATTTATGGGTTATCTAAGCTTATTTACTTTTTTTATGCTTGTTCTAGTATCAAGTAATAACTTGCTGCAAATGTTCTTTGGTTGGGAAGGGGTTGGGCTAGCCTCATATTTATTAATTGGTTTTTGGCACCATAAAGATTCAGCAAATAAAGCTGCTATAAAAGCATTTGTTGTAAACAGAGTTGGAGATTTTGGATACGCAATTGGAATTGCTGGAATTTTTTATATTTTTGGCACGATAAGTTTCGACAGTATATTTTCACAAGTGGATCGATTTAGTGAGCATCAAATTCAATTCCTTTCATTCAGTTTTCCAACTTTAGATTTTTTATGTTTTCTTTTATTCATAGGTGCAATGGGTAAATCTGCCCAATTAGGTTTACACACATGGTTGCCAGATGCCATGGAGGGGCCTACTCCTGTATCTGCACTAATACATGCTGCAACAATGGTAACTGCTGGTGTATTTTTAGTTGCAAGAATGAGTCCTCTTTATGAGTTTGCGACATTTACTAATTTATTCATTACTTTTATTGGTGCAGCCACAGCTATTTTTGCTGCCTCTATAGCCTTAACGCAAAATGATATTAAAAGAGTCATTGCATATTCAACATGTAGTCAATTAGGATATATGTTTTTTGCAGCAGGTGTAGGAGCTTATAATGCATCAATATTTCATTTAACAACTCATGCATTTTTTAAAGCTCTTCTATTTCTTTCGGCAGGTTCTGTAATTCACGCAATGCATCATGAACAGGATATGAGAAAAATGGGGGGACTCTTCAAAAAAATACCTTTTACTGCCTCAATGATGTGGATTGGGTCTCTTGCAATTATTGGTTTCCCATATCTATCTGGTTACTATTCAAAAGAAAGTATTTTAGAAAATGCTTTCTATGCTTCAAATGGAATAGCATACTTTGCATATTTAGTAGGTATTTTAACTGCTTTACTTACTGCTTTTTATTCATGGAGATTATTATTCCTAACATTTCATGGTGAAAATAGATCAAATAATAAAACATATGATCACGCCCATGAATCACCTTTAGTGATGACAGTTCCATTATTTATTCTTGCAATTGGTTCTATTTTTTCTGGAATATTCTTTGCTGATTATTTTATTGGATATTATAAAAAAGAATTTTGGGATAATGCAATATTACTAACAGAAAGTTCTCATAAATATCTTCCTCTTACGCAATCACTAATATCAAAATCGGCTGTTGCAGTTGGAATTCTTGTCTGTGTGTTGATATATTCAAATAATTTAAACAGAGCAAAAAATCTTTCCTATAATTTAGATCCTTTATATTCTCTTTCTAAAAATAAATGGTATGTGGATGAGCTATATCATAAAGTATTTGTTTTAACTTTTTTCAAATTAGCAAACTTTTTTTGGAAAAGAGGGGATGAAAAAACAATTGATGGTTTAGGACCAAACGGGGTCTCCTGGATTATTTCAAAATCTTCATCTTATGTAAGTTTATTTCAATCAGGGTATTTGTTTCATTATGCTTTTGCTATGCTTGGTGGCTTAGTAATAATTTTAACATGGTTTTTATATTACTAAATGATTGACTGGCCATTAGTATCAGTAATAATTTTTTTACCTTTAATTGGCGCTTTAATTATTCTTTTTATTAAAGAAGATGAATTAACATCAATTAATATTAAATGGGCTGCTTTACTAGCAACATTAGGAACATTTATTTTAAGTTTAATACTCTGGCTACAGTTTGATTATTCCAATCCGTCTTATCAATATGAAGAAAAATTTAGATGGTTTGATGATTTTAATTTCTTCTACCATGTTGGAGTTGACGGTATTTCACTTTTTATGATTTTATTAAGTACATTTTTGACCCCACTTTGTATTTTAGCTAGTTGGAATAATATTAAAAAAAGAGTCAAGGAATACATGCTTTCTTTTTTATTTTTAGAGACTGTAATGATTGGAATGTTTGCTTCTATAGACATACTTTTATTTTATATTTTTTTTGAAGCAGTATTAATACCAATGTATCTAATCATAGGTATATGGGGAGGCAATAGAAGAATCTATGCTTCTTTTAAATTCTTTCTCTATACTCTTTTGGGGTCAGTACTCATGTTGATTGCTATTATTGTGATGTATAGAAATACAAGTTCAATGAGTATTGAGTTCTTACAAGGTAATTATTTTTCCTATAATACTCAATTGTTTCTATGGCTCGCCTTCTTTGCTTCCTTTGCAGTTAAAATTCCTATGTGGCCGTTTCATACATGGTTGCCCGATGCCCATGTTGAAGCTCCAACAGCTGGATCTGTTATTTTAGCAGGAGTACTTTTAAAAATGGGTGGATACGGTTTTATCCGTTTCTCTCTAGGCATGCTTCCAGAAGCAACAGAGTTTTTTATTCCTTTAATTATGACATTAAGTATAGTTGCCATAGTATACACTTCCTTAGTAGCACTAGCACAAACTGATATTAAAAAACTAATTGCATATTCATCTGTTGCTCATATGGGAATTGTAACAATTGGAATTTTCTTAGTGAATCAACAAGGCTTAGAAGGAGCAATGATGCAAATGATTAGTCATGGACTAGTCTCAGCAGCTTTATTTTTATGTGTTGGTGTTATTTATGATCGAATGCATACTAGAGAAATTGAATTTTACGGAGGATTAGTTCAAAGAATGCCGCTTTATGCAACAGTATTCATGATTTTTATGCTGGGATCAGTTGGTTTGCCTGGAACTAGTGGTTTTATTGGAGAATTTTTAGTTATTGTTGGCGCATTTAAATTTTCAAGTTACGTTGTGATTTGCGCGGCTTTTGGAATAATATTATCCGCTGTTTACATGCTATACCTTTATAAAAGAATTATTTTTGGCACAATAACTAATAATAAACTTACAGATATTTTAGATATAAACACAAGAGAGAAAATCATATTAATTCCTTTAGCAATTTCAGTAATATTACTAGGTATATTTCCAAATCTATTTTTAGATCCTATGAGATTATCACTTGAACTGATTATAACAAACTATGAAATAGCCAATGCTAAATAATATTTACAATATTTTTTTTATACCCGAAATTTTTTTAGCATGCTCTTCTTTTGTTTGCTTACTTTTTGGGCTTTTTTTAAAAAAGAATGCATTTAGACAAACTTCCAATCTAGCAGTTTTCGTTTTATTAATAACCATTTTGCTTGTTTACTATGATAGTGAATCAAATTTTGCAAATTATAAAAGTTTATTTAGCCACTCTTCTTTTATAAATTTTTTTAAAATTTTAGCTCTATTAGGATCTATAGCTAGTATCATCATTTCTAAAGATTATTTCTTAGGCATTAAGCTTAAAAATTTTGAAATTCCTATTTTATTTTTATTTTCTACACTTGGGATGATGTTAATGATTGCTTCAAATAATCTTATGTCCATGTATCTAGCAATAGAACTACAAAGTTTGTCTCTATATGTTGCTGCAGCAATAAAAAGAGATTCAATCTCATCAGCTGAGTCAGGAGTAAAATATTTTATTTTAGGAGCATTATCGTCTGGTATACTTTTGTACGGCTTCTCCTTAATTTATGGATTTACTGGTTCAATGAATTTTGATGATATAAGTTTCTATTTATCAAAATTTGATAATTTAAATTTAGGTATAATATTTGGGCTTGTATTTGTGATGGTAGGCTTGGCTTTTAAGGTTTCAGCTGTACCTTTCCATATGTGGACTCCTGATGTTTATGAAGGGGCTCCAAACTCAATTACAGGTTTTTTTGCTATTGTCCCTAAGATTGCTGCAGTAGCTTTAATTTATCGTTTTTGCTTAGTTCCATTTGAAAATTTTTACTTAGAATGGAGTCAAATAATTTTATTTTTATCAATAGCCTCAATGTTTCTTGGAGCTGTAGCGGCTATAGCACAGTCAAATATTAAAAGATTATTAGCTTATAGTTCTATCGGACATATAGGTTATATCTTAATAGCTTTAGTTGCCGCAAATGATGATGGAATTAAAGCAGCATCAATTTATATGTTTTCATACATGATAATGAATGTTGCTATTTTTGCTATTTTACTTTCGTTAAAAGTTAAAAATGAATATTTAATTTATATAAGTGATTTAAAAGGGTTAAGTAAAAGTAATCCAATCGTCAGTCTTTCTATTTCAATAATAATGCTATCTATGGCTGGCATCCCACCCTTTATAGGATTTTTTGGAAAGTTTTATGTTTTCATTGCTGCAATTGAACAAGAATTATATGTGCTTTCAGTTCTTGGCGTCCTAGCTAGTGTTATTTCTGCTTTTTATTATTTAAGAATTATTAAGATAATGTATTTTGATGAAAGTAAAAGTGAAGGAATAATTAATTTTCAAATTTCTTTTCAATCAAAAATTATTCTGTCCTTAAGTTTGTTTGTAATTATTTGTTTTATATTTTATCCGTCTTTATTTATTAATATATCAGCAAGTTTGACCATTTGATTAATGTCATTAGATAAAATTAAAAATCTATTAGATAAAAAAAATTTTGATTTTCATTTTATTGAATCTGTAGACTCTACAATGTCAGAGGTTAAAAAACTTATTTATAATAGAGATATATGTTTGATGGCAAATGAACAAAAAAAAGGATTTGGAAGACGAGGAACAACTTGGGAAAGTCCAAAAAATAATGTCTATATTTCTATTTTATCTAAAAATATATTGCCAATAGAAAATCATTTTTTAAATAATGCTTTTATTACTAATATGATCTGTTCTGTAATTGAAAATATTTGTGATGTTAAAACTCAAATTAAATGGCCAAATGATATTTTAATTAATAAAGAAAAAATTTCTGGAATAATTTCTGAAATATTTAGTGTCAAAAGTGATAAATATATCAATACTGGTTTTGGAGTTAATATAGTATCTTCTCCAAAAATTGAAAATTATCCAACAACTAATATTAATAAATACAATAAAGAAATTAACAATTTTTATTTTGTATATGAAATTATGGAAGAGTATTTTAAAAATTTTAAACAACTGCTAAATAACCACGAAAAAATTATGACTGAATATAAAAGTAGATTATTATATTTAGGTAGCAATATTAATTTAAAAATTGATGAACAAAATGTAAAACAAGGAATATTTCATAATCTTAACCCAGATGGTTCAATCACTTTAAAAAATAATATTAATTTTGAAAATATATATAATGCTAGAATAATTTAATGATTGTTATAGATGTAGGTAATACGAATATAGTTATAGGTTTTTATACAAAAAATAAATTAATTAAAATTATTAGATTAAAAACAGAAAAAAAAATCAATATTACAAAAAAAGAAATAAATAAATTTTTTCAATCTAACAAAAAGTTGATTAATAATCTTAAAGATAGATTTTGTATCTTGTCCTCTGTTGTACCTTCTTTAAATTTAATTTTAAAAAATATTTTTCAAAAAAATAAATTCAAATTTTATGTAATTAATCCCAAAAAAATATCATTCAGAAATAGTATCAATTATAATTTAAATCAAATTGGGAGTGATCGGATAGCAAACTATGCCTATGTATATAGTAAGAAAATCAAAGACTGTATAATTCTCGACTTTGGTACAGCTACTACTTTTGATGTCATTAAAAATAATCAATATTTAGGTGGATTAATTTTTCCAGGTATAAATCTTTCAATGGAGACACTTCTAAAAAATGCTGAGTTAATAAAAACTTCAAAAATCTCAAAATCAAATAAAATTGTTAATAATAATACATCAGCTTCTATTCAATCAGGTTTCTATTTTGGTTATTTGCATGCAGTTAATGGCATATTAAAGCAAATTATTAAGGAGAATAACTTTAAGCCCAAAGTCTATATTACGGGTGGTCTAGGTAAAATATTTAGGGATAAAATTATTTATAAACCTATATATATGGAACATTTGACATTAGAAGGAATAAAAGAAATCGGTAACAAACATTTTTATGAGTAATAATTTACAACTAAATGATTTTAATGAAGGACTACACTTTTTATCTCTGGGAGGTATTGGAGAAATAGGTGCAAATTGTTATCTTTACGGATGTGATGGAAAATGGATAATGATAGATTTAGGTCTTTCATTTGCAGATGAAAAGTTTCCTGGTGTAGATTTATTAGTACCAAAAATTGATCATATTGAAAGTTTAGAAGATAATCTCGAGGCAATTATTATCAGCCATGGTCATGAAGATCATGCAGGAGCTGTTGCGTTCTTAGCAAATAAAATTAAATGTCCAGTATATGCAAGTAAATTTGCAAAATTTCTAATCGAAAATAGGCTAAAAGAATTCAATAAAGTAGAAGGATTTACTTTAGAAGAGATAAATCTAGAAAAGAAATTAATATTCAATAATTTTGATATAAGTTTTATTCCAACTACACACTCAATTCCTGAACCAACTGCAATTGTAATTAAAACAACATATGGATCATTACTTCATACTGCTGATTGGAAAATAGATCATTCACCTACTTTAGGAGATTCATTTTCAAAAGAAAAATTTGAAAAATTAGGAAATGATGGATTACTTGCCTTAATAGGTGACTCTACTAACGCAAATGTGCCTGGTAAATCAGAATCTGAAAATGACGTTAGGGATGAACTGACAAGTGTATTTTCAAGATTTTCTAATAGAATTGTTGTTACATGTTTTTCTTCAAATATTGCAAGAATGAAAAATATTATTCAAGCAGCAAAAAAAAATAAAAGAAAGGTTGCTCTTGTTGGTAGGAGTATGAAAAAAAATATCGAGGTAGCAAGAAAATGTGGTTATGTTTCGGATGATGAAATTTTTATAAGTGAAGATGAAGCTTCTTATATACCAAGAGAAAATTTAGTCATAATTTGTACTGGTAGTCAGGGTGAAAAAAGATCTGCCCTTTTCAGAATAGCTTATAATTCTCATCAACATTTACATTTAGAGCCCGAAGATGTAGTAATTTTTAGCTCTAGAGATATTCCTGGTAATGAAAAATCAATAAATAATTTAAAGAACTTACTTATTAGACAAAGAGTTGAGATAGTAACAGCTGATGACGATTTAGTACATGTTTCAGGTCATGGTTATGCAGATGAAATAAAACAAATGTATAATTGGACAAAACCGTACTTATCTATTCCCGTGCATGGTGAACCCATGCATCTAGAGGCGCATAAACAATTATCTTACTCATCTCAGGTGCCATTTACTAAAATTCTAGAAAATGGAAAATGTCTCAAAATTGCACCAGGTGAACCTAAAATTGTAGAAAAATTTGAAACAGGAAAGTTAATTGTTGAGGGTAAAAATCTTTACGATTCTGAATCTGCATTTATTAAAGAGAGAAGGAAATATTCATTTGAGGGTCTAGTTTTAATTTCTTTAATTATCAATGATGATGACTATTCAATTAATAAAAATATGTTACTTACTTTAAAAGGATTGCCAGGAATAGATGAAGAAAATATTAAAAATGATTTTAAAATACTTTTTATAGAAAACTATACAAAACTTAACAAAGATCAAAAATCATCAGATCTTATAGTATCTGACTTAGTTAAAAGTAGTTTTAGAAAGATTATAAAAAATTCAATTCAAAAAAAACCAGAAATTGAAGTTCATTTAATACGATCTTAATGGCACTATTTACTCACGTTCTAATTTTTATCCTTATTTGGTGGATTTTATTTTTCATACTCCTGCCGATTAAGATAAAAGTACCCCAAAAAGTAGAATCTGGACATGCAAAAAGTGCCCCGAGTAAGCCATATCTTCTAATAAAATTTATAGCAACTTCATTAATATCAGCTTTAATTTTATTTTTTTTGATTTTATTTGGATTTGATTTATCAAATATATTTAATAAATGAAATATTCTAACTTTTTTCTTCCCACTATTAAAGATGCGCCATCAGATGCTGAAATAATTTCACATAAATTAATGATCAGAGCTGGAATGATTAAACAATCTAGTGCCGGCATTTATTCGTGGTTACCTCTAGGTCTACTTGTATTAAAAAAAATTGAACAGATTGTTAGAGAAGAACAAAATAATGCAGGAGCAATAGAACTGCTTATGCCTACGATTCAATCTTCGGATTTATGGATTAAATCAGGAAGATACGATGATTATGGAAAAGAAATGTTAAGGATTACAGATAGAAGTGGAAGGGAAATGCTTTACGGCCCAACAAATGAAGAATTAATTACAGATATATTTCAATCACATATAAATTCTTACAAAGATCTTCCAAAAAACCTTTATCATATTCAATGGAAATTCCGAGATGAAGTTAGGCCTAGGTTTGGAGTAATGCGAGGAAGAGAATTCTTAATGAAGGATAATTATTCATTTGATCTTGATGAAAGCGAAGCAAAGAAATCTTATGACAATATGTTTAAAGCATACATAAAAACTTTTATTAGAATGGGTTTAACACCAATTTCCTTAAGAGCAGAAACAGGACCAATTGGAGGTAACTTAAGTCATGAATTTCAAATACTAGCTAAGACTGGTGAAAGTACACTTTATTATGATAAAAAATTAGAAACACTAAACCCTGAAACTATAGACCCAAATGAGTTGCAGTCATTTTATGCTGCAGTTGATGATCAACATGATGAAAAAAATTGCCCAATTTCAAATGAAGATTTAAAAATTTCTAAGGGCATTGAAGTTGGTCATATATTTTATTTTGGAACAAAATATTCTGAGAAATTAAACGCATTTGTTCAAGATAAAAGTGGAAAAAATGTTCCAGTGCATATGGGATCATATGGCATTGGTGTTTCAAGACTTGTGGGCGCAATTATAGAAGCTTATCATGATGAAAAAGGAATTAGGTGGCCTTTAGAAGTTGCTCCATTTAAGGTTTCCATAGTTAATTTAATGCCAGAAGATCAAGATTGTGCCACAAAATCATCAGAATATTATGAATATTTTATGAAAAATAATATTGAAGTCATTTTAGATGATAGAATCTGCAGTATAGGAAAAAAATTATCTGATAATGAGTTAATTGGGACACCATATCAAATTATTATTGGCAAAAAAAATTTAAAAAATAATTTAGTAGAAATAAAAAATCGCCAAAATAATGAAAGTGAAAAAATTTCATCCAGTAGTGCAATTGATTTTATTAATAATAAGTTAAAAAAATAGATGATTTCTAAATCAGAACGATTACTGATTTTTAGGTTTTTAATTTCTAAGAAATCTGATGGCTATGTTTCTATTTTTGCTTGGTTTTCAATAATAGGTATTAGTTTAGGAGTAGCAGCAATTATTATAGTAATGTCTGTTATGAATGGTTTTAGAATTGATTTAACTAACAGAATAATTGGACTTAATTCACACCTTAATATTTATAGTTTTGATAATGAGATAACAAATAAGCAAGCTGATGAACTCATTTTGAATATTGATAATTCTTTTTTTTACCAACACTACAAATCTATTGAAACAAATGGATTAATTATAAAATCAAATAACTCAAAAGGCGTTATGATCAAAGGCTATGATTCGTATGATAAAAATCATTATTTGTTTAATTCAATTAATATGGGCTCATTAATTCAAAATCCAAAAAGTGAAATATTAATTGGAGACTCTTTAGCGAACGAAATGAATTTAAGTGTGGGAGATAAGGTTAAAATTGCAATTCCAAAGACTGATAAAACAATATTAGGAAATATTCCAAGATTTAAAACATTGGAGGTAGTAGGTGTATTTGATCTAGGTTTATATGAATATGATTCAAATTTAATTTTTTTATCTTCAGAACTTGTTAGAAAATTACTCTTATATGATGAAGATATATATAACAAAATTGAATTCTTTACATCATCTGCTAATGAAATTGAATTATTTAAAAATAAAGTAGAATTAGAAATATCTAATCTTTTATTAAATTTTTATTCAATATCTTGGAAGGATCAAAACAAAACTTTAATAAATGCACTTAAGGTGGAAAAGAATGTTATGTTTATTATTCTTTCTTTAATTATCTTAGTTGCATCATTAAATATAATTTCAGGATTAATTATATTTGTAAAAGAAAAAAACAAAGATATTGGAATTTTGAAAACTATTGGAATGAGTAATAAAAGTATTATAAAAATATTTTTTACTATTGGAATCTCAATTGGTTTAATAGGATCATTAATAGGATTAATAATTGGAATTCTTTTCACAATAAATATTAAATCAATTCAAATTTTTTTAGAATATTTACTTGGAACAAAACTGTTTTCTGAAGAAGTTTATTATTTATCATCTTTACCTTCTAAAATTAGCATAAATGAGGTAGTTTACGTACTTTGTGTAGCAATAATCATATCAATTATATCAACTATTTTTCCAGCTTTAAGTTCAGCTAGAATAGACCCTATTAAAAGTTTAAGAAGTGAATAATAAATATTTATTAGAGATAATAAATCTTTGTAAAAATTATACAAATGAAAATAATTCAAAAATTGAGATAATTAAAAATTTAAATTTTAAATTAAAGCAAAACACTAAAGTTTCAATTGTTGGGCCTTCAGGTTCAGGCAAAACAACTTTTCTGAATATTATTGGTTTACTTGACTCAGAATATTATGGAAACTTTTATTTTAAGAATAAAGATATTTCTTTGTGCTCTAAAGATGAAACGAATAAAATTAGAGGATTATCCATTGGTTTTATTCATCAATTTTTTCATCTGATTCCTGAACTTACTGTGATCGAGAATGTTATGCTACCATTATTAATTAATAAAAATGAAAAGAAAAGTTATGAAATTTCTAAAAAACTACTTCTTGAATTCGGTTTAGATGAAAGAATGAATTATAAACCTTTAAAATTATCAGGAGGAGAGCAACAAAGAGTTGCTATTGCTAGATCTCTAGTAAATGATCCAGATTTAATTTTAGCTGATGAGATGACTGGCAATCTTGATGAAGATACTGCTAACAATATTTTTAAATTTTTTATTAATTATATCGAACAAAATAATAAAACTTTAGTATATGTTACTCATAACAAAACTTATTCTTTATTAGCTGATGAAACTTATTATTTTAAAAATAAGAAAATACATTTGACAAATGAATAATCCTTTTATTCATTTACGTTCTTTATCTTCATATTCTTTATCTGAAAGTACGCTAAAAATTACTAATTTAGTTGATCTTGCTAAAAAAAATGACATGCCTGCAATCGCCATTACAGATAATAATAATATGTTTGGAGTATTTGAATTTTCGAAAGAATGTGTAAAAAATAACATTCAGCCTATAATTGGAACTTCAATAAATCTATTAGATATTATTGTAAATAATCAAATTTCCCAAGTTACATTTTTAGTTAAAAATGAAATTGGGTATAGAAATCTGTTAGAATTAAGTTCACTTTCTCATCTTAATGAAGGAAATAATGTTGGTATACACTTTTCGCAATTAGAAAAATTTTCTGAAGGTTTATTTTGTTATATAGGTGGTGAATTTAATCCTCTACTTTTATTAAATAAAGAAAACAAAAAAAAAGATATCATTCAATTAATAGTTAATTTTAAAAAAGTTTTTAAACAAAATTTTCTTTTTGAAATTCAAAGAATAAATGATCAAAATATAGATGTTTTTGAAAAAGAATTTATTAATTTATCAAAGGAATTTGATATACCCCTTATTGGTTCAAATAATATTAAGTACGCAAATAAAGATGATTATTCAGCTCATGATGCATTACTATGTATTGCTCAAAAATCTACAATTAATAATTCTCAAAGAAATACTTCAAATGAAAATATTTATTTTAAGTCAAATGAAGAAATGTTTTCAAATTTTGAAGACATTCCTGAGATAATACAAAATAATTTAAATATTTCTCTATCTTGTAATTATTTTCCTGAATCAACAAAACCACAATTACCGGAATTTAAAAATGATTTAGATCTATCAGCAGAAGATTTTTTATTAAAAACGTCAGAATTAGGACTTGGAAATAAAATAAAAGAAAAGAATATTAAGAATATAGAAATTTACACAGATAGATTGAAATATGAAAATGAAATCATCATTAGAATGGGGTTTGCTGGATATTTTTTAATAGTAGCAGATTTTGTTAATTGGGCTAAAGAGCAATCCATCCCTGTTGGTCCTGGAAGAGGATCAGGTGCTGGCAGTTTAGTAGCTTGGTGTTTAGGGATAACAGATTTAGATCCATTAGAATATGAATTATTATTTGAAAGATTCTTAAATCCAGAAAGAGTGTCAATGCCAGATTTTGACATAGATTTTTGTCAAACTAGAAGAGATGAAGTCATCGAATACGTAAATAATAAATATGGAAGTGAATGTGTTGCTCATATAATTACATTTGGAACACTTGCATCTAGAGCTGCGGTGAGAGATATTGGCAGAGTTTTGGAAGTGCCTTATGGAGAGGTAGACTCTTTTGCTAAACTAATACCTTTTAATCCCTCAAATCCACTGACTTTAAGTGAGTCAATTAAATCTGAAAGAAGTTTACAAGAAAGGATAAGCAGTGATGAAAGAATTTCAAATATTATTGATGTGAGTCTTAAAATTGAAGGTACTCACAGACATGCTTCAACACATGCTGCAGGAGTTGTTATTGGTCATGAGAAATTATCTAAAGTAGTTCCTTTATATAAAGATCAAAATACCAATACAAATGCAACACAATTTTCGATGAAATACGTTGAAGAAGCTGGTTTAATAAAATTTGATTTTCTTGGATTAACCACATTATCAATCATTGATGATTGCATAAAATTAATAGTTAAAGAAAATAAAAATTTTTTAATAAATAAAATTCCTCTAAATGATACAAAAACCTATGATCAGTTAAGCAAGGGTGATACAGTAGGAATATTCCAATTAGAAAGTAATGGTATGGGTAGCGTCCTTCGCCAATTGCAACCTGATAGGTTTGAAGAAATAATTGCTGTAGTTGCTTTGTTTAGACCTGGGCCAATGGATAATATTCCTTCTTTTTGTAATAGAAAACATGGACGTGAAGAAATCAAATATCTTCATTCTATGTTAGAAGACGTCTTAAAAGAAACTTATGGAATAATTGTTTATCAAGAACAAGTAATGCAGATTGCACAAGTTTTATCAAATTATTCTTTAGGTGAAGCAGACCTACTAAGAAGAGCAATGGGAAAAAAAATTCAGAAAGAAATGGATATGCAAAAATCAAGATTTATAGAAGGAGCTGTTCAAAATAATATTGATAAAAAAGAAGCTTCAAAAATATTTGATTTAGTTGATAAATTTGCAGGGTATGGTTTTAATAAAAGTCATGCTGCAGCATATGCTTTAATATCTTATCAAACCGCTTATTTAAAAGCTAATTTTCCTCATGAATTTCTTACAGCAACTTTAAACTATTCTATAGATAGAACAGAAAAAATTATTTTACTTAAACAAGAAATAGAAAGATTAAATATCAATTTTTTAAAGCCAGATATAAATTTTTCTGATCCTTTATTTTCAATTGAAATAAATGACAATTTAAAATCAATAAGATTTGGATTAGCAGCAATCAAAGGTGTCGGAATAAAATCCATTTCTAGTATGGTTGATGAAAGAAATAGAAATGGCAAATTTAAAAGTATCATTGATTTTATGAATAGAGTTTCCAAGGAGGTAATAAATAAAAGACAACTTGAAAAACTTATTCAGGCTGGAGCTTTTGATAGTATTGAACCTAACAGATCGAAATTATTTAATAATGTATCAAAATTTGTTGAATTATTTGGAGGAGAAAAAAATATCAATCAAGATATGCTTTTTGAAGAAAATGAGATTTCTTTTGAAGATAAAAACTTATTTAATCAAAATTATGAAAAATGGAAGAACGCAGAAATTTTATCTAATGAATTAGAGGTTATTGGATTTTATTTTTCTGACCACCCATTAAATCATTATCCAAAAAAGTTTTTTGAATTAGAGAATATTATATCTTTTAGAAACTATTCAGAAAGTTATGACTCAAACGCAATCAAAGCTTGCGGTGCTATTTTAGATATTAAGGAAAGATCAAATAAGGATGGAAAAAAATATGCATTTATAACAGTATCAGAAACTAATTATCAATTTGAATTAACTATATTTAGTGAAAATTTATATAAATATCGATCATTATTAAAAGAAGGAAATTTATTAATATTTAATATTGATATTGTAAAAAGTAATACTGATACACGTTTTATAATAAGATCAATAGATTCTTTGGAGAAAATTTTTGTTAAAAATAATTATAAATTTAATATTTATACAAATATTAATAACATTGATGAATTAAAAGATAATATTTTTGCAGAAAAAGAAAGTGGCAATTTTGATAATTTTATTGATGTCTTCATTACAGTGGATAAGAAATTAGTAAATTTTGATTTTAATAAATATTCAATTAAATCTTTTAAAAAACTAGACGATTTAAATAAATCAAAAATTCTAGATTATTCATTAGAAATATCTTGAAAAAATAATTCATTATAATATTAGGTCAAATAAATTAAATCTAGCACACAGAAAAAACCGGTGTTTTTATTTCTGTGGAGGTTAAACCGGGAGTAAATATGAATTTACCAGAAGTTAAAATTGAAGATCTCTTAGAATCAGGTGTACATTTTGGTCACAATGTAAGAAGATGGAACCCTAAGATGCAAGAGTATATCTACGGTGTCAGAAATAATATACATATTTTTGATTTAAGAATTACTTTGGATTTATTAAATACAGCACTTACAAAAATACACGAAACTGTATCAAAATCAGGAAAGATTCTTTTCGTAGGCACTAAAAAACAGTGCAGCGATGTTGTTAAAGAATTAGCAATGCTAAATAATAACTACTATGTAAATAAAAGATGGTTAGGAGGAACTCTAACTAATTGGAAAACAATATCAAACTCAATTAAAAGACTTGAAGAAATTGAATTATTTTTACAAAATAATGATCAATCAAAAAATTTATCTAAAAAAGAATTACTAGATATTTCAAGAGAAAAACAAAAACTTGATTTAAATATTGGTGGTATCAGATCTCTTAATGGAAAACCTGATTTATTGGTTATCTTTGATGTAATAAAGGATAAAATAGCAGTACGAGAAGCAAATAAACTTAAAATTCCTGTTGTTGCTATTGTAGATTCCAATGGTGATCCAGAAAATATTGATTATGTGATTCCTGGGAATGATGATGCACTTAGATCTATCAATCTTTACAAAAATTATTTTTTTGCAACTATTCAAGATGCAACAAATTTTCTAAATCAATCTAATGAAAACGAAAATGAAAAAAGTGATGATAATTTAAAAAAGGATGAGCAATAATGTCAAGCATTACAGATTTAATTAAAGAATTAAGAGATAAAACTGGAGCTGGTTTTTTAGATTGCAAAAAATCTTTAGAAGAGAATAGTAATGATATCGAAAAATCTATAGAGGCTTTGAGAAAAAAAGGTTTAGCAAAGGCATCTAAAAAAAGTGATAGAGAGGCAAATGAAGGTGCTGTAGGTATTTACTCAAATAAAGATATTACAGTCTTAATTAAAGTAAATAGTGAAACTGATTTTGCGGCAAAAAGCGATACCTTCCTCGATTTTCTTGATAATCTGGGATCACTGGTATTAAAAAATAATTCTAAAATTGATAAAAATGATCTTTTAAGCCTAAATTATGAAAATGGAACAATTAAAGATTATTTTGATTCAATGATTGCTAAAATTGGTGAAAATTTAATTTTAAATGATCTTTTAGTTAAAGAAAATAAAACCTCTTACTATTCTTATTACATTCACAATAGTTATAGGCCTAACATTGGAAAGATTATATCTTTATTAGAATTTAAATGTGCTAGTAAGAATCAAGAAATTGAGTCTATATCAAAAAATTTGTGTATGCATATTGCTGCAATGAAGCCTGAATCTATAGATATTAACGATTTGGATAAAAATATAGTTGAAAAGGAAAAAAAAATTCAAAGAGAGCTGATCTTAAATTCTGGAAAACCTTCCAACATAATTGATAAAATTTTAGATGGAAAAATGAAGAAATTTTACAGCGAAGTAACTTTATTGAATCAATCATATATTTTAGATCAAGACAAATCTGTAAAAGTTGTTTTAGATGAATATTCTAAATATGAATTCAAATTAATATCTTTTGAACTTATAAGTTTATAATAATGAGTAAGAGAATTTTACTTAAAATTTCTGGTGAGTCCTTAATGGGCTCATCTAATTATGGTATAGATGTTTCGACTATTAATAAAATTTCTAGTGAAATAAAGAATGTTTATAAAAAAAAATATCAAATTTGTTTAATTATTGGAGGTGGTAATATTTTTAGAGGAATTAAAGGTGCCTCAGAAGGAATTGATAGATCAACATCTGACTATATGGGGATGTTAGCAACAGTAATGAATGCTTTATCACTTCAAAGTAGTTTAGAAAAAATTGGTGTACCTACTAGAGTCCAATCTGCAATAACAATGTCTCAAATTGCAGAGCCTTACATAAGAAGAAGAGCAATAAGGCACTTAGAAAGAAATAGAATAGTTATTTTTGCTGCTGGTACGGGCAACCCCTTTTTTTCAACAGATACAGCTGCTACCTTAAGGGCTTCTGAACTAGATTGTAAGTTAATAATTAAAGCTACAAAAGTTAATGGTATTTATAATAAAGATCCAATTAAGTATAAAAATGCTAAACTAATAAAAAATATTTCCTACAATGATGTTATAAATAAGAACTTACAAGTTATGGATATTACTGCAATAAGTTTGGCAAAAGATACAAAAATACCAATTTTTATTACAAATATATTCAATAAAAATTCACTTATTAATGTTTTGAATCGTAAAGGTTCATATAGTAAGATAAGTTAATATGTCTGATTTTGAAACTAAAATGAGCTCTGCCGTAATACATTATGAAAAAGAACTTAACACTTTAAGAACTTCAAGAGCAAATCCATCAATGCTTGATAGTATCTTTGTAGATGCTTACGGTGCTAAAACACCTTTAAATCAATTAGGGAATATTTCAATTCAAGATGCATCAACCATAAGTATTCAAATATGGGATGTTTCATTAATTAAATCAATTGAAAATGCTATTACTGAATCTAATCTTGGAATTAATCCCCAAGTTGATGGTCAAATAATTAGATTACCAATTCCAAAGCTTAGTGAAGAAAGAAGAAAAGAAATAATTAAAATTGCTTCTGAAATTGCAGAGAATTCAAGAATATCAATAAGAAATATAAGACGAGATTTCATAGAAACTTCTAAAAATGAAAAAAAGAACTCAAACCTTTCTGAAGATGACTTAAAAAGAAAAATTAATGAAATACAAAAGATAACTGATAACAATATAGACAAAATTGACAAAATATTAGAAGCAAAAAAAATTGATATTTTGAAAGTATAAGTTTGAATAAATTAGAGCATATAGCATTTATACTTGATGGAAATAAAAGATGGGCCAAAAAAAATAATTTTTCAAATTTGATTGGCTATTCAAAAGGTTTTGAAAACATTAAAAACTTAGTAAATTTTTCATTAAATATAAAACTAAAAAATCTTACACTTTATGCATTATCTTCAGAAAATTTTCATAGATCTTCATTAGATTTAATCTATGATATAATTTACAAAAATTTTTCTAAATATTTTGAAGATCTGGTTGTTGATAATGGTGTTAAAATAAAAATATTTGGTTCTAGAAAAAACTTACCAAACAAAATATTAGATATATTTGAAAATATAGAAAAATTATCTTTAAACAATAACACATTAAATTTGAACATAGCCTTTAATTATGGCTTCAAAGATGAAATTAAAAAAGTATTAAAAAAAGTTAAGGATAATAGTTTAGAAATTGATTTAAATAATGAGCAAGAAATTGATAAATTATTCGATATTGGTAAATTTCCTGATCCAGATATTCTTATAAGAACAGGTGGATATAAAAGATTAAGTAATTTTATTATGTATAATTTAACATATACTGAATTTTTCTTCACAGATACGTTGTGGCCTGATTTTTCTGAGGAAGAATTTAATGGTATCATTAAAGAATATTCAAATATTAGAAGAAAATATGGTTTATAAAAATTTTTTATTAAGATTTTTATTTGCAGTAATTATTTTATCTATATATTTTATTATTTCTTATATTGATTTTAATCTAGTATTTTATTTAATACTCTTAATATATTTTATTATTCTTTTAGAAATCATTATATATTTTAAAACATATAAATTCATACCAATTATTTATATTGCTTTGTCCTTAATATGTTTTTTTAATATTGATTTTAAAGAATTAAAAATTTTAGATTTTAACCTTTTACTTATTATCATAATTACTTTTGATATGTTCTCTTATTTTTTTGGGAAGGCTATAGGTAAAACTAAATTAATTAATATCAGTCCTAAAAAAACAATTGAAGGATTGGTTGGCGGCATTATTGTATCTATATTATTTGCAATTATATTTTCATACTATTTTGAGATATTAATTAATATACACTTATTCATTTATATTTTTTTAATTATATTTTCTTCACTATGTGGTGACTTAATTGAGTCGTATTTTAAAAGAAAAAATAATTTAAAAAATTCTAGTAATATAATCCCTGGCCATGGTGGTGTTTTTGATAGATTTGATAGTTTTTTGTTTTCTATTATTGTTTATTCTATATTTATTAGTTTTTAAAATGAAAATAAATATATTTGGAAGTACAGGTGTTATTGGAAAAAAAACTTTAGAATTAATTGATAAGGATTTTACTAATATTAAAATTAATTTAATTTGTGCTAAATCAAATTACCAATTACTAAAAAAACAAATTTATAAATATAATCCAAAGTATGCATTTCTTTATGATATGGATAAATTACCAAAAATTAATAACAAAATTAATAAAACGAAAATTTTAAATTTTAATGAATTAAAAAATTATTTATTAGAGAGTAAGTCTAATTTAACTGTTTTAGCAATATCAGGATATAAATCATTGTATTATCTTGAAAGCATAATTCAAAATACTGATTATCTAGGACTGGCAAATAAAGAATCTATTGTTTCTGCTGGCCATCTTTTTAAAAAGAAAAAATATCTTTCCAAAACAAATATATTTCCTTTGGATTCAGAGCATTTTTCTTTGTATGATTTTTTTAATAAAACAAACCAAAACAAAAATAACATAAATAAGATACTTCTTACTGCTTCAGGAGGGCCTTTTTATAAAAGAAAATTTAATGATTTAAAAAATATTAAATTTTCACAAGCAATCAAACATCCAAAATGGAAAATGGGATACAAAAATAGTATTGATTCGGCTACACTAGTTAATAAATGTTTAGAGTTAATTGAAGCCCATTATTTATTTGATATTCCATTTAAAAAAATTGATATTCTTATTCATCCAGATGCTATTGTTCATTCTGCAATTGAGTACAATAATTATATTACTCATTTTAATCTTTTTAAAAATGATATGAAAATTCCAATCCTAAATTTTTTGCTTATTTCGAAATATAAAAATGATTTGATTAAAAATAAGCAATATACTCTAAACTATAATCATCTTAATTTTCATAAAGTAAAAAATGATACTTTTCCAATTTATAAATTTTTCAACAACATTGATAAAGAGATTCCTCAAAATTTGATTAAGTTTAATGTTGGAAATGAATATGCAGTGAATTTATTTAAAAATAATAAAATTAATTACACAGATATTTACAAAATTATTAAAAAAGTTACTTCTTTAAATTTGTATTCTTCTGTAAACACGATTAATGATATTATTAATTATCATGAAGAAATTGAGCAAAATTTATCAAAATTTAAATTATATTCTAATTAGTTTATTAATTATTTTTGCTATACCAAAGACTGTTTTTGCAAATGATAATTTATTTGTAATACAGGGAAACAACTTCACTGACTCGAACGTTATTATTTCATTATTAGAAAATATTCCTGAAAATTTAGATGAAGAATACAGTAACGAGATTATAAAAGTTTTAAATGAGTCAAACCTTTTTTCTGATGTAAGAGTAAATTTTATTGATAATAAATACAACATTATTGTTAATGAATATCCTAACATTAGAAAAATTTATTTTGAAAATAATGAAAGATTAGAAAATGATGAATTACGTATTATTGCAAACGATCTAGGTTTAACAAACTTAAATAGTAAATCCTTAAACTTATTTATTAATGAAACAAAAAAAATTTATGAATCCTATGGATATAATAATATTGAAATAGAATATTATGAAAAATATTATGAAGATACAAATACTGCTGATTTATATTTTAATATAAATGAGGGCGAAATTACTAAAATTAATAAAATTATTGTAAATGGTAATAATTCTATTTTAACAGATGATATAAAAGGAATAATTCAATCAAAAACAAAATCAATAGTTAATATTTTTGCTAATAATAATTATAAACCAATTAATGTTGAAAGAGATAAATTTACAATTGTAAATTATTATAAAAATAATGGATTTCTTGATGTAAATGTTGAGACACAAATTGAATATTTAGAATCTAATAAAGTTAATATTTATTTTATTATTACAGAGGGTGAAATTTATTCACTATCATCTTTAAAATTAATCGATGAAAAAAATATATTAAAATCTAAAACTGTAGATGAAATAAATAAAGAAATAGATTTGTTTATATTAAATCAAACTTTTTTTTCTATTGATAAAATTGAAGAATTAAAAAAAGAAATTTCATCAATAATAATAAATAGAGGTCTAGATTATTTTGAAATAAATTTATTTGAAAAAAAAGAAAATAAAACTGTAGATGTATTATTTCAAGTAAATTCAATCAAACCAAGATATACTAATCAAATCAATATTATTGGTAACTCAAGAACATTAGATTATGTAATTAGAAGAGAATTGGATATTATTGAAGGAGATCCAATTTTTAAGAATCAAATACCAAAAATAAGAGAAAAATTAACTTCTCTTAATTTATTTGAATCAGTTATAGTTAAAGAAGAAGTTTATGATGAAGATACAGTAGACTTAATAATAGAAGTTGAAGAAAAGCAAACTGGAACTTTTAATGCAGGAATTTCTTTAGGTACTTTAGATGGTTTTGCAATTGTATCTGGACTAAGAGAAAATAATTTCTATGGAACTGGTAGATCATTAGACTTTCTTGTTAATACTTCAGATGATAAAAATCAATTTAAGTTAGTAACTGCAGATAGATTATCTTATGAAAATGATGCCAACATCAGCTATAGCATAAATTACAAACAAGAGGATTTTTCAAAAGCAAGTTCATACAAATTAGATTCACTATCTTCTGGTGTTGGTATTAATTATCAATTAAATAATAATCTATATCATAACATAGAGTTAGAATATGTATTAAAAGATTATAGTATAACTAATTCTGCATCTGTATCTAATTCTATATTAAATTCATCTGGTGCAAATATGAGTTATCTTATTAAAAATAATTTTCGTTTCACAACACTTAATCGTGGATTTATTGCCAAAAAAGGGAATTTTTTAAATTTTAATAACACTATAGAAACTCCAACTAGCTCTAACAATGGCTTTGTTAGAAATATTCTAACTTTAAAAAAATATTACAATAGAAATAATTCTATTTTTTCTATGCAAGCTAAATTTGGAAATATTATCTCGTTAAGTAACAATGATATTCTCACCGATGATAAATTTGCTCTCGGAGGTAGATGGTTAAGGGGGTTTGATAGTTACGGTGCTGGTCCTCGTAATTCTAGAACTTCTTATGTTGGTGGAAATAATTTAGCAGTAACAAAATTTGATTATTCATATGAATTAACTAAAAATTCAAATTTTCCTATTTATATTAATTTTTTTAATGATTATGGATTATTGTGGGAAAATAAAACTACTCCAACAAATAGTGATAACAATTTAAGATCATCTGCTGGATTTGGTTTTAAATATTACTCACCTGTTGGGCCAATTGGATTTACTTGGGGATTTCCTCTTATAAATGAAGAATATGATATTAAGAGAATGTTCCTATTCTCTATAGGAAACATAGATTGAAGTTTTTGCATCTAATTATCTTTATTTGTATTATTTCTTCATCTAAAATTACTTTTGGCCAAATAATTGCAGTCGTTAACATTCAATCATTAATTGATAATAATAGTTATTATAAACAAATTATCAATGATATCGAAATAAATCAGAAACAATACCTAGAAAAATTTGAATTAAAAGAAAAAGCATTAGAAGAAAAATTAAAAGATTTAGAGCAATCAAAATTAATCTTGAATGAAATAGAAATAAATACTCAAATTGATAATTATAACAAAGAATTAGCAGATTTTACTGCTACTGTTGAGGAGTTTAATCAACATTATCAAATTCAAATTATAAATATCAAAGAGATAATTTTAAAGGAAATATTTATAATATTAGAAAAATATGCTATCGCAAATCAAGTTGATCTAATTTTAGATTCAGCAAGTTATTTAATAGCTTCTAATTCTATAGATATAACTGATAGTATTAATGAAAAATTACAAAATATAAATTTAAAACTGGAATATACAAATTTTGAAAAAAATTAAATATAAAGAAATTAAAGAACTATTAAATAAAAACTCCCTTGAGATACTTTCAAATATTTCAGATGATGAAATCTTTTCGAGTATTAAAACTATTTCAAATGCATCAGATAAAGATTTATCTTTTTTTTCAAATCATAGATATTTAGACAATTTAAAGAATATAAAAGCAAAGGCATGTTTAATAGAGAATAAATATAAAGAACATCTGCCAAAAAATTGTGAGCCAATAATAGTAAAAGATCCTTATTTGGCTTTGGCTTTAATTAGTAATTTACAAAGTGAGGATACTTTTAAGTCAAATGGTATATTATCTAAAAATGCAATCATAAACTCACAAGGCAATCTGCATAAAAATGTGCAGATAAATCCTTTTTGTATGATCCACGAGGAAACTGAAATTTTTGAAAATGTATATATCGGCTCTAGCTCAAGTATTGGTCCAAATGTAATAATAAATAAGAATGTAGTAATTCATGATAATGTAACAATTTCAAATTCAATCATTATGGAAAATTGTGTAATTCAGTCAGGCGCAAGAATTGGTGGAACTGGTTTTGGTTTTGAGATGAAAACTAAGCAAAAAATAAATCATTCTGGTAATGTAATTATAGGAAAAAATTCATCAATCGGCTCTAATACAACAATAGATAGAGCTGTTTTTGATTCAACAATTATTGGAGATTTTTCAAATATTGATAATTTAGTCCAAATAGCACACAATGTTGTTATAGGAGATTTTGCTGTTATTGCCGCTCAAGTTGGTATTGCTGGAAGTACTCAAATAGGAAAAAATATTAAAATTGGTGGTCAAGCTGGTATAGCAGGTCATTTAGTCATTGGAGACAATGTTACAATAGCTGCAAAAAGTGGTGTTACTAAAAATATATCTGATAACAATGTTGTGGCCGGATTTCCTGCAAAAGATATAAATTTATGGAAAAAAGAAGTAATAAGAAATACTTTAAAAAAATGAAATTAGATATTGAAGAAATTAAAAAATTAATACCCCATAGAGATCCTTTTTTATTTGTGGATACATGTGAAATAATAAAACCAGGTGAACATGGAAAGTCAGAAAAATTTTTTTCAAATGATGAGTATTTTTTTAAAGGACATTTCCCAAATAATCCAATAGTTCCTGGCGTAATAATTGTTGAAGCAATGGCACAAACAGCTGGTATTGTTGTATCTTATAAACTTAAAGATTATGATGAAAAATCAGTATTATTTATGAGTGTTAATAAAGCAAAATTTAGAAGACCAATTCTTCCAAATGAAAAAGTATCATTTGAAGTAAAGTTTCTTAATAGTGTAAGAGACGTATATAAATTTGAGGGCACATGTTTTAAAGAAAATATTAAAGTAAGTGAGGCTGAGTTTTCTGCTATGATTACTTATAAGTAATAATCAGTAATATATTATTTATTTTAAGTTACATTTTCATAATTTAATAGAGTTATACATATGATTCATCCTTCAGCTGTTATTGCAAAAAATGCAGAAATTCATGAAACAACACACATTGGTCCTTTTTGTATCATTGGGGATGGGGTTAAAATTGGAGAAAATAATAATTTAATCTCACATGTTTCTATCGTTGGAGACACAACTATAGAAAATAGTAATACTTTTTATCCATTTTGTTCAATTGGTTCTGAACCTCAAGATTTAAAATATAATAAAGAAAAATCATATCTACAAATTGGCAGTAACAATAAATTTAGAGAAAATGTTACCGTAAATCCAGGAACATCTGGAGGGGGATTAAAAACAATAATATCTAATAATTGTTTATTTATGGTAGGTTCGCATGTAGCACATGATTGTATTATTAAATCAAATGTTATTTTAGCTAATAATGCCACTCTTGCAGGACATGTAGAAATTGATCATAATGCAATTTTAGGAGGTAATTCAGCAATTCATCAATTTGTTAGAATAGGAAAATATGCAATGATTGGTGGTATGAGCGGTGTTGAAAAAGATATTATTCCATATGGTTTGTATACGGGAATAAGAGAAAATTTGAAAAGCTTAAACCTCATTGGTTTAAAAAGAAAAGGCCTCACATCTAATGCAATCAATGAAATTAAAAATCTTATAAATATAATTTTTGATACAAATGATACAATTGAAAATAATATTAAAAATAATTTTGTTGAAAGTTCTGAAATTTTAGAAATTAAAGAAGTAATTGAATTTCTGAACTCAAATTCAAAAAGAGGTATTACCACTTTTGAAAATGACTAAAATAGGAATAATTGCTGGTGATGGTAATTTGCCTCTATATATTGGTAAATCACTATTAAGTAAAAATTACGATGTTACATTTTTATCTTTAAATAATAAAAATAATAAATTTTATAATAACCATCATGTTGTAGATTTAGATATCTTATCAGTAAAAAAAATCTTTAAAGTTTTAGATTCAAATAAAATAAAACATATAATATTTGCAGGAAGTATAAAAAGACCTGGTATTAAAGATTTAGGTTTTGATTTGCCAACATTGTTACTTGCTAAAAGTCTTTTATTAGAAAAAAAAGGTGACAACAATCTTTTAATGAGCTTGAAAAAATACTTTGAAAATAAAGGATATATTTTTTTTAATTGGACTAAATATTGCAAGGAATTATTTTCAACTGAAATAAATTTAACAAAAATCAAGCCTTCTAAAAATGCAATTCTAAATTTAAAAAAAGCAGAATCAATATATCATATTTATAAGAAATTAGATGTTGGTCAGTCTATGATAATTCAAAATCAATTAGTTTTAGGATTAGAAGCTATAGAAGGTACAGATGAATTGTTAAAAAGGTGTAAAAAATATAAAAGAAAAGATGATAGTGGTGTACTGTTTAAATTTTCAAAACAAAACCAAAGTAATCTAATTGATATTCCTTTAATTGGTTTAGATACAATGAAAAATTTAAAAAAATATAATTATGAAGGTGTATTTTTGCAAAAAAATAAGTGTTTAATTTTGGATAAGAAAAAAATTATTGATTATGCTAGTCAAAATAATTTATTTATCTCATCAGTCGATCTAAATTGAAAAAAATAAAAATTTTTGTTTGTTGTACTGAACAATCTGGTGAAAATATTTGCTCAAATATTTTATCAAAAATGAATATTGATAAATATCAATTTGATGGAGTTTGTGGCAAACAATCCGAAAAATATATTTCTAATAAAATTTATGATTTATCAGAATTTAAATCTATAGGGCTTTTTGAAATAATACTTTCAATTTCAAAATATTTAAAAATGATAAGAAGATTAAAAAACTATATTATTAAAAATGATTATGATCTAATTTTAACTATAGACTCACCAGATTTTAATTACAACCTTGTAAAGCAATTACGAAAATCAAATTATAAGAATAAAATAATACATGTAGTTGCACCAACTGTTTGGGCTTGGAGATCATATAGGGCAAGGAAATTTGCAAATATTTTTGATGAAATTTTTCTATTATTTAATTTTGAAAAAAAATATTTCAATTTTGATAATCTAAATAAAACTTTTATTGGGCATCCAATTTTTCATATAAAAAAAAGAGGGAATAAAGGAAAATATAAGTACGTTTCTTTTTTACCAGGTAGTAGACAAAATGAAGTATTAAAACTTATGAAATATTTCAGTTATATTGAAAAATATATATCTAAGAATAATCTAAATTATAAAATATTTATTCCAACGTTGCCTCATCTTGTCACTTTAATTAAAGAAAATTCAAAGCAATGGAAAACTGAGACTATAATCTCAACTGATATGAGTAAATTTGATGAATATTATGAAGATGTTTACATAAGTATAACTTGCTCTGGCACTGCCTCTTTAGAAATTGCCAAAAGGAATATTCCTCAAATAGTAATCTATAAACTTAATTATTTCACAGAAATTTTAATCAAGCCTTTTGTAAGAGTGAAATATGCAAATCTCATAAATATTATAAGTAACCAAATGATTATTCCTGAAGTTGTTAACTCAAATTTAAATGAAAAAAAGTTATTAAATATTTTTCTAAATTTATTTAATGATAGAAAAAAACAAGAAACTCAAATTAACTCAATTAATATGTACCTTAAAGAAATAGTTAATGATTTTAGTCCTTATGATGTGAGTGTTAATCGTATAAATAAGTTACTTAATCCTTCTTCCAAAGCCAATTAAAAATTGATTTTTTTTCTCTAGAAGACTCAACTTGATATGGTCTAGCTTTATAACCAGTGTATAATTGACGAGGTCTGCCAATTTTATTAATAGGATCTTCTATCATTTCTTTCCATTGTGATATCCATCCTACAGTTCTACCTATTGCAAATAGCACAGTAAACATGCTTGTAGGGAAACCTAATGCTTTTAGAATTATACCTGAATAGAAATCTACATTTGGGAATAATTTTTTACTAATAAAGTATTCATCTTTCAGTGCTATTTTTTCTAATTCTATTGCAATTTTAAGCAATGGATCATCTTGCATATTTAACTCTTCTAAAACCTCATGCGCACTTTCTTTCATCACAGTGGCTCTTGGATCATAGTTTTTATAAACTCTATGTCCAAAACCCATTAATCTAAAAGAGTCATTTTTATCTTTAGCTTTATCAATAAATTTTTGTATATTCGATACATCACCAATCTCTTCTAACATTTTAATTACTGCTTCATTTGCTCCACCATGAGCTGGTCCCCACAAAGATGCAATACCAGCAGCAATACAAGCAAAAGGATTTGCACCAGAAGAACCTGCCAATCTTACTGTTGAAGTAGATGCATTTTGTTCATGATCAGCATGTAACGTAAAAAATCTATCCATTGCTCTTACAATTTTTGGACTCACCTTGTAATCTTCTGATGGCACAGAAAATGTCATGTATAAAAAATTTTCTGCATAAGAAAGATCATTTCTTGGATAAACAAATGGTTGACCAATGGAATATTTATAAGCCATTGCACCTATTGTTGGAATTTTTGCTATTAATCTATGACAGGCAATCATTCTTTGATTAATGTCTGAAAAATCAGTACTGTCATGATAAAAGGCGGAAAGGGCGCCAACAACACCTACCATAATTGCCATAGGGTGCGCATCTCTACGAAAACCTCTGTATAAATTTACTAGTTGCTCATGCAACATTGTATGATTGGTTATTACATCTTTAAATTTCTGCTTGTCTTCAGGAGACGGTAATTCACCGTGCAGTAAAAGATAACAAACTTCAAGAAATTCACTTTTAGATGCCAAATCGTGTATATCATAGCCTCTATGACGAAGAATTCCTTTTTCACCATCTATATATGTTATTCCAGATTCACATGATGCAGTTGAAGTAAAACCTGGATCAAAAGTAAATAAACCTGTTTCTTGATAAAGTTTACGAATATCCAAAACATTCGGACCATCTTTACTTTCAATAAGTGGAATTTGATACGATTTACCACTCTCATTGTTGAATAGAGTAAACTGTTTATCGTTAACTTTTTTATCTTCGTAATCAGCCATATTTAATTATCTCTATATTGATTTAATCTATCAATAGTATCTTTTTTACCTAATATTACAAAAATATCAGAAATTGAAGGTCCTTGATAGGAATTTATTAGTAAAAATCTTATTGGTTTACCTAAAACAGGGAATTTAATTTTATTATTTTTTAAAAAATCATTTATGACATTTTGAATATTATCCCTATTCCAATCATTTATTTCCCCAATTAAATTTAAAAATTCTTTAAAAATACTATCAAATTCTGAGGTCAGTTTTTCTGTCTTATTTATTTTATAATTTTCATCAAAATAAACTTTAATTGTATCATTCAAATCACTTAGTTTTTTAATATCTTTTTTATAAACATTAAAAATATTTTTCATTTTTGTCCCATCTTTTTGTAGATATTTATTTAATTCAATATCACTTTCACAAAAGTTTATGAATTTTTCTATTCCGTTTTCTTTTCTTAAATAAAAATTATTAAAAAAATCTAATTTATCAAAACTAAATATACTAGATGATTTAGATAAATTTGATATCTCAAAATTTTCAATTATTTCCTCTAATTCAATAGTTTCTGATTTCTCTTGGTTATTTGACCATCCTAAAAGTATAAGATTATTAATAATTGCTTCTTTTAAATAACCGTCTTTTTTTAAATCTAAAATATTTACTGCACCATGTCTTTTTGATAATTTTGTTCCATCTTCTCCGTGAATAAGAGGAATATGAGCATATTGTGGTATATCCCAATTCATAAATTTATATATGTAGTATTGTCTAAAAGTATTAATAAAATGATCGTCACCTCTAATAATATAATTGACTCCTAAATCATGATCATCCACTACTACAGATAACATATAAGTTGGTGATTGATCTTTTCTTAGTAAAATAAAATCATCTAACTCTAAATTTGCTACTGTAACGTCTCCTTGAATTGTATCGTTAATTTTTAAATTTCCTTCATCCGGTACATCTAATCTAACTACAAAACCTTTATCTCTACTTTGAATATCATTATCATTTTTACATTCAGTACATATTTTTTTAGAATAATTTTTATTTTCTTTAATTAACTTTCTTTGGTTAGCTATTTTTTGTTCAGAACATACGCATTTAAAAGCTTGTTTTTTTTGAAGTAATTCTCTGGCAATTTCTTGATGCCTTGATAATCTTTCAGATTGAACTTGAATTTCCTCATCCCAATTAAGCCCAAGCCATTTTAAAGAATTAGTTATGTTATCTGTGTATTCTTGTTTTGATCTTTCATGATCTGTATCTTCAATTCTTAAGTAAAATTTAGATGATGCTGATTTCTTACTTACAATATAATTAATTAAAGCAGTTCTAGCACCTCCAAGATGTAGATTGCCAGTAGGAGAGGGTGCAAATCGTGTTTGTAACATAGTCATCTTAATATTAAGATAAACTATTAATTATATTTTCTTATAATACCAGATAAAGTCCCTTGGACTTGGATTTCACCTGCTTCATATTCCTTTGTCTGAAAACTTTGATTAGCAGGAATTAACAAAACCTTGTTTCGATCAAATTTAATAGTTTTTAGAGTAACCTCGTTATCTTGTGTAATAACAGCTGCAATTTTTCCATTTTCAACATTATTTGTCTTTTTTATCACAGCAATATCACCGTCAAATATTCCTTTATCTATCATAGATAGACCTTTTACTTTTAATCCAAAATATTTAGCATTTGGTGATGTCATTGAGGAGGGCACTGAAACAAATTCATCAGCATTTTCAATAGCTTCTATTGCTTCACCTGCTGCTATTGCACCAATTAATGGGATATTAATGCTATTCGACAAAGAATTTTCATTATCAATATTATCTTTATTAACAATTTCCATTGCTCTTGCTTTGTGCTTTAATCTTTTAATAAAACCTCTTTCTTCTAGACTTGTTATTAATCTATGAATACCTGACTTTGATTTCAGATTAACTGCACTTTTCATTTCCTCAAAAGAAGGGGAAATTTCATTACTTGAAATGTAATTTTTTAAATAATCGTATAGCTCTTTTTGTTTTTTAGTAAGCATTATCGTTCTATATATGTTCTTTAAGATCAAAACAAGAACAAATATAAAAATCTATATTTTTCAGTTAGTTAAATATTAGATTTACCACCTGTTTTTGACAATAGATGTATATTTTGTATTTTAATTTTTTTATTTAAGTACTTACACATGTCATAAATTGTTAGACAGCTAATTGTAACGGCGGTTAATGCCTCCATTTCCACACCAGTATTTGCATTTGTTTTAACTGTACTTTCGACAATAAGACTAAATTTTTTGTCATTTTTTTTAACCTCAATATTTATATGATTGATTGGAATATTATGACAAAGTGGTATCAATCTAGAAGTTTCTTTTGCTCCCATTATACCAGCAATGATAGCAGTTTTTTCAATGGACCCTTTTTTTGTCTCAAATGATTTTATTTTTCTATATGTGTCTTTATCAAATTTAATTTCACCTGAAGCAACTGCTAATCTTTCTGTGACATCTTTATTTGATACGTCAATTATATAAGGATTTCCTTTTTTATTAATATGACTCATTTAAAAGTAATTCTCCAATTTTCTTTTCTTTGTCTTTAGATTTTAACAAACTTTCTCCAATTAAAAAATTATATATCCCTGTTGCATTAAATTTTTTTATATCATCAGAATTTTTAATTCCACTCTCTGCAATTAAAATATAATCATTTGTTAAATTTTTATTCAAATTTATTGAGTTATTTAAATTAATTTCAAGATTTTTAAGGTTTCTATTATTAATTCCAATAATAGGGTAGTCTAATTTGATTGCTCTTTTAAGTTCCTCTTCATCATGAACCTCTATAATACAATCTAATTTTAATTCATTTGCATAATTGATAAATTCTATTGCCTGATCATCTGATAATATTGATAAAATTAATAATATGCAATCTGCTTGATAAATCTTACTTTCTAAAATTTGATATTTATCAATTATAAAATCTTTTCTTAAGATTGGTAAATTTGTTCTCTTTTTAACAAGAGATAAATGATCAATATTTCCTAAAAAATATTTACTTTCTGTTAAAATCGATAATGCTCTAACACCTGATCTTTCATATAAAATAGCAATGTCTTCTGGTTTGTAATCTGAAATTATTTCACCTGCACTTGGACTTTGTTTTTTTACTTCACCAATTATAAAGTTTGTTTTATTTTTTTGAGCTGAAATTAATTCATTTTTAAATTCACGTTTCTCTAATTTTGAGGAAATTAATTTTTCTAATGTTTTAAAAGAACATCTTTTTTTTGTTTCTTCTAATTCTTTAGATTTATCTTCGCAAATTTTTTGAAGTATATTACTCATTAATTAGTGATTTTACAAAATTTTTTGTAATTCCTTCCTCAATTGTTTTTTTTGCTAATTCAAAACTATCTTTTAGATTATTTCTTAAATTAGATAAATATATTGCCGCTCCTGCATTTATTTCTACAATCATTTGAAATTCTCTGTAATCACCGTTAATCATTTTATTAAAGCAATTTGCATTATATTCTGGATCTCCACCTTTTATATCTTCTAATTTAATTAAATCATAACCATAGTCTCTAGGATCAAAACTATATTCCAGAACTTTATTATCTTTTAATTCATTTATTAGAGTATTATCGGATAAACTTATTTCATCTAAACCATCCAATCCGTGAACAACCATAGCTTTTTCAGAGCCTAGTTCTTTTAAGCAATTGCAATGCATAGAAACTAAATCTCTTGAATAGACACCTAGAAGCTGTTTACTTGCTTTAGCAGGATTTGTAAGAGGACCTAATAAGTTAAAAATTGTACGTGTAGCTAAGTTCTTACGAACGTTAATTACATTCTTCATGGCAGAATGATGATTTTGAGCAAATAAAAAGCAAAAATTTTTATTGGATAATGAGTTTTCTAAATCTTCTACATTATCTGTAATCTTATAACCTATTTTTTCTAGCATATCTGCAGAGCCTGATTTTGAACTAACCGAGCGATTGCCATGCTTTGCTATTGTAACACCAGCGCTTGCGGCAACTATGGCGGCACTTGTTGATATGTTTAATGTGTCTTGCATATCTCCACCGGTACCACAAGTATCAATTGTATTTTGCGGAGAGTTTATTTTTAGAGATTTCTCTCTCATTACTTTAGCCGCACCTATAATTTCTTCTTTTGTTTCACCCTTTAGCTTTAAGCCAATTAGTATTGAGGTAATTTTAATATCATCTAATTCCCCACTCATAATTTTATTAAATATGTACATACTCTCTTGAATATTCAGACTTTGTTGCTCGAGAATTTTATTTAATATTAAAGTTTGATCCATTATTTTGCTAAGTTTAAAAAGTTTTTTAAAATAATTTTACCCATATCAGTACCTATACTTTCTGGATGAAATTGGAGACCAAATATTGGTAATTTTTTATGTGCAATACCCATTATAATCTTATTATTTGTTTCAGCAGTAATTAAAAAATCTTTTGGCATAGTTTTTTTATCAATTATTAGAGAATGATATCTAGTAGCTTTAAATTTTCTTTCTACATTTTTAAATATAGAGTGGCCAAAGTGATTAATTGTATCAACTTTTCCATGCATGATTTCTTTGCATTTAACAATTTTACCTCCGAACGCTTGACCAATAGTTTGATGCCCTAAACAAATCCCAAGTATAGGAAATTGTTTTGATAATTCTGAAACGATATTAAGACTTATTCCTGCTTCATTTGGTGTGCACGGACCTGGTGAAATAACTATTGATTTAGGTTTTAATTTTAGAATTTTATTTATAGAAATTTTGTCATTTCTAAAAACAACAACCTTTTGATTTAAATCTAGTAAGTAGTGTTTTACATTGTAAGTAAAACTATCATAATTATCTATTAATAATATCATATATCGAATTTGTATGAATCCTCAGCAGCTGCCATTAACGCACCTGCTTTATTCAAAATTTCTTGATGTTCATTTTTTGGGATCGAGTCATAAACTATTCCAGCACCAGCCTGAATGTATAATTTATTATCTTTTACAAGCCCAGTCCTTAAACTAATACATGTATCCATGTCTCCATTAGAATCAAAATAACCCATACAACCAGCATAAAAACTTCTATTTAAATTTTCAAGTTCCTCTATGATTTCCATCGCTCTTATTTTTGGTGCACCAGAAACTGTACCTGCTGGAAATCCAGCCATTAAAGCGTCTAGAGCATCTAAATTATTATCTATTTTTCCCTCAACGTTTGAGACAATATGCATTACATGAGAGTAGTATTCTATAATCATCTTTTCAGTAACATTCACTGTTCCTTTTTTTACAACGCGACCAACATCGTTCCTTCCTAAATCTAAAAGCATTAAGTGTTCTGCGAGTTCTTTCTTATCATTCAGTAAGTCATTAGATAAATAAAGGTCTTCAGAGGCATTCTTTCCTCTTTTTCTTGTTCCAGCAATTGGCCTTATCGTAACTTTTTTGTTTCTTAATTGAACCATTAATTCTGGACTAGATGCAACAAGGCCAATTTTATCGAAGTTAAGATTTACAAGATAAGGAGATGGATTTAGTCGTCTTAACGATCTATAAAGATTGACTGCCTTTAAATTATATTTTGTTTCAAATCTCTGTGAAGGCACAACTTGGAAGATATCTCCATTTTTTATATATTCTTTTGCTTTATTTACAATTTTATAAAATTGTTCTTTCTTGAAATTTGATTTAAATTTTAATTTAGATTTTTTATTTTTCTTTTGTGCAGGTTTTAAAATACTTTTTTCTAACTTTTTAATTGTTTTATCAATAAGTAATTTATTTTCTCTATAGGCTTTTTCTGCTGAGATTGTTTTACTTGGATACGTAACTGTCATAAGGGAAATAATATCTTTAATATTATCAAAAACTGCGACAATTTTTGGTCTGATTAAAATTGCATCAGGTATTTTTATATTGTCCTTATTACTTAGTTTAATTTTTTCAATATATTGAATCATTGGATATCCTAGATATCCAACTAGTGTTGGGAAAGGAACGTCGATTTTATTATTTTTAAATTTTGAAATTTTTACAAGTTCTTTAAGACTATGAATTGGCTTTTGATCTAGTTTGTAATCAAAATTATGATCCAAATATTTAATTTTTGCCTTACCTTTTTCAACTGTCCAAATTAAATCTGGATCGCAACCCAGTAATGAATAACGTCCTTTTTTACTTCCACCTTCTACTGACTCTAAAAGAAAGGAATATTTTTCTGATTTACTAATTTTTAACAATGATGAAAACGGTGTTTCAATATCAGCAATAAGATTTTTTTTTAATATCTGAGGTAAGCCTTTGTTATATTGGCTTATAAAATTTTTTTTTTCTACACTCATTTATATTGAGATAAAAGACCATTTATAAGTTCATCATTAAATGATATTTCTTTTGTCTTAATAATCTCACTACCAAATGCTGTTTTTAAATCGCTTATTAAATTAAGGTTTGAAGTATTTTCACCTTCTTCAGACATTTTGATAATTTTAATATTGGCAAAATAAATAGCATTTTCATCAGATCCAAAAGCTACTTTATCAACATCAGATTCAAAAATCTTTTGTTTAAAAGATATTGGCAATTCTTCATTATCACTTAAAGATAAAGTTAGATACTCTGGATTAGTTGCATAAAATTTACTTATATTTGTGAAAATCTCTTTATTTTTATTAAAAATATTTTCTGCCTGTTCAGTTTTTTTTGTAAATATAAAATCATTTAAAACACTGTCATAAATATTATCAATGCTCTCTATCTTTGAGGGATATATGTTATCGATATTTACAATAAAAGAAGTATCATTACCAACGTCTACTAAATCACTAACAAAATCTTTATTTTGAGTAAAAGAAAATGAAATTATATTACTTAAAGTAGGATCATCTTGATTATTATTGTTTATAATTTTTTTCTTATTAATTAATTTAAGATTATTTTGACCTGCTATTTCAGTAATTGAAAATCCATCAAGTATTTGTTGGTCGAGACTTGATTTTAATTCATTGAAGTAATTATCTAATTCAAAATTGGTTAACGTATTATTTATTTCATCCTTAACTTCATCAAATTTTAATTCTTTTTCTGGAAAAATTTCATCCAAAATAATTATATGGAATGCCAAGGTGGTTTGGACTACGTTTGATATACTTCCTTTGGATAATTCAAATATAACGTTTGCAAGTTGTTCTAAAACTCTATTTCTGTTGACATTTTTAAATTCATTAAAAATTATATTATTTTCTTCTGCATATTTAATAATTTCTTCATTAGTTTTTCCAGAGACACTTAATTTAAACTCATCTGCTTCTTCTTTTGATTTAAAATTAAATTGTTTAAAACTTCTCTCTTCTGGATTTATAAATAAGTTTTTATTGTTATTATAATACTCATTAAGACTGTTTTCTGAAGGTGAAAAATTTTCTCTAAAATCACTTTTATTTATTAATATATATGAAATATCTCTTTCTTCATTCGTCATATATGAAGCAGAGTTATTATTAAAATAATCTAACAATTCTTCATTATCTTTTGTAATTTGATCTTTATTGTAGTCTTCTAGTTTAATTTCGTTGTAAGGTATTTTAAGTAATTCAATTTCTCTTATCTGATTATCATGCTTATTAAAGTTTATTTGTAATTGTAATGGATAATTTTTTTGAAAGAAAAGGTTATCAAATACATTAGCTCTAGTTTCATAATTTATTAAATTCACAAGGTCTTCAATTTTTAAACCCTGTCTTCTTAAAAAAGTATTCAACATTTCATCATCTAATTTATTGTTTATATATAGATCTGGAAAATTTCTTTTTGTTTCTTTTGCAATTGTAGTGTCATCTAAAATAAAATTTATTTTATCGAACTCATTTTCAAAAATTGCATTGTTCACTAAATTTTGAAGAGCAATTTGATGTACTTGGAAACTTCTTATTTGATCACCAGTTAATTTACTTCCAATCATTTGAGAAAATTGATTAATATTCAAATCCATTGACCGCATAAATTTTGTAGTTGAAATAGGCGTACCAGAAATATTAGCGACAAAATTATCAGAATTAAATAAATTGGAATATCTTGCTTGTCCTCTAAAGAAAAACAAGCTAACTCCAAAAAGAATAGCTAAACCAATTCCAATCCAAGAATTTCTAAAAAATCTCATAAAATTTCTATTGCTTCTATAATATTAGTTTCTATAAATAAAAGTAATTATGGTAAATCTTGATAAATATACCTCAATTTTCATAGCAAATTGGAAATTAAATGGAAATTCCTCATTTTTAAAAGATTATTATGAAAAATTAAAAGTTAATTCTAAAAATTGTACAATTATCTGCTCACCTTCAATTTACTTAAAATCACTAAAAGGAAATAATGAAAACTTGTTTTGTGGGGCACAAGATGTTTCCTCTTATAAAGAGGGTGCATACACCGGAGAATTATCTGCCTCAATGCTAAAAGATAATAATATAAATTTTTGTTTGGTTGGGCATTCTGAGCGAAGACAATACTTTGCTGAAACGAATGATAATGTAAGCATTAAAAGCTTAAACCTTATTGAGGAAAATATTATACCAGTGGTTTGTATAGGTGAAACCTTAGAGCAAAAAGAAAAAAACTTAACGGAAGAAATCTTATCGACACAAATTAAGGATAGTATTCCCAAATCAGCAAATCATCAAAATGCATTAATTGCTTATGAACCAGTTTGGGCAATAGGAACAGGATTAACTCCGACCTTAGATGAAATAAATCAGGTACACGAATTAATCAAAAATTTTGATACTAAATTTACAAATTTTAAGGTTCTTTATGGAGGTTCTGTTAAGTCTTCAAATTCAAAAGAAATTACTGGATTAAGTCATGTAGATGGCTGCTTAATTGGTGGCGCATCATTAAAAGTTGATGAATTCAATACAATTATTTCTTGATAAATAAAATCAATTTAATATAAAGCGCAGATATGACAACTCTAGTAATAATTCAGCTGATACTTGCAATTGCTTTAGTTATATTAGTTTTGTTACAAGGTTCCGATAACGACAGCTTGGGCCTTGGTGGTGGAACCTCAACTGGATTAATGTCAGCTCGAGGTACAGCAAACCTACTTTCTAGGCTAACCGCAATAACTGCTGGTTTGTTCATGATAATGAGTATTGTTCTCACAATTACTGCATCTATTGGTTCAGACCGTAATGTTTTAGAGTCACTTCCTTCAATCAATACTGAAGAAACTTCTGAAGAACCATCTATACCAGAAAATAATTAATTATATCTTGCTATAAATAGATCTATTATGTATCACGGTATTCCGTAATGCATTTTGTTTTTATTACGGGTGGTGTAGCGTCATCTCTTGGAAAAGGTATAGCCTCAGCCTCATTAGCAACTCTTCTAAAAAGTAGAAAATTTAAAGTAAGGATAAGAAAGTTAGATCCTTATCTAAATGTGGATCCAGGAACAATGAGTCCATATCAACATGGAGAAGTTTACGTTACTGATGATGGTGCAGAAACAGATTTAGACCTTGGACATTACGAAAGATTTACAAATCAATCAGCTAAGCAATCAGATAGTGTTTCATCGGGTAAAATCTATTCAAATGTCCTTATGAAGGAAAGAAAAGGTGATTATCTAGGCTCAACTATTCAGGTTATTCCACATGTTACCAATGAAATAAAATCATTTATTAATAGTGATTTAAAAAATGAAGATATTGCAATTTATGAAATAGGAGGAACAGTTGGAGATATTGAATCTTTACCTTTCTTAGAAGCAATTCGACAAATTAGAAATGATAAAAATATTTCATCAGCATTAATTCATATGACTTATATTCCCTATTTAAGTTCTGCTGGTGAATTAAAAACAAAACCTACTCAACATTCAGTTAAAGAACTTCTCAATGCTGGTATTCAACCAGATATTATTATGTGTAGATCTGAACAACCAATAGACAAGGACTCAATTTCTAAAATATCTTTATTTTGTAATGTAAAAAAAGAGTCCGTAATTCCTGCATTAAATGCTAAATCAATTTATGAAGTTCCTTCACTATATTCCAAATATGGTTTGGATGAAGCTCTTCTAAAACAATTAGGTTATAAACCAAAAAATCATAAATTAAATTTAAAGCCTTGGATTGATCTTCAAAAAAAAATTAAAAAAAGAAAACATAAAGTTAAAATTGCAGTAGTAGGAAAATATACAAATCTTAAAGATAGTTATAAATCACTAAATGAAGCATTGGTTCATGGAGGTATAGAAAATTCTGCTGATGTAAATATTCAATGGATTAATTCTGAAAAAGAAAAGAACATTAGTTTAATGAAAAAATTAAAAGATTGTGATGGAATTCTAATTCCAGGTGGTTTTGGTATTCGCGGTATTAATGGAAAAATTAATGCCATTAAATATGCGAGAGAAAACAATATTCCTTTTTTTGGAATATGTCTTGGAATGCAGTTAGCTGTTATTGAAATAGCACAAAATGTACTAAAAATTAAAAATGCTCATTCTTCAGAATTTAAGAAAACTACTAAATCAGTAGTTGGATTAATGACAGAATGGGTAAATAAAAATAAGATCGAAAAAAGAGATAAAAATAGTGAAAAAGGTGGAACAATGCGTCTTGGGGCATACAAAGCTGTTTTGAAAAAAAATTCAAAAATCTTTTCGATATATAAAAATAAAGTAATTAGTGAGAGACATAGACATAGATACGAAGTAAACCAGAAATTTCTATCAAAATTTGAAAACAAAGGTTATTATTTCAGCGGTATGTCACCTGATGGATTATTACCTGAAGTGCTTGAGAGTAAAAAACATAAATGGTTTATAGGAGTTCAATTTCATCCGGAGTTAAAATCAAGACCATTAGATCCCCATCCTCTTTTCGTATCATTTATAAAGGCTGCAATTAATGATTAATATCAATCTAAAAAATTTTTCAATCTCAAATAATTCTCCATTTATTTTAATTGCAGGTCCATGCGTAATAGAAAATGAAAGTCACTCATTGATGATTGCTGAAGAGCTACATAAAATATGTGATAATGTTGGTATTAATTTAATTTTTAAATCTAGTTTTGATAAGGCAAATAGATCAAGTATTAATAGTGATAGGGGTATTAAGCTTAATGAAGCATTAAAAATCTTTGAAAAAATTAAAACTAATTTTAATTTACCAATACTAACCGATGTCCATAATGAAGATCAATGTAATCAATTAAAACAAGATAGTATCATCGATATTATCCAAATTCCTGCTTTTCTATGCCGTCAAACAGATTTATTACTAGCAGCAGGTAGTACAAATAAAATTATTAATGTTAAAAAAGGTCAATTTTTATCACCAACTGACGTTAAAAATATTTTCACAAAGATAGAAACTACAGATAATAAAAAGATTATGATAACTGAAAGAGGAACTACTTTTGGTTACAACACCCTAGTAAATGATTTTAAAGGTATAGATATTATGAAAAAATATGAGTATCCTGTAATTTTTGATGCAACTCATTCTGTTCAACAACCAGGAGGAATGGGCGATAAAAGTGGCGGTCAAAGAGAACATATTCCTTCTTTATGTAAAGCTGCTATTTCTATTGGTGTAGCTGGTTTATTTTTAGAAACACATAATGATCCAGATAATGCCCCGAGTGATGGACCAAATATGATTAATATTAAAGAGTTAAAAAATTTATTAATTCAACTTAAACAATTTGATGATATAGCGAAAAACCATGCCTAAAATAACAAATATAAAAGCAAGACAAATAATAGATAGTAGAGGAAATCCAACTGTTGAATGCGATATAGAGTTTGAAAATTCTATCTTTGGAAGAGCTGCGGTTCCAAGTGGAGCATCTACTGGAGTGCATGAGGCTCTAGAATTGCGAGATAATGATAAATCCAAATACAAAGGTAAAGGAGTTTTGAAAGCAGTAGGAAATATCAATGATACAATTTCTAATGAACTAGTTGGAAAATCATTTGAAGATATTTCTTCTTTTGATGATTTTTTATTAGAACTTGATGGTACGGAAAATAAATCTAACTTAGGCGCTAATGCAACACTTGCTGCAAGCTTAGCTTTTGCAAAATGTTTAGCTTCTTCTGAAGGTCATGAATTGTACTCTTTTCTTGGTAAAGACAATACAATGAGTCTTCCAGTTCCAATGATGAACATCATTAATGGAGGATCACATGCAGATAATGATGTTGATATTCAAGAATTTATGGTTGCTCCTATAGGTGCAAATAATTTTTCAGAAGCTCTTCAACATGGCTGTGAAATATTTCATTCATTAAAGTCACTTTTAAAATCAAAAGGCTTAAACACAAATGTTGGTGATGAAGGTGGATTTGCCCCTAATATAAATAGTTCTAGTGAAGTCATAGAAACGGTTTTGAAATCAGTGGAGGATGCAGGTTTTAAACCTGGAAAAGATATTTATCTTTCACTTGATGTTGCATCAACTGAATTTTACAAAAATAATAAATATGATTTACAGGGAGAAAAAATTGTTTTGTCTTCTGATGAGATGATAAAATATTTAGAGAAATTGGTAAATGCTTATCCAATTTATTCTATTGAAGATGGAATGTCAGAGGATGATTGGGATGGTTGGTCTAATTTAACATCAACTATAGGGCAAAAAGTTCAGTTAGTTGGTGATGATTTATTTGTTACAAATAAAAAAAGATTACAAAAAGGTATTGCAGAGGGTGCGGGGAATTCTATTTTAGTTAAAGTAAATCAAATAGGGACTCTAAAAGAAACTTTGGAGTCGATTAAATTAGCAAAAGAAAATAATTTCTCTACTATTATTTCACATCGTTCTGGTGAAACCGAAGATACAACGATTGCTGATTTATCAGTAGGTGTTTCTGCAGGTCAAATTAAAACAGGATCATTATCTAGAACAGATAGAACAGCAAAATATAATCAACTGTTAAGAATTGAAGAAGCATTACAGAGTAAAGCAAATTACGCTGGATCATCTATCTTAAATAATAAATAATTGACAGTTTCGATCTTAAATATGCTATTTGTATAATAAATGAATAAATCTTTAGTCTTAAAAAATAAATTTTATTTCTATTTATCCTTTTTGTTTACTTTTTTTCTATTTGTTTATCTTCTGTATTTTCTTGTAAATGGCGATAGGGGATTGCTGAAATATTTCAGTCTTAAAAATCTTAATGCTCAATACAATGAACAATATATGTCTTTAAAAAAGGAAAATGAATTTTACCTAGATAGAATTAAAAGATTACAACCAAATACTATAGATTTGGACTATTTAGATGAGACATTTAGGAAAGTTACAGGATTTACTTCAGAAAACGAAACAGTTATAATTACAGAATAGATTGATTTATTTGACAAAAAATCACCCTAATTATAATTAAAGATTATCTATGAAGAAACTTCAAAAAGCAGATTATATCAAAATGTACTCTTTTATGCTCAAGATTAGAAGATTTGAGGAAAGAGCAGCTCAACTGTACGGAATGGGTAAAATAGGTGGTTTTTGTCATTTGTATATTGGCCAAGAAGCTGTTGTTGTTGGTATATTAATGACAATTGATAAGAATGACTCAGTTGTAACAACTTACAGAGATCATGGTCATATGATTGCTAGGGGATTAGATCCAAAACGTATTATGGCAGAGTTGACTGGTAGAGAAGATGGTTATTCTGCTGGTAAGGGTGGTTCAATGCATATGTTTTCAAAGGAAAATAATTTTTATGGTGGTCATGGTATTGTAGGGGCTCAAGTACCAATTGGAACCGGTATAGCATTCACGCATAAATATAATGGAGAAAAAAATATATGCAGAACATATATTGGTGATGGAGCTATGAACAATGGTCAAGTTTTTGAAGCTTTTAATCTAGCTGCTTTATGGAAGCTTCCTGTTTTATACATTATTGAAAATAATAAATATGGAATGGGCACATCTGTAGATAGAGCGGCAGCGGGATTAGACTTATATAAAAGAGGGGAGGCATTTGGTATTCCTGGTGAGAAGGTAGATGGGATGAATGTGTTCTCTGTTATAGAAGCAGCAGATAAAGCAGGTAAGTATGTTAGAGAAGGGAATGGGCCTTATATTATTGAAGTACAAACATATCGATATAGAGGACATTCAATGTCAGATCCTGCAAAATATAGAACGAAAGAAGAATTAGATAATTATAAGCAAACCGATCCTATTGAAATAGTCAAAGCTGAAATTTTAAAGAAAAAAATTGCAACTAATGATGAAATTGAAAAAATTAATAAAGATACTTTAGAAGAAATTAAAAATGCAGCTGAATTTGCAACCAATAGTCCTTTTCCAAAGGACAGTGAACTTTATACGGATGTTTATTTATAAATTATGAGCACAGAAATTTTAATGCCCGCATTATCTCCAACAATGACAGAAGGGAATCTTTCTAAGTGGTTAATTAAAAAAGGAGATACTGTTAAAGCGGGTGATTTGATTGCTGAAATTGAAACTGACAAAGCAACAATGGAAGTAGAAGCAGTAGATGAAGGTGTTGTTCTTGATCTTTTATTTAAAGAAGGAGAAGCCAATATTCCAGTAAATAAAGCTATAGCGATTATTGGCGATCCAAATGAAAAAGTTGAAGTAAAAAAAGAAGCTCCCGTAGAAAAAGTGATTGAAGAAAAGAAAATTGAAAAAAATATTGAGACAAAAATTGATAATAATAATGCTGATATAATCGATACACCATCACCTAAAATAGAAGAAGATAGGAATTTAAGTTCAGAAGAAATTACTATGCGCCAAGCACTAAGAGACACAATGGCTGAAGAAATGAGAAAAGATAATAAAGTTTTCATACTTGGAGAGGAAGTTGCCGAGTATCAAGGTGCATATAAAGTAACGCAAGGTCTTCTTCAGGAATTTGGCAAAGAAAGAGTATTAGATACTCCTATTTCCGAACATGGATTTACTGGATTAGCAGTTGGCGCAGCGTTTAAGGGATTGAGGCCAATCTTAGAATTCATGACTTTTAATTTTTCTATGCAAGCAATTGATCAAATTATAAATTCAGCTGCAAAAACACTTTACATGTCAGGAGGGCAAATTAATTGTCCTATTGTTTTTAGAGGACCAAATGGTGCTGCCGCACAAGTTGCTGCACAACATAGTCAGGATTTTTCTTCCTGGTATTCTCAAGTTCCAGGTTTAAAAGTTATTGCTCCATCTACTCCTTATAACGCAAAAGGTTTGTTGCGTTCAGCAATTTCAGATCCAAATCCCGTAATTTTTCTAGAAAATGAAATTCTTTATGGATTAAAAGGCCCAGTTAATAATGATGTTAACTTTTCAATACCAATTGGAAAAGCAAATATTGAAAAAGAAGGAAAAGATTTAACAATTGTAACGTATTCTATCATGTTGCAGAAATCGAAAGAAGCAGCATTAAGACTAAAAGAGGAATATAATTTAGATGCAGAAATTATTGATCTACAAACTTTACGACCTTTAGATACGGAAACAATTTTAAATTCAGTTAAAAAAACTAATAGACTAATCACTGTCGAAGAATCATGGCCATTTGGTAGTGTTGGTTCTGAAATTGCAAATATTGTTCAAAGGGATGCATTTGATTATTTAGACTCACCAGTGATAAAAGTTAATAGCGCTGATGTTCCAATGCCATATGCATTAAGCTTAGAAAAATTATATCTTCCTCAAGTTGATGATATTATAAATGCTGCAAAAAAAGTAAGTTATATAAAATAAATGGCAATTAAAGTTTTAATGCCTGCATTATCACCTACAATGTCAGAGGGTGTAATTAATAAGTGGTTAGTTAATATTGGCGATACTGTTTCAGCTGGAGATATTTTAGCTGAAATTGAAACAGATAAAGCAACAATGGAAGTTGAGGCAGTTGATGAGGGAGAAATTACACATTTAATTGATACAACACCAGATAAACAAATTGCTGTTAATTCTGTCATTGCTTTAATCAATGGTAGCAAAGATGAAAAATTAGAAGATTATAATGATAAAGATCAAACTGTAAGCAGTGAAGAAAAAAATGAAGTTTCAGAAGCACCTAAAGTAAATACAGAAGTAGATAAAAGTCAAATAATAGAAAGAAGTAAAGATTCAACCACTAATCAAAATGCTAATTTTGCTTCACCGTTTGTTAAAAAATTTTCTAAAGATAAAAATATTGATTTAACTCTTATTAAAGGTTCCGGCCCTGAAGGCAGGATAATAAAAAAAGATATACAAAATTTTGATCTACAAATTAATGATGAAAATATTTCTGTAATTGAGCCCTCTAGTATTAGAAAAATAATTGCTGAAAGAACAGCACAAACAAAAAATGAGGTTCCACATTTTTATCTTACAATTGAAACAAGAATGGACAAGCTTATAAATTTAAGAAAAAAAATTAATTTAAATAGTGATATCAAAATCTCTTTTAATGATCTTATTGTTAAAGCATGCGCAATGGCAATAGACAAAAATCCAGAAACAAATATTTCTTGGGTGAATGGTAAAATCCACCAATATAAAAATATCGATATTGCTATTGCGGTAGCTTTAAAAGAAGGATTGATTACCCCAATTGTCAAAGAAGCTGATACAAAAGGATTAGCTGAAATTTCAACAGAAATTAAATCACTAGTAAAAAAAGCAAATCAAAATAAATTATTACCAGAAGAGTATAGCGGAGGATCTATAACTATCTCTAATTTAGGCATGTATGGAATCACAGAATTTCAAGCAATTATTAATCCACCACAATCAAGTATTATTGCAATTGGATCAATAATTGAAAAACCCGTTGTTAACGGTAGCAATATTGAAATAGGGCATACAATGAAATCCACGATTTCAGCTGATCACAGATCATTAGATGGTGCTGTTGCGGCAAAATTACTCAAAGATTTTAGCGATATTTTAGAGGATCCTTTTCAAATATGGTTGAATAGCTTGGATATGGAAGTTATTTAACTCATATGACTGGACCACGACATCCTGAAAAAGTAAAAAACAAATCAAATCCAATCCCAAAAAAACCGAGTTGGATTAGAGTAAAGGCACCAACTTCAAAATTTTTCAAAGAAACAAATAAACTCTTAAAAGATAAAAAAATTGTAACTGTGTGCGAAGAAGCTGCATGTCCAAATATAGCTGAGTGTTGGCAAAAAAAACATGCAACATTTATGATACTCGGAGATATTTGTACTAGAGCTTGTGCATTTTGTAATATTAAAACTGGTAAACCTCATTTTATTGATCACGGTGAAGCTATAAGAATTGCTGAGTCAGTTCAGCAACTGAATTTAGAACACGTGGTTATAACTAGTGTTGACAGAGATGATCTAATAGATGGAGGAGCATTACACTTCATAAATGTCATAGATTCAATTAAATCTTTAAATCCAAATTGCACAATTGAAATTCTAACGCCTGATTTTAAAAATAAACCTGAAGCAATAGATATTTTATCAAAAAATTTACCTGATGTTTTTAATCACAACTTAGAAACAGTGCCAAGATTATATCCTTCAATTCGACCGGGCTCACGGTACTTTGTAAGTTTAAATTTACTCAGTCAAATTAAAGAAAAAAATCCAAGTATATTTACAAAATCAGGTCTGATGGTTGGTTTAGGTGAAACTAAAGAAGAAGTTTATCAAGTAATGGATGATTTAAGAGCAGCTAATGTTGATTTTATTACTATAGGACAATACTTACCACCAACACCAAAACACGCTAAGCTAGAAAATTTTATTACTCCTCAAGAATTTGATGAATACAAAAAAATGGCATACGCAAAAGGATTTTTAATGGTAGCATCTTCACCACTTACTCGCTCAAGTTATCATGCTTCTGATGATTTTAAAATCATGCAAGAAAATAGGAAAAATAAACTTTATTCAATTCAATGAAATCTTCAAATAGGGAGGAAATAGTCGATCACGACGCAAAAGGTCTATTTAATATAGTATTAGACATAGAGAGCTATCCTTATTTTATTCCTTGGTGTTCAGCAATGAGAATACATTCAAAAAATAAAAATGAAATATATGCTGATATGGTCGTATGGTATAAATATTTTATGCCTCAAACTTTTGGCTCCCATGTAACTTTTGATAAAAAAAAACTCTCAATTAGTACAACTTATATTGAAGGACCTCTAAAAGATTTAAAAACGAGTTGGATTTTTGAATCATTAAAAAAAAATCAAACACGAATTCATTTTAATGTTGAATTTGAATTTAAACGATTTTTTCATCAGAAAATTGCTGAAGCTTTTTTTCCATTAATTGAAAATAAAATGATTGAATCATTTAAAATCCGTGCTGATGAAATATTAGATTAATTCATTAATTTTTTTAAATATAAAATCTCTAGTTTTTCTTTGTATGTCCAATCTTTTTCCTTTGTATATTTTTTTGAAAATATAATTATTCTTATTAACTTTAATTCCGATATATACTAACCCTACTGGCTTTAACTTTGTCCCACCATTAGGACCTGCTATGCCAGTTGTTGAAATGCAGATTTGTGTTTTTTCATTTTTATACAAACCATTTATCATGTCCTCAGCTACTTCTTTACTTACAGCTCCAAATTTAGAGAGGTTAGTTTTTGAAACAGACAAATATCTGGATTTAGCTTTATTAGAATAACTAATAATTCCATAAGAGAAAATTTTTGAAACTCCACTATATTTGGTAATAGTATTTGCTATTAGTCCACCTGTGCATGACTCAGCAACAGAAATTGAGATATTTTTTTTTATTAATTTATTTATAACTTTTTTAATAATAGCCATTTACAATATAAAGAATTATTATTGTATATATTCCTGCTATTAAATCATCAAGAATTACACCAAAAGCTGATTTAAGTCTCCTGTCTACTATGTTGGCTGGAAAAATTTTCAATATATCAAAAAAACGAAATAAAATAAAAATTAACATTATTGTGACATAAGGATTTATTATTTTAATTTGATCATAAAATATTAAAATTAAGTATACTCCTAAGAATTCATCAATAACTATTATTTTTGAGTCATGTGATTGTGTGTGTGCAGAGAATTTATTTATAAAAAATAAAGATAGTAAAAAGATTACAAAAAAAATAACTACAAATATTTCTAAAGAAATAATTTTGTATTCAACAATAGGAAATAAAATAACTATTGATAAAAAAGATGCGAAGGTTCCTGATGGTATTAATTTAATATATCCAGCAAAAGATAACGATACAAAAAAATTAGCTAACTTTATCATCTGTTATATGAACTATTGACTCGGCTGCAATTCCTTCACCATTACCAATAAAACCAATTTTTTCATTTGTAGTTGCTTTAATGGATACAGAGTTATTTTTAATTTGAAGTAATGTTGAAATATTTTTAATCATTTTTGAAACATATTTATTAATTTTAGGTTTTTCAGCTATTATATTTATATCTAGATTGATTACAGAATAACCTTTTTCTTTAAGTTTATTTCTGCAATAAATAATGAACTTAGATGAATCTGCATTTTTCCATTTTTTATCTGTGTTGGGAAAGTGATAACCTATATCTCTCATAGAAAGTGCTCCAAAAATACTATCACAAATTGCATGCAGTACAACGTCTGCATCAGAATGACCAATCAATTTAGAGAAAGGAATTTTAATGCCTCCTAATTTTAATCCATTTTTGGTATTTTTATCAACTTGATGAATATCGTAGCCAATACCGTATTTTGTTATCGGTTTTTTGTATAAATTAAATAATTGAATATCTTCTGGGTAAGTAATTTTAATATTATTTTTCTCACCTTTGATCAAATTAATTTTAATTTTTGATTTTTGTAATAATCCTGCATCATCATTAAATGCAAAATTTTTATATTTGATATGTTCTTTTAATATTAAATTATAATTAAAACCTTGAGGTGTTTGCACGTTAATTGCTTTTGTTTCCAATTTAGTTTTCTTTATTAATTGTCTGTCATTATATTCAACATATGGAATAGCATTAGTATTTTTGCCTAATTTGGATATAATTTTTTTAATTAATTTATTACTACATAAAGGACGTGCAGCATCATGTATTAATACATTTTTAATTTTAAATTTTTTTAAATTTTTTAAAGCATTAAAAGATGAAATTTGTCTTGTAAGCCCAGGTTTTGAATAGGTAATTTTTATTTTCTCGGAAACAGCCTTATGATTAAAGTAAGTCTTTTGATATTTTTTATCTATTGAAATATTAATAATATCGAAGTTTGATAAATCTAAATTTGAAATAAAATAATTTAAAAAATTTGTATTCCCAATTTTTAAGAATTGTTTTGGAATTTTTTGACCAAATCTCTTTCCTTTTCCACCGGCTAGAATTACAAGTGCATTTTTCATCATTTTAATTTATATACTATATTGTTTTACTATCATTATTTAAAAACTAACTAAAGTATACAGTGTTTAACCTATCAAAATTACTTAAATCTATTCATCTTTCAAGATTATCTTTTTATTTTTTAATCTTTTTAATCATATTGAGTTTTTCGATTACATTCTACTTAATGCTTCCAAATAACGATCTAGTAAAAGATCCAAGAAGACTACAATTTTTTTTATTGGCGGATGTAATTTTTGTTATTTTATTGATATCCATAATTATTAGACAAATTGTACTGATTTTAGTGAGAAGAAGAAAAAGTTATGATGAATCTCGATTATATATAAAATTTGTAAATTTATTTGCTGCAATGGCTTTAGGACCAGCCATTGGTTTAGTTATTATAACTTCATTATTCTTTAATTTAGAATTAAGAACTTGGTATGGTGATGCTGTAAGGGATGCGGTTGTAAATTCTAATATCGTAGCAAGAAATTATGAAAATGAAATACAGGCAGAAATTGTGTCTGATACTCAGTTAATAATGAGAGAGATATTAAAAGTTTCTCAAAATAATGAGGTTAATATTCAATCAATTAGAACAGCTTTAAGTGAATTTATTAACTTAAGAACAATTTCAAGTATTTATATTTTTAATACGGAAGGCAATATTTATTTAAGTTTAAAAGATCCTGATAATAAAAATTTTTCTGTTCCATCAAATGAAATATTTAAGATTGTTAATCAAAATCGTGTTTATATTTTTCAATTAAATAAAAATTCTATCACAGCTTATAAAAAAATAAATTTTTTAAATGATGTTTACATGCAGGTTAATAGAAATCTAAACACTAATATCTGGGATCATATTAGTGCTACAAAAGAGGCATTTGATATTTATACTATGAAAGAAGAGGAAAGTTCAGGAATTCAAATAACTTATTCGATGATATTTGTTCTTTTTTCCATTTGTTTTATATTAGTGGCTATTTTGATAGGATTTAATCTAGCTAGCAATCTTAGTAAACCAATTACAAACTTAATCAAATCAGCGAATAAAATATCAGAAGGGAATTTTGATGCTAAAGTTAGTGAAACAGATCAATTTCAAGAGATAAAAGTATTACTATCGTCTTATAATAAAATGATTTCAGAAATTGAGAATAAACAAAATGAATTAATATCAAAAAGTCAAGAAGATGAAGAAAAAAGAATTTTTATAGAGGCAATCTTAAGTCTTTTAACAATAGGTGTAATTTCTTTAGATAAAAATTTTAATATTTTGTTATACAATAAAACTTTAACTAAACTATTTAGAAGCACTAAAACTTTTAAAATAAATGAAAATTTTCTATCCTATTTCCCTGAATGGAAAAAAATATTTGAGAATTTTGAAACCTCAAATAAAGTATTATTAAATTTTCAATACGATTTTACATTATATGATGATCAGAGGAATTTTAATATTAGAGTCATTAAAGAGATTAATGATAATAAAATTGAGGGATATGTTGTTGCTCTAGATGATGCTACATCTTTAATTTTAGCAGAAAAACATGCTGCTTGGTCTGATATAGCAAGAAAGATAGCACATGAAGTTAAAAATCCTCTCACCCCTATTAAACTTTCTGCTGAAAGAATAGAAAAGAAATTTTTAGATGCAAAAACAGATAAGGAAGATATTTCACTTTTAACTAAAACAATATCAAGACAAGTAGACGATATTGGAAAGTTAGTTGACGAATTTTCATCTTTTGCGAGAATGCCTGAAGCAGAAATTAAGCTTGATAACTTATCAAAATGTTTAGAAGAAGCATACCTTTTATATTTCAATACAAGGAAGGATATAAAGCTTAATTTAATTAAACCTGAAAATGATATTTATTTTCACTTTGACACCCTTCAAATTTCAAGATGTTTTAATAACTTAATTAAAAATGCCATTGAGGCTGTGGAAAAAATACCTAACCCTGCAGTTGAAGTATTAATGACCACTGATGCCAAAAATATAAAAATTGAAATAAAGGATAACGGTGTGGGAATTGATGAAAAAATGTTGAGTAAAATATTTGAGCCTTATTTTACAACTAAAACTAAAGGAACCGGTCTTGGACTTTCTATAGTAAAAAGAATCATTGAAGATCATGGTGGTAAAATAAAAATTGAGAAAAATAAAAATATGGCAGGCACAACATCACTTATTAATTTTGAATACAATGCATAAAGTTTTAATTATAGATGATGAAAGGGATATTTGTTTTCTTATTTCAGAAATTTTAAAAGATGAAAATTATAATACATCTATTGCGCTCAATTCAGATGAAGCAATTAGTAAATTTAATGAAATTAAACCTGATTTAGTTATATTGGATGTATGGTTATCTAAAAGTAAACTAGACGGGATTGAGATTTTAAAAGAATTTAAATCGATTGATAGTAATATTCCAATTATAATTATAAGTGGTCATGGAACTGTTGATCTTGCAGTGAAATCTATAAAAAATGGAGCATACGACTTTTTAGAAAAGCCATTCAACAGTGATAAATTAATTATTCTTACTAAGAGAGCGATAGAAAGTTCATCATTGTTGAGTGAAAATAAAAATTTAAAAGATACTTTAATCAAAACTTTACCACTAATAGGTAATTCAGAATTCATAAAAAAAATTAACAAACATTTAAATGAGCAGAGTTCAAGTAACTCAAGATTATTAATTGAAGGGCCATTTGGAACAGGAAAAAAACATTTTACAAATTTAATACATCAAAATTCACCATATAAAGATAAGCTTCCTATATCAATTGATCTTAAAAAACTTACAAATGAAGCATTGGATAATATGTTTGCGGAAAATAAAAACACAATTAATGAAAATATTTTTTATCGATCAAATAATAATACATTAATATTGCTTAATATTGAAACACTACCAAATATTTATCAGAAAAAACTTTTAAATTTTCTAGAAAACAAAAAATTTTTTGAAGATCTTGATATTAAATTAAATCATAAAATTATTACAATTACTGAGAAAAATTTAGAAATAGAAATTGAAAAAGGTAATTTTATTAAAAGACTATATGATAGAATTTCAACAGACTTTATAAAATTTAAATCTCTCTCTGATAGGAGAGATGACGTTCTTCCTATTCTTGATTATTATTTAAATGAAAAAAGTGGAGGAAATTTAAATTTTAAATTTTCTTCTAAAGCCTTAACTAAGTTACAAATGTATGATTGGCCTGGAAATATATCTCAATTAATTAACTATGTTGAGAAAAGTCTGATACTTAACCAAGATCAAAATATAAAAGAGTTAGAGGTTGATGATTTAGCTTTACAAATGGGAGATGAAACTGCGTCAAATTCTTCCAATAATTCACTGGATTTGTCATTAAAAGAAGCAAGATCAGAGTTTGAAAAAAATTATTTAATATCGCAAATTAAGAGATTTAATGGTAATATAACGAAAGTTTCTGAGTTTACAGGAATGGAAAGAACTGCTCTTTATAGAAAATTTAAATCACTAGATATAAAAGTAGAATAACTATCAATGAAAACAATTATTTGTGGTGCTGGAGATGTTGGATATAGCATAGCTGATAAACTATCACGCGAAAACTTTGAAGTTACAGTTATTGATGAAGATGAAAATAGATTAAATAAGGTATCTGAAAATTTGGATGTCAAAACAATAAATGGCATTCCTAGTATGCCATCAGTTTTAGAGAGTGCTGGTGCAAATGACTGTGAAATACTAATTGCAGTTACTAAGAGTGATGAAACTAATATGGTTACTTGCCAAATTGGCTACTCTTTATTTAAAATAAAAAAGAAAATTGCAAGAATAAGACAACAAGATTATTTAAAAAATGATTGGAAAAATTTATATAATGATGAAAATTTCCCAATAGATGCAATTATTTCTCCAGAACAAGAAGTTGCTAAAGGTATATTTAGAAGATTAATTTCTCCTGGCACAATAGATATGGTTGAATTATCAGATAAAAAATTAAAATTAATTGGTCTAAAATGTGAAGATAATTTTTTACATTCAGGTCTTTCTGTAAGACAATTATCAGAAAAATTTCCTGACTATTTAGCTAACATTATGTTTATATTTAGAGGTGATCAAAAATTTACCGTAAATTCTTCAACTAAAATTGAAAAAAAAGATACCATCTTTCTAGTTGTGGAAACTGATAATTTGACAGACGTGTTATCTGAATTTGGCCATCAAGAATTGCAGGCAAAAAAAGCTGTGATTATAGGTGGTGGAAATATAGGATTTTCACTTGCTCAATTAATTGAGAATTCTGAAACATATATAAAAACTGAACTTATTGAAGCTAATAAAGAACGAGCAGAATTTCTTGCATCAAATTTAGAAAATATCACAGTGACATGTGGAGATGGTTTGGACAATCAGATACTTGAAGAGGTAAACATATCAGATTCAGGATACTGTATATCAATTACAGAAGACGATGAAGTTAATATACTTGCATCTTTGTTGGCTAAAAGAGCAGGCTCCAACACATCAATAACTTTGATTAATAATAGTAATTATTCATCTTTGTTGTCTAATATTGGTGTTGATATGACCATAGACCCAAAAATAATAACAATTTCTAAAATTTTAGAAAAGGTTAGAGGCGTAAAAATAAGAAACGATTATTCTATAGGCGAAGGTTTTGGAGAAGTAATTGAGGCAGATATTCAATCAGAGTCATTTCTTTGTAATAAAAATCTTAAAGAATTAGAATTACCAAAAGGTATACGTATTGGCTCTATTGTAAGGGATAAAAAAATTATAATCCCTAATAGCCAAACTGTTTTTAAAGAAAATGATGATGTTGTTTTTTTTGCTGAAACAAACTGCATAAAAAAACTAGAAAAACTTTTATCAAAAGTTTAGTTTAATGCCAAATTTTGCTTATATAAATAACAAATTTGTAAATTTTAAATCAGCAAAAATTCATATTGAGGATAGAGGATTACAATTTGCAGATAGTGTATATGAAGTTATCGCTGTTTTGGATAATAATTTAATTGATTTAGATTTTCATCTTAAGAGATTAAAATATTCTCTTCGTGAATTAGAAATCAAATTTATAATTAATAAAAAAAACTTAACTAATATTTTTCTTAATCTAATAAAGAAAAATAAAACAAGAAATGGTATTATATATTTACAAATTACAAGAGGTATTCAATTTAGAGAACACAAATATCAAAAAAATTTAATCCCAACTTTGATTGTATACACAAGAAATAAAAGTTTTAATTTACCTGGAAAAAAATTTGTAGGAGTAAAAACAATTACATACAAAGATCTTCGATGGAAAAGACGTGATATTAAAACAGTAAATTTACTTCCAAATATTATAGCTGCAAATATGGCTAAAAAGAAAAACGCATATGAGGCAATTTTAATACAAAATGGAAAAGTAACTGAGGGCACATCTTCTAATATTTGGATTATTAAAAAAAATAATTTAATGACTCACCCAGCTAATTCAGATATATTAAAAGGAGTAACTAGAACTTCTCTTTTAAAAATTATTAAAAAAACTAAACTTAAATTAGTAGAAAAACAATTTACCCATAAGCAATTAGTTAATGCAGATGAAGTATTTTTAACAAGCTCTGGAAGTTTTATTACTCCTATTTTAAAAATTGATAATAAAAAAATAAATAATGGTAAAATTGGTAACATAACATTGAAACTAGCTGAAATGTATACTGAAGCATGTATAAATGGATAATATAAAGCAAGAAGACATAGAAGATATTTGTTTTAATGTAAGTAAAAATATTATTTTAACAAAATTTAAAAATTTATCAGATGATGATATTAATTATAAGAATGGATCTGATTTGGTAACAGTAGCAGATATAGAAGCTGAAAAAGAATTAAAAAAAAACTTATTAAAAATTATACCTTCTTCTAATTTTATTGGTGAAGAAGAATATTCTAGAAATGAAAACATATTAAACTTCTATAATGAAGATACATATTGTTGGACTGTTGATCCAATAGATGGAACAACAAACTTTGCCAATGGTAGAGATAAATTTGCAATTATGATTGCTTTAACATTTAAAGAAAAGATTTTACGTTCTTGGATATATAAGCCTTTAGAAAAAATTATGTGTTCAGCTATTGTAAATGAAGGCGCTTATATCAATAATAAAAAAATTATTACAAAAGGTGTAAATATTATTAACGAAAGTATAGGGTCTATAAGTACAAAGTATTGGGAGCCAGGATTTAAAGAAAAGTTAAAAATTTTTAAAAACATATTTAAAGAAGTTAGCTCTTATAGATGCATTGGTTTTGAATATATAGATATAGGTATTGGGATTAGAAATTTTGCTATTTTATCAAAATTATCACCTTGGGATCATATTCCAGGTATTCTTTTTGTTAGAGAAGCAGGTGGCGATGACATAGATTTTGATAAAAATAAATATGACTTTACAAAAAAGAATAAGAATTTAATTGTTAGTAATTCAGAAGATTTGAATTTAAAAATTTTAGAAAAATTAGGAGAATATTAATGAGTATTAAAAATGTATCTTTTATTGGCTTAGGGGTAATGGGTTATCCAATGGCAGGCCATCTTCAAAATAATGGTTATAATGTAACTGTTTATAATAGAACAACTGCTAAGGCAGAAAAATGGGTAGAAGAATATAAAGGTAGCATGGCTAAAACTCCTGGTGAAGCTTCTCAAAATTCTGAAATTGTTTTTATGTGTGTTGGACGCGATGAAGATATTATTGAAGTAATGGAAAGTGAAAGCGGCATTCTTTCAAAAGTAACTGAAGGATCAATAATTGTTGATCACACTACGGCTTCCGCAGAGATAGCAAGAAATTATTATCAAAAACTTAAAGATAAAAAATTAAGTTTTCTTGATGCTCCTGTTTCTGGTGGTCAAGCGGGTGCGGAAAATGGTGTTCTCTCAATTATGATAGGTGGTGATGAAAAAGATTATAATACCGTAAAACCAGTTCTCACATCTTATGGTAAAGCAGTTGAACTTATAGGTCCATCTGGATCTGGTCAAATAGCTAAGATGATAAATCAAATTTGTATTGCGGGATTAGTGCAAGGCTTATCTGAAGCAATGGCATTTGGAAAAAAATCGAATGTGGATATGGAAAAGGTTCTTAGCGTTATCTCAAAGGGTGCTGCTCAATCGTGGCAAATGGAAAATAGATATAGAACTATGCTTGATGGTAAATTTGATTATGGCTTCGCAGTTGATTGGATGCGTAAAGATTTATCAATTTGTTTTAATGAAGCAGACAAAAATGGTGCTATTCTTCCTGTTACAAAAATTGTTGATAAATATTATGAGGAAGTTCAAAAAAATGGTGGCAATAGGTTTGATACTTCATCCCTCATGACTCTTGTAGATAAATAAATGTCAAGAAACTTAATGTTAGCAATCATATTGTTAACAGCATCTTCTTTATTTTGGTCAGGAAATTTTTTTTTTGGAAAAGTTGCCCACATAACTGATCTTTCACCATTTAAATTAAGTTTTTTTAGATGGTCTTTAGCTTTGCTTTTACTATTACCGTTAACTCTTAAAAGCATTTTGGAAAATTTAAATTATTACAAAGAAAACTTTTTACTGATGACTACATTAAGTATTTTAAGTGTTACAATATTTAACTCATTTACATATATTTCATTACAAACTACTTTAGTTTTAAATTCTACTATAATGGCATCTACTGCGCCAGTAATTATGATTGGTTTTTCTTGGCTAATGTTTCGAACTAAAATCTCAAAACTGCAATTAATTGGTATAATTTTATCTTTATTAGGTGCCTTAGCAATAATTTTAAAAGGAAATTTAAATAATTTATATACCCTAAATTTTACTATTGGAGATATATGGATGTTTGCCGCTGTAATATCTTGGTGCTTATATTCCGTATTGTTAAAAAAAATGGATACATCAATTCCACAATTAGCAAGCTTAGAAGTAATGATTATTATTGGCTTATTTTTTATTATTCCATTTTATCTTTTTGAATCTTTCAATGGTACCTTTTTACTTTCATCCACTTATGACTTTTTTATTATTATTTATGTTGCTATCTTTGCAAGTATCGCTGCTTATTTTGCTTGGAATAAAGGTGTATATTTGATTGGACCAAATAGAGCTGGTTTATTTTTACACTTTATACCAGTCTTTGCTGCAATTTGGGCGATAACTTTTTTAAATGAGAGTTTTGCAATCTTTCATATTGTAGGTGTTTTTTTTATAATTACAGGAATTATATTATCTAATATAAGATTTAAAAATGAACAAAATAGTCAAAACTGATCAGGAATGGAAATCTCTTCTCACAGAAGATGAATATTATGTAACAAGACAAAAGGGAACAGAACCTCCTTTTTCTGGTAAAAATTTTGAAATTATTAATGGTGGTATTTTTAAATGTAAATGTTGTGGTAATGAATTATTTAATAGTTCTACAAAATATGATTCTTATTGTGGGTGGCCAAGTTTTTTTGAACAAATATCACCTGAAGCAATTAAAACAGAGACTGATAGATCTCATGGAATGGTGCGTATTGAAATTATGTGTGCCAAATGTGATGCTCATTTAGGTCATGTCTTTGATGATGGCCCAGAACCTACTGGCAAAAGATATTGTGTGAATTCTCTTTCAATTAATTACGAAGAGTTTGAATAATACTTTTTATACACTCCTATTTTCTTCAATAGGTCATGCGCTCATGCATATGTTTGCAGCATTTTATTTTGTAATTGTTCTGACTATAGAAAAAGAATGGAATATTTCTTATGATCAATTAATTAGATTATGGTCTCTTGGAGCTCTACTAATTGGTTTAGGGGCTATTCCTTTTGGTTGGTTAAGTGATAAATGGTCCCGTTCAGGAACAATGACAATTATGTTTATTGGAATGGGATTAGCCTCCATTTTATGTGGTTTAAGCACATCAGTTTCTTTTTTATTTTTTTCCTTATCACTTCTTGGACTTTTCTGTTCAATTTACCATCCTGTAGGCATTCCTTGGGTGATTCATGCAGCTAACAAACAGGGAAGAGCGCTTGGTGTAAATGGCATTTTTGGTGGAGTAGGGATAGGATCCGGAGCATTTGTAGCCGGTACTCTAACAGAATTACTAAATTGGCAGCTAGCTTTTATATTACCTGGTTTGATATCTATTATAATAGGATTTTATCTTATCTACTTAATCTTCATTGATAAAATATCTTACAAAAATTATTTTATTAAAAATGATGATCAAGATCATTCTCGTAATGAGATGATTTTAATTGCATTAATAATGCTATTATCAATGTTTGCTCTTGGATTATCTTTTCACAATACACAAACAGCCTTACCTAAAGTATTTGAAATACGAATTGGTAACACAAATTCAATTCAAATTGGATTTATGATAGCAATTATCTATTTTATTTCTGGAGCTACAACATTTGTTGGAGGCCTACTTGCTGATCGATTTAATTTAAAAACTATTTACTTAATTGGTATATTTCTTCAGTTTCCTTGCTACCTAGGAATAGCTTACATTTCTGGTTACTCTTTAGTAGTGTTATGTATTCTAGCAGCTGTATTTAATGCAAGTATTCTGCCTACAGAAAATCTCCTACTTGGTAAATTTACACCCCAAAAGTATCATGGTTTTGTATATGGAATTAAGTTTATTCTTGCATTTGGATCAGGACCAATTTCGGTATTCTTAATTTCAGAAATATATTCCATAACTTTAGAGTTTACTTATTTGTTTTTAATTAATGCAATAATGATGGCTATAGTTTCAATCTTTATTATTTTCTTACCCATTCAAGGTAAACAAAGAACAGCTAATTAGGATTAGATTTTATTTCTTCAAGATAATTAATAACTTCATTAAATTTTTCATCAGGTATATCTTTATAGGTTATACCAAAATGATTTTTTACCTCTAAAGCAACATGAGCATAAGGATTTCTGCCCTTAGGATGATTGGGGTGATCAGGTAATTTTCCTTTTAAAAAATCACCTGTTTCTTGAATTAGCTTCCAAATTTTAGATGCGTTTTCTTTATTCAATTTATCTGGCTAAAGCACCCATTGGATCCCAAGGTGCTAGCGCTACTGGTTCCATATCTAAGTATTTTAAAAGTCTTTTGTTTAGATATTTTTTATCAATGACAACTTCATAGGTATATTCATCAAACCATTCATCGGTCATCATCATATAACCTTGATTGCCACTTTTTGTACCCCAGCTATTTTCAATTTTCCATTTAGTTGAATTTCTTTTTTTAATATCGACTCCCGTTAATAGCATGGCATGAGTCATTTCACTATCACCATACTCTAAACGAGTTTGTTTATTCATCTTAAATGAAGTTTGGAAGACATTTTCATAGTCGTAAATACCCATATCAAGAACACCCATATCACGGCTAAAACGTTTCCCAACATCACAACCAAACCATACGGCTTCATTATTTTTTATTGAGTCCATCGCAGATTTTTTTAATTCTTTAATATCTACATTAAGATATTTGATAATTTGTCCTTCAACAACATTACCTAGATATTCAACCGTGTACATTGTATTAAATTTTTTATTGCTCATTGGAGCATGAATTAAGCAAACTTTATCTTTAATATTAATGTCAGCATATTTTTTGCAAAAATCAATTGGTGTCATATCTGAAATGACAATATGTCTATTATCTTTGTTTCTAGTAGACCAATTGATAACATCTGGTGGTTGACCAAGAAACATTGCTAGTAAATTATAAATTGTTTCCATCATATCTTTTTTAAGTGCTGAAGAATTTTTTGCTGGTTTCTTTCTTAATATAGAAGCAAACTCTCTTAGTTTGTGAGTCAAAATATAATTCATGGCACCAGATTTACTGCTATGATTTGTTTCAGGCATTACGTCTTTAGGTACTGCACCATACTTATTAATTAAGTTTACAAACATATCCCACTGTCCGCCATCTTGCACAGGTGCTTTTAAAAGATGAGTAATTAATCTGCTCTCATATGTTTCATCTCTTGATTTGATAATATTCTCTAAAAAATAGTTTGCTTTCTCTAACTTATCCCAAAACATAAAATAATTTTGTGAAAACTCAAATGTATTTAGTTCAAGGCTATCAACAACTTGCAAACGCATAAGATTTAATCCTGCAAATCCCCAACATCTACCTGATGCCATTTGGTTTGTTGCAGGTAGTTCTTTTTTTATTAGATTAGAAAAATTATGATTGATTTGACTAAAGTTTTCCCAATTGAGTGCAACATTAGCTAAATCATTTTTGATTAATGCATTTCGTGAAGCTGTATTTTTATTGTTGCGAAGAAATTTATTTTTATAAGTTTTAATTGTCGATAGAGATATATTTTTTGCCATTATTACTATTTAAAACTATTTAGTTTTATTTCAACTTAATATATTTACTAAATAAATGAAAAAAATATCATTATTAACTATTATTTTAATTTTATTTGCTCTTTCCAATAATTCGATTGCTAAAAACCCCCCAAAAAAATTTCTCGATGAAAATTTTATATTTAAACCAGAACAAAATATAAAATACCCATATAAAACAGGTTTATGGGGGCAACTTGAAACACATAATCGAATTCATCAAAACCCTTGGGCATTACGATATAGTAATGAAATAACTAATACGAATGAATACTCGTTGCGTTTTGAAAAACGTTTAGGTGATTGTGGATCAGATGACTGTGATAGAAAAGAAAAAAAATTTATAGGTAGATCTGAGCTTATGTTTTTTAACCCAAGAGAAGATCAAAATATTAAAGGTCAATTAGGAGAATATTGGTATTCATGGTCTTTTTTTATTGACCCATCTTCTCAAATGCCATCAAAAAAAAGTTTTATACATATGGGTCAATTCAAAATGAGTCTAGAACATGAAAAATTAACTAGAAATTTACTCACTTCAGAAAAGATTGACGAGTTCAATGTAATTTGTCCTGAAATGAATTTATATTTTAGTTTACGTGAAGATGGTATTTATGTTGAGAGATCTGGTGTATTAAAATGTGGTGGACATGATAATAAAATAATCATTAATAAAAAAGATGTTATCGGAAAATGGCATAACGTTTTATTAAATGTTAACTGGACTGATCAAGAAGATGGTAAAATTAAATTATGGTTAAATGAAAAGCTAATTTATCAAAAATTGGGTAAATCAATTTCAAAAATTGTAAGAAATAAAAAAAATAAAAAGATGGGACCTGAATTTAGATTTGGGATTTATAGCCAAGGAGAAAACGGCGATCAGGTTTTTTATTATGACAATATGAAGGCTTTTGGTAGTTGTGAAAGTTTTAAAACATTTGATTGTGATAATTTATTAAAACAAAAATTAATAAGTAATCATGATAATACACAAATTGTAGGGCAGTTTGAGAATAATGATGATCCAGAAAAAAGAAAAAGAATTGTTAACACCCTTATAAAAAAAATTTCAAAAAAGATTATAACTAAAACTGATGCAAATTTATCAGATGTATTTCAGTGGGTTGAAACAGAAGTAGAAAAATTAGACTGGGATACTCAACTCAATAAAGGGAGTGATAGAAATAAAATAAGAGATAAAATTATTAATAAAGGTATAAAAAAATTTAATTAATTATTTTTTCTTTTTTTTAAGACCCATTTTAGCTTTTCTTTCATCAATTAACCTAATTGCATCTTCTAGTTTTAAGCTATCTATTGTTTGATCACCAAGAATTGATGCATTTATTTTTCCGCATTTTACATATGGTCCAAATTTTCCATCATGAGCGGTTATATTTTTCTTTTCTGTCGGATGCTCTCCAAATGTTTTTAACGTCGCATTACCTCTCTGTGTAGGCTTAGCAATTAATTCAATGGCTCTTTCAAGTTCAATATCAAGAATATTATCTGTTTTTTCGAGAGCTTTATATTTTTTATCATGTAGAATATATGGTCCATACATTCCAATACCGGCACTAACGGTTTTATTTGTTTCAGGATGAAATCCTAATTTACGTGGCAAACCAAGTAATTGAATAGCTGTGTTTAATCCTATTTCATCTGGCTCAAAATTCTTAGGAATAGAGACTCTTTTTGGTTTTTTTTCTTTTGTCCCTTCACCAACTTGCATATAAAATCCATAAGGACCTTTTCGAAGAGTAATCATTTCACCTGTTTCTGGATAAATACCAATTTCTTTTGGTCCGCTAAGAGCAGCCCCATCTTTATCGTTTAGTTGATTAAACTGAACTGTATATTTGCAATCAGGATAATTAGAGCAGCCAATAAATCCTCCAAACTTTCCGACTTTAATTCCTAGTCTTCCATTATCACAGGTTGGACATTTTCTTTTTGCATCCGATCCATTTGGTGGAAAGAAATGTGGACCTAATGCTTCATCTAGAACATCAATGACTTCTCTGTTTGATTTACCTACAGTTTCATCACAAAGTTGCTTAAACGTTTCCCAAAATTTTCTCAGAACTTCTTTCCAATCAAGCTTACCATCAGAAATTTCATCAAGTTGATTTTCAAGATCAGCGGTAAAATCATATTCGACATATTGGTTGAAATATTTCTCTAAAAATATCGATACTATTCTTCCTCTATCATGAGGATTAAAACGTTTTTTATCTAAAATTACATAATCTCTATCTTGTAGAACTTTAATAATAGAAGCGTAAGTAGATGGTCTGCCAATACCAAGTTCTTCAAGTTTTTTAACTAAGCTTGCTTCGGTGTAACGAGGAGGAGGGGAGGTAAAATGTTGCGTCTTTTCAAGTTCTTTTAAATTTAAACTCTCTCCTTCACTCATGGCAGGAAGAATTGTTTCTTTTTCTTCATCTTTATCATCATCTTTAGCCTCTTGATAAACTTTGTACATGCCAGGAAACTTAATTGTTGATCCATTTGCTCGTAAAACAATTTTTTTATCTTCGTTTGTAATATCAACAGCTACTTGATCTAATACAGCACTCGCCATTTGTGAACTTACCGCTCTTTGCCAAATAATTTCATATAGCTTGTATTCTTCTAAAGTAATGTATTGCTTAATATCTTTTGGTGTTAGGTAAATATTTGTTGGTCTAATACATTCATGTGCTTCTTGGGCATTTTTAGCCTTCGATTTATAAACTCTTGGCGCTTCTGGTAAATAGTTTGCACCATAATTATCAGTAACAAAACCTCGAACTTGGTTAATAGCTTCTTTTGACATGACGACACTGTCTGTTCGCATATAAGTTATTAAGCCAGTTGTTTCTCCTTTAATGTCTGTTCCTTCATAAAGACGTTGAGCTGTTCGCATTGTTTGACTCGCACTAAGACCAAGTTTACGACTAGACTCAATTTGCATTGTAGATGTAGTAAAAGCAGGATAGGGATTTCTTCTAGCTTCTTTTTTCGTAATATTTCCAACAGTGAAAGTAGAATTTTTAATATAATTAAAAATTTTTGTCGCCTCACTCTCATTTTTAATATCAAGTTTATCTACTTTATTCCCATCATAAACTGTAAGTCTGGAATTAATAATTTTATCTTCTTTATTTCTAAACTCACCTTGTAAAGACCAATATTCCTGTGGAATAAATTTTTCTATTTCAAGTTCTCTCTCACTAATTATTCTTAAGGCTACAGATTGAACTCTACCCGCTGATTTTGAACCTGGTAACTTTCTCCATAGCACTGGAGAAAGTGTAAAACCAACAAGAAAATCTAACGCTCTTCTTGCAAGATAAGCATTTACTAAATTTTCATCTATTTCTCTTGGCTCTTTAAGACTATCAAGAACTGCATTTTTTGTAATTTCATTGAATGTAACTCGGTGAATATTTAATTTTGAAAGTGATGAATTATCTCTAAGTAGTTTTTCTACATGCCAAGCTATGGCTTCACCTTCACGGTCGGGGTCAGTGGCTAGATATAAATTTTCAGATTTTTTTGCTGCATCTGTTATTTCTTTTATCACTTTTTTTCCACGATCACTGGTTTCCCATTTCATTTGGAAATCATTTTCAGTATCTATCGCATCATTTTTTGCTGATAAATCTCGGACATGCCCAACACTTGCGAGAACTTTGAAGTCAGAGCCTAAATATTTATTAATAGACTTTGCCTTTGATGGTGATTCAACAATTAGTACATTCATAAATTTTGGCTCCAAATTTCAGTTTAAAGATAATTCGTCAAGAAATTTTAAAAAAAAGTATATTTTTACTTGGATAATTTAATTTTACTTTCAGTTTTGTTTATGAGTCTTTTAATGTTTTCTGTATGTTTAAGATAAATAATTAAAGTTAAATAAATAAAGAAAATTAGAATATAAAAATTAAAATTAATAAAAATATAATATGCTGGAGCTACTAAAATTCCAATTAAAGATCCAAGAGAAGAGTATTTACTTACAAAAGCAGTAACAAGCCATACTAATAAAAATAAAATTGCAATGTAAGGATTAAAACCAAATAAAAAGCCAATATACGTTGCCACTCCTTTTCCACCTTTAAATTTTAACCAAACAGGATAGATATGACCTAATATGGCAAAGTGGCAGATAAGTATTTTATTAATTAAAGAAATATCTTGAAAATACATTTGTAAAATAAGGAATGGAAGAAAGCCTTTAAAAATATCAAAACAAAGAACAATGAATGCTACAAATTTATTTCCTGCTCTTAAAACATTTGTTGCACCCACATTCCCAGAACCAACCTTTCTAATATCTCCCAAGCCAAATAATTTTGTAAAAATCAATGCAAAGGGTAATGATCCTATTACATAAAACAATATGATTAATGATAAATTACTTACTAAAGTCATCTCTGTTTTTAATAATTAAGTCTAAGCATGCCATTCGTACTGCAACACCCATAGCGACCTGTTCTTGTATTAAGCTCCTCGTTACGTCATCTGCAAGTTTCGAGTCTATTTCTACACCACGGTTCATTGGACCAGGATGCATAACGAAAGCATTTTTTTTAGCATATTTAAGTTTATTGTAATCTAATCCGTACTTTTTAAAATAAGTCTTTTGATTAGGCATAATTTTTCCAACTATTCTTTCTTTTTGAATACGTAACATCATAACAATATCACAATTTTGTAATCCCTTTTTCATTTCCGTATAAACATTCACAGGTAGTTTTTCTAAACTTTTTGGTAACCATTCCTTCGGACCAATAACATTAATTTTTGCACCTAGCTTTGAGAGTATTATTATGTTTGATCGCGCAACACGACTATGCAAAATATCCCCACATATAGCAATTTTTAATTTTGAAAAATTTTCAAATTTATTTTTTATAGTAAGTGCATCTAATAATGCTTGTGTGGGGTGCTCATGACTTCCATCACCAGCATTGATTACAGACGCATCCACTGTTTCTGAAATTTTTTTACTAATTCCTTCCTCTGGATGTCTAACAATTAAAACGTCAGGATTCATTGAATTAATAGTAGTCATAGTATCGAGTAAGGTCTCACCTTTGTTAATAGAACTATCTTTTACCACTACATTAATGAGATCTGCTCCTAGCCTTTTAGCAGCAACTTCAAAACTTGTTCTTGTTCTTGTTGAATCTTCAAAAAAAAGATTAAATATTGTTCTTCCTTCTAAAACATTAATTTTTTTAATTTTCCTTTTATTAAAAGTTATATATTTTTTAGATTCATCTAAGATGTGCTCAATTTCTTTCTTGGTTAAATCAGCTGTTTCTACTAAATGAATTTTTTTAAAAATATTTTTACTTCTTTTTAATTTGATATTTGTTTTTGAAGAAATTGATGAATAATATTTTAAAGCTATTTTTTCTGCATCTTTAAGAATTTTTGAACCTGTAGATGATCTGATTGCTTTTAATTTTGGCATTTTCACTTTCATTTGCCAATATTTTGAATTTTCTCTTTTATATAATTTTATATGTCCTGATTTAAGTAGCTTTGAATTCATATGTGTCAATAATGTGTAAGTATGTGTAAACTAATTTATTAATTATTTCTATATCTATCTAAATATCCTTGTAAGATATAAGCAGCCGATTGTTGATCAAGTTTACTTTTTATCTTTGTTTTACTTAAATCAGCTTTTCTCATTTCTTTAAAGATTACATCTGATGAAAATCTTTCATCCCAAAGAGTCGTAGGTTTCTTAAAAAAGGTTTGAAGATTAATATTAAAATCTCTTACTAATTGGCTTTGTTTGTTTTCACTATTATCCAGGCTAATCGGCAGACCAAGAATAAATCCACCAATTTCATACTCTTTCAAAATATCTTTCATTATAATTAAATCTTTATTGGTTCCTTTTCTTTGGATAATTGAAAGAGGTGTAGCAATTATTTTTGATCTATCGCTTACTGCAACACCAATCGTTTTGGTTCCTAGGTCTAGACCTACAAGTATTTGTGATGTATTAAGGCCATCGATTAAATTATTTTGATCATTCATATAATGGAGCTCATAAATTGAAGATTGATAAAAATACAATAAATAAAATTGCCCGTCTATCTAGAATAAAGTTAGATGATAAAGAATCTGAAGATTATATTAAGGATCTTAATTCCATTTTAGACTGGGTTGAGCAACTAAATGAAGTAAATACTGAAAATGTAGAACCATTAAGCAACATATCATCATCAATTTTACCTAAAAGAGAAGACGTATCTAAAGATACTAATTCAAGTGAGGAAATTCTTGAAAATGCCCCTGATAAACTTGAAGGATTTTTTGCTGTACCAAAGGTGGTAGAATAATGTCTAAATCATCTTTGAAGCAAACGTTAAAAGATCTCGATACAAAAAAAATATCAATAAGAGAATTAAATCAGGATTATTTAAAAAGAATTAAAGAAAATGAAAACTTAAATGTTTTTATTCATTTTAGTGAAGATAATGTTTTAAAGCAGATAGATAATTTAGAGAATGATAATTCAGCAAAAAAATTAAAAGGTATTCCAATTGCAATCAAGGATCTATTTTGTACTAAAAGTATGCCTACAACCGCAGCTTCAAAGATTTTAGAAAATTTTAATCCAACTTATGAATCATTTGTTACTCAAAAATTATTAGATGAAGGATCTATTTTTGTTGGTAAAACAAATTTAGATGAGTTTGCTATGGGCTCAGCTACTAATACAAGTTTTTTTGGAAATACAATTAATCCCCTATCAAAAGAGAATAAGCCTTTAGCTCCTGGCGGATCTTCTGGTGGTTCCGCAGCCGCAGTTGCTGCAGATTTATGTTTAGGTGCAACTGGAACAGATACAGGCGGATCAATAAGACAGCCAGCTAGTTTTTGTGGTGTTGTTGGTATCAAACCAACATATGGTTTATGTTCACGATGGGGTATAGCTGCATTTGCATCTAGTTTGGATCAAGCAGGAATTTTTTCTCATAATGTTGAAGATGCATCAATATTATTACAATCAATAGTTGGGTTTGATCAAAGAGATAGTACAAGTGCTAAAGTAGATATTCCAAATTATTTTGAAAATTTAGATGATGATCTAAATGGGAAAACTGTTGGTATACCAAAGGAGTATTCTATTGATGGTACACCAATGGAAATAAGTCAGATATGGGAAGATGCTATCAAGGTTTTAGAAAAAAAAGGTGTTAAAATTAAAAATATTTCACTTCCTCATACTAAATATGCACTTCCTACTTATTATATAATTGCTCCTGCTGAAGCTTCCTCAAATTTAGCTCGTTATGATGGAGTAAAATATGGTTTTAGATCGGAAGAAATTGATTCTCTTGATGAAATGTATGAAAATACAAGAGCTCAAGGTTTTGGAAGAGAAGTAAAAAGAAGAATTTTAATAGGAACATACGTATTATCTGCAGGCTATTATGATGCATATTATCTTAAGGCACAAAAAGTAAGAAAATTAATAGCCGATGATTTTAATAAAGCTTTTAAAGAGTGTGATTTTATAGTTACTCCTACTGCACCAAGTGCTGCATTTCCCTTAAATGAAAAACAAAATGATCCTATAAAAATGTATTTAAATGATGTGTTTACGGTTCCTGCTTCTTTAGCTGGCCTACCAGGTATTTCCATTCCTTTTGGGAAAGATAAAAATAATTTACCACTAGGTATTCAAATATTAGGAAAACACTTTGATGAACAACAAGTTTTTAATGCTGCTGTATCTCTAGAAAGATCATATGAATAATTTAATAAAAGGTGAAAAGCATGATTGGGAGATGGTAATTGGTCTTGAAATACATGCTCAAGTAAAATCAAATTCTAAATTATTTTCTTCATCATCAACAAAATTTGGCTCATCACCAAATAGTCAAGTATCTTTAGTCGATGCTGCTATGCCAGGAATGTTGCCTGTTATTAATAAGTATTGCGTGGAGCAGGCAATAAAAACTGGAGTCGGTTTAAATGCTAAAATTAATAATTATTCTGTCTTTGATCGAAAAAATTACTTTTATGCTGATCTTCCACAAGGATATCAAATTAGTCAGTATAAATATCCAATCGTTGGAGAAGGAAAAGTTACAATTGATTTTAAAGACGGAACATCAAAAGATATTAGAATTGTAAGATTACATTTAGAACAAGATGCTGGTAAAAGTTTACACGATCAAAATCCTTCAAAAACATATGTAGATCTTAATAGATCTGGTGTTGCTTTAATGGAAATTGTTAGTGAGCCTGACATTAGAACGCCTGATGAAGCTGGAATGTATATATCCAAAATCAGATCAATTTTAATGTATTTAGATACATGTGATGGAAATATGCAAGAGGGCTCTTTAAGAGCAGATGTAAATATTTCAGTAAGAAAACCTGGAGATGAATATGGAACTCGATGTGAAATTAAAAACTTAAACTCTATAAAGTTTATTAAGCAGGCTATTAATTATGAAGCAAAAAGACAAATAGAAATATTGGAGTCTGGTGGTACTATTGAGCAAAACACAATGCTCTTTAATACATCTACTGGCAAAACTAGACCCATGAGAAATAAAGAAGAAGCTCATGACTATAGATACTTTCCTGATCCAGATTTATTACCACTAGAAATTTCTAAAGAAGAAATAGGAAAAATTAAATCATCAATACCAGAGCTTCCAGATGAGCTTAAGAATAAATTTATTGAGACTTATGAATTGTCTAATTATGATGCCTCCGTATTAACTGCAGAGAAACAAACATCTGATTATTTTAATGAAACAATTAATTCAGATCCAGAATTAAAAAATCATGCGAAAATAGTTGTAAATTGGATTACTTCTGAATTGTTCTCATTATTAAACAAAAATAATCAAGATTTAAATAACTCTCCAGTATCACCTGAAAACTTAGGACAACTTATAAAGTTAATTTCTACAAATGAAATTTCTGGCAAAATTGCAAAAGATGTATTGGAAGATATGTTTTCTTCAGGAAAAACAGCTAGACAAATTGTAGATGAAAAGGGTTTGCAACAAGTTACAGATCAAGGTGAAATAGCAAAAGTTATTGATGAGGTCATTGCAGAAAATACAAAAATGGTCGAACAGTATCTGGCTGGTAAAGATAAGCTATTAGGTTTCTTTGTTGGCCAAGCTATGAAATTAACTAAAGGAAAAGCTAATCCAAAAATGTTAAATGATATTTTAAAGCAAAAATTAAATAAAAAAAATTAAACGTAAAGAATAGCATCTATAAGCAACAATTATAAATGTTAAAACTATCCAAATAATACTTCCTTTATAATTTTCTGCAGCTCTCCAAATTCCAATAGAAATAAATATTGTCCAAATAAAAATAAAAATTTTTGAGATTAAAGCAAGATTGGTAAAATCTAAAAATGGTATTTGGGAAACAGAGCTGTTTGTATTAAAAAAATAAATTTCAAGATTAAATATAATCAGCAAAACAATACCATTTAATAGTTCACCAACTAACCAATAGGATTTCCAGAGTTTTATTTTTCCTTCAAAAAAATCTTTCATTATATTTGTGTTAGTCATTTTTATTTATTTTAATATTATAATTGTTCATAAAATTTTAATAGTAATTCAGCACACTTAAATCATTTATTTGGAGTTTTTAATGTATAAGAAGTCCACAAAGAATGCCATTTAGCATAATTATCTTTTTTCTTATTACTTCCTTCAATTATAACAACACTTTCAATTAGATATTTTGTGTTTTCTTTAAATAAGTAATCAAAATGTCCAAACTCGTTTGTTCTAAGATATTCTTTTTTAAAATAACCATTATATAGACTCATAATAGAAACCTTATGATTAGGCAGTATTTTATTTTTATATTCTAATTGAATTCTCTTACTTTCATTTAAATTTTTAATAGGATTGTCTAAAAAAATTAATTCAAAGTCCATATTTGTGTCGATATCTTTACCATCAAAATTTTCCACACTAATTAATGACTTTGCATATCTTTTATAACTTTCAAAAAAATTTTCTGGATATTTATTTTCTTTATGTTTTTGCGCTAAATTTGGATATCCTTTCTCTCTTGTGAATATTTCAAATTTTACTAATTTTTCATATTCAACATATTTAGTAACTGATTCAATTTGTATTACATTTAATCCTTTGAACGTTTTTTTAATATTAAGAGCTGGAATATCGCCTAATCTTCCTTTAATTTTTAATTTATTATCTTCAGCATGTAGGAATGCAATTTTAAAATATTCTTTTGTAAATGGTATTGGTGATCCTTCAAAATTTTCTCCAATAAATATATTCGCCACAGCTTTTTCATTATTTGATAAGTGATAATTTTTTGGATCAATCCAAAATTCATGACATAAAGAGATCTTTGTTATTGAAGTTAAGAAAATAATAAATATTAATCTTTTTAAAGTAAATTTCATCATGTTCTCTTATATAAAAATTATAAAGTTATATCTATTTTTAATTCTAGCATGTTTTTTAAATTTATTTTCAACATCTTCTATTAGTCATGAAATAAAGCCATCTATTGCAGATTTTACGTATGATGAAAGTTATTTGAATTTCAAAATAAGATTAAACGCTGAATTGATATTATCTAATATTGATGCATCTATTGTTTCTAATACCGACTCTTCATCACTAAGTGAAATTTATGATAAATTTAGAATTTTAAGCAAAAAAGACCTTGAGGAAATGTTTCAAAATTCTTGGAGTGAAATAAGTTCTAATATTGATATTAAAATTAATAATGAAACAAAGAAAATAAATTTAATTAAAACTGAAGTTGAAGATATAAATAATTTTGAAATAAGTAGAGATACGCATGTTTATTTTAGAGTTTTTTTGGATGAAAATTCTGAACAATTTACATTTAAATGGGTTAAAAATTACGGCCCAATTATTTTAAGAGAGAATAATAATAACAAATTAGAAGATGAATTAGTTACAGAATATTTGCAATCTGGAATTGAATCAAGTCAATTTTTATTTAAGGAAAATAATTTTAGTAAAACATTTAATAGCTTCGTAAAATTTTTTGTATTAGGAATTCAACATATAATTCCAAAAGGATTAGATCATATTTTATTCATATTTGGACTTTTTTTATTTTCATCATCTTTAAAAAAATTAATTTCTCAAATAACTATCTTTACTATTGCTCATTCAATCACCCTTATATTTGTTTCTTTATCTTTAATGAGAATCAGTCCTCAAATTGTTGAACCTATCATCGCACTCTCCATAGTTTATATAGGATTAGAAAATATTTTTAAAAAATATATAAAAGAATATTTAAGATATGTTGTAATTTTGTTTTTTGGATTACTTCATGGTTTAGGATTTGCATTAGTTTTGAGTGATATAGGTTATAGGAGTACGGACTTATTTATAAATCTTGTATCTTTTAATATTGGTATTGAAGTAGCGCAAATATCTATAGTATTGGTTTTATATCTGTTGATTGCTTTAAATTTTGCAAAAAATAAAAATTACAGAATCTTATTTCAAGTGCCATCATCATTATTAATATCTAGTGTTGGGTTGTATTGGTTTTTTGAAAGAATTAATTTTTTTTAATAATAATTGATCAATCTAAATCAGCAAAATACCTTTAATCTAATAAATGACTTTGGAGCACAATTGGAGCAGTAAAAGTTTAATTTTATTATATTCTTCCCACTTTTCTCATGTTATAAAACTTAATTAAATAGTGAAATTAAACTTAAGTTTTTCTTAGTATAGCTAGGTAAATGGATCTATAAGGAAAAATATTACAACATGAATAAAATAAAGGAGAGATGGGTGAGTGGCTTAAACCACAGGTTTGCTAAACCTGCGAAGGAAGTAATTCCTTCCGAGGGTTCGAATCCCTCTCTCTCCGCCACATAAGATGTTTAAAGGAAGTATACCGGCTGTTATTACACCATTTATTAAAGATAAAGTCGATTATGATTCATTGACTAAAGTTTTAACACATTTAATAGATAATGGATCTCATGGACTTGTTCCATGTGGAACCACTGGTGAATCACCAACTTTATCACATGGTGAACATAAAAAAATAATTGAAGAAACAATAAGAATTGCAGACAAAAGAATTCCTGTTATTGCTGGTACTGGCTCAAATAACACTTTAGAGGCTTTAGAATTTACAGATCATGCTGAAAAATCAGGAGCAGATGCAGCACTTATTGTAACTCCATATTATAATAAGCCAACCCAATCCGGATTATATGAACATTTTAAAAAAATTGCTGACAAAACAAATATTCCAATAATAATTTATAATATACCTGGCAGATCAATTGTTGATATGTCTATTGAGACTATGATAGCGTTATCAAAAATTAAAAATATTATTGGAGTTAAAGATGCAACCAATGATCTTTTCAGACCATTACTTACAAGAAAAAGAATGGAAAATAATTTTTGTTATCTTTCTGGAGAAGATGGAACTGCTCTAGCATATTTAGCACAAGGTGGCCATGGCTGTATTTCAGTTACGGCTAATGTAGCTCCAAAGTTATGTTCAGAAATGCATTCTGCATGGCAAGAATCAAATATCTCTAAAGCTCAAGAAATTAATCTAAAACTAGCATCTTTGCATAATGCTTTATTTATAGAATCTAGTCCTGGTCCTGTTAAGTACGCTTCATCATTATTGGGTTTATGTTATAAAGATACTAGATTACCATTATCTGAAATTAAAGAGGATACAAAAAAACTAGTTAAAAATTGCCTACAAGAATTAGAACTTATGTAAATGAAAATTATTGCCACTAATAAAAGTGCTAATTATAATTTTACAATATCTAAAAAAATAGAAGCTGGTATTGTATTAACTGGATCTGAGGTCAAATCCTTACGATTAAATACAGGCTCTATTAGAGGCTCATATATTATAGAACAAAATGGAGAACTCTGGCTTTCTAATTCTTTTATAAAAAAATATCAAAACTCAAATGACAATAATTATGAACCAAGTAGAAACAGAAAATTATTAGTCACAAAGAAGGAATTAGATAAAATATCAGGATCAATTAAGCAAGGAGGATATACAATAATACCAATATCATTATACTTTTCGGATAAAGGGCTTGCGAAGTTATCTTGCGGAATTGCAAAAGGTAAGAAGAAAATAGACAAAAGAGAGTCAATAAAACAAAGAGATTGGAATATAAAAAAGCAAAGACTACTTAAAAATAATTAACTATTTACTTTTAAAAAATCATCACTATAAGCCGATTATGGCAAGAATAACAGTTGAAGATTGTATTGATAAATTTCCAAGTAGATTTGAGTTAGTTTTAGTTGCCTCTAACAGAGCAAGAAAATTATATGCTGGAGAAAATCCAACAATAGAAAAAGATAATGATAAAAATACAGTAATTGCACTTAGAGAGATTGCAGATGAAACTCTTACCATAGAACAACTTAAAAATGATTTAATTGAAGAATATCAAACCAGTACTTTTAGTGAGGACGAAGATTTAAATGAAATAGAGGATAATAGTGATGAGACTCAATCTGAAACTAATGAATTACAAACTAGTAATCTAGAAACCATTGAAACAGATAAAAATGATGAAAACGAAAATCAGCCTCTAGATGAAATATCTATTGAAACTTCACAAGATAATTTAGAAAATTCATCAGATGAAAATAAACTATAACGCATATATAGAATTAAATTAAATTAAAATAAATAATTTAAATATTATTTATGCCTAGAGAAATTCATAAAGAAATAGAATTAATCACTTCATACCTCACAAATGAAGAAAAAAATAAAGTAAGACATGCATTAAAATTAAGTGAAGAAGCCCATAGTAATCAGTTAAGAAAATCAGGGGATCCTTTTATAACTCACCCTTTGGAAGTTGCAAAAATTTTGACTTCAATAAAATTAGATGCTGACTCAATAGTTGCTGGGTTACTTCACGATACATTAGAAGATACAAATTTAAATATAGATCAAATTGATAAAAATTTTGGATATCAAATAGTTGAACTCGTTGATGGATTGACAAAAATAAATAAATATTCATTAAAGGTTAACAACCAGAAATTTGGAGAGAATTATAAAAAATTAATTTTAGCAACAACTAAAGACTTAAGAGTAATTTTAGTAAAATTAGCTGATAGATTACATAACATGAGAACAATTCATTTTATCAAAGATGAAAATAAAAAAACTAGAATAGCTTTAGAAACTTTGGAAGTATTTGCTCCTTTAGCTCAACGATTAGGAATGAAAGAATGGCAAGATGAATTAGAGGATATTTCATTTGAAGTTATAAATCCTGATGCAAAAAAAACAATTATTGAAAGATTGGAATATTTAAAATCGAAGGATGATAATATAATTGATGAAATTAGGTATGAATTAAAAAATATTTTTTTTCAAGAGGATTTATTTTGTAAAGTAGAAGGAAGAATAAAGTCTCCATATTCAATATGGAATAAGATTAAAAATAAAAATATTTCTTTTGAACAACTTTCAGATATTATGGCCTTTAGAGTTATTACTAATTCAACAAGAGAATGTTATAGATGCTTAGGTATAATTCACAGACAGTACCCATATATCCAAGGAAGGTTCAAAGATTTTATTTCAGCCCCAAAATCAAATGGATACAGGGCTCTACATACATCGGTTATGGGGCCAAAAAATAAAAAAATTGAAATTCAATTTCGTTCAAACATAATGGATCAAATTGCTGACTTTGGTGTAGCCTCACATTGGAAATATAAAGATCCAAAAAAAATAAAAGAGAAAGACGCAAGAGAATATAAGTGGGTATATGATTTAGTAGATTCAATGAATTCTTCAGTGACTCAAGATGAATTAATTCAAAACTCAAAATTAAAGGTTTTTCAGAATGATATTTTTGTATTTACTCCAAAAGGAGATCTTATAGAATTGCCTAAAAATGCTACTCCAGTTGACTTTGCTTATGCCATTCACAGTCAAATAGGAGATAAATGTGTAGCAGCTAAAATAAATGACAAGTTACAACCATTAAAAACAATTTTAAAAAATGGTGATCAAATAGAAATTATTACATCAGAAACTTCACAACCATCACCCTTATGGCAAAGATATGCAGTAACAACAAAAGTTAAATCTCAGTTAAGAAGATTTTTTAGATTTAAGAAAAAAGAAGAACATATAATTTTTGGAAGAGAAATATTAATAAATTATTTTCAAAAAGAAAATTATGAATTTAATAAAATTATAGAACAAAAAATACTTGATGATTTTAATTTTAAATCAATAAATGATGTATACGCTTCTATAGGCTCAGGAGAAATTACAGCACTTTCTGTAATTAAAAAAATATATCCTGAGTATAACTATATTCCAGTTTCTCAATTTAATGAAAATACTCAATATCCTATAAAATTAAAAGGATTAACAGCTGGAATGTCTTATCATCTGGCTGGCTGTTGCTCCCCTTTAAAAGGAGATAGTATTGTTGGTATAGTAACTGCTGGTATAGGTGTGGCTGTTCACACACTTGATTGTGATACTTTAACTTCATACCAAGATGCACCTGATAGATGGTTAAATTTATCATGGGATAATCAAAATAGTTTAGATACGGTATCAAATGCAAGAATTGTTGTTGTGATATTTAATAAACCTGGAAGTCTTGGAAAGGTTACAACAGTTATTGCAAAAAATAATGGTAATATATCAAATATTCTTTTTTCAGTAAGGAAGCCTGATTTTTTCGAGATTATAATAGATATTGAAGTTAGAGATGCTAATCATCTACAGAATATAATTGCAGCGTTAAGAATGGAAAAAGAAGTATCTTCTTTAGAGAGATTAAAAGGTTAAATATGATTCTTGGTAATGGAATAGATATAATTGATATTAATAGAATAAGAAGAGTAATAGATAAATATGGTAATAAATTTAAAAAAAGATGTTTTAGTATTTCTGAAATAGAAAGATCAGAAAAAAGATTAAATTCGGTAGAATCTTATGCAAAAAGATATGCTGCTAAAGAAGCTTGTGCTAAAGCTTTAGGCACAGGATTGGCTAGAGGTGTATTTTGGAAAGATATTGAAGTTGCAAATAACCAATATGGTAAACCGTTTATAAAACTTCATGGTAAAGCACAGACAATTTTTAAAAATATGAATAAAAATTCTAATACACAAATTGAAGTATCACTCTCTGATGAAAAAAAATACGCAATAGCAAATGTGACAATTTATGACTAAATCAAAAAAAAATAGTTTTTTTGGTAATTTGAAATCAATACTTATAGCAATCTTTATAGCTTTACTAATTAGATCATTTATATTTGAACCATTTAATATACCTTCAGGATCAATGAAACCTAATCTCCTTGTTGGAGATTTTATTTTTGTTTCAAAATATTCATATGGTTTTTCTAAACATTCTCTTCCTTTTTCAATACCTTTGATACCTGGAAAAATTTTTTCAAATATACCTGAAAGAGGTGATGTCGTGGTTTTTAAAACTCCTGAAAATAACAGAACTGATTATATTAAAAGAGTAATTGGTCTACCTGGTGATAAAATAGAAATTAAAAATGGTATTATTTTTATTAATGGATCAGAAATCTTAAGAAAAAAATTAAATGATTTTATAGATACTGATAACAAAACAATTAATAAAAGAGTTAGAATGTATAATGAATATTTTTTTAATAAAGAGATCAATATTCTTGATATAAATGACAATGGTATAGCAGATAATACTCAATTATTTAATGTACCAGAAAATCATTTTTTTGTAATGGGTGATAATAGAGATAATTCACAAGATAGTAGATTTATAAATACAGTTGGCTTCATTCCTTATGAAAATTTAGTTGGTAAAGCCCAGTTTATTTTCTTTTCTTTAGAAAATGCAAGATTTTTGCAGATATGGAAATGGCCAAACTCGATTAGATATGAAAGAATTTTTCAAAAAATTCAATGATGGACAGTACAAAGCTCAAACTATTTGAAAAAAAAATAAATTATAAGTTTAAAAATAACAAATTGTTAATTCAATCTCTAACTCATCCAAGTTTTTATTTAGAAAATGAAAAAAAAATTAAAATCAATGAATTTGAAAGATTTGAATTTTTAGGTGATCGAGTACTGGGATTAATAATAGCAAATTTATTATTTTCAAAATATAAAAAATTTAATGAGGGTGATTTATCTAAAAAATATTCTTACTTAGTTCAAAAAAAATTTTTGTTTAAGATTTCACAAGAATTGAAAATAGAAGATGTGCTTCAATACAATTTTAAGAAAAAAAATAATAAAATGTTAAACTCAATTTTTTCTGATTCTGTTGAATCATTAATTGGAGCAATATTTATAGATGGAGGATATAATCCTTCGTTTGCTTTTATAAATAAATTTTGGTCAAAATATCTAGATATTGAAGTTTCTAAAACCTTAGATCCAAAAACATTATTACAAGAAATATCACAACAACTTTATAAAAAACTTCCAGAATATAAATTAATAAAAAAAGAAGGACCGCCTCATTCACCCACATTCACTGTTTCAGTTAAGGTGGTAAATTTAAATAAGATCAATTCAAAAGGTTCTTCAATAAGGGAGGCAGAGAGAAATGCTGCAGAAATTGCATTAAAAAAAATTAATGAAAAGAAAAATATTAAAAATTAGTCTTGTTGGTAAGACGAATGCAGGTAAATCAACTCTTTTAAATAATCTTGTTGGAGAAAAAATTTCAATAACAAATAAAAAAATCAATACTACTGAAGATTTTGTAATTGGCATTATTAATATTAAAAATACTCAGCTTGTTCTATATGATACACCTGGTATTAGCTTTCTTAGAGATTATAAATCTCAAAAAACTAAATTGAAAAAAAATTTATGGGAAGGCTTAAATCAATCAGATATTATTTTGTATTTAATTGATTCAAAAAGGATAGAATTAAATGATTTAAAAAATGACTTTCCTAAACTTTATGAATTAAAAAAAAATATTTCAATTATTTTCAATAAAACCGATTTGATAAAAGTAGAAAATTTACTTAAGCATGTTAAATTCATTTCAGAAAAGTATAAAATTGAAAAATTTTTTAATATATCAGCTAAAAAAAAGTTAGGTTTTGAAAATTTAATTGATTATCTTTTGCAAAAATCAAAACATGGAAAATGGCTATATATGGATGATGAAATCACAGACAAAGATGATATTTTTATAACCAATGAATGCACAAGAAATGAGATATTATCATTAATTCATAAAGAAATTCCATACAATATAGAAGTAACTAATAAAACTTTTAAATATTTGAAAAATGGACAGCTAAAAATAAAGCAAGATATTATTATTAATAATGACAGATATAAAAAAATATTATTGGGTAGAAAAGGATCTAAAATAAAAGATATCCGAATAAAAAGTCAAAAAGAAATTTCTAATATTTTAAATGTAAAAACTCATCTTTATATTAATATTATTTCATCAGATGCAAAAAAAATTTAACGGTATTCTAATACATTCAAAAGTTTTCAAAGATAATGATCTATTAATTAAATTTTTATCAGATACGGATGAGGTATTATCAGGAATTGTATACGGAGGGCTTTCAAAGAGTAAAAAAAATATAATGCAACTTGGTTTTTTTTTAAATTTGGATGTAACATATATTGGTAGTCGACCTCCATCAATAAAAGCTGAATTATCAAAACCTTATTTATCAAGTGTTATTAATGATAAATATAAACTAAGTTGCCTACTTTCTGTCGTGTCTTTAATTAATGCCTCAGTAATTGAAGGACAGAAAATAAACCAAATATATAAAATTTCTAAAGATTTTTTAGAAATTATGATTAATAAAAAAAAATGGTTAAATTACTTTTGTATCTACTTATTTGATTTACTTAAATATATTGGATACGAATTAGATTATGTTAACAATAATAGGTTCAAATACTTTGATACTGATACTTTAGAATTTAAAGAAAATTACTCAAACTATACTATTGATTTTCCTCACCATCTTTTTGTAAATAATTCAAATGTTACATTTGATTACAATTCTTTGAATAATTTTTTCAATATTTTTGAAATTATTTTTATCAAAAATCATTTATCAAATTTAAATCATAAATTGCCAAATCAGTATATTTTATTTAAGAAAAATATAATCAGTTTTTTAGAAAAAAATGAACAAGATAATTGAATCCAATTTAGATACTATACTTAGCGAAAAATATCTTTCTTATGCAATATCAACTATTGTTTCAAGGTCATTACCTGATGTGAGGGATGGATTAAAACCTGTTCACCGCAGAATAATTTATTCAATGTACCAACTAAAACTTTTCAAAAGTTCAAGTTATAAAAAATGTGCTAGAATTGTTGGTGATGTAATGGGTAAATTTCATCCTCATGGAGATCAAGCTATTTATGATAGTTTGGTAAGGATGGCACAGGATTTTTCTACAAGAATTACATTAGTAGATGGTCAAGGTAATTTTGGAAATATTGATGGTGATAATCCTGCAGCAATGCGATACACCGAGGCAAGATTACAAGATTATACAAATTATTTTTTTGATGGTATCGAAGAAAACTCAGTTGATTTTAAAGATAATTATGATGGTCAAAATTTAGAACCAGTAGTTCTACCATCTCAACTTCCTAACATTTTAATTAATGGAGCAATGGGAATAGCTGTAGGCATGGCCACAAACATTCCTCCTCATAATATTGTTGAATTAATCGATGCATTAAAATTAATAATAAAAAAAGATAAAGCTTCACTAACAGAAATTTTAAAAATTATTAACGGACCAGATCTTCCCACAGGTGGTGAAATAATTTTAGATAGTAATGAAAAAAAGCAAATTTATAAGAATGGCAAGGGCTCGTTCAATATTAATGCTAAATACCAAATAGAAGAATTAAAAAATGGTTTGTATCAAATCATTATTACTGAAATTCCATATCAAGTTAATAAAGTTAAGATAATCGAGCAACTTGCTAATAATATAAATAATAAAAAATTACCTCTTGATGATGTTGTTGATGAGTCAGATGAAAATATTAGAATAGTCTTAAAACCAAAGACCAGAAATATTGACGCAGAAAAATTAATAAGCTTATGTTTTAAATTAACTGACTTATCTATTAAGTACTCTTGTAATTTTAATGTATTAATTGATGGTATAGAACCCAAACAAATTGGAATTATTGAAATACTTTCTAATTTTTTAGAACATCGAAAAATTACCATTAAAAGAAAATCCAAATTTAATATAGAAAAAATTAAAAAGAGACTAGAAATTCTTAAGGGGTATCAAATTGTCTTTAAAAATTTAAATTCTATAATAAAAATAATAAGAACTAAGGATAATCCTAAAAAAGAATTAATAAAAAAATACAAATTGTCTGATTTACAATGTGATTCAATTTTAAGTATGCGTTTAGGATCTCTAAGAAAGATTGATGAAAAAAATATTAAAGATGAAATCCAAAAATTAAATGAAGAATTAAAATATCTTAATAAATTAATTAAAGATAAAAAAACATTAGATAAATTTATAGTAAGTGAATTAGATCTTATAAAAAATGATTTAGATAGTGATATAAAGGATAGAAAATCTGTAATTTCATCAGAACAAAATAATAATACTGATATTAGCATTGATGAATTTAAAGAAATTGAAAAATTCACTGTTATTATTAATAAAGATTTTCAGCTCAAAAGAATTAAGGAGATAACTGATGAAAAGGAAGTTGAAAAAATAAAAAAAGAAAATCTATTTTTAGTTAATTTAAATTCAAATCAAAAAATACTTTTGTTTGTTTCTTCTGGTAAAGTTTACACGATAGATCCAAATATTTTACCAGGTGGAAATAGTAATCCTAAATCATTTATTTATTTTGTTGATAGTATGCCTAAAGATAAAATTACTGGATTACTTTCATCAATCGATCAAGAATTCTTAATTGTATCCAAAAACGCTAAAGGATTTATTAGTAATACTGAATCTCTTGTAACTAATCAAAAGAAAGGCAAGCAATTATTTAATTTAAAAAATAATGATATCGTAATTAAAGTATTAAATCTTACAAAAAAACATATTGCTTGTGTTACAAAGTTGCAAAAAATGCTAATTTTTGAAATAGATGCTTTGCCAAAATTACAAAAGGGTGGAGGGGTTCAATTAATTAAAATTAAGAAAGATGATTTTTTATCGGATGTCACTCAATTAAATATTGAAGATGGTTTAGAATGGAGCACTGGTTCTAAAAATAGAAAGTTAGAAGATGTCGAGTTCTGGATTGGGAAAAGAGCTCAGGCCGGTAAAAAAGTTCCTAAGTTTTTCAATAAAAATCAGAAATTTGATGGTTAATTTTATTTATTTAAATATATTTAAGTTTACTAATACAATTTAATCATAAATATGAAAAATCTTTCTGCCTTTTTAAATATTGTAAATAGATACGCAGGATACTTGTGTGCTTTTCTAGTTGTTCTAATGGTTGTTAATGTTTTTTTAGTAGTAATACTAAGATACTTATTCGGAATTAGTTTTATATGGATGCAAGAAACATATGTATGGATGCACGCTTATATTTTTATGGTTGGCGCCGGTTTTACTTATCTAAATGACGATCATGTCAGAATTGATATAATTTATAGAAACTCATCTAAATTATATAAAGCAATAGTAGACTTAGTTGGCAACATTTTTTTATTATTACCTTTTTTATATATTATTTGGTCTTACAGTTTTCCCTTTGTATTAAAATCTTGGCAAATGAATGAGGTATCTAGAGAAGCTGGAGGTTTAACAATGATCTATTTGCTTAAGTTAGCAATTTTGATTTTTGCTTTTCTTTTATTTATTCAAGTTGTTTCAAAAATTATAAATAATTTTTTAAATCTTAATTCCAATGAGTCCTGAAATTTTAGCAATAGTAATGTTTTTAACAACATTGTTGTTTTTGTTATTTGGTTTTCCAGTAGCTTTTACTTTAGCAGGTTCATCTTTAATTTTTGCCTTTTTAGGAGATTTACTCGGAGTTTTTAATTTTAAAATGCTGCTTTTCTTTCCTCAAAGAATCTATGGAGTAATGATTAATGAGGCTCTAGTTGCGGTACCTTTGTTTATCTTTATGGGAGTCATGCTAGAAAAAACTAAAATTGCTGCAAAACTTTTAGAATCAATTGGAGATTTGTTTGGTTCAGTTAGAGGTGGATTAGGAATTGGAGTAGTATTAGTAGGAATGTTATTAGCTGCCTCAACAGGTATAGTAGGGGCAACAGTAGTAACAATGGGTATGCTAGCATTACCAACGATGCTCAAAGCAGGTTATGATGAAAAGATAGCTACTGGAACAATTTGTGCTTCTGGAACACTTGGGCAAATTATTCCACCATCAATTGTTTTGATACTACTTGCTGAAATGTTGCAAGGCGCTAATGAAGAGGCTGGTCTTTTGAGAGGTGATTTGGCACCTTTGCCTGTTACAGCAATTGATTTATTTGCTGGCGCACTATTGCCTGGGTTAATGCTTGTTGGTTTTTTTATTATCTACCTTTTGTTTATTGCAAGAATCAGACCTCAAGATTTGCCTCTTAAGAAAATTGACAAACCAAGATTGGAAATTTGGAAAACTGCTTTTTTTGAAGTTCTTCCTCCTATATTTCTAATTTTAGCAGTGCTTGGTTCAATTTTTTTAGGTATTGCCACACCTACTGAATCAGCTTCAGTTGGAGCAGTTGGAGCTGCAATACTTGCCTTATTAAGAAGAGATTTAAATTTAAAGAATATATCTGACGCAGCAATTACTACCGTAAAAATGAGTTCGTTTGTATTTATTATTTTAATTGGTGCTTCAATGTTCTCTCTTGTCTTTAGGGGTTTCCAAGGTGATGAAATGATAAGTAATTTTTTAACCAATATACCTGGTGGTGAATATGGAGCTCTTATTATTGTCATGCTAACAATTTTTATCTTAGGTTTTTTTTTAGATTATATTGAAATAATATTTGTAATAATTCCTCTTGTTGGACCAGGTCTAATTGCAAATGGCGCAGATCCATTATGGCTTGGAATTTTAATATCTCTTAACTTGCAAACTAGTTTTTTAACTCCACCATTTGGATTTTCATTATTCTTTCTGAGAGGAGTGGCTCCAGAAAATGTAAAAACATCAAATATTTATAGTGGTGTAATTCCTTTTATTTTTATACAAATTTTTGCAATTATTTTGGTTTTTGCTTTTCCTGAAATTGCAACTTGGTTACCTAGACTTATAAATTAAAAAAGAGGTCTTAAGGAAGACCTCTTTATAATATAATTTACGATTTATACTGAATCAGGAAATTTGAATGGTAAATCTCTGATACGTGAGAATTCTTGCTCACCTTTTGTAAACCATTGTTTGATTACCTTTCTAAAAGATAACAAATGATTTGATAGAGATTTAGTTTCAGCATTAATCGAACCTCTTTCAAAAACAACTTCACCTGCTGCATTACCAAGAGCTACTAATACTTCATCAGGAAAAGTTTTAATTTGTACATTATGTTCATTTACAAGTCTTTGTAATGCAGGACCATTAATTGCTTGGAAACGACTAAAGACAGTCATATTAAAAGATTTAGCAAGATCATCAATCAAGCTTTGAGTATCAGCATCTAATGACTCCCAAGCTTTTAGGTCGATTGATAAATCTAAAAGGGTAGATGGCTCATGCCAGCCAGGTCCATAATAGTATTTTGCTGCTTGATATAAACCTGCTCCTAAGTCTGCAGCAGGACAAATCCACTCTGCAGCATCTACAGCGCCCGAAGTTAATGCAGGTAGTATGTCTCCTCCTGCAAGCAATACTGGAGTAGCTCCTAATTTTTCAATTGTTCTACCACCCAATCCAGGCATTCTCATTTTAAGACCTTTGTAATCATCAGGCGTATTGATTTCTCTATTAAACCAACCACCCATTTGGTTACCAGTATTTCCCATTGGTAAAAACTTTACTCCTAGAGCATTGTAGATTTTATCAGCTTCTTCAATACCACCACCATAATAACACCATGCATTTTGTTCCATTGCATTCATTCCAAATGGACAAGTTGCTACGAACTCAATCGCATCAGAAAGGTTTGGCCAATAATAAGGTGCTCCATATGCTGCTTGAGCTGCACCAGATCTTACTGCATCTAATGCTTCTAAACCTGGAACAAGTTCACCAGCGTGATAAACCTTAACTTTAAGTTTTTCAGAGTAACTATTAATGTTGTCTCCAAAAGCCTGAATTGCTTGCCCAAGAACTCCAGCTTTACCAAAAGCACTACAAATGATCCACTCTTGATGACCGCCAGCTATTGCTGGAGCTGCTAAAGTAGAAGCACCAACTGCAGCAGCACCTGCTACACCTGCTTTCTTTAGGAACTCACGTCTTTTTAAATTTTTTTTCATATGTCCTCCCGAGATAATATGAATTTATGTCTGAGATTTATACAAAAATCGTATTTGTATCAATTTCTAATAATGTTAAATATTAACAAAATTTACTAAATCAAACCTCTTAAACTAGAAATTACTTTTAAAAACTTGATATTCCAGTCTGATTTTTTCCTAAAATTAATGAATGGATATCCTCTGCGCCTTCGTAAGTTTTAACAGTTTCTAAATTAACCAAATGTCTCATGATATGATATTCTTCTAATAAGCCATTTGCCCCAAGCATATCACGCGTATTTCTAACTATGTCTAAAGATTTTTTACAGTTATTTTTTTTTAAAATACTAATTGCATTAATAATATCTTTTCCCTCATCTAAAGCTTTAGAACTTAAAAGACATGATGCTAATCCCAGATTTATCTCTATTTGCATCTCTGATAATTTTTTTTGAACTAATTGATTTGATGCTAAAGTTTTTTTAAACATTATTCTATTTTCTACATAGTCTTTTGCAATTAACCAACATTCAGATGCTGAACCTAAAACACCCCAGCTAATTCCAAATCTTGCTTTATTAAGACAACTAAAAACTGATTTCCAACCTTCAGTGTTTTCTAAACAAAAATTACTTGGAACAAAAACATTATTTAAAATTATTTGCCCAGTTGGACTAATTTTTAAACTAGTTTTATTTTCTATTGTTGAAGTATTTAATCCTTCAGTATTTTTTTCAATTATAAAACCTTTTATACTTTTGTGATCTTTATTTTCTTCAATTGCCCAAATAATAAATATGTCGGCAATTGGAGCATTCGTAATCCAGTTTTTAGATCCATTTAAAATATATCCATCTTTAGTTTTTTTAAATGAAGTTTTCATTGAAGCAGGATCAGAACCAGCTTCGCTTTCTGTCAAACCAAAGCAACCAATTTTTTCTCCTTTAATTAATGAAGGAAGGTATTTATCTTTTTGTTCCTGAGATCCAAATTCATTAATTGGATGTATCACAAGAGAAGATTGAACAGATATTGAAGATCTATAGCTGCTATCTATTTTTTCAAATTCATATGCTACAAGTCCATACGCTAAATTTGATGTACCAGAACCACCGTGTGTTTTAATTGTTTGTCCCAAAACTCCAAGTGATCCAAATTTTAAATAAAGGTTTTGATCAAATTCATTTTTTCTATTTCTTTCAACTACAGTAGGTTTAAGTTCATTATTACAAAAATCCCTAACATTTTTCTGAATATTACTTTCTTCTTCACTTAAATGACTTTGAATATAAAATGGATCAAACCAATTATTTTCTTTCATACAATATTAGCCAATATCATCATTTTAATGTAAATAACCACAAAAATTATTATGCAAACTAAGAATATATACATTGCCTCAGACCATGCTGGATTTGATCTCAAAACCAAATTGTTAAAGAATTTTCCAAAAATTAATGATTTAGGGACAAAGACAGATGAGAGTGTTGACTATCCTGATTTTGCACACAAATTAACTAAAGAGGTTCTTAAGAATAAGAAAAACGTTGGTATTCTAATCTGTGGAACTGGTGTTGGTATGAGTATTGCAGCTAATAGAAAAAAAGGAATAAGGGCTGGTCTTGCAAATAATTCAAAAATAGCAAGATTGATAAGAAAGCACAATGATGCTAATGTACTTGTTTTACCAGGTAGATTTATAAATACTAGCGAGGCAAAAAAAAGTGTTCAGGCTTTTCTTTCTACAAAGTTTGAGTCAGGACGACATAAAAGAAGGATTAAAAAACTATGATTTCAGATTTGTTTACTAAAGGAATTAAAGAAGCAGACCCAGAGGTTTATGGGACTTTGAGCCGTGAACTAGAAAGACAGCAAAACCAAATAGAGTTGATAGCATCTGAAAATATTGCTTCAAGATCAATTTTAAATGCTCAAGGCTCTGTCATGACAAATAAATATGCAGAAGGGTATCCTGGTAAACGATATTATGGTGGGTGTGAATTTGTTGATCAAGCTGAAGAGATTGCCTTAGAAAGAGTTAAAAAACTTTTCAATTGTAAATTTGCAAATCTACAACCACATAGTGGAGCTCAGGCAAACCAAGCGGTCTTTCTAGCGTTACTTCAACCACATGATACTATTTTAGGTATGTCTCTTGCATCAGGCGGTCACTTAACTCATGGAGCAAAACCTAATCTATCTGGTAAATGGTTTAATGCTGTTCAATACGGTGTCAAAAAAGATGGCAATGATAAAGATTTAATTGATTATGATGAAGTTGAAGCTTTAGCTTTGGAGCATAAACCAAAAATGATAATAGCGGGAGCATCAGCTTATCCTAGAACAATAGATTGGAAAAAATTTAGAGAAATAGCTGATAAAGTAGGAGCATTTTTTTTAGTTGATATGGCTCATTATTCTGGTTTGGTTGCTGGTAAACAATATCCAAATCCGATTGAGCATGCCCATGTAGTAACTTCAACAACTCACAAAACTTTAAGAGGCGCAAGAAGTGCAATGATTTTAACTAATCATGAAGATTTATATAAAAAAATTAATTCTGCTGTTTTCCCCGGATTACAAGGTGGTCCACTAATGCATGTAATTGCAGCCAGAGCTGTTTGCTTTGGTGAAGCACTTAAACCTGAATTCGAAGAATATATTAAAAATGTAATTGCTAGTGCTAAAGTTATGGCAAAAACTTTAGTTGATAGAGGATTTAGAATTGTTACAGGAGGCACAGATTCACATATAGTTTGGTTAGATTTGACACCAAAAGGTTTAACTGGTGATAAAGCTGAAAAAATTTTAGAAGAAGTTGGATTGGCATGTAACAAAAATGCAATTCCATATGATCCTAATCCACCAAAAATAACTAGTGGACTTAGATTTGGTACAGCAGCTGCTACGACCAGAGGTTTTAATCAGAAAGATTTTGAACAAGTCGGAAATATGATTGCTGATATTTTGGATAGTCTTTTACTTGAAGAAAATGAGAGAAATGTAGTTTTTAATAAAACAAGAAAAGATGTAATTGAGCTTTGTAAAAAATATCCAATTTATAGTGAGGCATTTTAAATGAGATGCCCCTTCTGTAGTAATGAGGATACACAAGTAAAAGACTCAAGACCTACAGAAGATAATACAGCAATAAGAAGAAGAAGAGTTTGTGATGCTTGCGGCTCTAGATTTACAACTTTTGAGAGAATTCAGCTAAGAGATTTGGTCGTAATGAAAAGTAACGGTCAAAAAGAAAATTTTGATAGAGATAAAATGTATAGATCTCTTTCTTTAGCTTTAAGAAAAAGAAATGTTGATAATGAAAAAATTGAAAAAATTGTAAATGCTATTGTAAGAAAATTAGAAAACTCAGGTGAAACTGATATAAAATCTAATATTATTGGTCAGTACATTATGGAAGCTTTAATGCATTTAGATCAGGTAGCATACGTCAGATTTGCATCTGTTTACAAAAATTTTAGAGAAGCAAAAGATTTTGAAGATTTCTTAGGTAATTTAGAAGATAAATAATTTTTAGTGTCTCAACAAAATGTAAAGATGATTAATTTAGCGCATGATATTGCTAAAAAAAAATTTGGAAAAACTTTCCCTAATCCCACAGTGGGCTGCGTAATTGCAAAAAATTCAAAAATAATTTCTAAAGCTGTAACGAATAAATCTGGCAGGCCTCATGCTGAAGAAATAGCTCTAGCTAAAGCTGGACATAAAGCTAAAGGAGCTTCAATGTATGTTACTTTAGAACCATGTTTTCATAGTTCAAAAGATGGATCATGCACAGATCAAATATTAAGATCAGGAATTAAAGAAATATTTATATCTGCAGCTGATCCAGATATTAGAACTAATTATAAAAGTATTAAAAAGTTAAAAAAAAATAATGTAATTGTAAATGTAGGTTTAGAAAAGAATAGAACATATAATTTAAATAAATTTTTTTTTAAAAGTGTATTAAAGAAAAAACCATTTACAAAAGTCAAAATTGCAACTTCTACAGATGAAAAAATTGCATGGCATGATTATAAAAGTAAATGGATATCTAATAAAT
>CACIBE010000004.1 GCA_902584805.1 uncultured Alphaproteobacteria bacterium
AGGAGTATTACATGGAAATAAAACATATTTATTACAATCAAATACAGGACAGATTCAGGAAGCTCACTCCATTTCAGCAGGGTTAGACTATCCGGGTATTGGTCCAGAGCACTCTTTTTTGTTTGAAGAAAAAAGAGTAACTTATATGTCCGCCACAGATAAAGAGGCATTAGAAGCTTTTCAATATTGTTGTAAATTAGAAGGTATAATTCCTGCTTTAGAACCAGCTCATGCTTTGGCTGTGTTAAAAAAAATAGCAAAAAACTATGGTAAAGATAAAATTATTGTCATGAACATGTGCGGTAGAGGTGACAAAGATATTTTTACTATAGCCGATGAATTAAATATAAAAATTTAAATGACTAATTTAATTAGTCAGACATTTAAAGATGATAAAAAAAAATTGGTAACATTTGTTACGGGTGGTGATCCTGATTTAGAAACTAGTTTAAAAATTATTAAGACAATAATTAATAATGGAGCTGATATTATAGAAATTGGAATGCCTTTTTCTGATCCAATGGCTGATGGTCCAACAATTCAATTATCAAGTAATAGAGCTATAAACAAAGATATTAGTCTAGAAGATATCTTTTTTTTAAGTTCTGAGGCAAAGAAAATAAAGAATGATCTACCTATTATATTAATGGGTTATTATAACTTGATTTTATATTTTGGTATTAAGAAGTTTGTCAAAAAATGCAAAGAAAATGGTGTAGATGGTTTGATCATTGTTGATTTGCAACCGGAAGAGGATGAAGATCTGATTAATGAACTAAATAAAAACCAAATAGATTTAATAAGATTAATTACTCCAACAACTGATGAGGGCAGACTTAAACTAATACTAAAAAATGCAAGTGGTTTTTTGTATTTTGTTAGTGTTATGGGCATAACAGGTCAAAAATCTGCTGATCTTAATGAGCTTGAAAGATCAGTGAATTTTATCAAAAAGCACACAAATTTACCTATCGTTCCCGGATTTGGAATTAAAAACTCAACTGATGTAAATAATATATGTAAGATAGCAAATGGGGCTGTTGTTGGTTCAAGTATTATTAAAATTATTGAAGAAAATTTAAATGATAAACAAAAAATGTTATCAGAGATTGATAAATTCTCAAAAGATCTAAAGAATGGAACTAAAGTATGAATTGGTTAACAAATTTTGTTAAACCTAAATTATCTTCACTTGTAAAACGAAGAAGTGTCCCAGAAAAATTATGGAATAACTGTGTTTCATGTGGAAATATGATTCATCATAAAGACTTAAAAGAAAATTTATTTGTTTGTTTAACTTGTAATTATCATTTTAGGATGTCTGCAGAGGATAGGATAAAGCTTTTTTTTGAAAAAGGGAATTATACTGAAATTAATCCTGACAATATTTCAGATGATCCACTTAAATTTACAGATAAGAAAAAATATAAAGACAGATTAAAAGAATATAGAAAAAAAACAAACAGAGATGATGCTTTCATACTTATTAAAGGTAAAATTAAAAACAAAGAAATCATTACTGGAATAATGAATTTTGAGTTTATGGGAGGATCTATGGGAAGAGCAGTAGGTGGAGCAATAGTTAAAGGTGCTAAAATTGCTATAGAAGAAAAATTACCTTATGTAATTATCACCTCATCTGGTGGAGCAAGAATGCAGGAAGGAATCGTTAGCTTAATGCAAATGCCCAGAACAATTGCTGCTGTTGATTTGTTAAATGAAAATAAGATACCTTACATAGTAATTTTAACTGAGCCTACCACTGGTGGAGTAACAGCTTCTTTCGCAATGTTAGGTGATATAACAATAGCAGAACAAGGTGCTACTATAGGATTTGCTGGTAAAAGAGTTATTCAAGATACTATTAGAGAAGAGTTGCCAATAGATTTTCAAAAAGCAGAATATCTAAAAGATCATGGCATGGTAGATATTGTTTCGCATAGAAAAGATCTTAAAGAAACATTATACAAAGTAATAGATCATATAAATTAATAAGTGAAATCTAAAACAGAAAAGTTGTTAGATGAACTTGTCAAACTTCATCCCAAATATATTGATCTTTCATTAAACAGATTAAAATTATTATTAAAAAAATTAGGTAATCCTCAAGATCATCTCCCAAAAACTATTCATATTGCAGGAACAAATGGTAAAGGCTCGGTACAAAGTTTTATAAGAAATATTTTATCTAAGAATGGGTATAAATGTGATGCTTATATCTCACCTCATTTATCTAGGTTTAATGAAAGAATAATTCTAAATGATAAAGAAGTAAGCACAAAGAAACTTTATGAAACTCTAAAATTTGTAAAAAAAATAAATAATAATAAACCAATAACTTTCTTTGAAATAACAACAGCTGCAGCGTTCATATTATTTAAACAATCAAAATCTGACTTTCTTATTTTAGAAACAGGATTAGGAGGTAGATTAGATGCAACAAACATAATACCAAAAAAGATTTGTAGTATTTTAACGCCAATTAGTTTTGATCATGAGGAATTTCTTGGTAAAACACTTAGGAAAATTGCTAATGAAAAATTAGGTATAGTGAAGAATTGTGAGTTTGTTTTAGTTGGTAAACAAAAAAAAGTGTTAAAAAATTATATTCAAAAAAAATTAAATAATTTTGAAAATAAATATTTTTATGGAAAAGAATTTCGTGTCACAAAATCATTAAAAAATAAGTTTGAGATAAAAATGGATAAGAAAAAATATATCTATCCCCAACCTTCATTGAACGGGAAACATCAAGAAGAAAACGCATCAATATCTATATATTTTGCAAAAATTATGAAAAAAATGGGGTATGAATTAAATACAAAGGAAATTAATGCGGCTATAAAAAAAACTATTTGGCCAGGAAGATTGGAAATTATTAATTATACAAATAAAAAAATAATTCTTGATGGGTCACATAATATTGATGGAGCTGAAAAACTAAATGAATTTTTAAAAACTAAAAGATTAAAACCTATAGTCTTATTTGGAATGTTAAACAATAAGAAAGCTAGTTTATTTTTGAATAAAATAAAAAAAAGAATATCTAAAGTTTTAGCTATAAAAATTCCAGATGAAAAAAATTCATTTAAAACTGAACAAATAAATGAGATTTGTGATTTTCATTCTATTAAATGTGAGCGAGTAAATAATATTAATGATGCTTTAAAATATTTTAGATCTAATCGAGAAAAATTTTATTTAATCACTGGTTCTTTGTATTTGATAGGAAAAATTAGAAAAAGATTACTCTAAATTAGATTGTATCCAGTTTTCTAAATCTGTTTTTGGGAGACTTCCAACTTTAGTATCAATTAACTCGCCTTTTTTAAATATCATTATCGTTGGAATTCCTCTTATACCATACTTCTGTGGGGTCATGGGATTCTCATCAATATTCATTTTATATATTTTTACTTTATCTTTTTTCTCTTCAGCAATTTCTTCTAAAATTGGATCAAGCACTTTACAAGGGCCACACCATTCAGCTCCAAAATCAACTACCACAGGTAATTCATTTGAAGATATATCATTTTCAAAGGTTTGATCGTTTGTAGCTTTAGTAGACATATTTGATATGTAAGAAATATTTATCTATAATCAAGCTAAATTAAATCTAATTTTCTAAAATTGATTTTTTATCCCCAATATGTCTAATTTTGGAAGGAATTACATAGCCTTTAATTTGGTTTTTTTTAATTAATGTTGTCCAAATTTCATTCATAGGGAAGATTTTTTTTTTATTATTAAAGATATTTTTAGATACAATTTGAAGACCGGAATAATATAATTTCTCATTTTTACTTTTCCAATTTTTAACTACATTTCGTTTTAAATAAAAATCTCCATTTTCTTTTTTTAAACCTAAAAAATTAATATCTTTAGACAACAACATTTTACAATGAGAAACATCTAGATAATTACCAAGAAAATATTTGATATGTGATTTATTTTTTTTAGTCCAAAAAATATCGGAATTAACAACACAAATGTTTTTTCTTTTTGTATGATTGAAAATATTTTTTACTCCTCCACCTGTGCCAAGTATTTTTTTTTCATAGACAATCTGAATGGGATATTTTTTATAATTTTTATCTAAATACTTTTTAATTTTATTATGTAAATAATGAGTATTTATTAAAATTTCATCACATCCAATATTACTAAAGAAATCAATAGTGTTTTTTAATAATATTTTATTTTTATATTTTAACAGAGGTTTTGGAGTTCTAAGTGTCAAGTTCAGCATTCTTGATCCAAAACCTGCACATAAAATCATTAAGGTAAAATTCTTCATAAATTATAAATACTTTTTATAAATCGCTCTTAGTTCATGATTTTTAATATTATTCAATGTTACTGTTGTTCTAGATTTGGTTATTTTTAAATAATCTAAATATTGGTTATCATTATTTATACTAATTAATTTTCTCCATCTACCAAGTAATCGAGTCTGTCGAGCTAAACTTAAGACGTAATATTGTTCACGAAAAGTATTGAGGTTTTCAATAATTGGAGTGTGATCATAGAAATATTCAATTAATTTATCGTTGTAATCCCTTGTAAAATCAATTCTTGGATTTTCTAATAATGATAGAAGGTCCCATCCTATAAACCCGATAAAAGCACTTTGAAAATCAATAATTCCACATTGTAAATGTGATGCATAATTTCCTAGAAAAAATAAATTAACAAACTCAAAGTCTTTGTGAGCAAAATTTTTCATATTATAATTTTGAGAATAAAATATACTTTCCCATAATTCATAAAATTTTGAAGTTGGGAAATTTGAATTTTTTTTGTTAGGAATATAATAAGTAACAAACTCTTTAAGTTCAATTTTTAAATCATCAAAGGTGTATTCTTTTAAATTTTTAAGATTTTTTAAATTTGTTTCATTTTGAATAACAATTAAATTATCTATAGCTAGTTTTAAAAGTTTGTAAAAATTATCTTTATTATATATTTTGTTAAATCTATCATTTCCAAAATCTTGCATATATATTTTATATTGTTTTTGATTGACTTCATATATCTTAGGAATCGATATATTGACTTTTAATAATATTTCATAAACGTCAAGAAAATTTTTAAACTCTTGTTTATCTTTAGAAAAATCAATTATTATTTTAGTATTACCTTTTTCTATTTTTCTATAAATTAGTTTTTTAGATAATCCATCCTCAATTTTTTCTAAATCTTTATGATCAGAATTCATAATACTATTGATTAAAACTAATATTAATTTTTCTTTTAGTTTCTGAAATAATATCTAAATTTATTAAATAAGATTTTTTATTTAGTGGTAAACTAATTAACATTTCAGGCCATTCAATAAATGTAATATTATTATTTAGATTTTCGAAAAAATCTAATTCCTCTATTTCTTTTAAATTTTTAATTCTATAAAAGTCATAATGATATATTTGAGATGCATTTAAATCATACGTAATTAAAATAGGAAAAGTTGGGCTAGCAATTGAGGCTGGTTTGGGTAAATTATTTAATAAATAAAGATTATTAATTAGTAATCTTACAAGTGTTGTTTTACCTGCACCTAGTTCGCCTTGAAATAGGTAAATATTTCCGACACATATGTCTTTACATAAATTACTAGCTAATTTTTCAAGTTCAGGAAGATCTAAAATTTGATTACTTAATTTGTGCAAATTTTGTTATGCAATACCTTTTAAAGCTTCAACTAAATCTGTTTTTTCCCAAGTAAAATGCCCCTTGTCGCTTGGCTCTCTACCAAAATGGCCATAAGCAGAAGTTGGAACATAAATTGCATTTGTTAGTTTTAAATGTTCTCTTATTCCTCTTGGACTTAGATCAAATAAATCTTGCACAGATTTTTCAATTTTCTGTTCATCGACTTTATTTTTTCCATTAGTATTAACATATACTGATAAAGGTTTTGATACACCTATTGCATAAGATAACTGTATAGTACACTCATCAGCAAGATCTGCTGCAACAACATTTTTTGCTAAGTACCTAGCTGCATATGCTGCAGATCTATCAACTTTAGATGGATCTTTCCCAGAAAATGCACCTCCACCATGGGGTGCTGCTCCACCATACGTATCAACAATTATTTTTCTACCTGTAAGACCAGAGTCACCATCAGGACCTCCAATTACAAAGTTTCCTGTAGGATTTACATAGAATTCCTCATCCTTAAGACCTTCTAATAAGTTATTAGGTATACACTCATATACATAAGGTTTAACAATTTCTTTTACGTCCTCAGGAGATAAACCTTCCTTGTGTTGTGAAGAAATTACTAAGGATGTAACTTTGCTTGGTTTTCCATTTTCATAAAGCATTGTAACTTGACTTTTAGAATCAGGCTCTAGACCAGGTGCAGATCCATCTTTACGAGCTTGAGCCATTTTATATAAAATTTGGTGAGAATAATGTATCGGAGCTGGCATTAATGATTCAGTGTCCTTACAAGCAAAACCAAACATGATCCCTTGATCACCTGCGCCCTCATCTTTATTGCTTCCAGAATCAACACCCATAGCAATATCTGCCGATTGCTCATGAAGAAAACTTTCAATATCACAATTCTGCCAATGAAAACCATCTTGTTCATAACCAATATCTTTAATACAATCTCTAACTTGAGATATGATCTGATCTTTAGAAATTGATGGGCCCCTTACTTCTCCTGCTAGAACTACTTTATTAGTAGTAGTCAAAGTCTCACAAGCTACACGTGTTTGCGGGTCACCAGATGACAAATAAGTATCAACAACCATATCTGAAATTCTATCACAAACTTTATCTGGATGCCCTTCTGAAACTGATTCACTTGTAAATAAATAAGATCTTTTCATGTTAACTCCTAATATCTGTAAGTATTATCTTTAAATGGGCCCTGCTTACTAACACCAATATATTCTGCCTGTTTATCAGTTAATTCAGTAAGTTTTGCACCAACCTTCTTTAAGTGTAATGATGCAACTTTTTCATCTAAATGTTTTGGTAAAACATAAACTTTATTTTCATAATTTTTAGAATTTTTCCAAAGTTCAAGTTGCGCCAAGACCTGATTAGTAAATGATGCGCTCATAACAAAACTTGGATGGCCAGTAGCATTTCCTAGGTTAACAAGTCTTCCCTCTGATAGTAATAATATTTTCTTCCCATCTGGAAATTCTACTTCTCTTACTTGTGGTTTAATCTCATCAGACTTATAGTTTTGCAGAGCTTCTGTTTGTATTTCGTTATCAAAATGCCCAATATTACAAACGATTGCACGATCTCTCATTTGTCTCATATGATCTTGCGTAATAACATCAAGATTACCAGTAGCAGTAACAAATATATCACCGTATTTACAAGCATCATCCATTGTAACAACTTCGTAACCTTCCATTGCTGCTTGAAGAGCATTGATTGGATCTATTTCAGTGACACAAACACGTGCACCTGCACCTCTTAAGCTTGCTGCAGAACCTTTTCCAACATCTCCATATCCAGCTACAACAGCTATTTTACCAGCCATCATTACATCTGTACCTCTTCTTATTCCATCTACTAAACTTTCCTTACAGCCATATAAGTTATCAAATTTAGACTTAGTAACTGAGTCATTAACATTTATTGCTGGCACCTTTAATGTTCCATTTTTTTCCATTTCTTTCAATCGGTGAACACCGGTAGTTGTTTCTTCAGATAAACCTAAAATTTCTTCCAACATCTTTGGATACTTTTCATGAATTATTTTTGTAGCATCTCCACCATCATCTAAAATCATATTTGGTTTCCATCCATCTGGGCCTTCTAATGTTTTCTCAATACACCACCAAAATTCCTCTTCTGTCATTCCTTTCCAAGCAAATACTGGAATGCCTTTGGCAGCTATTGCTGCAGCAGCATGATCTTGAGTAGAAAAAATATTACATGAGCTCCATCTGACTGTAGCACCTAAAAATACAAGGGTCTCTATCAAAACCGCAGTTTGTATTGTCATATGCAAACAACCTACAATTCTTGCCCCATCTAGAGGTTTAGAATCACCATACTCTTCTCTTAATGCCATTAAACCAGGCATTTCTGTTTCAGCTATTGCAATTTCTTTATCACCAAAATCAGCTAAACTTATATCTTTAACCTTAAAATCTTCACTCATGCTTGTATCCTTATATGATTGTTTTATTTATTTAACGGTAATTTAATCAGAAAACAAGCACCTCTATAATCTAATTTGTCACTTTTTGTTAATTCAATTGAACCATTAAATGAATTAATTATTTCATACGATATGGAAAGCCCGAGACCAGAGTGTTGATTTCTATCATTTAGCCTATCGGTATAAAATCTATAAAAAATTTTATCTTTTTCTTTAAAGTCAATTCCTTTTCCTTGATCATAAACTTTAATTTGAACAAAATTTTCATTTTTTTTATTTGATGTAATTAAAATATTTGAGTTATTTTTGGCAATTGAAATACTATTATCTATTAAATTTATTATTACCTGCAAAAATTTATCTTTATTAAGAAGTACTAAATTTTTATTATTATCAGTTTGAAGTAAAATTTTAATATTTTTTTTATTAATTGAATTTTCACCAAAATTTTCTTTTAGAAATTTGTTTACATTAATTAGTTCAAAATTTTCTATTTCAATTTCTGCAATAGTTTTTGAAAAATGAGAAATGTCGGAAATCAATTTATTCATTCTATCGATATCTTTATTAAAATTATTCATTAATTTTGATCTATTTTCATTCGTTATATTTTTGCTAGTTAGTAATTCAATCGAAGATTTTATTGCCGTAAGTGGGTTTTTCAGTTCATGAGCAACATCAGAGCTAAATTTTTCTAATTGATTGATTTGTGATTTCAATTCGTTTGACATAAGTTGTATTTGGTTTGATAAAATACCAATTTCATCAGATCTTTGAGGATATATTAATTTTTTCTTATTTGTTTTATCTCTCTCTAGAACGGTAATTTTAGTTAGTTGACTTAATGGTGTTATGAGACCTCTCAAAAAAATAAATGATAGTAAAATTGTCACTACAATAAATAAAAGAAAAAAATTAAAGAAATTCAAAGATTGTCTAGCTAGTTCATTATTATTTAATAATAATTTATACTTTATTAGAACAACTCCATAGACGTTATTATCTTGAACTATGGGTGATGTTAAAATTCTAGTTATATCATTATTTTCATCTTTGAACGTTTTAACGAGTTGCTGCTTTTCTTTAATAGTGTCAATAATCAAAATAATCTCATGGATATTTTTATCTAAATTTTTAGTAAATTTATTTTTAAGAATGTAATTATTGATACGATTAAAATTATTAATATAAATTTTTTCAAAAAAATTTGAGAAATCAACTATGTTTTCACGTGGTTCAGATAAATCTATCTCCTCAACATCTGTGCTCAAAAATAAATTTGATGAGTCCGCAATTTTAATCCAATTTTCATTGTAAATTACAGTGTTAAAATCTTTATCACCAAAGTTTTGAAATATAAATTGTTCAGTTGTAAACTTTTCTAACTCAGGTTCTGATAATTCGATAGGATTAGCATTATCTGCAAAATCGCAGCTCTCCTTGTATGCTTCAATATCTTGAAGATATCTGCAACGATAATCATATTGAAAAATTGGCACTCTTAATATTGAAGTATTTTCTAAATATTTTGTTATATTAGATAAATTTAATCTTATTGATTGATCCCTATTATCTATGAATTTATTATTTTGAATTAAGTTGAAATTGAAATAAGATAAAAATACCAAACCTAAAAATACAATAATTAAATTAAGAATAATGAGTTGAAATGTTAAATTATAACTTGATAAGCTAAATAATCTTTTAATCACGCCAAGAATATCCAGAACCATATCTTGTTCTTATTTGATCAAAAGAATTATCATAAGATCTGAATTTTTTTCTTAATCTCTTTATATGGCTATCGATAGTCCTATCATCAACATATATGGAATCGCCATACATAGCGTCCATTAATTGATTTCTATCTTTTACGACTCCAGGATACTGAGCAAGAGATTTAATTAAATTAAACTCTGCAACCGTAAGTTCAATTTCTATACCTTTCCAAAAACATAATTGTTTATCTTCATCTAGTATTAAATCACCTTTTATAAAATTTTGTTTTTTAATACTATTATCTTTTTGTTCTTCATTTCTATTGTTATGAATTCTTAGCACTGTTCTTATGCGCTCATTTAATAATTTTTGTGAAAAAGGTTTTTTTATATAATCTGAAGCTCCCATTCTTAGTCCAATAATCTCATCTTGTTCATGATCTTTTGACGTTAAAAAAATAATCGGAAGATCTTTTAGATTTTCAATCTTGCTCGAACGTACTTTTGAAAGAAGTTCATTTCCATCCATTTTAGGCATCTTAATATCAAATAATCCCAAATCATAAGATTTGCTTTCAAGAGCCTCTAAGGCCTCAACTCCATTAAGAAATGTATCTACTGTAAACCCTTCACTTTGCAGAGAAAGAGATACTGATGTGAGAATCGACTGCTCGTCATCAACTAATGCTATCTTAGGCATACTGTTTTTTATTATTAATTTATGGCAGATTTAAGTTCAAAGAAAAAATGACTCAGTTAACAAAATGTGACTTAAGTTGATAAGTAAATGTAAATATTTCAATAACTTGTTTGCCTCCTAAAAATATGAATTAAGTAAGGGATTGACATGATAAAAAAAATATTTATGTTCTTATTTTGTTCTTATTGCGATATTGAGCAAATGTTGTATTGTCCTTTTTCGGCGGCACTACATATTGTGTTTTTCGACAATAATTTATTAAAAATGGATAGAATTTAAATGGCAGACAATCTACAGGTATCAGCAAAAATCTCAGAAGAAAAAAGTGTAAATATTTTAACATTAAGTGTCGTGCGTCGTGACGGAGCTATTACTCCTTTTAAATCGGAGAAAATTTCAAATGCTATAAAAAAAGCATTCTTAGCACAAACAAAAATTAGAAATGATAAAAATAAGGAAAAAGAACAACAAGATGGAATTCATAAAACTGTTGAAGCTTTAACACATAAAGTTGTCTCAGCTCTAACAAGAAGGATTGCTGACGGTGACATGATACACATCGAGGATATACAAGATCAAGTGGAGTTAGCACTTATGAGGGATGAGCATCATAAGGTTGCCAGAGCATATGTTTTATATAGAGAACAGAGAGCAGCTTCAAGATATCATACTAAAAAACTAAAAGAACAAGTTGGAGAAAAAGCTTCTTCAATGATGGTCACTAAAAGAGATGGAAGTAAAGAACCAATTTCACTGGATAAAATAACCAATAGAGTTTCTGTTCTATCGACTGGTTTAAATATTGATCCAATTGTTGTTGTTCAAAAAGCAGTTCCAGGATTGTATAGCGATATTAGTTCTGTTGAAATAGATACTTATCTTGCTGAAACAGCAGCAGCTTTAACCGTTGAACATCCTGATTATTCTTACCTAGCAGCAAGGATAAAAGTTAATTCTCTTCATAAAGAAACTCCAGGCTTCATCATAGCTACAAAGAACTTATACGATGATGGTTTATTGAGAGAAGATTATTATAAAAAAGTGATGGAAAATGCAAATGCAATAGAATCAGTGATTGATTATGACAAAGATTATACTTTTGATTATTTTGCTCTTACAACACTAATCAGGGCATATTTATTAAAGTTCGATAATAAAACAATTGAAAGACCTCAAGACTTATGGATGAGGGTAACTTTAACAGTTACTGGCAATGAGTTTAATTTAGATAAAATAAAAGAAACTTATAAAAGTTTATCAACTGGTACGTATACACATGCTACGCCAACTTTGTTTAATAGTGGATTAAAAATGCAACAATTATCCTCGTGCTTTTTAATAAGTATGGAGGATGATTCTATTGAAGGTATTTTTAACACCATAAAAGATTGTGCTCTAATATCTAAAACTGCAGGTGGTATTGGCATGCACGCACACAACATTAGAGGTAGTGGAAGTAGAATAAAATCAACAAATGGTAAATCTAATGGTCTTATTCCATTTTTGAAAATTTTTAATGAGACAGCTAAATCAGTTGACCAAGGCGGAGGTAAAAGAAAAGGTTCTTTTGCAGTTTACTTAGAGCCTTGGCATGCTGACATTGAGAAATTTTTAGAACTTAGAAAAAATACTGGCGCCGAAGAATTTAGAGCAAGAGACTTGTTCTATGCTTTATGGATACCAGATTTATTTATGAAAAGAGTAGAAAACGATGAAGAATGGACACTTATGAGTGAACATGAATGTCCAGGACTTTCTGATGTGTATGGTGAAGAGTTTGAAAAACTTTACACTAAGTATGAAAATGAAATGAAGCATTTAGAAAAAATTAAAGCAAGAGATCTAATGTCTAGAATTATAGAAGCGCAGATAGAAACAGGACAACCTTACATGCTTTATAAAGATTCTATCAATAATAAGTCTAACCAAAAAAATATTGGTGTCATTAAATCTTCAAACCTATGTGCAGAAATAGTTGAGTACTCTGATAAAAATGAGACATCTGTATGTAACTTGGCTTCTATAGCTCTGCCAAAATTTGTAAAAAAATCAGATAAAAAATCAATATATGACTATGATGCTCTTTATGAAACAGCAAAATTAGCTACAAAAAACTTGGATGAAGTAATTGATATTAATTTTTATCCAACTGATAAAACTGAAAGATCTAATAATAAGCATAGGCCTATAGGTTTAGGAATACAGGGACTTGCAGATGTCTACTTTAAGTTGGGAATAGCTTATGAATCTGAGGAAGCCAAAGAAATAAATAAATTAATTTTTGAAACAATTTACTTTGGAGCTTTAGAAGCTTCATGCGAGCTAGCAAAAGAAAAGGGAGCATACGAAACATTTAAAAATTCACCAATTTCGGAAGGTAAGTTTCAATTTGATCTGTGGAATGTTAATCCCTCTTCAAAGTGGGATTGGGAGTCACTTAGGGCTAAAATTAAAAAGCATGGTGTAAGAAATTCTTTGACCACAGCTTGCATGCCTACTGCGTCAACAGGTATTATATTAGGCAATACTGAAACATTCCAAATACAAACCTCTAATATATATAAAAGACAAACACTCTCAGGTGAGTTCCTACTCGTAAATAGATATTTAGTGAATGAACTTTCTCAAAGAGGATTGTGGAATAAAGAAATGAGAGACAAAATAATCTTAGAAAATGGATCGGTTGAAAACATAAATGAAATACCAACTGAACTAAAAGAAATTTATAAAACAGTTTGGGAAGTATCACAAAAAACAGTAATTGATATGTCAGCAGATAGAGCGCCCTTTATTGATCAAACTCAATCAATGAATCTTTGGCTTTCAACGCCTACATTTGGAAAAGTTAATTCAATGCATATGTATGCATGGAAAAAAGGTCTTAAAACAGGAATGTATTATCTAAGAAGTAGATCAGCTGTTGATGCTGTAAAAGTTACAGTTTCATCAGAAAAAGCAGCTAAAGATGCTTATATAAATACTACTATCAATCAAAATAATGAACCAGAAGATTGCGAAACTTGCAGTGCATAAAGAAGGAGTAATAGAATGATATCAAAAGGCGTTAAATCAATATTTCCAATAAAAAACCAAGAAATTTGGGATAGATATAAACAACACATTCAAGCCTTTTGGACAACAGAGGAAGTATCATTGCAAGATGACTTAAGAGATCTTGAAACGTTAAATGATGGTGAAAAGCACTTTATAAAACATGTGCTAGCTTATTTTGCTAATTCTGAGGCAATGATTAATGAAAACCTAGCAAGTAGGTTCTACAAAGAAATACTAATACCTGAAGCAAGATGCTTTATCTCAATGCAGATGTTAAATGAATCAATTCATGCAGAAATGTACGGTCTTCAAATAGAAGCTTATGTAAAAGATGCAAAAGAAAAAGATATGCTTTTTGATGCAATTCAAAATGTACCATGTATTAACCATAAAGCACAATGGGTATCAAAATGGCTTAATGGTAGTCAAAATCTACTCACCAGATTAATAGGTTTTGGATTAGTTGAAGGTTTGTTTTTTGCAGGCTCTTTCTGTGCCATATATTATTTTAGAAAAAGAGGGTTATTACCTGGTTTAGCCTTATCTAACGATTGGATTGCAAGAGACGAAGGAATGCACTTTAGCTTCTCATCATTAATGTTTAGGACTTTAAGAGACAAGTTTAATAATAAAACATTAACTGATTCAGATATTTGTGATTTATCTTTGATTCCTTCAGACGTACCTCAATCACAGTTTGAAGAAATTGTTAGAGAAGCAGTAGCTTTTGAAAAAGAATTTGTAAAAGATGCACTACCAGTAGATTTAATCGGTATGAATGCTGATTTAATGTGTCAGTATATCGAAGCTGTTGCAGACAGAATTGCTGATCTATTTGAATTTGACAGAGTCTTTAAAACAGAGAATCCTTTTGATTTTATGAGAGCTTTGGATGTTCAAAACGTTACAAACTTTTTTGAAAAAAGAGTATCTGAGTATCAAAGACCTACAGATAGAGCTTTAAGTTTTGATGAAGCATTTTGATGGAAGCAGAGATATATTCTAAAACTAATTGTGGATACTGTGATAGAGCTAAACTACGGCTAGCTAAATTTAATCCAAAGATTTATATGCTTGATACAGATTATACGAGAGAAGATTTTTTTGAAAAGTTTCCGAATGCTAAAACCTTTCCTCAAATAATTTTAAATGGTGAAAAAATTGGAGGGTATCATGAGCTTGAAAAATGGTTTGAAATGAATACCTTTGATGAAGAATTCTAAATTAGCTTTTTTTTTCCTTTTCTTGTGTAAGTTTTTTTATTTCTAACAATTCTTTGTTTATACTTAGGTAATTTTAAATCTTGAGCAAAGGGATTTCTTTTCTTAATTTTTTTTTTAATTTCCATAAAATGTATTCTAATGTGCCAGTCCCCAATGATCACCAGAACCATAATCAACTATGAGTGGAACTGAAAAATCTTTATATTTTAAATGTACTGACTCCATAATAGTTCTTACATTACTTACTAAATTATCATATTTTTTATTTTCGACTTCAAAAATCAGTTCATCATGTACTTGTAAAAGCATTTGAGCTTCAATATTTTTAATTTTTATTTCCTTATGAATTTCAATCATTGCTAATTTAATAATATCTGCTGCACTACCTTGAATTGGTGCATTAATAGCTTGTCTTTCTGCAAAGCCTCTAACAGCAAAATTCTTATCAGAAATTCCCTTAATATTAATTTTTCTCTTAAAAATTGTTTCAACGTATTGATTTGTTTTTGCAAAATCAATTTGATGCTCCATATATTTTTTAATTTTTGGATATTTAATAAAATACTCATTTATGTAATCTTTTGCTTCTGTATTGGAAATATCAAGTTGTTTAGCTAAACCATATGGACTAATTCCATATAGAATACCAAAATTAATTGCTTTTGCTTTTCTTCTATAATCATTGTTTATTTGACTATCGTTTAAATCAAATATTTCTTTAGCTGTTGATGCGTGAATATCTTCATTGTTTTTAAAAGCTTTAATAAAATTTTTATCACTAGAAATTTCTGCAGCTAATCTAAGCTCTATTTGAGAATAATCAAAACTGACTAATTTTTTTCCTTTTCCACTAACAAAAGCTGTTCTTATTTTTTTACCATTTTCTGTTCTAATTGGAATATTTTGAAGATTTGGATCTGTAGAACTTAATCGACCTGTTAAAGTATTAGCTAAACCAAATGATGTATGAACTCTACTTTTATCATCTGTTAATCTAAATAAAGCATCTGTATAGGTTGATTTAAGTTTTGTTAATTCCCTCCAATCAAGAACGAGTTGTGCAATTTCAAATCCATCTAAAGCTAAATTGTTTAAAGTTGAAGAGTCAGTAGAATATGTTCCTGATTTTGTTTTTTTTCCACCAGGTATTTTAAGATTAACAAATAATATTTCTCCTAATTGTTTAGGTGAGCCAATATTAAACTCTTCTTTTGAAAGTTTATAAATATTTTTTTCAAGTTTTTTACTTTGATTTTCAAATTCATTACTTAAACTTGTTAAAAACTTTTTATTTACCTCTATGCCATTTGCTTCTATTGAAGATAATACCTCTACAAGAGGCAAGTCGATGTTTTGATAAACAAAATTAGCCTTTTCTTTTATTAAACGAGGATAAAGATTTTGAAAAAGCTTGAATGTTAATAGAGAATCTTCGGCAGCATAATTAATAGCGTTATCGATAGTTACTTTATCAAAAGTAATTTCATTTTTTCCCGTACCAACAACTTCTTTATATTTAATTGTTGTATGATTTAAATGATTAAATGAAAGATCATCTAAATTATGCTTATAAATCCCGTTATCAATTGAGTAGGAAATTAACATTGTATCTGCAATTGAATTAAAAATTACTCCATACTTATTTAAAATTCTAATATCATATTTTATGTTTTGACCAATTTTTAAGATTGATTCATTTTTGCAAATTTTATTAATATGATTAATTACATAATTTTCCTCCAACTGATTATCAATTTTTTTTGATCCATCTGAAGTAGTATGATTTATAGGAATATAATATGAAATGTTTTCACTATAACAAATTGATATCCCGACTAGTTTAGCTTTTTCTATATTAAGTGAGTTGGTTTCGGTATCAATAGCACATATACCTTTTTCTTCAATTTCTTTTAAAACCTTTTCAAAATTTTTCTTTGAATTAATTAATTGGTACTTTGGTTGTATTTCTTTTTTTTGAACAATGTTATCATTATCACTAGATATAAAAGAATTAGCTTTTAATCTTTCAGAGGTTGATCTAAAGCCCTGTTCTTTTAGAAATTTAAAGATATTATTATTTTGTTTTTTTAATTCATTATATGTTTTTATTTTCTCAATACCATTATGTATTTTTACATCATTTTTTAGTGTTACAAGTTCCAAACTTAATCTGATATCCTTTTCTGCATCTATTAAAATATTTCTTCTTTTTTCTTGCTTAATTTTATCAAGATTTTTTATTAGACCGTCAATGTCGTTAAATTCATTTATTAATTGAGACGCAGTCTTAGGTCCAATACCAGGGGCACCTGGAATATTATCTACTTTATCTCCTGTTAATGCTTGAATAAAAATAACCTTATCTGGTTGTACTCCAAACTTTTCTTCAACATCTTTAATTTCTATTTTTTTATTCTTCATTGGATCAAGCATTGTCACATTTTTACTAACAAGCTGCATTAAATCTTTATCTGAGGAAACTATGATTGTTTCAATTTTATCTTTTTCAGCTAAGGTAACATAAGTAGCTATTAAATCATCGGCTTCAAATCCCTCAATTTCCAAATGCGGTATATTAAAACTCTGAACACACTCTCTGATTAAAGGAAATTGTGGTATCAAATCTTCAGGAGCGTCTCCTCTATTGGCTTTATATTCTGGAAAGATTTTATTTCTAAAATTTTCTCGTGCAGCATCAAAAATAACTATCATTTTATCATTGCTGTAATCTTCTATCAATTTGACAAGCATATTTGTAAAACCAAAAACAGCATTAATCGGAGTTCCATCTGCGCGATTCATAGGCGGTAATCCATAATAAGCTCTAAATATATAGGCAGAACCATCAACTAATATTAATCTACTCTTTTTATTCATTGTAAATTTAAATATATAAGATTTTAAATAAATGTCAGATTATAAATATTCTATTGAAGCTAAAAATGTAAATAAAACTTTCCTAAAAAAAACTCAGGAAGTTAAAGCTCTAATAGATTTTAATATAATAATAAAAAAAGGAACAATTCATGGTTTATTGGGTCCAAATGGTGCTGGAAAATCTACTTTTATAAATATTTTAGGAGGTTTAGTTAAAAAAAATTCAGGCGATGTTAATATTTGTGGAATAAATATAGACCAAAATATTAAATTAAGTAAATTCAAGATAGGTATAGTTCCTCAAGAATTAAATATTGATCCATTCTTTTCTCCAGCAGAATTATTAGAGCTTCAAGCAGGTTTATACGGAGTTCCAAAAAGAAAAAGGAAGACTGACGAAATTTTAGAAAACTTAAGGTTAACTGATCAACGAAATGCATATGCTAGAACTTTATCAGGAGGTATGAGAAGGAGATTATTAATTGGAAAAGCATTAGTGCATGATCCTGAAATAATTATTTTAGATGAACCTACAGCTGGGGTAGATATAGATATTAGAACGTCAGTTTGGAAATACATAAAAAAAATAAGTAAAGAAGGCAAAACCGTGTGTTTAACTACACATTATTTAGAAGAAGCAGAAAATCTTTGTGACAATATTACCATAATCAATAATGGCAAAAAAATTATTGAAGGATCAAAAAATGAACTTTTAAATATAATATCCACCAAATCTGTAGCATTTGTTTTAGATAAACATTTAGATATTCCTGAAGAATTAAACATATTTAAACCAAATTTTAAAAATGGTATTTTAAAATTAACTTATGATAAGAATAAAACAAATATAAAAAATATTATTGATCTATTAAGTAAAAATAAAATTGATTTTAAAGAAATAAACACTTCAGAAGGGGATTTAGAGGATGTGTTTATAAAAGTGGTAAACAATGATATTCCACGCTGAGAGATTTTTTTCTTATATATTTTTATTAGTACCATTATTTCTAATAACTGGGCCAGCAGTTCCTGATATTGTAATTACCTTAAGTGTTATATTTAGTATATTTTATTTTTTATTTTTAAAAAAAAATGAAGAAATATTAAGAACAAATTTTTTTATTATATCTATTATTTTTTGGAGCAGTCTTTTATTAATAAGTTTTTTTTCTTATAATAAAATAAATTCATTTCAGGACTCGATTATTTTTGTTAGATTTTTATTAATTCCATTTTCAGCGTATTTAATATTTTTTAAAAAAGATAAAATATTTATTCGTTTGTTGATTCTTATTTTGCTGCTTGTTGTATTTGTATGTATTGATACACTGTTTCAGTTTTTTAATTATAGTTCTGAATTTGGATTTGGGAGTGACATAATAGGTTTCAAATCGAACTGGTATGGAAGATTAACAGGACCTTTTGGTGATGAGTTAATTCCTGGTTCATATATTTCAAAATTTGGATTAATTGGATATGCATACCTTGTTTTAACTAAAAAATTTAGTTCAAATAAATTGATACACTCAATTTATTTATCCTTAATATTTGTCGTTAGTTACATTACTGGTGAAAGAATGGCATTTGCGTCATACGCAATGGGATTATTTTTTTTATTTATATTTTTAGATGGTTATAGAAAGTCTATTTTTTTCTCAATTTTGTTAGGGCTGTTCACTTTATTTATCATAATACAGTTACATCCATTTTATAATGACTTTAAAATCATTGAATCAACTGAATTTCATCAAGGTTTAAAAATAGAAAAATCTTTCAAATGTAATGCCAACACCGAAGAAGTTTGTTCAAAAGTAATTGAAGTGCAACCAAGTTTTGTTGAAATAATTAAAAATTTTAATACCTCTGCTTACGGTGAAATATATTTACTAGCTTATAAAATGTTTATTAATAATCCAATTACTGGAATTGGTATTAATAACTTTAAATATATGTGTGAAGCAAATGATTTTTATAAAAATTTGATGGTTAATTATGATTGTGCTTCACACCCTCATAATATTTATATCCAATGGCTTTCGGAAGGTGGATTATTTGTTTTTTTTACATTTATTTTATACTTATTATTTTTAATTACTTTTATTGTTAAAAATGAAGGCGAAAAAAAGTTTAAAATAATTTCTCTTATTGTGATTTTAATTATGTTTTGGCCAATTATGTCAACAGGAAGTTTGATAAAAAATTGGTATGGTATTATTACTTTTTTTATTATTGGAGTTTCAATAAGACTTAGTCAATTCAAAAATATTGATTAAATTTTGTCTTTAAAAAAAATTGTTTTACATTCCTTGCTATAAAAATACCAGCAACAAAAAAAATGATAACAGCTAAAGTTGTACCATTGCCTTTGCTGAACAAGGATCCAATAAAAATAGAAAAGAAAATGATAGTGGAAGTTACAATTTTAAAATGGATTCCAATTATAGATCCAAATATAAAAAAGAAGATTATAAATAATGTATTTCCAAGACCCATTCCAAAATGAGAACCTACAAAAGCCATATAAATAGATGAATATAATATTGATATATTTGTTGATACGGAATTATCAAAAAATCTAGATTTAATAAGGTAATAAAATGATTTTAGGCCATCAATCCAAGTTATTTTTTTTCCTTCTGATTTAGACCTAAAAAAATATGAAACTCCAAATTCATAGATATAGAAATTATTTCTAACAACTTGTGAAGCTAAATCTATCTCTATACCAAAATCATTGACTGTAAGTTTTATTTTTTCAACAACTTCTCTATGAAGGATTTTCAAACCACAATGAACATCACTAAGTGATTGAGCAAAAAAAATATTAAAAATTAAAGAATTAAATTTACCAATTAAACTATTAAAAAAATAGTTATTCTTTTTTAATTTTCCAGAAAGATACCTACTACCAAATATACATTTAATTTCAGAGTTATCTTTTATCATATCATACATTTCTCTTGCATCCCTAATGTCTAATTCTAAATCTGCATCTTGCAATAAAATATATTCACCTAAGGAATTTTTTATTCCAGTCTGAATAGCTTTTCCTTTTCCTGAATTGATATCTAATTTAATTAACTTTAATAAAAATTTATAATTTTTTTTCTCTTTAAGTTCATTTAATATATTCGTTGACCCGTCCGTTGAACCATCATCGACGAAAATAATTTCGTTCTTTGAGTCATTAAAAAAAATCTTAATTTCCTCAAAAAGTTTAATAAGAAAATTTTTTTCGTTAAAAACAGGAATAACTATAGATAAATTTATTTTATTCTCTTGGCGCATGTTTATTCAGTATTCTTTGCAATGTTCTTCTATGCATTCTAAGTCTTCTTGCAGTTTCTGAAACATTTCTATTGCACTGTATAAACACTCTTTGAATATGTTCCCACCTAATTCTGTCAGCTGTCATCGGATTTTCAGGTGGAGGAGGTAAAATCTCTTTAGAATTAGTCAAAGCATCATATATTTGATCAATTTCAGCTGGTTTCGGTAAATAATCAATTGCACCTGATTTTATTGCTGCTACTGCAGTAGCTATATTTCCATATCCAGTTAATAATAATGATTTTGTATGAGGACTGATTTTTTGCAACTCTTTTACTAATTCTAATCCGGAACCATCTTCTAATCTCATATCAACTACCGCATAGTCAAAATTATGCTCAGTAACTTTAGTTAAGGAATCTTTAAATCCTGGGGATGAAATAACTTCGAATCCCTTTTTTTCCATAGATCTAGTTAATCGCTCCCTAAAAGGTAGGTCATCATCAACGATTAAAAGCTTCATATTCATATATTTAAGATAGAGTTATCAAATGTAATTTCAACAACGGCAGTTTCATCCTTAGAATTATATAGATTTATATTTCCACCCATATTTTCAATTAGATTTTTAGCTATAAATATGCCTAATCCCATTCCTTGGCTATTTTTTGAAACATAAGGCTCACCTAATTTATCAATTATATCTTTTGCAAAACCTAATCCATCATCGGTTATAAATATTTTTAATTGAGTTTTATTGTAATCTAATTCTACTGTTACAGTTTCTTTACAATGAAAAATAGCATTTTGAATAATATTACCCAATGCATACATAATTTCATCTTTAAAAATGATTTCTGGTTCTTCTATTATTTGTATATTTTTTATATTTAATTTTTTATTTTTATTAAATTTATCAAAATTAATTTTTATTAGATCTGTAATTTTTACTTTATCTAAAAACTTATCTTTTAGTTTTAAAGGATTTCTTGAAAATCTTTGTAAAATTTCTTTACACCTTTCAGCTTGAGATTTTAATAAGTATATATCTTTGACAATATTTTTATCTTCAACTAATTTTTTTTCTTTTAATAAATCATTTAGTATTAAAAAAATAGTATTTAGTGGAGTACCTAATTCATGAGCTGCAGCAGCACTCAGAGAGCCTACCTCAGTAATTTTTTTTTGATTAAGGATTTGTAGTTTAGAAACAGATAATGCATTTGAAATTTTTCTTGATGAGCTTGCAAAAAGATACGCATAAATGGCAATAAAAATCACGGTTATAATTAAGGATGCTACTAGACCAAAGTTATATATATCAGGTATATAAAATTCAGGACCTAGATAAAGTGCTACATAATAAAAATTTAATATTACTATAATAATTATAGATATACTTGATAAAATTACCGTCATTAATGCAGGTAGATATGATGCAGAAGTAATTACTGGTGCTAAAATTAGAATCGAGAATGGATTAATTATACCACCTGTTAAATAAAGTAAGCAGCCTAATTGTAGAGTATCAAAAAGCAAAAAAGAGAAGGCTTTAACATTACTTATAGATTTATTTTTTCTTTCTTCAAAATAGGAATAGAAATTTACAGCAACTGATAGCAAAATTATTGTTAAAATTTCAAATAATGGAATTTCAATTTTGATTACATAGAAAACAATAAAAACTGCTAAAAATTGCCCAAATATTGCAATCCATCTTATTTTAATCAGATTGCCAAGTAGTATGGTATTCATTAAATTTTAAATATCAAGATTTGCTACTTTTAATGAATTTTCAGCTATAAATCTTTTTCTTGCATCTGTTTCACCACCCATAAGATCTTCAAAAGCCTTATTTGCAGCATCTACTTCATTTATCTTAACTGCTAATAGAACTCTCTCATTTTGATCCAAAGTAGTTTCCCACAACTGATCTGGGTTCATTTCGCCAAGACCCTTGTATCTATTAATTTGTAATCCAGCCTTACCAATTTCTAATACTTTATCTATTAAATTTAATGGACCAAAAATTTTATACTCTTCATTTTTATTATTTAATATTCCGCACCCAGTTTCTTTGAGACGATAAAAATTTTCCATCAAATCATCTTTTATTTCATTTAAAGCTTTTGCTTCAGGTGTTATTACAAAATTTTCATCTATAGTATATTTTTCAGTAAAACCTCTAATTGTTCTTTCGAAGATAATAGAATTATTTTTATGACTTACTTTCCAATTTTTTTGTGAAATGTTGGAAATTAAATTTAATCTCTGTTGTAGATATTTGGCTATTTCTTTTCCAATATTTTCATCTTTAAGGTTTCTTAAATCTAGACCTCTTACAATTGCTGAATGTTCAATTATATCTTTATTATCAACCCTCCTTAGTAAAGGAATAATCAAATTTTTAGTTCTTTTTGATAAATATATAATATGTTTTAATTCTTCTCCCGCAACTTGAGAATTCTGGGTATTTTTAAAAATGGAGTTTTTTAAGCCTTCTTCAATTAAATAATCCTCTAAATCATCGTTATCTTTTTTATAGACAGTAGAATTGCCTTTTTTTAATCTATAAAGTGGAGGTTGAGCAATATATAATCTCCCTGAATCAATTATTGGTTTCATATGTCTATAAAAAAAAGTTAGAAGAAGAGTTCTAATGTGACTACCATCAACATCAGCATCAGTCATAATTATTATTTTATGATATCTCATTTTTAAAATATCAAATTTTCCTTCTAGTTTATTATGATTATTATCATCAGTAGGGTTGCCTACACCAGCACCTATAGCTGTTATTAGTGCCCCAATTTCATTACTAGTTAAAACCTGTTTATCGTTTGCTCTTTCAACATTTAATATTTTACCCCTTAAAGGAAGAATAGCTTGATTCTTTCTATCTCTACCTTGTTTTGCCGATCCACCTGCTGAGTCTCCTTCAACAATAAATAATTCTGATAATTCAGGATTTTTTTCTTGGCAATCAGCAAGTTTACCAGGAAGTGATGTATTTTCTAAACCAGTTTTTCTTCTAGTTAATTCTCTTGCTTTTCTTGCTGCTTCTCTTGCATTCGAGGCTTCAATTATTTTATCAATTACCTTTTTGATTTCAGAGGGATTCTCTTCAATCCATTGCTCTAGTTTGTTTAGGCTTGTTGACTCTATCACAGGTCTGACTTCAGAAGAAACAAGTTTATCTTTTGTTTGACTGGAAAATTTAGGATCTGGTAGCTTTACAGATATAATACACGTTAAACCTTCTCTTGCATCTTCACCTGTTATGTTATTAGAATTTTTAGTATTTTTATTTATATAATTTACAATTGATCTAGTTAAAGCGCCTCTAAATCCAGCAAGATGAGTTCCACCATCTCTTTGAATGATATTGTTAGTAAAGCAAATTGTATTTTCGTGGTAACTATCTGTCCATTGCAGCGCACACTCGATTGAAATATTATTTTTTTCTCCATGAAAAAAAATAGGATTGGATATTATTAGATTTTTACCTTCATTTAAATATTTAACATACTCTTTAATTCCACCCTCATAACTAAAATGAATATTTTTTTCCTCTGCCTGCCTTTTATCTTTCAAAAAAATACTTATACCTGTATTTAAAAATGCTAATTCTCTAAGTCTTTTTTCTATAGTTTTAAAATTAAAGTTAATATCTTTAAAGATTTTAGTTGTTGGCAGAAATGTAATTTTTGTTCCAGTTAAGAATTTATTATTATTTTTCTCTGAATCACCAATAATATTTAATTCCTTAGTAACTATTCCATTGGAAAATTCAATGTTATACAATTTACCATCTCTATTAATTTCTAAAATTAAATGTTCTGAAAGTGCGTTGACAACTGATACACCCACGCCATGTAATCCTCCTGATACTTTGTAACTATTTTGATCAAATTTACCACCTGCGTGTAATTCTGTCATTATAAGTTGAGCTGCGGGTATTTTTTCAGTTTTGTGAAGATCTACTGGTATTCCCCTACCATTATCAGTGATGGTTGCTGTACCATCAGCATTTAAAATTACTTCAATCTTATCACAAAAACCGGCTAAAGCTTCATCAATAGAATTATCTAGTACTTCATATATCATTTGATGAAGGCCTGATCCATCATCAGTATCTCCAATGTACATTCCCGGTCTTTTTCTTACAGCCTCTAGGCCTTTAAGAACTTTAATTGAATCGGATGAATATTCAGTATTCATAATTCTTTTATATTATAAAATTGTGCTTTTGTTGATACAAAAGAAAATAAATCTTTATCCGTTCCAGTCAGAAAAAATTGTATCTCAAATCTATTAATCATATCTAATAATATTTGTCGGTTATTAGAGTCTAAATGAGATCCAATCTCATCTAATAGTAAAATTGGATTTATATCTTTACAATTAACCAGATAATTACATTGAGCTAAAAGTATCATAAGAACAACCGTCTTTTGTTGTCCTGTAGATAATAAAGATGCATCAAAATCATTATTAATTATTCCTAAAATATCTGATCTGTGAGGGCCAATTTTGGTGCCTCCATATTGCTTATCATAGCTTCGTGAGTCGATCAAATAGGATAAATATTCTTCAAAAGATAGATCTATATTAAAAAAATCATCTTTAATTTCAAGCTCAAGATTAAATTGAAAATTGTGATCATTTTTTAAAATATTTAAATTATTATTTATTAAGTTTATTTGAGAATGTCTTAATTGATATATCTCTAATCCTAAAGAAGATATATCTCTTTCAATTTGGCTTAACCAATTATTATCGATGACATTTTTTTGAAGTATTTTAATTCTTTCTAGTAAGAATTTTTTATATTTGTTTATCAAACTGTTATAATTTTTTTTAGTAGAAAAAACTAGTCTATCAATAAAATTTCTTCTGTAAGATGGTGAAGCTTGAAACAATCTTTCCATCTCTGGTACAAATATAAGAAAAGATATAAATTGATTCAAAATATCAATTGATTCTTTTGACGAGTCTTCATTTACCATTATTATTTTTTTAAATTTATTATTTTTATTTTCTGTAAATATTTCAATATCGAAAAAATTATTTTTTATTTCTAAATTATTTTTAATTAGAAAATTATGTTCTTTTTTTTTTATTAAATTAGAAATGCTAGAGTTTCTTATACCTCTTCCTTTACTATTCAAGGATATACCCTCAAGAATATTAGTTTTACCGCAACCATTTTCGCCAAACAAAATATTTAATTTTTTTTCAAATGATATTTTGTAATTAGTAAAATTTCTAAAATTATTAAAATGAATATTGTTTATTTTTGCCAAATTTTAAACTCTCATTGGCATTAATACATAAACCAGATTAGCATTCGAGTTTTCTTGAGCAGTTATTGGTGAAGTATTATCTTTTAAATTTATAGAAATTTCATTATCCTCTAAATTATTAACAATATCCATTATATATTTTGAGTTAAATCCTATTTCAATCTCATCTCCAGTATAGTTAATTTTTAAATCCTCAGACGCAGTACTACTTTCATTATTTATAGTATTTAGGTTCAAAATATTTTCAAGTAATTTGAATTTAATTACTGGTGATTTTTCATTTGCTATTGTACTCACTCTATCAACTGCCGATAATAATTTTTCCCTACTTATATTTAAAATGTTGGTATTATTATTTGGAATTACTCTTTTGTAATCAGGAAAACTTCCATCAATTAATTTAGAAATAAATATTATATCATGTATAAAAAAAATTATCTTATTTGTACTAACAGATATTTCAATATCTTGATCAATTTCTGATAATAATTTTGATAATTCATAAATTGTTTTCTTCGGGATTATAACCCCTGAAACTTGATCAACATTTTCATCAATATAATGGCTAAACTTTGCTAATCTATGTCCATCTGTGCCTACTAATGTAACAATACTTTTTTTATCTTCATTATTAACGCTAAAATACAATCCATTTAAAAAATATCTTGTTTCTTCATTTGAGATAGCAAACTTAGTTTTATCTATTAATTTAAATAAAATTTTTGAATTTATTTTTATATTTATGGCAGTATTTTCTTGTTCTATAATTGGAAAATCTTCTTTTGGTAGTGATGCTAAAGTGAATCTTGAACCATCTGCTCTTAAAGTAAGAAGTTTTCCATTATTTGATATTATTTCTATAGATGCTTTATCGTCAATTTTTCTTACGATATCATATAATATTTGAGCATTGATAGTTGTAGCACCATCTTCAGAGACAGTGCAATTAATTTTTTCAATTATTGAAATATCCATATCAGTTGAAGATAAAATTAATTGATTATTTTTTGCCTCGATTAAGATATTTGCTAAAATCGGAAGAGAGTTTTTCTTATCAACTATTCCTTGAAGATGTGAAAGAGATTTAAAAAAAGTTGAACGAGATATTTTAAATTTCATACTAAAACATATGATAAAATGAATTAAGAATCTATAAGCCTTTTTAGTAATTCCAAATCTTCATTAAAATTTACATCGGATAGTTTAAGTTCCTCAATTTTTTTAACAGCATGCATTACAGTTGTATGATCCCTGCCACCAAATTTCCTTCCAATTTCAGGCAAAGATCTTGATGTTATTGATTTAGCTAAATACATTGCTATTTGTCTAGGTCTTGCAACAGATCTGGATCTTCTTGGAGAATGCATATCAGTTATTCTAATATTAAAATGTTCTGCAACTTTCTTTTGAATTTCTTCAATAGTAATTTTTTTATTTGAAGATTTTAATAAGTCTTGAAGAACGAGTTGCGCGGTCTCAACTGTGATTGAGGTTCCTACTAGTGTAGCGTGTGCTACTAATCTATTCAAGGCACCTTCCATTTCTCTAACATTTGATATAATTCTATGTGATAGAAACTCTAAAACTTTTGGGGGAATTTCAACACCTCTTTTATGTGCTTTTTCAATCAATATCCCTAACCTTAATTCATAGGTTGTTGGATGAATATCTGCAACTAAGCCACATCCTAGTCTTGATTTTAATCTTTCTTGTACTCCATCGAGATCAGTTGGTGTTTTATCAGCAGATATAACTATTTGTTTATTTTGTTCAATTAGAGCATTAAAAGTGTGAAAAAATTCTTCTTGAGTATTATCTTTACCACTTATAAATTGAACATCATCAATCATAAGAACATCTATTGATCTAAATTGCTCTTTAAATGCTGAGGTATCTTTATATCTTAATGCTCTTACAAATTGATACATAAATTTTTCGGCAGAAAGATAAATTACTTTTCTTTCAGGTTGTTGTTGTTTTATCTTCCATCCTATTGCGTGCATAAGATGAGTTTTCCCTAAACCAACACCTCCGCATAAGAATAGTGGATTAAAAGTAATTTTATCTGCTTCTGATACCCTTTGAGATGCTGCAAATGCAAGTTCATTAGGCTTCCCAACAACAAAATTTTCAAATGTAAATCTTGGATCTAGAGGTGCACCAAACTCGTTAGGATAAGTTGAAGATTGGTTAGATCTTAGATCCATTGTAGATTTCCAATGATTATCATTGCTTTTAATAGTTCTTGTAGTGCCTGGAACTATTCTTCCACCTAACGGCTTAACGACAAATTTAATTACTTCAATTTTTTCAATATAATTTTTTGCTTCTGATTTTATTTTATCTGAATAATTATTTACTATCCAATCTCTTAAAAATTTTGTTGGAACTGAAAATGTAATTGTATTCTCTTCCAAAGAGACAAAATTTAAATGCTTCAACCAGTTATTGAAAGCAGAATCACCAACATTTTTTTTAAGATTTTTTTTAAAAGATAACCATGTACTGTCGTCAAATATAGTAGATGTATTATCCATTTTCCCCCAACAATACGATTTTATAACTTATTAAGTTTTACGCAAAAAATCTAAAGTCGTAAAATTTAATCACCAAATTAATTTACTTAATCAACACCCTTTAAGTATTTTTAGCAAGAAGAAAAGTGAAAAAAATAAAAAAAAATTTATTTTTTTGAAATTTGTTTTGATAAAGAGGATAACTTTCTGGATATGTATTCTTTTTTAAATATACCTCTTTTTGAAGCTCTAGCCATTATTGAGTTGACATTGCTGAAAGATTTTTGGATTTCTTCCTGATTTTTTGCTTCTACTGATGATTTAAATTTATTTAGAGCGTTTCTAAATTTAGATAGGTATTGAGAATTAACAGTATTTCTAGTTTTATTCTGTCTAGATCTTTTTTTTGCGGAAGCATGATTAGCCATATGCGTGCTATAAATTCAAAATAAATTAAGTCAATTAATATTTAATATAGAATTACTTGTTATTTTGAAGTTTTGGACAATAAAAAGTAGATCTTCCGTATTGAACGATCTTTTTAACCTTATCTCCACCTATTTTTTTTCCTTCTTTATTATAAACCTGAAAATTTGACTGAAAGTTTCCTAATGTACCATCAGTAGACCTATAATCTCGTATACTAGATCCTCCATATTTAATTGCTTTCTTTAAAATTTTTCTAATGGACTTAATTAGTTTCATAATGAGACTAATTTCTAATTCCTTACCCAAAGTAAGTGGTGAAATTTTAGAATCAAATAGAATTTCTGATGCATAGATATTTCCAATACCAGCAATTAATTTTTGATTTAGTAAAATCTGCTTTATTGGGACCTCAGATTTTGAAATTTTTTCAAATATCATTTGTGCTGTAAGATTTGGACTCAGTGCATCTACACCCAAACTAAATATATACTTTTGTTTTTGTAGATCTTTTGTTTTAATTATGTCTATAAATCCAAATTTCCTTGGATCATGATAAACAAGTATCATTCCACTTAAAAAGTACATGACAAAATGATCATGTTTTATTCGTTTGTAGCTTTTATTAACAGTTTTTAATCTTCCTGACATTCCTAGATGTATTACTAGAGAATAATATGTATCTAAATCTATGATTATGAACTTTGCTATACGTCTGAGGTTGGATATCTTGGAGTAACGTAGTATACTAATTATATTATTTGGAATTTTAAAACGAAGTTTTGAAGTATGAATTTTAACATTAGATATTTTTTGATTAAATATTACACTAAGTCCTTTAACTGTAGTTTCAACTTCAGGTAATTCTGGCATAATGAAAAAAGATTATAATTTTGGTTATACAAAAGTAAATTCAAAACAAAAGACTAAACTTGTTCAGAATGTATTTTCAAGCGTAGCTCCAAACTACGATATTATGAATGATTTAATGAGTTTAGGTATGCATCGTTTATGGAAAAAAAGATTTGTAGAAACTGTGAATCTAAAAGAAAATGAAATTATCTTGGATGTTGGTTCTGGTTCTGGTGATATTGCTAGCGAAATTTTAAAAGAAAATTTATCAACCAGTCTTTATCTTTTAGATCTAAATGAAGAAATGTTATTAGAAGGAAGAAAAAGATTAAGAAAAGAAAAAAAAATAAAATATTTTATTGGTAATGCTGAAAAGTTAAATTTTGAAAATAATTTTTTTGATAAATATACTATTTCTTTCTGCTTAAGAAATGTGACAGAGTATTTATTATCTATAAAAGAGGCTTACAGAGTTCTTAAACCAGGTGGTAAATATTGTTGCCTAGAATTTAGTACACCTAAATCATCTTTGGTATCAAGTTCATATAAAATTTACAAATCAAAGATTTTACCTCTGTTAGGAGAAATAGTTGCTAAAGATAAAAATGCTTATAAATATTTGAGTGAAAGTATTGATTTGTTTCCATCACAAGAAGAACTTAGCAAAAATCTACGTGATTGCGGATTTACTAAAGTCGAAACTATTAATCTATTTAATGGAATTGTAGCAATACATACTGGCTATAAACTGTAATGAATAAAATTTTATTAATAATAACTGGCTCTATTGCTGCATCTCGATGTAAAGAAATTATTGCTTTGCTAAATATTAATGAAATTAAAATTAGCTGCATTGTAACTAAAGAGGCAAAAAAATATGTAAAAATATCAGATATAAAAAAATTACTTAAAAATAGAATATTTACTGATGAAGATGAGAAAAAAAATAAGATGCTTCATATTAATTTATCAAGAGATAATGATATAATAGTTATGTGTCCAGCAACAGCTAATTCTATTGCTAAATTTGCTAATGGATATGGAGATAATTTAGCTTCTAATACGTTGCTTGCTTCAAATAAAAAAATTTTGTTTGTCCCCGCAATGAATAGTTTTATGTGGCATAATAAAATTAATCAAAAAAATGTGAGATTATTAAAAGATAGCGGTCATGAGTTTATTGGTCCTACAGTTGGAAATCTAAAGTGTGGAGAATTTGGTTTAGGTAGAATTGATAACTCAAAAAATATAGTAAATAGAATTTTAAACAGACTAGAAAATATTAATTTGTTAAAAAATAAAAAATGCCTAGTAACTGCAGGACCAACAATTGAAATGATTGATCCAGTTAGGTTTATTTCAAATCAATCTTCTGGAAAACAAGGCTATGAAATTGCTTCACAATTAGTTTTATATGGAGCAGATGTAACCTTGATATCTGGACCAACAAATTTAGATCCCCCACCAAATTTAAAATTTATTCAAATAAAATCAGCAAACGAAATGTATCAAAAAATTAGAAAAATTTCTAAAATTGATATAGGAATTTTTACTGCTGCAGTATCTGATTTCAAAAATAAAAATATAAATAAATCCAAGATTAAAAAAAATGAAAAATTAAATATTAGTCTTTATAAGAATATTGATATTTTAGAAAAAATTGGAAAAAGCAAAACTCAAAGGCCTAAATTTTTAGTTGGTTTTGCTGCAGAAACGGGCAGCATTAATAATGCCAAAAAAAAATTAGTTGATAAAAAATGTGATATGATGGTTTACAATAAAATCGATAGTAAAAATAAAGTTTTTGGTTCCGATTATAATCGGATATCAATAGTTACAAAAAACCAGATAAAAAAATTTAAGAAAATGACAAAGGTAAATTGTGCAAAGCAAATTATAAAACAAATTTATAATTCCATATAGAATTATGAATAATTACTCTGAAGAAGAATATAAAATTTTCAGTAGATTATTTATTTTAAAAGAATTTTCTGAAGAAAACCTAAAAAAATTATCAAATATAAAAATTGGTATTGTGGGTATGGGAGGTATAGGATGTCCTTTAAGTCAATATTTAGTCAACTCTGGAATAAAAGAATTGTTAATAGTAGATGGAGACATGGTTGAAAAAAGTAATCTTAATAGACAAATTTTGTTTAATTTAAATGATATTGGAAGAAAAAAGGTTGATGTAGCTAAAAATAAATTACAATTAATCAATACTGAATGTAAAATTCATACTATTGATGAAAATATAAATTCTTTAAATTTAAATTCTTTAAAAGAATGTTCTATAATTGTTGATGCAACTGATGATTGGGTAAGTTCTAAACTATTAAATGAATATTGTCTTAAAAACTCAATCAATTTTTTATATTCCTCTGCATTAAGACACGATTTACAAATAATTCTTTTCAATAATTCAAATAGAAATAATCACCTATGTTTAAATTGTATATTTCCTAATAAAGATGATGTTAATCTTCCCAGATGTGATGTGGTAGGTATTTCAGGCATTTCTGCAGGGTTAGCAGGTTTGTTTGCTGCTCAAAAAATAATTAATTTCTATTTAAATTTAAAGGATGAAACTAATATAATGACAATTTCTGATGGAAAAAAATTAAGCATTGATAATATTCTTATTAAAAGTAAACATGATTGTTATTTAAAATCAGTTTAAGTTAATTGATAAATACATAAAAAAAGTTTAATTAAAATTATGAAACAAAATTCATTTACCTACGATCAATTAATTGATTGTGCAAAAGGTGTTCTTTTTGGAAAAGGGAATGCACAACTTCCAATGCCTCCTATGTTAATGTTTGACAGAATTACTTCAATAAATGAAAATGGAGGAGTATTCGCTAAAGGTGAGGTTATTGCGGAATTAGATATTAAAGAAGACTTATGGTTTTTTGAATGTCATTTTAAAGATGATCCAGTAATGCCGGGTTGTTTAGGCTTGGATGCTATGTGGCAATTACTCGGTTTTTATTTAGGATGGCTTGGTCAACCAGGAAAGGGTAGAGCTTTAGGAGTTGGTGAAGTTAAGTTTACTGGTCAGGTATTACAAAAAGTCAAAAAAGTAACTTATCATATATCTCTTAAAAGACTTATACTAAGAAAATTGATTTTAGGAGTTGGAGATGGTGTTTTAAAAGCTGATGGTGAAACAATTTATGAAGCTAAAGATATGAAAGTCGGTTTATTTTCACCTGAGAAATAAGTAATGAATAGAGTAGTAGTAACAGGTTTAGGTATAGTATCATGTATTGGTAATAATCAATCGGATATTATAGATAGTCTTAAAAATTTGAAATCAGGGATAACAAGCGCAGAAGAGTATGAGGAGTTTTCTTTTAGAAGTCTTGTACACGGTAAACCAAATATAGATATTAGTAACGAAATTGATAGAAGATTACTAAGGTTTATGGGTGATGGAGCTGCCTACAACTATATTGCAATGAGAGATGCTATAGAAGACTCAGGGCTGGAGGATAGTGATATTTCAAATGAAATGACTGGTATAATTGTTGGTTCAGGTGGTCCATCTACACAAAATTTATTTAAGTCTTCTGAAATTGGGAAGAGTTCGGGTTCAAAAAAAATTGGACCATTTATGGTGCCAAGAGCAATGTCTAGTACAAATTCTGCAACTCTTGCGACTCCTTTTAAAATTAAAGGAGTTAACTATTCGATTACTTCAGCATGTTCTACAAGTTCACATTGTATTGGTAATGCTTACGAACTAATTCAGATGGGAAAACAAAACATTGTTTTTGCTGGAGGAGGTGAAGAACTCCATTGGACATTATCAATTTTATTTGATGCAATGGGTGCTTTGTCATCAAAATTTAATTCTACTCCAAGCAAATCTTCAAGAGCATATGATGTAAATAGAGATGGATTTGTAATTGCTGGTGGGGGTGGAACTTTAGTACTTGAAGAGTTAGAGCATGCAAAAGCTAGAGGTGCTAAAATATATGGTGAAATAACAGGATATGGAGCAACCTCAGATGGATACGATATGGTACAGCCTTCTGGAGAAGGAGCGGAAAGATGCATGAAGCAAGCATTAAAAAATATTGATGGTAAAATTGATTATATAAATACACATGGAACAAGCACTCCAATAGGAGATGTAAAAGAATTAGAAGCAATCAAAAATGTTTTTGGTTCAAATATTCCTAAAATGAGCTCAACAAAATCTTTGACTGGTCATTCTTTAGGGGCAACTGGTGTGCATGAAGCAATTTATAGTTTATTGATGATGAAAAATAATTTTATTAGTGGTTCTGCTAATATTGAAAATCTCGATGATAGTGCCAAAGATTGTAATATTCTTTTAAAAACGGAAAATGACGTTGAAATTGAGCAAGTTATGTCGAATAGTTTTGGTTTTGGTGGTACAAATGCAACATTAGTATTTTCAAAATATCATGCTTAAAAATAAAAAAGGTTTAGTATTTGGTATTGCAAATAATCATTCAATTGCATGGGGAATAGCAAAACAACTAGCTGAAAATGGTGCTGAAATAGCAATTGGTTATCAAAATGAAATATTATTGAAGAGAGTGAAACCGCTTTCTGAAGAAATTAATTCAAAAATATTAATAGAATGTGATTTTAATAATGATGACTCAATAAACAATTCTGTGGAAATTATAAAAAAAGAATGGGGCACAATTGATTTTATAATTCATGCTGTTGCATTTGCAGATAAGTCAGAGTTAAATGGGAGATATGTTGATACTACAAAGGATAACTTTATTAACTGTTTGGACATATCATGTTTTTCTTTAACTAGTCTTGCAAAAAATTTTGAACCTATAATGAATGATGGAGGAAGTATTCTCACCCTTACTTTTTATGGGTCAAATAAGGTAATACCAAATTACAATTTAATGGGAATTGCAAAAGCCGCTTTAGAAACAAGTATAAAATACTTAAGTGTGGATTTAGGCACAAAAAATATTCGTGTTAATGCAATTTCAGCAGGACCTATGAGAACAATTGCTGGTGCAGCGATTAATAATGCTAGGGAGGTATTTAAATTTACAGAAGAGCATTCAGCATTGAAACGAAATGCGAAACTAGATGAAATTGGTAAATCTGCTTTATACTTTGTTAGTGATTTATCTTCTGCAGTTACTGGTGAAGTACATTATGTTGACTGTGGTTACAATATTATTGGAATGCCCAATAATTTCTAAAATTTTCCCAATAAATCTATAGGATTATCAACAAAAATACTATCAACACCTATGGAGAAAATATCATTAGCACTAGATAAATTTATATTTTTATCTGAATAAACAGTTATTGCAATATTGGATTCTTTAATTTTTTTTATTATATCAGCAGTAACAAGATTTATATTTAATCCACAAATTTTTAAATCATGATTAATTGATATACTAATCAAATCATCAATATTATATTCTTTAAAATCATCTAATAAAAAACTACGTATAGATTGAGGGTAAAGTTTTGAAATTTCTAAAATAGAAATCATATCAAATGAGGAAAAAAAAATATCTATTTGATTAATATTTTTTATAATTTTATATATTTGATAAACATTTTCTTTTTCAAAATTTTTATTGGGTTTTAATTCGATATTTAAATTACCATTATAATTAGTACACAAACTAAGAATATCTTCTAACTTTGGAACAGAAATATTTGTATTTTCTTTATAAAAAAATTTTCCCGCATCAAGTTTTTTTATGTTTTCATAATCATAATCAATTGCAAGCCCGCTTCCATTAGTAGTTCTATCAAGTGTGTCATCATGTAATAAAATGGGAACTCTGTCTTTAGAAATCTTAACATCTATTTCTACAAAACTTAAACCTAAATCTAATGCCTTTAAGATAGATTCTAAAGTGTTTTCTGGACACAGATCTTTTACACCTCTGTGCCCAATTAATTTAGGTAATTTAAGCGTTTTCTTCTGCGTCAACTGCTTTCATAGAAAGTTTTATTTTGCCTCTTGAGTCAATATCCAATACTTTTACTTTAACGATATCTCCTTCACTAATAACATCTTCAACTTTCTCTACTCTTTCATTTTTTAATTGACTAATATGAACTAGTCCATCAGTAGATCCCATGAAATTAACAAAAGCACCGAAGTCCATTATCTTTATAACTTTACCATCATAAATTTTCCCAATCTCTGGCTCTTCGACAATACCTTTGATCCATTCTAAAGCATCATTTCCAGATTTTTGATCTACAGCTGCAATACTCACTAAACCTTCATCATTAATTTCAATTTTAGCTCCAGTTGTTTCAGATATTTCTCTAATAACTGCTCCACCTTTACCAATAACTTCTCTAATTTTATCTTTGTTTATTTGAAGATTAGTTATTGTTGGTGCGTATTGGGAAATTGATTGTTTAGGTTTATCAATTGCTTTAGCCATTTCACCAAGTATATGAAAACGTCCATCTTTAGCTTGCGCTAATGCTTCTTCCATAATTTCAGCAGTAATACTAGTTATTTTAATGTCCATTTGTAGTGAAGTTATTCCCTCAGAAGTTCCTGCTACTTTGAAGTCCATATCACCTAGGTGATCTTCATCACCTAATATGTCTGATAAAATCACATATTTATCATTCTCTTTAATTAAGCCCATTGCTATACCTGCCACTGGTCTCTCTAAAGGCACTCCTGCATCCATTAAAGACATAGAGGTTCCACAAACAGTTGCCATTGAGCTAGAGCCATTAGATTCTGTAATTTCAGATACAACTCTATAAGTGTATGGAAATTTTTCTTTGGAAGGTAACATTGGATGAATAGCTCTCCAGGCTAGTTTTCCATGTCCAATTTCTCTTCTACTAGTTGATCCGATTCTACCTACCTCTCCAACAGAGTAGGGTGGAAAATTGTAGTGCAACATAAAATTCTCAGTATATTCACCATCAATTGCATCAATTCTTTGCTCATCTTGTCCGGTTCCTAAAGTTGAAACTACAAGGGCTTGTGTTTCTCCTCTTGTAAATAATGCAGAGCCATGAGTTCTTTCTAGAACTCCGGTTTCACACACAATTGGACGAACTGTTTTTGTATCTCTTCCATCAATTCTATTACCTGTATTAATTAATTCTCCTCTAACTATATCTTTTTCTACATTTTTTATTGCATCTGAAACTAGCACTGGTGAGAGTGTTTCACTTACAAATTTTTCAGAAATTTCATTTCTTAGTGAAGATAATTTTTCTGATCTTTTTTGTTTTTCGATTATTTTATATGCATCTATAAACTCTTTGCCAAAATCTTCGTTGATCTTGGACGGTAGACTTTTAATTTCTTCATCTTTTTCTTTAAGATCCCAAGGTTCTTTAGCGGCTTTTTTAGCTAAGGAAATTATTGCTTCTATCACTGTTTTATAATTTTCTTGACCAAGAATTACTGCATCTAGCATTTGTTTTTCTGAAAGCTCGTGAGCTTCAGACTCTATCATTAGCACACCTTCCTTAGTCCCTGCCAATACTAATTCTAATTTAGAATTTGATAATTGATTCTTACTCGGGTTAACAACAAACTCATCATCTATAAAGCCGATCTTAATTGCTCCAAGTGGGCCTAAAAATGGCAAACCAGATAAAGTTAAAGCAGCACTTGCTGCTATCATTGCTACGACATCTGAGTCATTTTCTTGATCATGTGATAATACAGTGCAAGTAACTTGAGTTTCGTTTTTAAAATCTTTATGAAATAGAGGTCTAACTGGCCTATCAATTAATCGAGAAACTAATGTTTCTTTTTCAGTTGGCCTAGCTTCTCTTTTAAAAAAACCACCAGGTATTTTTCCTACAGAATAATATTTTTCTTGATAATTTACTGTTAAGGGGAAAAAATCCATATCTGGATTTGCTTCTTTTGCAGCAACTACATTACACATAACTGTCGTACCACCATAAGTGGCTATAACTGTTGAGTCAGCCTGTCTTGCTATTTTTCCTGTTTCTAATTTAAGTTTTCTTCCTGCCCATTCAATTTCTACATTTTTCACTTCAAACATAATTTTTATTTATCCTCTTCTTTAACCTCTTATATTTAATTTTTTTATTAAATCTGAGTATTCAGATTTATTTTTTTTAGATAAGTAGTTTAATAATTTTTTTCGTTTATTAACTAAAGATACTAGTCCTCTTTTTGAATGATTATCTTTATTGTGAGTCTTGAAATGTTCAGTTAAATTTTTTATTCTTTCTGTTAAAACTGCAATCTGAACACCTGCTGATCCAGTATCTTTTTCATTTTTAGAAAATTCATTAATAAGATTTTTTTTATTTTCTTTGGTTATCGACATCGTTTCTCCTATATTAATATTTTATTTGGTTTAAACAAATTACCATCTAATTTGCCTATTGAGACAATGTCTCCTTTCTTAAATAAAAAAATATTTTCTTTATTTAAGTCTATTGATGAAGAATTTATAATTTTTTTTTCATCAATTCTAATGGATCTCCCGAAAGATAAATTTTCAATATCTAATTTTTCTTCAATTTCATAAGCCAAGATGTCGTCCAGCATAGAAATTGTAGTGAAGATACAATTAATTCCTTCGTGCATTTGTCCTATTTTTAGAAGATCGTCCAGTAAAATCGAAGTTTTTTCACTGAATTTACCTACTTTTGACCTTTTTAATGAAGAAATGTGACCATGTGTTTTGAGATCTATTGCTAAATCACGAGCTAGACTTCTGATATAAAAGCCCTGCCCGCATGTAATTTTAAATGAGGTTTTGTTTATACTATGATCAGTAATACGCAAATCTTCGATAAAAACTTTTTTTGGTTGAATCGTAAATCTTTTATTTTCTCTAAATAATTTATAAGCTCTTTTACCATTAATTTTAACTGCCGAAACTTTTGGAGGTATCTGATTGATATAACCAATATAATTTATAATTTTCTTTTCTATTTCTTTTCTTTTAGGAATGTAATTTGATTCAAATAAAATTTTACCCTCAGCATCATCTGTTGTTGTTTGAGTTCCCCAAGTTACTGTAAATTCATATTCTTTATTTATTTTACTAATATATGAAATTAGTTTTGTTGCTTTTCCTATAGCAATTGGTAACACACCTTCTGCCATAGGGTCTAAAGTACCCGCGTGACCAATTTTATTAATTGAAAATTTTTTTTTAATAGAATTTATAGCTTTAAAAGATGTAATATTTTTGGGTTTATATAAATTTATCCAACCTTGTTTTGGAATCATTACTTAATATCTCTAAGAACATTTTTTTTTAACAATAGATTTTCAATTTTTTCTGCCTCATCAAATGTATCATCTAGATAAAAAGAGAGTCTTGGGGTAAACTTTGAATTAATTTTTGCTTCTGAAAGAAACTTCTGAAAAATATATTTTCTATCCTTCAAAATATCTAAAATTTTTGATTTGTCTTTACCACCAAGAGGCATAAAGTAGACATTTGCAATTTTTAAATCCTTAGACATTCTAACAAATGATATTGTAATAGATGCAGAATTAATATTTTCGTCAAAAAAATCTTCTTTTAATAAACAATCACTTAATAATGACCTTATTAACTCACCAAATCTAATTTGCCTCTGCGTATCCATTGTAAAAAAACATTATAACTTTCTACTTGTAGAAACTTCTTCAAATGTTTCAATAATATCACCAACTTTTATATCACTATAATTATCTAGCATTACACCACACTCAAAACCTGACTTAACCTCAGATACTTCTTCCTTAAATCTTTTTAAACTACTAATTTGTCCTTTATGAATTACGATGTTATCTCTAAGAATTCTAATCTGTGATTTTCTAGAAATAAAACCATCTTTAACCATACAACCGGCAATATTACCAACTTTTGATATATTAAAGACCTCTCTAATCTCAACATTACCTGTTATATTTTCTGAAATATCAGGTTTTAGCAAACCAGTTAAAAGATTTTTTACATCGTCAATAAGTTCATAGATAATTGAATAATATTTTATATCTACACCATCTCTTTTTGCTATATCTCTTGCATGAGGAAGCGCTCTAACATTGAAACCTACAATAAAACCTTTTCCAGAACCAGCTAAAGTAACATCACTTTCAGTAATTGCGCCGACACCTTTATAAATAACATTTACTTTAACTTCATCAGTTGAAAGTTTAGTTATTGAATTTTCAATTGCTTCTGCTGAACCTTGTACATCTGTTTTAATTACTACTGGGAGACTTGTTGCTTCACCTTTGTTAATTTGAGCAAACATTTCTTCAACATTAGATTTAGCCACTGTATTTTTTTGAATTTGTAGTTTACTTGATCTAAATTCAGCAATTTTACGAGCAATACCCTCGTTTTCAACAACAATAAAATCATCACCCGCTAATGGATTAGAGTCAAACCCCAGAACTTCGACTGGTACTGATGGTTCGGCTTCTTTTATATTTTTACCTTTATCATCAATTAAAGCTTTAACCTTCCCCCATTCAGATCCTGATACAAAAATATCGCTTACTTTTAAAGTTCCTTTTTGTACTAGGATTGTTGCGACTGAACCTCTTCCTTTTTCTAGTTTAGATTCTATTACAGACCCTCTGGCTTTTCTATTGGGATTAGCTTTGAGGTTAAGAAGATCTGCTTGTAAATGAATTGCTTCTTCTAACTTATCTAAATTTGTTCCCTTAGTTGCTGATACTTCAATATCCAAAACTTCACCACTTAGTTTTTCAACAATTACTTCATGACTAAGTAATTCATTTCTAACTTTATCAGGATCTGCTCCTGGAAGATCAATTTTGTTAATAGCAACTATTATTGGAACTTCTGCAGTTTTTGCATGGGCAATTGATTCAATTGTCTGAGGTTTAATTCCATCGTCTGCAGCCACAACAAGTATAATTATGTCAGTTGTTTTTGATCCTCTAGCTCTCATATTTGAGAATGCTGCGTGACCAGGAGTATCAATAAATGTAATTTTTTTATTATTATTGTTTGTTTGATAAGCACCAATATGTTGTGTAATACCTCCTGCCTCACCAGACACTACATTACTTTTTCTATAAGCATCAAGTAAAGAGGTTTTACCATGATCAACGTGACCCATGATTGTTACTACAGGAGCTCTTTGAATAAGACTATCTTCTGGATCTTCAAAATCTTTAATTTCATTTAATACATCATCATCTTTAACTACTGTTACTTTGTGACCTAATTCTTCAGCAACTAATTGGGCTGTATCAGACTCCAAAGATTGAGTAGCATTTGCCATAACACCCATTTTCATTAGAACCTTAACTACGTCTGCAGTTTTTTCTGCCATTCTGTTCGCTAAATCTTGAACAGTAATAAAATCAGGAATTGAAACCTCTCTAGAAATTTTGCTCTCTTCTTCATCGTTTGATGATTTTAGTTTTTCTTTTTCTCTCGCTCTTTTTAGTTTAGCTAGACTTGGAAATTTATCAAATTCTTGCTCTTCTTGTTCTAATATTTTTTTTGCATCCGATTTACTAAAATCATCTTCAAGTGGACGAAGAGTTGATTTTTTTTGCTGAGTTTTTTTATCTACGTTTTTTTTATTTTTATTTTCAAAATTCCTAGTTTTATTAGGAGAGGAAAAGTTTGGTTGTGGTGAGGAATTTATACCTGGTCTTGGAGTCCTTAAACTAGACGATCCTCTAAAATTAGACTGTGTTGTAGATGAACTCTTCTGTTGATTATTTTTATTTTTAAAAACAATCTGAATTGTTTTTTTACTACCACTGCTTCTAGCTTTGTCACCTGCTGGACCAAGATTTTTTCTTATTTGAAGTCTTCCTGATGAAGATAGTTTTAGTGGTTTTTTCTTATTACCTTTGTCTTTGTCCAATTTTAATCCTTATTTTGTTCTTCAGACCAGAAACTTCTTGCCTCCATTATCATGTTGTTGGCTATTTCTTCATCAATGTCTAATTGTTTTAAAATACCTTCTTCTTTATCTATGAGTTCAAATGTGGCTAAATCAGCAAAATCATTAACGTTGAGAATATTAGATTTAGCAAGTTCTGCTAAAATACTATTACTCATCCCTTTTAGGTTTTTCAATTTTTCATCACTAATTTTTTCTTCTATTAGTTTTTTGTCAGATTCTTCCTTTTCTTGTATAAAACTTTTTGATCTATCAATTATTTCTTGAGCTAAGCTAGAATCAAATCCTTCTATTCTTTCCAAATTTTCCAGAGTTTCTGAAGCAATAGACTCAACAGTTGTATAGCCATCAGTAACAAGCAATTGAGCAATAACATCTTCAACATCTAGGGTCTCAGCTAACAAAATACTTTTTTCTTTAAATTCTTGTTGTCTTCTTTCTGCTTCTTCATCTTCAGTTAAGATGTCTATTTCTAAACTAGTTAGATTTGAAGCTAGTTTTACATTTTGTCCTTTTCTTCCTATCGCTAAACTTAACTGATCGTCAGGTATTACAACTTCAACTTTATTTTTTTCTTCATATAAAAAAATTTTAGTTACTTCTGCAGGAGCAAGTGCATTTGCTAAAAAAGTTGCTTGATTATCTGACCAAGTAACGATATCAATTTTTTCACCTTGTAATTCATTAACTACAGCTTGTACTCTTGAACCTCTCATACCAACACAAGCACCTACAGGATCAATGGTGGAGTCTTCTGTAAAAACACTAATTTTTGCTCTTGAGCCAGGATCCCTAGCAACACTCTTTACAACAATTACACCTTCATAAATTTCAGGAACTTCTTGAAAAAATAATTTTGATAGAAACTGAGGATGGGTTCTTGATAAAAAAACTTGATAGCCTTTAACATCATTTTTTACCTCATATATGTAAGCTCTTACTCTATCTCCATTTTTAAATGTTTCTCTTGGAATGAGTTCTTCTCTTTTAATTATTGCTTCGCTCTTACCTAAATCTACAATTAAATTTCCAAATTCAGTTCTTTTAACAATACCGATTGCTATTTCACCAACTTTATCTTTATATTCTTCATATTGATTAGATTTGTCAGCTTCTCTTACCTTTTGAATTATTACTCCTTTTGCATTTTGTGCAGCAACTCTACCTAATTCAATAGGTGGTAATGCTTTTATAACAAATTCTCCTAAATTAATATCTGGATTAGTTTTTTTAGCATCCTCTAAAAGGATTTGTCTAGATTGTAATTCTTCATCAATACTTTCAACGACTTCAAGATATGAATTTAACTTAATATCACCAGTAGCTCTATCTATAGAAATTCTTATATCAATTTCTTGGCCATATTTAACCCTTGCAGCTTTTTCTAATGCTTGTTCCATTGCAGAAAAAACTGAATCTTGATCAATGTTTTTTTCTTGCGCTACATTAGACGCGACCTGAAGCATTTCTTCTCTAATTACATTATATTTTTTTTTAGCCATAGTTATAAAAAAAAGGTGGGATAACCCACCTTAATAATATTGCGTATATTAATATTTTTCAGAATTTCAAGCTTATAATTTTCTCAAAATGAATAAAGATGGATTTCTTTTAGAATTAATTGCTTTTTTATAATATTTTGTCTCAATATCGAAATAATCTTTGATATTTAAATTCATTTCAGATTGATTGAGCCATTGGAAATATCCCTTACAATTATAAATTGAGTTTAAAATAAATCTTATATAAATTGTTGAATCAGTAGCTATACATATATCGCAGCTTTCTTTTAAAATTTTATGAAGTTTTATTAAAAAATCACTAGTTATTAGTCTACGCTTAGCGTGTCTATTCTTTGGCCATGGATCAGGAAAAAATATCCATACAAGATCTAAACATTCTCTATGTATACACTCTAAAACATCATATACATTTCCGTTATGTAATCGAATATTTTTTATTTTATTTTTTTCAATATTTTTAAGTAAAATTATATTTCCATCAATGTATTTTTCACAAGATATAACAACTTTATCTAAAAATTGATTTGCAAGAAATATACTAGTTTCGCCATAACCAGTACCAATATCTAAAATATAATTTATTTTTTCATCACAATTTTGAAACTTATATTTGGCAACTGTTTGATAATATTTTTTTAAATCAATTTTTTTCTTGCTTCTTCCTCTTGTTCTTCCAAATAAACGATTGGTATAATTGTTACTAAGCATTTTTTCTTAAATAATAGAAAATACAAAATGTAAAAATAATAAATAGATATATTTTAAATATTGAATGAAAATTAACATAATTTTTATTTTCTTTGAGCGATAATTTATGTTTAAAATTCTCAGTTTTATTTAATCGGGTTTTATTTAGTACAGCACCTTTATTGTCTATCACAGCAGATATTCCGTTATTAGAAACACGAATAATTGGCTTGTTAAACTCTGCAGCTCTAATTTTAGTTAGATAGAAATGTTGATAAGGACCTAAATAAAGTCCAAACCAAAAATCATTCGTAATATTTATAATAAAATTACCATTGTTATTAAATTTATTTAAAAGCTTCCAATAAAAAATAATTTCATAACAAATCACAGGAATAAAATTAATATTGTTAGATAAATTAATTATTCTTTCAACTTTACCTTTTGAATAATCATTTTGACCAGCAATAGTTTCTAAAAAAGTTAGTGTATCTCTTAAGGGTAGAAACTCTCCAAATGGGACAAGAATTTTTTTATCAAAGTAGGTTACATTTACAGAATTAATATTTATTAAACTATTATAGTATTTATTATTTTCATATCTTGTAGCTCCAATAATTAATGTTTGATTTTCTTTTAAAGAATCTTTTATAATTTTTAGTTCAAGATCATCTACAAGATAAGGAAAGTTATTTTCACCAAAGATAAGCAGATCTGCAGTACTTTCATTTATATGTTTAATTATTCTTTGAAGTTTTTTTTCAGGTGTCAAAAATTGGTCATTATTTTTAAAATTTAATTGGAAAATTTCCATATTAATTGTTTTAATTTTAAAATTATTTTTTTCTAGATTAAAATTTGCAATCAATAGAATAATGATTGGCAGAGCAATAAACAGTGAAAGATATTTCAATTCTTGTTTAAAGTTTTCTTTAGTTAAAAAAATAAAAGGTATGCAAAGTATCTGAATAATTAAATAACTTGAAAATAAGGTTCCAAATGATTTTAGTGAAAATAGTAAATATTCATTACTAGAAAGTAATAACGAAAATGTAAACCAAGGAAATCCATAAAATAATATTGATATTATATATTCACTAGATATGAACATAAATGGAACAAGAAAAATTATTGGAATATTTTTTCCTAATTTAAAGATTATTGTAAAGATTAAACCTAAAATTACAGATAACAATATTATTAGTAATAAAAAAACTAGGAAAAAGTTTTTAGTTTCCTCAAAAACAAAAAAAGGATTCTTGACCCAAAATAAATAACTAATAAAAAAACCAAATCCAAATATTGAGAATTTTTTAAAAATATTTTTATTGCTATAATTTTTTTTATTTGAATCTAATAAAAAACAAAGAGATGGAAAAATAATAAAACCTAGTGGTAAAAAAAAATATGGAGGAAATAAGAGTGAAGTTAAAAGTCCTAAGATTAAATAAATTAAAATACTCAATTATTTTTATTTACTTCAACTATTTCAATTTTTCTATTGTTTGATTTAATAATCTTGATTCTAAGATCATCATTAAAATCTATTACCTCATTATTTTTTGGTATCCTGTTTATTTTTTCATATACAAGACCGCCTACAGATGATGTTTCATCATCTTCATTTCTTGGTATATTTATTTCAAAAAATTCTTCCAAATCTTCCACTCTATAACTTGCATCTACAGTTATTGAATTATCTGATTTTTTATAAACTAATTCTTCTTCATCTTCAGCATCATGTTCATCTTCTATCTCACCAACAATTTCTTCAACTAAATCTTCTATCGTAACCAATCCGTCTACACCACCAACTCCATCAACAACAAGCCCTATATGAATTCTAGACGATCTCATCGTTTTTAATAAATCTAAAATCGGTGATTTGGGAGCAACATATAATACATCTCTTATTATTTCACCCATTTGAAATGTATCTTGTGTTGATTTAATAAAGTCTTTTATGTGAAAGAAACCAATTACATTATCAATGTTTTTTTTGAATACTGGAATTCTAGAATGTCCTTCCTCCTTAATCACTTCTAAAATTTCATTATAAGATTTATCATGATCTAAAGCTACTATTTCACTTCTTGGTATCATTAAATCCTCTACACTTTTTTCGTTCAAATTTACGATGTTTTTAATTAGATTTTTTTCATTATTATCATTTAGGTCGTCGATATTTTTATTATCTTCATCATTAGCTATAAAATTTAAAATGTCTTCTTTTGTTGAATCATTAGATAATAATTTTTTAATTATCCAATTTTTCCAGCTCGATGATTTATCAGCGTTATTTGTATTCATTAAATTGTGTAAGGATTATCAATTCCAAATAATCCTAAAATTTTTATCTCCTCTCTTTTCATTCTTTTAAATTCTAAATTTTTTTTATGATTATATCCGTTAATGTGCAATAAACTATGGATTAATAGGTGGTTAAAATGATCATATATGCTAATTTTATTCCTACGTATATATTTTTCAATAGTATCGATTGAGAAAAAAATATCACAATATAAAATTTTTCCAACATTTTTATTTGAATTCCTTGTAATAAAAGTAAGAACATCAGTATCTACTTGTTTATTTTTATAGGTTTTATTAAGTTTAATCATTTTTGATTTATCTGTTAAAATTATATTTAGTTCAAATTTATAATCTCTTTTAAAATAAGAGCTCATTTTATTTATAGTTTTTTTTGTAATAGTCTTAATTTTAGGTATTCGCCTTGGCCATTTTTTTGATTCAGAGAAAAAATCAACTTTTATTTTTTTCATATGCATTAATAATTTTTTTGACTAAATCATGTCTAACGACATCCTTTTCTGATAATTCAATAAAACCTATATCGTTAACTTTATTTAATTTTTTTAATGCATCTTTAAGCCCGGAATCTTTTTCACTTACAAGATCGATTTGTGTAATATCTCCTACAACCACCATTTGACTATTTTTACCTAATCTTGTTAAAAACATTTTCATTTGTGTTTTTGTCGTATTTTGAGCTTCATCTAAGATTATAAAACAATCTTCAAGAGTTCTTCCTCTCATAAATGCAATAGGTGCTATTTCTATTGTATTATTAAGTAATTTTTTTTCTACCTGTTCGTATGGTAGCATTGAATATAAAGCATCATAAATTGGTCTTAAAAAAGGATCTACTTTTTCTTTTAAATCCCCTGGGAGGAAACCTAACTTTTCACCGGCTTCAACAGCTGGTCTTGATAAAATAATTTTATTTACTTTATCATCTTGCAGTGCTGAAACTGCTTTAGCGACAGCCAAATAAGTTTTTCCTGTTCCAGCAGGACCAATAGCAAATGTAATGTTTTTAGTATTTAGAAGTTGAAGATATTTATTTTGTATGTCTGTTCTTGGTATAATTTTTCTTTTTTTAGTTTGAATAAATAAATCCATCTGTTTGTCTGACTTAATATTCATAGATATTAAACTTTTATTATCTCTAATTCTATCCTCATCTATTTCTGCACCATTTTGTGCTTCTTTAAATAAATTAAGAATAGTTTTCTTAGTTTCAAAAATTGATTTTTTATTACCTGATATTTTAATTTTATTTCCACGGTATTGGATTTTAACTTGATTAATTTGTTCTATAAGAGACAAGTTTCTATCATTAATTCCAAATAAGTTACTTAAAATTGTATTATCTTCTAATTCTAATTCTAAATTTTCGTTTTTATTTACTATATCTGACATTCAAGTGCAAAATTAGTTGAGTTTGTAATTTTAACATTCATAATTTGATTTAATAAATCTTTTTTCGAGTTAATAAATGTACTTTGATTATAGATTGTACGACCTATAAATTGATCTTTATGCCTGCCTATCTTTTCAAATAATACTTCCATTCCTTTATTAACAAATGATTTATTAAAATTTATTTGTTGTTGTGTTAGTAATGATTGTAATGCGCTTAAGCGTGCCTTTTTATCTGATAAACTAATATTATCTTTATTTTGAGCTGGTGTTCCTGGTCTTGGACTATAAATAAATGAATACGCAATGACAAAATTTACTTTTTCAATAAATTTCATTGTATCTTCAAAATCTTTATCTGTTTCTTCCGGGAAACCAACAATAAAGTCTGATGAAAGAGCAATATCAGGGCGAACATTTCTTATTTTTTCAACTATTCTTAAATAATCATCAACCGTGTGTTTTCTGTTCATTTTTTTTAAAATTTTATCTGAGCCAGATTGAATAGGAAGGTGAAGAAAAGGCATAAGCTTTGAATTATCAGCATGGGCATTTATAAGAGAATCTTTCATATCGATAGGATGAGATGTCATATATCTAATCCTCTTAATTTCTTCAATTTCACCTATCTTGTTAATTAAATAAGCTAGATCTTTTGATTTTCCATCAGAGGCAATACCGTGATAGGCATTAACATTTTGACCTAGTAAAATTATTTCTTTTATTCCATTTGATACATATTTTTTTGTTTCTTCTACTATATCATCAACTGGTCTAGAAAATTCAGGTCCTCTTGTATATGGCACCACACAAAAAGAACAAAACTTATCACACCCTTCTTGAATAGATAAAAATTCAGATGATAAATTAGAAGAATTAAAGATTAAGTTTTTAAATTTTTCATTTTGCAAAAACTCACTATTTTCAATTTCGTTTACTTTATCAATCATATCAGGTAATTTGTGATATGATTGAGGTCCTACAACATAATCAACAGATGGAGATCTTTTTTTAATTTCAAGACCTTCAGCTTGAGCTACACAACCGGCAACTACTAGTTTCATATTCTGTTTTTTGTCTTTAATTTTTTTTACTCTACCAATATCAGAATAAACTTTTTCAACTGCCTTTTCTCTAATATGACAAGTATTCAAAACAGTTAGATCTGCTTTAGAAATATCTTTTGTTATTTTATATCCTTTATTTGAAAACAAATCCTTAATACGATTACTATCATATACATTCATCTGACAACCATATGATTTGATATAAATATATTTATCACTCATGATTAATTATTTTTATGAAGCATTTAGCATGAATATTTTTGTTATTATACCTATAATAGTTATGTCTAAAATTTAAAAAGACAAAGTTGTTTTTTTGATAAAAATTTATTGCTTCTACATTATCTTCAGCAACTTCAATGAAAATCTTTGAAAAATTAAGATTATTTGTTTCAATATAATTTAATAACTTTGTTGCAATTTTTTTTCTTCTTTCATCTTTTGATACAAATAAAATATGCAATTCTAAATCATATTCTTTATCATTTTTAATTGTATCACCAATTAAGACTCCTACAAGATTATTATCCTGAAAATAACCAATAGAGTAATTATTATCTTTGCTAAATTGACTTTCAATATTTTTTATATTCCATCCTATGTTTTTAAAATAATTAAATTCATGACTATTATAATTTATAAAATTGATTATTGATATTAGGTGTTCTTTATTTATTAAGCTAATTTTATTCAATTTAGTAATTGATTATTTGATATATATATTGGTTCAATAATAATATTTTTTTTAAAGTTAAAATTATTGTAATTGTTATAAAATTCTTCAAAAAAAGAAAACCGCATTTGTTCTAATTCATTGTTTTCATTAATTTTACTTTTATTAAAAAGAATCAAATCGATATTTTTTGGAATTGAATATTTATTATTTTCAATTTTATAGTATTCCATTTTGTTATCCTTAGTTTTATAACAGAAAAATTTCTGATTATTAGAAGAGGTTATAAAAACTCCCAATTTTTTTTTGGAATGTTTTATTGCGTTCAAGTTTAAGATATCCTCAATAGTTAGTGGGTAATAAGGAATATTACGAGAAATCATAAGACCAGATATAAATGCTGAACCAACCCTTAAACTTGTATAAGATCCAGGACCAATTGTTGTAGAAATTTTTTTGAGATTTTTAGTTAAATTTAATCGTTTATCTATTTCTATATAGGATTGTATTATATTATCACTCAACTTATCTGTTTCAGATTGAGTAATTTTCTGTTGTAATATTATTTTGTTGTCATCAATTACACAAAACTCTGGTATTGATGATATAATATCTAGAAATAACAACATATGAAATTACATAACTACATTCTATTGCTATTTTTAAAAAGTATTACTTTAATTTTTTTATTAGTAAGTGGGGCTTTTGCTAATGAAGTAAAAAACTCAGCAACTGTATTTATGTATCATAAATTTGGAGTTTCTAAATATCCCTCAACAAGTGTAACTATTGACCAACTTAATAGTCATATTGATGAATTAACTAAAGAAAAATATACTATTAAATCATTAGATTTTATTATTGATACAATTATTAATGATGGTGATCTTCCAGCAAATACTATTGGCATAAGTGTAGATGATGCTGATAAGTCTTTTTTAGAAGTTGGGTGGCCTTTATTTAAAGAAAATAATATTCCTGTTACCTTATTTGTAACAACAGGGACAATTTCAAATAATAAAAAATATATTAACTGGGATCAAATAAGACAGCTTAAAGAAGAAGGTGTAACAATTGGTGCACACTCTCATACACATGCTCACATGCCAGATATTAGTATTGAAGAAGTAAGAAATGAAATAGAAACATCTAATAAAATTTTCTTAAAAGAACTCGGGGAGATTCCCACTTTATTTGCATTCCCTTATGGTGAAACAACAAATGAAATAATTGAATTAATAAAAGAATTTAAATTTAAAGTTGCTTTTGGACAGCATTCCGGAATAATTAATGAAACTTCTAACATGTATTATCTTCCAAGATTTTCATTAAATGAAAGATATGGTGAAATAGATAGAGTGAAATTTGCTGCATCCTCTAAAGGATTAGGTGTTTATGACTTTATACCTAAAAACCCAACTATTAAACAAAACCCACCATTCATAGGATTCTCTCTTCTTGATGATAAAAAAGTTCAATCTCTAGATTGTTTTATTTTTGATAGCAAAGGTCAGGTTGATAGGGAAATTTATAAATTTAATGAAAGAATTGAAATAAGACTTTCACGAGAATTATCACCTGGAAGATCTAGAATGAATTGTACTGTTAAAGATGGTGAAGGAAATTGGAGATGGTTTGGTCACCAATTTTATTTTTAATTAATAAGAAATAGTTTTTTGATCAAAAATACTAAAATTATTAGTTTTAATAACTTGCCTTATTGTTTTAATATAATTTTCATCTTCTGCGTAAGTACTTAGTTTATTTACAAGTAAATTAACATTGGAAAAATTATTTCGTTTTCTCATTATATTTCGGATATCACGAAAATCTTCGTATGCATAATGAGAGTTAATATTATTAAAATATGACTCAACACTATTATTATATGAGCTAAATGCTTTGATTAAATGAGTATCGCCGTTTTCTCTTTCAAGTGGAATAACTCCTTCCGAATCATCATAAGTGTATTCCCCAAAGAGTGCATTGTATTCTTTTGCAAATCTAGATTTACCCCATCCGCTTTCTATTGCAGCTTGGGCTAATACTATTGAATTAGGTATCACATCAACGTTTGAAAGTATTTCGTCAACTAAATCTAATTTATGTTTATTTTGATACTTAATATTATACTTTTTTGCAATATCATTAAGTTTTCTTATTTCATTATTATTAAGAGTTCTAAAGGTTTCTAACTTACCTTTGAGCTCATTAACAAAACTTCTAATCATTAAAATATTTTGATTTTCATTAATAATTATTGGTAAAACGGTTTTTACAAATTCTTTTTTATTTGAATCAAGGTAATCAAAATCTTTATCTAATAGTGTTAGCTGTATACTGGGGTTGTTTTGCTCTTCAATCTTTGAAGTAATTATTGGATTGATAGGCTTTATTCTTATTTTAACAATTAATTTTTCGTTTAATATTTCTGCAATAGGAGGACCTTTGAGAGTAATTTCTTTTTCAGATGGTGTAATCTCTTTTTCAGAATATAATTTGTTTATTTGATTTGCAGTTTGAACATTATTCGTAGATTCAAAAGCATTAGTTTCTACAAACCCAACAAAGCCATTACTTATAAAAATTAATCCAATAAGTAATAAGGGAAAGCAAAAAAAATTTAACAGTTTATCCATCAATAGGCCTTACTTCTTGAACTTCTGGAACATAATGCTTTAACATATTTTCAATACCCATTTTTAAAGTAGCAGTTGAACTTGGACATCCAGAACATGCGCCTTGCATGTGGAGATATACGACACCATCCTTAAAACTATCATAAATAATGTCTCCTCCATCCATGGCAACAGCGGGCCTTACTCGTGTATCCAGTAATTCTTTAATTTGTTTTACAATATCGGTATCGTTTTCATCAATCTCTAAAGATTTATCTTCAACTTTTTTACTGATATTAATTGTTGTATCTCCAGAATTATAATGATCCATTATTGAACCTAGGATCAGCGGCTTCATAACTTGCCAATCTAAGGATTCATTTTTTGTAATTGTGATAAAATCACTACCAAAAAAAACACCCTCAACCCCTTCGACATCAAATAAGCGTTTTGCAAATGGTGAGTCTGCTGCTTCACTAATATTTTGAAAAAAGGCCGTTCCATCATCCATTACAACCTTTCCAGGTAGAAATTTTAATGTTTGTGGATTGGGAGTTTGTTCAGTTTGTATAAACATATGCACTATATATAGTTATTAATATGTCTTTAGTATGAATTTTCTAAAAAAAAATTCAAAATTTGGGGAATTTTTAAGTTAAAAAACCAATAATTTCTCTAGTTTTTTGTAAAACAGGTTCTGCTACCGCCACAGCATTCGCTTTGCCCTGATTTAAAATAGAATCGATATAAGAAACATCACTCATAAGTTTATTCATCTCACTCGTAATTGGTTCTAATTTAGCTACTGATAAATCTGCCAAATCCTTTTTAAAAGAGGAGAATTCTTTCCCAGCATAATTTTTAATAACACTATCAATTGATGTATCTTGTAAAGAAGCGAATATCGAGATTAAATTTTCTGCTTCTGGTCTTTTTTCTAAGCCGGTTTTATCTTGTGGTAATGGTTCAGGATCTGTTTTTGCTTTTTTAATCTTTTGTGTAATATTTTCTGCAGTATCAGTTAACATTATTCTCGAATAATCAGAAGGATCTGATTTACTCATTTTTTTTGAGCCATCGCGAAGACTCATCACTCTTGTTGCCTCCCCTAAAATTAATGGTTCAGGAATAGGAAAAAAATCTGTCTTAAAATCATTATTAAATTTTTGTGCGATATCTCTAGTTAATTCTAAATGTTGTTTTTGATCATCACCTACAGGAACGTGTGTTGCTAAATAAATTAATATATCTGCTGCCATCAGTGTTGGATAAGAAAATAAACCAACAGAAACGTTCTCACTATTCTTTCCAGCTTTATCTTTAAATTGTGTCATGCGATTTAACCACCCCATTCGGGCAACACAATTGAACAACCATCCAAGCTGTGCATGTTGAGGAACTTGTGATTGAACAAAAATATTATTTTTTTTTGGATCAATGCCAGAAGCAATAAATGCTGCAGTAACTTCACGTGTTTTATTTGCTAAAACTTTAGGATCTTGCCAAACAGTAATGGCATGCAAATCGACAACACAAAAAAAACATTCATATTCTTTTTGAAGAGAAACAAAATTTTTTATGGCACCAAGATAATTTCCTAAATGGAGATCACCAGATGGTTGAACGCCGGATAAAATTCTTTTTGTTGGTTTTTCCATATTATCTTTTTAAATATTCTTTTAACTGATTTACCGATAGGACTTTTAACATAATTACTAATCCAAAATAAATAATTATAGCTAAAAAGATCATCAGAAGTAAAAGTGATGAATTTAATAACACTGAATTACCACTAATATTCGTAAAGAATAGTCCATTTAATACGTAGATTCCTACAAATAATATGGATGAACTTAGTAAAATTTTAATGGAATTCCTTACTAGTAGATCATCAAATTTCATATGATTCCTAATAGCTAAAAAGAGGTACAGTAATAATGCATTTACCCATGCACTAATTGCTGTTGCAACAGCAATGCCCATTTCTCTCATTGATCCAATTAAAAGTAGCGATAAGATAACGTTAGTAATCACACTGACAATGGATATGTATAGTGGTGTTTTAGTATCTTCTCTTGCAAAGAAACAAGAAACTAAAACTTTAATTATAATGTAAGCAGGTAAACCTAAGGCAAAGTAACTTAATACTTTAGCAGTATAAAAAGTATCTTCTGCTACAAATGCACCTCGTTCAAATAAAATTTGTATAATGGGTTCAGCTAAAATAAATAATCCTATGGCCGATGGTAAAGAAATTAACAACGAAAATTCAATAGATCTATTTTGAATATTATTTGTTGTTTCTTGATCTGATTGTTTAATTGCTTTTGATAAACTTGGTAAAAGAACTATACCAAGTGCTATTCCAAAGATGGCAAGTGGCAATTGATTAAGACGATCTGCATAATAAATATGACTGATTGCACCCACGGGTAAAAAAGAAGCAATGATAGTGCCAATGACAATATTTAATTGAATTACTCCTGAACCAACAACACCAGGTAAAAATAATTTGAAAAACTTTTTTAATTTTTCATTTAAAACGGGAATGCGAATACGTGGTCGATAAAAATTTAAAACTGCTCTGTATAAATATAAAAATTGTAAAACTCCTCCTATTAATACACCATACGATAACGCGTGACCTGCAGTTGTCACAAAAGGTGTTAAAAAGAATAATGACAGAATAAAACTAATATTTAAGATAGCAGGAGCAAATGCACCAGCAGCAAAACGTTCATGAACATTATTAATTGAGGCAAAGTGAGCAGCTAAGGAAATAAAAATAATATAGGGGAAAATTATTTTTCCAAAATGCACGGCAAGTTCATAGGCCTCTTTATTATCAGTAAAACCAGGTGCTAAAACTTGAATGATATAAGGCATTCCAAAGAAAAAAAGGATCGTTAAAACGACCGTAGCAAATAGTAACATTGAGGTTGTGTTTTCAACAAAATCAGAAGCCTCGCGTTCATCTTTTGGATTGAGAACAACACCAGAGAAAACAGGGATTAATGCAGCACTGTAGGCTCCTTCTGCTAGGACACGGCGAAAGAAATTAGGAATACGAAATGCTACGAAGAATGCATCAGCAATTACTGTCGATCCAAGATATCTTGCTATTAATATGTCTCGAATAAAACCTAATACTCGACTTAAAAATGTATAGAAGCTGACAGTAAAGAATGATCTAAAAAGACTCTTCATATGGTGGTTTTATAGTTTGGTAAGTGATTTGTATAAGTGAAATTTATGGCTTAATTACGAGCCAAAACAATATCCTGCTGATCTCACGGTTCTTATAAAATCTTCTTTTACGTCATTATTTATGGCCTTTCGTAGTCTTCTTATATGAACATCAACTGTTCGAGGTTCTACATGGGCCTCATTTTTCCAAACATGATTAAGTAATTGTTCACGGCTAAAGACACGACCAATATTTTCCATAAAGAAAGCTAATAAATTAAATTCTGTTGGACCAAGATGAAGAGTTTCGCCATCTCGTGATGCCGAGTGAGATACAAGATCAATTACTATTCCTTTATAAGTTAAAACTTCATCAACAAACATTGGTCTAATTCGTCGAAGAACAGCTTTTACTCTTGCCACTAATTCGTTAACCGAAAAAGGTTTTGTTATGTAATCATCTGCTCCAGTTTCTAAGCCGCGAAGTTTATCTTCTTCTTCACCTTTTGCTGTTAACATTATGATAGGAATATTCTTATGTTCTTTATGTTTTCTAATTCTACGACAAAGTTCAATTCCTGATAACTCTGGTAACATCCAATCAAGAATAATTATGTCAGGTGGTTTATATAATATTTTTTCTAAAGCAGTTTCACCATCCGTTGCAGTATCTATTTTATATCCTTCTTTATTAAAATTAAATTTAAGAAGTTCTAATAATGCTTCTTCATCTTCTACGATAAGCATTTTAAGTTTCATGAAACTCTTCTATTAAATTTTTGTGTCAATTATATTACAATTTATTTTTTTATTGGTAAGATTGCTTCCCAAGTTGGGTTAGGATTTGTATCAATTAATGGTTCGCCTGATACAGCATAATAGATATCTTCCGCTATATTTTGAACATAATCACCAATTCTTTCTAGATCTTTAACCATATATAAAAGATTAGTGCATGAAGCTATTCTCTTTGGATCTTCCATCATGTAGGTTAATAATTGTCTTAGAATACCAAGATATTCTTCATCTATTTGTCTATCAGCTAACCATACTTTTTTAGCCTCAGTATCGGAAAAATTTAAAAAAGCCTTTATTACATGATCTATCATTTTATGAACAAGCTCTCCCATTCTAATAATATCTCTTGTAGGTTTCTCAGGTAAAACTAATTCAGTTAAAGCTGCTCTTTTTGCTATATTTGTTGCGTGGTCTCCTAATCTCTCTAAATCTTTATTCATTTTGATAGCAGAGAAAATTGTTCGCAAATCTGTTGCCATTGGTTGGCGCTTTCCTAAAATTTCAACTAAGCTTTGATCAAGTTTGTTATAAGCATCGTCAATTAAATCATCATTTAAAATTACTTTTTCTGCCAGCTCGGTATCTTGGTTTTTTAAGGCATTAAGTGAGTCTTTTAATTGATTTTCAACTAAAGTTCCCATCTCTAAAATTTTACTATTAATGTCTTTGATCTCCTCATCATATGATTTGACAATATGTTTGTCTTGTTCCATTAACCAAACCTCCCTGTTATGTAATCTTGTGTTTTTGAATTATCAGGATTAGTAAATATTTTTTTTGTATCACCTGTTTCAATTAATTCCCCTAGGTGAAAAAAACTAGTTTTTTGCGATACCCTTGCTGCTTGCTGCATAGAATGTGTCACTATAACAATTGTATAGTTTAGTCTCAATTCATCAATCAATTCTTCAATTATGGCAGTTGCTATAGGATCAAGAGCGGAACATGGTTCATCCATTAAAATTATTTCAGGATTTACAGCAATCGCTCTTGCAATACATAATCTTTGTTGTTGACCCCCTGATAAGCTTGTTCCAGGTTCATTTAATCGATCTTTTACTTCGTTAAATAGACCTGCCTTTTTTAATGATGAATGTACAATTTCTTCTAATTCATTTTTTGAGTCAACTAAACCATGTATAGTTGGGCCGTAAGCAACATTATCAAAAATAGATTTAGGAAAAGGATTTGGTTTTTGAAATACCATTCCAATTTTAGATCTTAGACTTACAACATCGGTTTTTTCACTAATAATTTCTTCGTTATCTACTTTAATTGATCCAGATACTTTACATATTTCGATTAAATCGTTCATTCTGTTTATACATCTTAAGAAAGTTGATTTACCACATCCTGAAGGACCGATTAATGCCGTAACTTCTTTCTCCTTGATATCCATTGAGATTCCAAAAAGAGCTTGTTTGGATCCATAATATACATCTACACCATTTGCCAATATTTTAGAGTTACTCATGTTTTACCACTTCCTTTCAAATCTATTTCTTAAGAACACTGCAATGGCGTTCATCATAAACAAAAATATTAAAATTACCATTATGGCTGCAGCTGATTTTTCCTGAAAACCTCTTTCTGCACTTTCCACCCAAAGATATATTTGAACAGGAAGTGCTGCTGAAGGTTCTGTTAAACCAGTTGGAATATTGGGAATAAATGCAATCATACCAATCATTATAAGTGGTGCTGTTTCACCTAATGCTTGTGCTAATCCAATAATAGTCCCTGTTAAAGTCCCTGGTAGTGCAAGGGGTACGACATGATGAAATACCGCTTGTGTTTTTGTTGCTCCAACTGCAAGCGCTCCTTCTTTAATTGAAGGAGGAACAGCTTTCAATGAAGCTCGGCAGGCAATAATAATAGTTGGTAACGTCATTAATGCTAACACGGACCCTCCAACTAACGGTGTGCTCCTTGGAAGACCAAAAACATTAAGCAATACACCTAACCCAAGTAATCCAAAAACTATTGATGGGACTGCTGCAAGATTTGAAATATTTACTTCTATTAATTCAGTTATTCTATTTTTTGGAGCAAATTCCTCAAGATAAACAGACGCTCCTATAGCAATTGGAAAAGATAAAATAAAAACAGTAAAAAGAGTAAATAATGATCCCATAAATGAACCAGCTACACCAGCAATTTCAGGATGCCTTGAATCTGCTTTAGTAAAAAAGAAATTATTAAAAACTTGTTTAACTCTATTTTCTTCAACTAACTGATCTACGTAACTTAATTGAATATCATTTAATTTTCTTCTATCTTCTGGCACATCTCTTCTTGAATTACCTTTTAATAGTTGATCCACATCACTATGGGCAGTTACCCAAATTTGTTGCTTTGTATTAATGACTTCAGGATTTTCTAAGAAGTAGTCTTTAATTTCGTTATCTACATTTATAGAAAATAATTTTTTTATTAATTTAATATCTGATTTTGAGAGATCTGGGAAAAAATTTTCAATAGCCTGTTTTTTAACTCTAAAAAATTTTCCTTTTTCCATCTCTTCATCTGAAGAGTCAGGTGTTAGTTTTAAGACCTCTTGATTATAATCAACTTCTAGGAGAACAATTGTTTTTTGAAAAGCAGTGTATCCTTTTGAAAATATTGTATACAAAAGGAAAACTAAAACTGCTAAAGATAAACACATAGCTGTAAAGCCATAATACTTAAATCGCATATCTTCTAAACTTCTCTTTTTTCTCAAAGAAACAATTTTTTCTTTAGCAACGGAATTATTCATAACGCTCCCTGTATCTCTTTACAATTTGTAGAGCTATAATGTTAAGAAATAATGTAATAACAAATAAAACTAATCCTAAAGCAAATGCTGATAATGTTCTTGGGTTATCAAATTCTTGATCACCTATTAAGGCCACAACAATTTGAACTGTAACTGTTGTTACATTTTCAAAAGGATTACCTGTAAGATTGGGAGCTGTACCTGCTGCAACTACAACAATCATAGTCTCCCCTATCGCTCTGGATATTGCTAACAAAAATGCTCCTACAATTCCAGGTAAAGCTGCTGGTAAAATTACTTTTTTAATAGTTTCTGCTTTATTAGCGCCAATACCAAATGATCCTTCCCTTAGACTTTGCGGGACAGAGTTTATTACATCATCAGATAAAGAAGAAATAAAAGGAATAATCATAACCCCCATTACCATACCAGCAGCAAGGGCGCTTGTTGGTGAAGCATCAATTCCAATTGATTGTCCAAATGCTTTTACGAAAGGCGCAACACTAACAAAGGCAAAGAACCCATAGACTATTGTTGGTATCCCTGCCAAAATTTCGAGAAGAGGTTTAACTATTTTTCTAACTCTTTGACTTGCGTATTCTGCTAAGTAAATTGCTGTTAATAATCCAAGAGGTGCCGCAACACACATAGCTACTACCATTACTAAAAATGTCCCAGCAAATATTGGTACTGCACCAAAGGATCCCTCTGCAGCTGTTTGACCTTCTCTAATTGGAATAAATGGATACCACTCAGTACTAAATAAAAATTCAAATATTGATACTTCTGCAAAAAAGCGAAGGCTTTCAAATATTAGTGAAAAAACTATTCCTATTGTAGTAAAAATAGCAACAGATGAACAAAATATAAGTATATATTGTATATATCTTTCAATTGCATGTTGAGCATGAAATTCAGGTTTTAATTTACGTGAAGCGTATAGGGCTCCAAGTAACATTATAATGATTATTGAGAGATAAAAAGCTATTTGACTTATTTGTCTTAAGGAAGAATATTGAGATGCGGCATTAATTATTTCTACAGATTTACCATCGGCAAAAGAAGGGTTATTAGCAACATTTCTAATCTCTGCTAACAATAAACCTTCGTTGTAAGCTGCGCCCTCAATAAATTCAAAGTTACTAATAACTATGTTTTGAATAATCTGTTCTTGAAAAATAGCCCATGAAAAATAAACAATTAGTGCAGGAAACAAACACCACATTAAAACGTATTGTGCGTAATAATTGGGAAGAGATTTGCTTTTCGTACCTTGTTTTTTAGAGTTTAATTTAATTCTTGATCTTCCGTATATAAAGGATGAGAAAATTCCGACTGCAATTAAAACTAAAGACCAAAAGAACATTTATAACTTACTATTAAAAAAAAGGGGGCTTGTATGCCCCCATTTTATAAAAATTAAAGATTTTTATTTATAATTTGTTTGATTAGAAATAGCATCAAGAACAGCTGCTCTATCCGCAGGACTTAGTTGAACAAGTCCAGCATCTAGTAAGTAACCTTCTGTTGCTTCTTCACTTACAAACTCATTAACATAATCCATTAAACCAGGAATAACGCCAATGTGTGCTTTTTTGATGTAGAAGAATAAAGGTCTTGCTATTGGATATGAATAATCTTGGATGCCTTCCATTGAGATTTCAACACCATTAATCATTGATGCTTTTACTTTATCAGAGTTATTAGATACAAAACTGTAACCAAAAATACCAAATGCACCTTGTTCTTTGGTTATATGCTCAACATACAGTTCATCATTTTCACCACCTTCGATAACGTGGCCATCTTCACGATATGCTTGACAATCACCATCAGCAACTAACATATCTTTAACACAACCCTTTTTCATTACAAGTGAGTCAAATGCATCTCTTGTTCCAGAAGTTGGAGGAGGTGCCATAATAGAAATTTCAACTTTTGGTAATCTTTTATCTATTTCATACCAAGTTGTTGGAGCGTCTGCATTATCTCTAGCCATTGCCTGCCAGATTTCTTCTTTACTTAAATCAATGCCACCTTTCATTGTAGCACCGTTGGTATATTTCCATTCATAATCTGCAGCGTATGCAAAAGCTATACCATCATTACCAACTCTAACTTCGATGATATCGGTTACACCGCCATCTTGGCAAAGTTTGAATTCTTTATCTTTTTGTGCTCTTGAAGAGTTAGTGATATCTGGATGTTCAACTCCAACACCTGCACAAAATAATTTGTGTCCTCCACCAGAACCAGTTGATTCAATTACGGGTGCTTTCATTCCTTGAGATGCCATTTTTTCAGCAACTAAAGTAGCGAAAGGATAAACTGTAGAAGATCCTACAATTGAAATATAGTCTCTTGCTGAAACTGAAGTAGTTCCAAATAAAGCAAGGACAGCAATTAATTTAATTATATTTTTCATATTTAGCCTCATTTAAAATAAGGTATTACTAAATATTATATGTTAAGGATTTATTACAGTTTGCTGAATTACAGGTAAAGAAATAGTAAATGTTGAACCCTTATCCACCTTGCTTTTTATTGATAATTTACCATTATGCCTATTAGTTATATGTTTAACAATAGATAAACCCAAACCGGTACCGCCTTGATTTCGAGATCTATTTTTATCTACTCTATAAAATCTTTCAGTAAGTCTAGTTAAATGCTCTTTTGATATACCTTCTCCGTTATCTATAAAACTTATTTGGCAAAAGGCGTTATTGTCATTAATGACTCCCTCAATCTCAATACCAATAGTAGAATTTTCTTTACTATATTTTATTGCATTATCGGTTAAGTTTAAAAAAACTTGAATTAGAGCATCTTTGTTTGCTGATATTGTAGACTTATCAAAATCATCCTTGATTTGAACTTCAATTTTTTTTGCCATTAACTTGTTTTGTAAATTATCAACTACGCCATCAATTAATTGCCTTATATTCGCTTCTTGAAATTCTATAGGTTTATCTTCAGTCTCATATTTACTTAGTAATAATAAATCTTCGACTAGTCTAGTCATACGCCAAGCCTGATCTTCCATTGTATCTAAAAATTTACCAACCGTTTTGTCTTTGTTCTTATCTTCATTGAGTGAATTTTTAATTGTTTCAACATAGCCTAGAATTGAGGAAAGAGGAGTTCTCAATTCATGGCTTACATTAGCCACAAAATCTGTTCGCATTTGTTCGTAGTTTTTAAGAAGACTTTGATCATTTAGTGATATTAATAATTCTTCATAATCTTTTTCAACAAATATTAAGTCAGCAATAAAATACATATCACTAAAATTAGATGGGGTGAATTCAAACTTAAAATCTTCTTTCTCTCTAAAGGCTTTATCAATAAAAGTATTTAACTCTGTTGATCTAATAATATTATTGAGATCTCTTCCTTCATCGATAAATAAAAATTTTTGTTTAGCTGCATTATTGTAAAAAATTATTTCCTTATTTGTATCAATTGCAATAATAATCGAAGGTATCTTACTTAGACTTAGTCTTAATTTTTTTTTCATATTTTTTTAATTTTGGCCAATCATTGTCACTTAAAATATAACCTACACAATTTCTAGAACCACACTTACAAATGTGATCCACAAAATCTGTATCAAAAGGATAACCATAGTTATAGAAAAGTTCGTCTCCTTTTTTTATTCGTTTAATAGAAGAAATCCAAATCTCATTATCTATGATGTCTACTTCACAATTAGGATTGCATGAATGATTTATAAATTTTGCAAAATTATAATCGACATCACCGTCAATGTCATATCGCTTGTTTAGTTCAAAAACATAGACCATGCCGTTATTTTTATCTTTTTTTGCTTTGCGGATTTGTTTATCTGCTCTTTTGTCACCCTCTCTTTTAGTAACTTTATCACCAATATATTGGATTATTTTCTGGCCTTTTTTAATATTCATTTTTGCAAATAATCCAGAACCGTGAAGGGGTGATTTTTTTTTAAACCAAATTTTCTGCGTCATACTGTTATTTTTATACAATACACACATATAATAATAAATTGTATTATAAAATGATACTTTTATGTATAAGAAAAATCTTTAATTAATGAAATTTAAAAGTAATAAAAAATTTTACCGCACAATTTGGATTTCGGATACCCATCTAGGAACTAGTGGTTGTAAAAGCAAGATGCTTTTAGAATTCTTAGAAGAAACAGATTCGGAATATTTATTTTTAGTAGGGGATATTGTTGATGGATGGCGCATGCGTAAGAAAATGTATTGGCCACAAGAACATAATGACATTGTTCAAAAAGTTTTAAAGAAAGCGAAAAACGGAACTAGGGTAGTACTTATTCCAGGAAATCATGATGAGGTATTAAAAGATTTTACAAATTTTTCTTTTGGAGAAATTTCTATCAAAAATGAAGATACTCATCAATTAGCTGATGGAAGGAAAGTACTGATTACACACGGAGACGAATTTGATGCTGTGATCATTAATGCGAGATGGTTAGCCAAAGTTGGATCAGCACTTTATGAATATTTACTAAAGTTAAATAATGTATTTAATTTTATTCGACGAAAGATGGGCTTGTCTTACTGGTCACTGTCTCAATACTTAAAAAAGAAAACAAAGCATGCAACCAACTTTATTAGTAATTTTGAGTTTGCTGTATCTGATAGAGCTAGAAGAGAAAATTTAAAATTAATTTCTTTTGAAGAAAGACGAAAAATAAAAGAGGATGCAGCCTAAAAAAATCGCATTAATTAGTGATGCGTGGGTTCCTCAGGTAAATGGCGTAGTTACGACATTTCAAAGCGTTATACCTATTCTAGAAAAAAAAGGTTTTGAAATAAAAATATTACATCCTCAGATGTTTAATAATTTTAGTTATCCTAAGTACAAAGAAATAAAGATTTCTTACAACACTAAGAAAGTTACTGAAAAATTTTTTAAAGAATTTAATCCAGATATTGTTCATATAATGACTGAAGGTCCAGTAGGTTTTGCTGGTCGTAAGTACTGTCTTAAAAATAAACTACAATATACTTCTTCCTTTCACACTCGTTTTCCTGATTATATTCAACAAAGAGCTTTTATCCCAAAGAGATTTACTTATTCCATATTAAGAAGACTACATAGTGATTCTGAAAGAGTTCTTGTTCCATCAGTTTCAATGCTAAATGAGTTAAAAAAATATAATTTTAAAAATTTAGTAGTTTGGAATAGAGGTGTTGATACAGAATTATTTAATCCAAATAAAAGAGATATAAACAGCAAGGATACTCAGCTGACTTATGTTGGAAGAGTAGCAATTGAAAAAAATATTGAAGAATTTTTAAAACTTAAAGGAAATTATAATAAAATAGTTGTGGGGGATGGTCCTGAATTAGAAAAATATACTAATAAGTATCCTGACGTAAATTTTGTTGGCTTAAAAACCGGAGAAGAATTAGCAAAGTATTATGCAAACGCAGATGTGTTTGTCTTTCCTTCTAAGACAGACACATTAGGAAATGTAATACTTGAAGCATTGGCTAGTGGAACACCAGTTGCTGCATATCCAGTAACTGGGCCTATAGATGTATTAACAGATGAGAAGATTAATACTTTAGATAATGACTTATTACAATCAATTAAAAAAGCGCTTAAAGTAAAAAGGGTTGATTGTAGAAATTTTACACTTAATTTAACATGGGATAAATGCGTGAAAGAATTTTTAGAATACATGGTAAACGTCTAGTTATTTAGGGTAATTTTGTAATGACATATTCTTTAAGACAAAAAATACTAGCAGAATTTATTGGGACATATTTTCTTGTACTAACAATTGTGGGTAGTGGAATTATGGGAGAGTTAATGTCAAATGACCTTGGTATAATATTACTAGGAAACACAATTGCAACAGGTGCCATTTTATTTGTAATTATTTCTATGTTTATTAATATCTCAGGGGCATACTTTAATCCTGCTGTTGTATTAAGTGATATTATTCAAAAAAATATTCCTATTAATTATGGAATAATTTTTATTTTTACTCAGATTATTGCTGGTATATTTGGTTGTTTAACTGCAAATTGGTATTTTGAATATCCCATAATTGAATGGTCACTCAATGAAAGAGTTGGTGTATTTAAATTCTTTTCAGAAATAATTGCAACTGTTGGATTATTATTAACTATTTTTATATTAAAAGAGGTAAACAAGGAAAGAATAGCTATTGGTGTCGCTCTATTTATTACTGCAGGATATTGGTTTACATCATCAACAAGTTTTGCAAATCCAGCAGTAACCATAGGAAGAATGTTTACAGATAGTTTTAGTGGAATAAGTCCATCAAGCGTTATAGGTTTTATTTTAGCTCAGATTATTGGGGCTCTTATTGCTACAGTTATTGTTAGATTGTTTTTTAAAAATTAATTCAACATATCATGTAAATAACCTTCACGAATTCCATATCTTACAAAAATAATATTTTTAATATTATAAAATGAAGCAAGGCTAAATAAAATATATGTAGATAATTTTAATTTATCTAATCGATTGGGTTGAACAACATTCAATTTTTTAATTTGTTTTTTATCCATAGAGTATAATTTGTGATAGAATATTTCTAACTCTGAAAATGGTATCAGGTAGCCATGTAGTTTATTTTTCTTGATGCCATTTAGATGTAAATGTAGTTTTGCAAGATTGCGCCACATGCCTCCAATAACATAAATATTTCCTACGTTTTTAGAAAATTTAAGAGATTGGTTTTTAAATTTCGAAAATAAAAAATTATCAAATTTAATTTTAGTAGTTTTGTACATATCAGATTCACTTCTTAAGATGCCAATTTTTAAACTTTTAGTCTCAAGTATGTTCTTATTTTTTATTGAACTAAGTTCTAAACTTCCACCTCCCAAGTCTGCAACTAAACCGATTGGATTTTTTATTGAACTAATTACACCTAGGGATCCACATTTAGCCTCATTTTTTGGTGAGAGTACTTCTACTCTTACTGACTTTCTTTTCTTGAAAGGCTCAATAATTTCTTTTCCATTTATTGTTTCACGAATTGCTGCTGTTGCAATAATATGAATATCTAAGGACTCATAATCTTTTGCAATCTTAATATATTCTTCTAGGCATTTTATAGCTTCTTTTATTTTTATCGATGGGAGTTTACCTGTGTTAATACTTTCACCTAATTTTAAAAATTCTCTTTTTTGATAAAGTATTGGAAAAGGATAAATAGCTTGCTCATATATAACCAGTCTAAATGTATTAGAACCTAGATCAATCACTGTTATGGGATTTTTGTTTTTCATTTTAGCCATGGAAATGTATATATCTAAAGTATTAAACTCGAATGCTACAAGTTTATTTATTACGTCATGCCAAATCTAGTTGGGATAATTTAGAGCTTGATGACATTGATAGACCTCTCAATAAAAGAGGTATGAGAAATGCAAAACAATTTTCTAAAATATTAGATAAAAGAAAAGTTCAAATTGGTCAGATAATATGTTCTCCTTCTAAAAGAACAACTAGCACATATAATATAATTTCTAACTCGTTTGATCGCTCAGTAAAATTTATAATTGATAACGATATTTATGAATGTCCATCAAATATACTTGTAAGAAAAATTAAAAAATTAAAAAAAAATACTCTTATCATTGGGCACAACCCTAGTTTGATAGAGTCAATTAATATTTTATGTAATTCAAATATTGAACATTTTCCAACCTGTGCTTTTGCCATAATATCCTTTAAAAATAGCTGGGTATTAAGTGAAATTTTAAAGCCAAAAAATAAGAATTATTAAAGAAATATGTATTTTTTATGAAAGTGTTTTTTTTTTATTAATAATATAAACAAAAATTATGATTAAAAATAATAATTCTTTTAACTATATTAATAGAGAATTATCTTGGCTTAAATTTAATGAAAGAGTCTTAAGTCAGACACTTGATAATAAAACGCCATTATTAGAAAGAGTTAGGTTTCTATCAATAGCATTCTCTAATTTGGATGAATTTTTTATGGTTAGAGTGGCAGGATTAAATGTTCAAAAATATTCACGAAATAAAAGTTTTGATGGATTAACACCACAACAGCAACTCAAGCTGATAGATAAAGAAACATCAAAGATGATTTCAGATATAAAATCAATATGGATAGATTTACTAAAAGAGCTTTCAGAAAATAAGATCCATATAGATGTAGAAAAAACACTGAAAACAAAAGATAAAGCATTTATAAAAAATTATTTAGAAGAAAATAATTGGGGGGTTTTAACGCCAATTATTATTGATCCATCTCACCCATTTCCTTTTATACCAAATAAAGAAACAACATTAGTATGTCGGTTAATAAATAATAAAAAAACTTTTTATGGAATACTGAGAGTGCCAGAGGGATTAGAAAAATTTATTAAATTACCTGGTAAAAAAATACGTTTTGTCTCTATGGAGACAGCCTTGCTTATTTCTTTAAAAGAAATTTTCCAGTGTGATAGAGTTTTGGATAAAGGTGTTTTTAGACCAATTAGGAATAGTGAATTAGAATTAGGGGGTGAAGGAGAAGATTTATTTTTAGTATTTCAAAAAGCTATTTTTGAGAGAAGAAGACAAGAGGTAATAAGAATTGATTTTGATGAAAGTATATCTAGTCACTTAATTAAATTCATAAATAAAAAACTTAACTATAAGGATGTAAATACATATAAACTTCCAATACCCATTAATCTTTCGAGTATAGAGTCAATTTTTTTGAAAGATTTTAAAAAATTATTTTTTCCAAAATTTAAGGTACGATTTCCTGAAAGAATTAAAGATTTTAAAAATGATTATTTTAAAGCTATAGCAAATAAAGATATTGTTATTCATCACCCTTTTGAATCTTTTGAAGTAGTGACGCAGTTTATTGATCAAGCTGCAGATGATCCAAAGGTCTTATCAATAAAACATACTTTATACCGAACAACTGATGACTCACCAATAGAAGCAAGTTTAGTTAGAGCAGCACAAAAAGGGAAATTAGTAACTGTCATTATAGAGCTGCAAGCACGTTTTGATGAAGAGCGTAACTTAAAATGGGCAAAAGAATTAGAATTAGCTGGAGCGCAAGTTGTTTTTGGCAATATTGATATGAAAACTCATGCAAAAATTACACTTGTAACAAGGAAGCAAATGAATTCTGTTGTAAATTACGCACATTATGGAACAGGTAATTATCACCCGAGAAATGCAAGAGTTTATATGGATTTATCTTACTTCACCTGTGACAAAACATTAACAAATGATGCTGCAAAAATGTTTAATTATTTAACTAGTTATTCTGAACCAACAACAATAAAAAAAATAGTATATTCTCCAATAACTGCAAGAAACAAATTAAATGAACTAATTAGAAATGAAATTACAAATGCTGGAAAAAATAAACCATCTGGAATAGTATGTAAGTGTAATGCTCTTGTTGATAAACAAATTATTGATGAATTTTATAAAGCATCTCAAAAAAATGTAAAAATTGAATTGTTGATAAGAGGAATTTGCTCTCTAATACCTGGTAAAGAAAATCTATCAGAAAATATAGTTGTTAAAAGCATAATTGGTCGTTTTTTAGAACATACGAGAATATATTGTTTTTATAATGGTCATAAATTCCCTCATAGAAAAAATATCTTGTTTATTTCTTCTGCCGATTTAATGCAAAGAAATCTAGATAGGCGGGTTGAAACATTTATTCCTATTGAAAATGAAACTGTACATGAGCAAATATTAAATCAGATCTTAATTGCCAGTATGACAGATAATACAAATTCTTGGCAAATGTTAAGTAATGGCAATTATCAGAAAAAAGAAATATCAAGCAAAGAGAAAAAATTTTCCTCTCACAATTTTTTTATCAAAAATCCAAGCTTGTCTGGGAGGGGTTCAGCAAAACTCAAATCTAGAGCTAAGTCTAATTTAAAAATTTGAAAATAGAATTTAATCCCACTCACAACAATTGGACATAGCAGGAAGAAATAATATTGTGAGTGGTAAAGAGTATTTAAATTTTATTTTTTACAGACGTGTTAATAGAATATTAAGTTTTTATAAATTAAACTTATTTTTAAATTTATTAGTTTTCAAATAAATTTTTTAGTTCTTTCAATTTAATAAAAATTAAGTCTCTTACTTTTTAGTAACTATAATTTTAAAATTAATTTTTTGCATTTACAATATTTGATAGAAATTGATTTGCACATTTATCCCAAGTAAATTGCATTGCAAATTTTCTACAATCATTTCTATCAATCTTTAAAGCTTTTTTAAGTGATTTTTCAATATTGTTATCAAGGGTGTCAATTACTGTGTTTTTTAAAATATCTATAGGACCTGTTACTGGGTAAGCAGCCACTGGTGTGCCAGATGCTAATGACTCTAAAATTACATTTCCAAATGTATCTGTTTTAGATGGGAATACCAACGCTTCAGCATTTGCATAATATTTTGCTAAGTCTTGACCTTTTTTCATACCTACAAAAGAAACGTAAGGATATTTCTGTTGTAATCGTTGTTTTTCTGGACCATCTCCAACAACAATTTTATCCATTTTGGTTTTAATTTCTAGGAATGCTTCAATATTTTTTTCTAGAGCAACTCTACCGATGTAAACAATGTACTTTTTCATTCCTTTTCTTCTTTTTAAAGGATGAAATAATTCAGTATTAACACCTCTTGACCAAATTTTAAGATTTTGAAATTGATATTTCGTTAATTCGTCACGCATAGATACTGTTGGGACCAATACATTGCATGCATTTTTATGAAAATTTTTTAAAAATGAATACCCAATTATTTTTGGTATCATTATTCTTTGCTCTAAATATTCAGGAAATCTCGTATGAAAAGAGGTTGTATATCTCAACTTATTATTCTCACAAAATTTTTTCCCCGCTATTCCAACTGGTCCTTCAGTAGCGATATGTATAAAATCTGGATCAAAATTATTAAAAAATTTTTCTGTTATTTTTTTTGTATTAATTGCTAGTTTTATTTCTTTATACCAGGGATAGCTAAAATTAGTAAACATCATTGGGTGAAGTATGTCTATTTCATTCTTTTCTTTTAAAAATGGATTAATATGTTGGTATGTATTTACCACACCATTAACTTGGGGAAGCCAAGCATCGGTAATGATTGCTAATTTTTTCACACTGCTACACTTTCTGGTATTTTGTTATATTTGTTGTGAAAAATTTTTTCTCTTTCAATCGACCAGTCAATAAGAGATAATTGTCCCTCTTTATTTTCCACTAGCGCAGAACAACTCTCAACCCAATCACCATCATTGCAATATAACACTCCGTTTAATTTTTTTATAACGGGCTTATGAATATGGCCGCACACAACAACATCGGCATTTGCTCTTTTAGCGCTATCAGATACAGCAAACTCAAAGTTAGAAATAAAATTCGTGGCTCTTTTTGTTTGATGTTTGAGAAATTGAGATAATGACCAATAAGACAGACCTAGTTTTCTTCTGACAAAATTTAGATAGTTATTCAACTTTAATATAAATTCGTATAGGGATGACCCAATACTTGCCAGCCATTTAGCATTTATTATAACTGCATCAAATTCATCACCATGTAAAACAAGGGCATTTCTTCCATCAGCTAGTTTGTGTGTAAACTTATTTTTTATTGATATATTCCCTAGTGAAAAACTTGTGTAACTTTTTACAAGTTCGTCATGATTACCTGGGATAAATATAACTTTTGTACCTTTTCTTGCTTTACGCAAAATCTTCTGGATAATGTCATTATGAGTTTGATGCCAATAAATTTTTTTTTTCATTCTCCATGCATCAATAATATCGCCAACTAAAAATAAATATTTTGAATCTGTTGATCTCAAAAATTCAAGAAGCATTTCACTCTTGCTATTTTCTGTTCCAAGATGAAGATCAGATATCCATATAGTTCTATAATATGAAACTGATTGCTGATCTTTCATTTTAATATAAAATAATAATAAAAATTTGTTAAAATTTTATTTCAATTACATTAACTAATATGTAACGGTTTTTCTGTTATTAGGCTCAATCCTATTATTTGTGAATTTCTAGGAAATTCCAAAGAAAATTCATAAAAAATTAATATTACCGTTTGAATAAAAAGATTAAAAATAAACCTAAAATAAAAAAGAAAAATGATAAAGCGCTTAATAATTGATTCACTGACAGCGCAAGAATATCAAATTTAAGGACTCAGCAAAACACAAATCTAGAGCTAAGTCTAATTTAAAAATTTGAAGCTGGAATATATCCAGCTTCAAGAATTTAGCTTTTAATTAATCGACTCAACGCCTTCTATATCAAATCCGTCTGCGATACTTGAAGAAATAGATCTGACAATACCATAACCTGAATCTTCTTGGACAAGTTCCATTCCAGTTCCATCACTATCATCATTATTTGATGTGGTAACATCTTGTGCCATGATCATAACATTGCCTGCTTCTTCTTCTTCGAAAACAAAACCTTTTCCACCATTGTCTTCAGATGATGAATTGATAACAAAAGCACTTACATTTCCTGGACCTTCTTCAGAATGTTTATATCCATCATCTGTATTGCTTAGTGCAATTGTATCAATGATTGTCATGTTAATTGATCCTTCTTGTTCCTCATCAAAGTCAAGACCTTCATCCCAGTTACCAATAATTGTTGATCGAGTTACTTCAGCGTAGATATCTCCAGGACCTGCTTCATCCACATCAAATCCATCGTCAACATCAATACCAAATTCATATTCTTCAACAAAACCACTGTCATAAAGACTTACTTCTCTTTCAAAACAGCCATCATCTGGAGATCCAGTAATAGCAGGTGGTACAGCTGATTCAGTCATCTGACCATCTTCAAATTCACCTTCGTCTTCTTCAGGGAGATAGGCTTCCAAAATATCTGGGTGGCAATAATAACCATTGTTATTAAATGATGTATTTTCAATCTGTGCAATAACTGAGCCAGCTTGACCTTCATCAAGCTCTACTCCATCTGCACCGACTCTCGTAAACGAAGAGTTTAAAATAGAAGCAATTAGATCTCCATTGTCTCTTTCATCTACACGCAGACCGTCGGCATCAAACATTCCTTGACCAACATTGTCAACAACTACATTATTTAAGGAAACAGAAATAGAAGCTGGCGAACCGCCGCCTGCTCCTCCCCCGCCTGCACCACACGTTGCACCAACATCGCAATCGGATACATGAATCCCGTGGTTAGCAACATCAGAAACCTTTACATCGTTAAGAACTAATTTAACCATTCCATATTGATTGTCTCTAACATTTAACAAAATTCCTTTACCACCTACACCATCTAAATCAGCACGGTTTTCAATATTAAAACCTCCAGGACCTCTGAAATTTATTGAGTGTATAGACATATCACCGCCATTTGTTGATTCAAGAATTGTAAAATCATCCATAGCGTGAATTGTTTGGCCCTGACCATAAATAAATAATGGTGCTGTGCTAGTATAACTTAAAGATGATAAAATTTTAATATTATTTCCACTCTTTATATAAATTACATTTGCACCAGCCGACTTATTGGCATTTTCTATAGCTGCTCTAATAGATCCATCACCGCTATCCTTTGAATTAGAAACCACATAAGAATGTGCTAAAACAACATTGGTTAGAGAAACAATAGTACAGATAAGAAAAGTAATTATTAAATTATTTTTCATAAAAATCTCCTTCATCATTATTAAATATGAAGTATTAAAAAATTGTTAAAGGCATGATAAAAAAAAGGGGTAAAAATTGAAATGAAAATTGTTTTTTTACAGACGTATTAATTTAATATTGAGTTTTTATTACTAGGATCTAAACTATAAGTACTATCTCTTAAAAATTTTGTAATCTCAATAAGATTGCCAATTTCTTTTATGGTTTCAAAAGGTATTCTTTGTCCAATATGAACATCAATTTTTTTTCCCATTCTTCTTTTAAGTTCATATATCATTAAAGAATATCGAAAAACTTGCCCAATTTTATCAGCAACATGAAAAAGTTCGCTATTTTGTCCTTCAAAAAAAATGGGGAGAACAGGTGATTGATTTTTCATTATTATTTTAGAAGTAAATTGTTTCCAATCACCATCTATTGCTTTGATTCCTTTTTTTAATTTTGGTTTTGTTGAAACTGATCCTGATGGAAAAATAATAAGTACCCCATTATTTCTTAAGTGTTCTTCACTTTCTTTACGTGCAGCGATATTATTTATTAAAGCATTTTTGTTTTTAGAAAAATCAAGAGGAATAATTTTGTCCTTAATAAGATCTGCTCCTTGTAAAACTTTATGCGTAATAATTTTGTAATCTTGTCTGATTTTACTAATTAAAGAGCATATTGTAAGCCCGTCAGCTATACCAAATGCATGGTTAGCGATTACTACAAGCCTACCATTTTCAGGAATATTATTTTTAGAATGATAATGGGCCTGAACACGGAGATCTAATCTTTCAATTGCATCATGCCAAAAATTCTCTGGAGGTAAATTTTCTCTTAAATAATCCTCATACAACTTACGTAACTTAATTTTACCCGTTCCCAATTCGGTTAATTGAATAATAATCTTTCCAACAGGACTAACTTCGGAGTTAGAAAAGGTAAGCGCTGGTTTATTAATTTTCATAAAATTTACTTTAAATTCTTAATTTTATAATGTTAAACAATTGTTAAAGTACTCGAAAAAGGAGAAATAAAAAATTAATCCCACTCACAATTATTGGTAATTAGCAGGAGGAAATAATACTGTGAGTGGTAAGAAACATTTAAATTTTATTGTTTACAAATAGATTAATGGAATATTAAATTTTTATAAATTTAATTAATTTTTAACTTCATTAATTCTCAAATAAATTTTTTAGTTCTTTCAATTTATCAAAAATTGAATCTCTTACTTCTCTAAACTTATCTAATTGGTTTGAACTAAAACGATCTGATGCCGGATCATCAAATGGAATTGAAAGTATCTGAGCTTTAGAATTTAAAACTGGGCATACCTCTTCTTTACAAAGTGTAAAAACGGTATTTAATTCATCTCTGAACTTATTGTCTAAACTTTCAAAATCTTTTGAAAAATTTTTTGATATATCAATATCGATCTCACTCATAACCAAAATTGCATTAGGATTGACTTCTTTGGGTACTGATCCTGCACTTTTAATAATGCAATTAGGATATAATTTTTTTGCAATTCCTTCAGCCATTTGACTTCTTGCTGAATTAGCAACACACATAAATAGAATATTTTTATTTTTCATGCTAGCAAATAAATATATCCAAAAATAAATAGTGGGAGCTGTAAACCAAAGTTTGTAAGCAGAGCTCTATCTTTTGTCATATAACCAACAATTGACCAACCAACAGCACCTGTACCGTGAATAATTATGTTAATTGGATAGGCATTTAAATTTGTTAATAATATTCCTGATAATATTAACGCGGTGCTAAACCACTTTATTCTATTGATTGACAGATCTGTCATATTTTCTCCTTACTTCTATAAATTATAAATATTACACTTTAATTTAATGCTCTGTAGGAAAAAATAAAATCTTCTTGGATTTTTGATTCAATAGCTCCTTTTCTTCTTGATCGCACTAAATCAATAGCTTCTTGTTTTTCATAGTTAAATTCAATAAGTAAAATAGCAGCTATAGTGCCAGCTCTTCCTTTTCCTCCGCGGCAATGTAAAACTATATTTTTGCCATCTATTAATTCGTTTTTTAGCAAAACTTTTGTTGTCTCCCATTTATATTTAAAGTCTTTATCTGGTGCTCCCATGTCATAGATGGGTAAATGGTACCAATGTAATTTATGTTCATAAATACTTTTGACAAATAGAGTTTTATTACACAATTTTTCAAATTCGCTATCTTCAACAAAAGAAGTAATGGAGCTACAATTATTATCTTTAAATAATTCTAATTCCTTTTTTAAAATTTTTTCTTCAAACAAACCATTCGAATTTAGGCCTGGGAAAGAAGTTAATATAATTTTGCCTGCAAATGACTTTGAATCTATAAAATCATAGTTGCTAAATTGCATTTATGCTTGTTTAGCTAAAAAAGATTTTCTTGCATCTTCTAAATAGGGACGAAAATGTTCAACATCGGGAGTTTTTTTATCTAAAATTTTTGCTAAATCATCAAATCTTCGAAGCTCTACTGCTTTATCCATAAAAGGTTTACTAATAAAATCATCTGCTTCTTCTTTTGTAAAAGGACCACCTTGAACTTTTAACGAAAGCTTTGATGCCTCTGATAAACTCTCATAATAACCCTCTTCTACACTTGATAAATATCTTTTTGAATCAACATGCGCTCTGATTGGTAAAATAACATCTTCACCAAAATATTTTTTTAAAAAATCCGCACCTAAATTTTCATGATGACCATCTTTACCCTCGTGGATGGGATCGCCGTCTTCATATATGAGATGCCCTATATCATGGAGCAGGGCAGCTGCTATTGTTGGACCAGGTAATTTATGTTGTTCTGCCAATTCAGCACATTGAAGGGCGTGTTCAAGTTGTGTCACATCCTCATTACCATATTGAATATCAGCACCTTTTGTTTTCAAAAGATCTAAGAGATAATCTACAATATTTTCTTCCATCCTCATTCATAATTAACTTATTAGAAAATAAATTCAATTCCAACTTTAATAAGATTGATCAAATTTATAATAATATTTATTAAGTAAATATTTAATGGATAAAAAATTATTAACCCCCGGCCCTCTCACGACATCGATGTCAACAAAAGAGGCTATGCTTCATGATTGGGGTTCGAGAGATACAAAATTTATTGATCTCAATGCATCAATTAGAGATTCCCTTGTTAGATTAATAGATGGTGAAGATAAATATCAATGTGTTCCAATGCAGGGAAGTGGAACTTTTGCCGTAGAGTCGATGGTAAGCTCTCTTACTCAAAAAGATTCTAAAATTCTGATTCTGATCAATGGTGCTTACGGACAAAGAATGAAAAAAATGTGCACATATTTAGGTAGAGATTTTATTGAATATGAAGTTGCTGAACATGAAGTACATGACATCAATAAAATTGAAGACTTAATTGATAGCAACAACTTAACACACGTCTTTGCTGTATATTGTGAAACAACATCGGGTATTTTAAATCCTATTGAAGACATTGCAAAATTGGTTGAGGGGAAAAATTTATCGTTATTCATCGATGCAATGAGTGCCTTTGGTGCATTACCCTTAAGCTCAAAAACAATTACTTTTGATGCTGTAGCCGCTTCATCAAACAAATGCTTAGAAGGTGTGCCAGGTGTTGGTTTCATTCTTGTTAAAAATGAAGTTATTGAAAATGCAAAAGGCAATAGTCACTCACTAAGTCTAGACTTGTATGATCAATGGCAAGCAATGGAAAAAAATAAACAATGGCGATTTACACCTCCAACACACGTATTAGCTGCATTCAACCAAGCTATTGAAGAACATAAAGAACAAGGCGGTGTAAAGGGAAGAGGTAAAAGATATAAAAAAAATTGTGAAATTATTTGTAATGGAATGAAAGAGTTGGGATTTGAGCAACTACTTCCTGATAATTTACAAGCACCAATTATTATTACGTTTAAACAACCTAATGATCCTAAATTTGACTTTGAGAAATTTTATAATGCTCTTAGTGAAAAAAATTTTTTAATTTATCCTGGAAAATTAACAGTCGCAGAAACTTTTAGAATTGGGTGTATTGGTAATTTAGATGAACAAGACATGATGGATACAATAAAAGCTGTAAAAGAAGTCGTTACTGAATTGGGATTAACATTAAACTAACAAAATAATGACAAAAGAAATTGAAATACCATTAGTTAAAGCAACAAATGAAAATCTTAAAGGATACGGATATTTAATCGATAGTTTTGAAAAAAGTGAAATTGAAATTGTTTCTTGGCCAAAACAAGGATGGCGCGACATAGAAGAGGGAACTGGTAATGAAGGTGGAACTACCGAAGGTTCTTTTGATACCTGGTGGCAAGGTGATGTGCTTTATGGACAAAATAATGCTGTCCAACATAAGAGCGATTATGAAGTAGATGGGAAATATATACTTGGTTATGCCAATAATCCTGATCAAGAATTACAAAAAGATAAATATACAGACCCAACAAAAATATTTTTATGGCATGCAAATTATCATCCTGATGGAGGTCAGCTTTTTTTTCCTGCAGAAAATAAACCATTTATTTGTCCTTTAGCTTTACCAACAGACGACATCGAACCAGAACATTTCAAAGCATTTTATTGTGATGGATCAAAAGGTTTGTATATTCATCCAAACATTTGGCATGAAGGGGTGTTTCCAGTTAAAGAAAAACAATCATTTCATGGAAAACAAGGTAAAGTACATGCAAGAGTTAGCATCGACTTAAAAGAGGAATTTAATAAGTATATTTATTTTAAAACTGCGATCTAATTATAAATTTGTATAAAATAATGAAAATTATTCATCTTTCAGACCCTCATATTTATATAGATAAGATTCATGGCATAGATCCTGTCAGTAAATTTAAAAAAGCATTAAGTCATATAAAAAATAATCATGGTGATGCAGATTTATTTGCCATCACTGGCGATATTACAGACTTAGGTGATAAAGATTCTTATCAGTTATTTATAAAAATCATTGATGAAGCAGAGCTGCCAAAGAATTTAAATCCTCAACTCATTATAGGTAATCATGATAACAGAGATGAGTTTAAAATAAACTTTCCTAATATTGAAACCGATCCAAATGGCTTTATTCAATACTTTAAGGATATAGATAATAAACGTTTAATTTTTATAGATACTAATCTGATTAATACTCACCAAGGACATTACTGTGAAGAGAGGCAAGAATGGTTAAATAATATTTTAGGTAAAACTAATACAGATACGTACATCTTTATGCATCATAATCCACTGGCATTAGTAAAAGAGGAAAGTGATGGAATAGGATTACAACAAAAAAAAGAGTTTCAACAAATTTTAACTAAAAATAATAAGATAATAAAACATATTTTTTTTGGTCATCAACACATTACAAGTTCTGGTTCTTATTGTGGTATTACTTTTTCCTCCCCAAGAAGTACTTGGTCTCCTCTAATACCTAACTTTTCAAATGAATATCGTTTAGGAACGGCTAATACAGATACAAATTATAATGTTGCAATAATTCGATCTGACGCCTTAATTATTCATACAGAGGATTTTTTAAAAACAGAAGTTAATTGGTTTAAATAAAAAATTATTTTTTTTCAATTACAAATATTTCATTGTTAAAATAAAGGCCTTTATTTTTAGCAACAATATTTTGAACTACTTTTTCGTAATTTTTTGTTTTTTCTACCTTCATTACTTTATCATCATCCATTTGATTGACATATATGGAGGCATTCCAAGCAGAAAAAACTAATGATGTCGCTATACCTCCACTGATTTCTGTTGGTAGAGCTCTCAATTTACATTTAATAATTTTTTTTTCTCCAAAAGATAAACTACTTAATAAATCTTTATCTAAATTTTTCTTAAGATAAGAAATGATACTATTTCCAAGAGAAGGAAAAGGGTCCTCTTTTGGCCAAATTTTACGAATTATTTCATTAGCAGGATCTTTTCCTGAAGCATGAATAGTTAATAATTTCCCTTTTGATTTTAACGCTCGAATCATTGGTTCGATGACATATTTTGATTTCTTTTCTGCTGAAATTCTAGAACGATAAGGCTGTGAAGCAATAATAAGATCAAATTTATTATCTGATTTTTTTTTGGTTGGTATTAATTCATTAACATTAAATTCTTGATCATCACGGTAAATAACCATGACTGAAGGCTCCTTATAAGTATGGTTACCTGACTTTTTATTAATTTCTATATTCCATTTTTTTTCTAAAAATTCATTTTGTTTTCTTAATTGTTGGGCAAATTCAAGAGAGGTGTCACCTTTTAATTTAATAATATTCCAATTAATTTTTTTCTGTTTAACGTCATTTTTTGATTTTAGGTTTGCGGCTTCAGCGTAGTGTAAATTTGAAATTACAAAAACAGTATTCTTATGCTCAACAAACCTATCGGGTAATTTTTCCAAACCTAATCTTACATCTTCAATACTTATTTCTTTTGTGCAAACTAATTGAGGTACGTTAGGCCTGGCCTCGTGGCACTGACGCATAACATTCATAAGTAAGGAACCATCACCCATACCAGCATCAAATATTTTTATACCAGGTTTTTGCGGTTTAATTTTATTTACGTGAGGGCGTATCGCATCAGCAATTTGATTTTTTTCATTTGTTGTTGTGACAAATAATAAGTATTTTTGTCTGTTATCATAAAACCTGAAATTTTTTTTCATTACTAATAAAGTCCCATTGATTTAGCAGAAGAGATGAAGGCTTCTTTATTGCCAATAAAGTTTTTACCTCGTTCTCCTAAAAACGCATCATCTACTATATTATTCCATTCTTGAACAGGAACTTTTATTTCATTTAAGTTAAGAGGAACCTCTAAAGAACGCATAAATTCACTCAGATGATTTGCGGCATTCTCTAGGTTATCGTTAAAAATTAGTTTTAGTCTTTCTTCAGCTACACTATCAATTCCAACCATACTTTTAGTAATCATGGGTAATGTAAATGAGCAAGCAATACCATGTTGAATGCCGTAATTGAGCGTCACAGGGTATGATAGATTGTGCGCAATAGCAGTTTTTGTATTGGAAAACGCTAAGCCAGCATGAACGCATGCCAGTGCAATGTTTGAACGTAATTCAACGCTTCTTAAATCTTTAGCGAGAAGTGGTAAATTTTCTAATACTAATTTTGATGCTTGTATTGCATGAGAAGCAGAAATTGGGTTTGCATTAATATTCCAAATACTTTCCATTGAATGAGAGAGAGCATCTAAACCTGTTGAAATGGTCAAGCCTAAAGGCTTATCAACCATAATTGATGGATCGATAATTGCTTTTTCTGCATAAAGAGATTTATGCGCCAAAGATAATTTATTGTTTTTTTCTTTATCCCAAATTGTGGCCCAACACGTAAGCTCACTTGATGTTCCTGAAGTTGTAGGTATTGCAATAATCTTGATTGGATTTTCGACTCTTGGACTTTTCTTATTGCGAACGAAATCTGTTAGATATTCTTGTTTATCTTTAAAAGCAGCAATTGCTTTAGCTGTGTCTGTAACAGAGCCACCACCTATAGCTAAAATATAATCTACCGATTCATTGATTGAAGAAAATTTTTTTTGTAGCTCTAAAATATCCTTATAATCTGGATTAGGTTGAACATCCGTCATAATGGATAGTGGTGGATTTGAAGAAGATTTTAATTCATCGCTATATTTTTTAAAAATTTCTTCTGGATGAGTGATTATGATGTAGTTCTTATTTTTAAGAGCATCATGTACTTCTTTAAATCTATTTTCTCCAAAGATAATTTCAACAGGATTAAAATAATTCCACATTACATTAAATTGATTTTGCCGCTTTAGTTAAAATTGTCATTTTCTCAATTGCTTGTTCTCGAGTAAAGAAACCTAAACCACAATCTGGTGCAGCTATTAAGCGGTGTTCATCAATATGTTCAAGTGAATCTTTGATACGAACTCTTACTTCTTCAACAGATTCCATTCTGCTTTTTGCAATATCAATAAATCCAAAAATTACTTTTGTTTTAGTAAATTTTTCTAAAAGATTTAAATCATTATGCCTATGTGAATCTTCTAAAGATACTTCATCAATAGTTGAATCATCTACAAGTGATGCAATTCTATCATAAGCATCTAAATCAGCCTTTTTATAACCTTCTGAATCTAATGAATTAGGATAACCACAACAAATATGGCAAACACGTTGCACTTCTTTAGGTATACCATGCATCATTCTTTCTAAATTTTCCATACCATATGAATGAGCTTCATCGGGCTTTCTAGCAAATACTGGTTCATCAATTTGAATATACTGACAACCTGCATCTACAAGTGCTTTAACTTCTTTATTAAGGGCTAATGCTAAATCAAAACCAAGTTTTTTCATGTCATCATAGTAGTTGTTAGCAATTGAATCTGTTATTGTCATTGGTCCAGGTAGGGTAATTTTAACTGGATTTTTTGTAAATTGTTGTGCACTCTTCCAGTCTAGATGCATACGTATTTCTTTACTTGAAATCGGTGCAACAATAGTTGGAAGATCAGCTTCGAACGCGCCTTGTCTTACTGACTTATGTGTAACTTCTTTAAAACTTACTCCATTTAAAAATCGACATTGATATAATACGTAACTCTCACGTCTGACTTCTCCATCTGTTGGAACATCAATACCCGCATTTACTTGATCAGTTATAACTTCTTTAATTGCTGCTAAAAATAATTTTTCAGCATCTGCACCTGCAGACTCTAATGCTTTTTCATATGCGCCAGGTGACCAATTTGATAATAATCCTTTTGACGCTTTTCTCTCTTCTTCTGATTTTGTCCCTAAAAACCAATCTTGAATAGGTGTTTGTTTCGGTTTTGGATAAGCACCTATTGTAGTTGTTTTAAGAGGCATCTATTTTTACTCCCATTTAAATTTAAAATAAAACAGCGGCTTTTATAAAGCCGCTGTAATAAAAAGTTAATAATAAATAATCTCAAATTACATAAGATCGTTTATTTCTTCCATCATTTCTTCTTGGAGATCACCCATATCATCAGCGTCGCCTGTAGCAATTTCTTCTGTGTAATCATAGATTACCTGCGTAACAGCTAATCCATTTTCTCCAGGATATGCAAACCAATCTGCAAGAAGTGGAAGTTGTTCAACTGCAGTAAGTTTATTAGGGTTTTTACTATAGAAATCACCTAATAATTCATTCGCTGCTTTGTTTGGTGGAACATATCCAGTTGTTTCAGCAACTAATGCAGCACCGATACCTGATGTAATGAACTTTAAGAAAGTCCATGCAGCATCAACTCTTGCTGGATCATCAGATGTAGACACTAACATTGCAGCGTTTCCACCTGCTGGTAATCTTGCAGGTGTTCCATTGTTAACTCCAGCCATTCCAGGGAATGGTGCAGTCTTTAAAACAAAGTCTGCCTTTGCAGCATTAACTGAACCCAAGCTTGAAGTAGACCAGAACATCATACCAATTGTACCTGCGTTAAACGCAGCTTGACCATCAGCAATTGAATAGTTTGGCATATTACATCCGCTCATGATTGCTTTCATTTGCTCTAACGTTGCAAGTCCTGCATCACCACCCATATTTACAGCTCCATCTTTAACCATTGGAACATTCTGAGTGTGCATTAATGCTTGGTGGAACCAGTTACCTGTGATGTTCCAACCAAAGTATAGAGTTCCTTTACCTGCTGCTTCCAATTTATTACATGCTGCAATAACTTCGTCCCAGTTAGTTGGAATACTATTTACACCTGCTTCAGCTAATAAATCCATGTTATAATATCCAACTGGCGTTGATACAGAAAATGGTAATCCATAAACTTCACCACCAAATGTTGAAAGACTTAACATAGCAGAATGGTAACCATCTTTTTCAAAAGCAGCTTCTTTTGCAATAAATGGCTCTAAAGACATAGCAATACCTTTGTCAACTAGAGGTGCTTGTCTGTTAAGACCTTGCATTGTTACATCTGGTAAATTACCTGAAGTAGACTCTCTGAAGATTGTTGCAGTTGCATCCTCATAGTTTTCATAAGTTGCTCTAAATTTAACTTGAATATCTGGATGTGCTTTTTCAAACTCTGGCATAATAGCTTGGAAAGTTACATCGAATAATCCTGAATAAGGATAAGCAACTTCTATTTCAATAGACTTAGCTGAATTAACAGAACCATAAAAACCAAAAGCTAATACGGCTGCAAATCCTGTAATTAATTTTTTCATTTAATCCCTCCGATTCAAATATAGTATTAATCTAACTCATAGCCTCAAAGGGTTACAATTTTATTACGAAAATATTACTAAAAAATAAGCTTATTTTTCCACAGCATTAAGAAAGATTAGAGAAAAACTGGTTTATTTACCAAGGTAGCGAAAAGGTTTTTACATTAGTAAAACTTTTCATTGCTTCAATAACACCCTCTTTGTAACCAAGACCTGAATCTTTAATTCCTCCAAAAGGAGACATTTCAATTCTATAACCTGGAACCTCCCAAATATTTACCGTACCAACATTTAAACCTTGAATATATTTTTTTGCTCGCATGAAGTTATTTGTACATACACCAGATGATAATCCGAATGCGGTTGAATTAGATATTTTCATTACAGCTTCATCGTCATTAGGCACACGAATGATTGGGATAACCGGACCAAATGTTTCTTCTAAAACTAATTCACTTTTAGGATCAACATGATCTACAACTATTGGAGGTAACAAAGCACCCTTTCTTCCAGGGTGATATAAAATTTTTGCGCCGTCTTCTTCAGCCATAGAAACTCTTTTATCAAAAAGTTCTGCAGCTTGAGCATTAACAACTGTACCTAAGTCTGTTTCCATATTCATAGGATCACCAAATTTAATTTTCTTTGCATGCTCAAGAGCCATTTCAACAAATTGATCCGCAATGGATTCTTGAACCAATATTCTTTTAACAGCTGTACAACGTTGACCAGAATTTTTCGTTGCTCCCGTAACAGCTAGTTCAACAGCTTTTATAAGATCATCACCATCTAAGTCATTTAAAACAATTAATGGATCATTACCACCTAACTCAAGAACAGTTCTTTTGTATCCAGCTTGTTCAGCAATTAATTTTCCTACACCCACACTGCCTGTAAAAGTAATTAGATCAATGTTTGGATTTTTGATCATTTCTGATCCAATGTCTTGAGGCCATCCAGTTACAACTGAAAACATTTCGGGTGGCAGGCCTGCTTCATATAAAACATCGGCGAGTACCATTGCTGTTAAAGGTGTTAATTCTGTTTGTTTACATACAGTACAATTATTAGTTGCAATTGAAGGTGCAATTTTATGCGCTACCATATTCAAAGGATGATTAAATGGGGTGATTGCTGAGATTGCCGTTAAAGGTTCTCTTATGGTAAATATTTTTCTGGCTTTTCCATGTGGAGTTAAATCACAAGAAAATATTTCTCCATCATCATGAATACAAAGTTGAGCCGTTAATGAAAATACATCGAAAGCTCTTCCTACTTCGTATAAAGAATCTTGTTTTGAGATACCAAGTTCTAAAGTAATAATATCAGAAATTTCTTCTTTTCTTTTAACAAGTACTTCTGCAGCAGTTTGAAGAATTTTTTGTCTCTCATATCTTGTAAGTTTAGGCTGATAATTTGCAGCTATATCTAAAGCCTTTCTTGCATGCTCTGCGGTACCGGCTGGAACCGTTCCGATTACTTCACCTGTAAAAGGGTACTCAACATTTATTGTTTTATCTGAAGTAACTTTTTCTCCAGCAATACGCATTGCTTCATTAATCATTTTTTTGTGCATTATAGGGCTCCATTTATTGCATAATAAAATGCATCATAGTTATATAATTGTTTGCTAGTATCTAAGTTTTGTAATTTTAAATTTGATATGAATGGCACTTCTCTTTCATGGAGTCCTCCATGAGAACGTAAAGGTTCATTTAATCCAGAAAGATTGTGTTTATCTTCCGATGAACCAATAGTCATAAATTCTGAAGACATACATATAATATCTCCCATTCTATCAGGAGGTAAATTGTAAGTAGAGCATCCTTCATTTTTTGTTAAAACAACTTCTATATCTTTTATTTCTTTAATAGCATTTACAACTGAATCTACCTTGCTCTTGTCTTCTAAATAAATTGTTGCAAAAGAACCAAGTGAACCATGATGAACAACATATGGATCTGTAATTGGTAGGATGACTTTAGCCATGTTTGGTTCAAATTTTTTATCTAAATAATCTTGTAAAAATATTGCATTAGGTGAACCATCTTCTTTTGATTTTGGTTTCATTCCGTGATCTGCTGTGATGATTATAGAGACATTCTCATTATTTAAAAGACCAATATATTTATCAAACATTGCATAAAATTTATTTGCTGTTTCATTTCCCGGTGCATATTTGTGTTGAATATAATCCGTAGTCGATAAATACATAATATTTGGTTTAAACTCTTCAAGAAGTTTTACACCTGCAGCCATTACAAATTCAGAGAGTCCTTCAGAATATACTTCTGGCACTGGCATCCCCAACCAATCGTTTACATTATCTATACCATTGAGATCTTTTGTTGCTTGATCAGATTTTTCAGCAGAAAAACAAATAGCTCTCTCATCATCAAAACTTAATCCGTTTCCTAAAAGTGTTCTCAACTTGTCTTTTGCAGTAACAAGAGCAATTTTAGAACCAGAATTGTAAAATTTTTCAAAAATAGTTGGTGCTCGCATATATTTTGGGTCATTCATCATAACTTCTTCACCAGTCTCAGGTGTATAAAAGAAGTTTCCGCATATACCGTGTACAGAACTTGGTTGGCCTGTTACAATCGAAATGTTATTTGGATTTGTAAAACTTGGAATAGCGCTGTGAACAAGTAGGTTTTCACCACTTGCAATTAATTTATCAAGATTTGGTGTAAGATTAGATTTTGATGCTTCTTCGAGATACTCTTTTTGACTACCATCAAGGCATATAACAATAGCAGTTTTTGAGAAAGAGCTTGGATATTCTCTTTTATTAATTTCTAAATTATCGGACACGAATTCAACTAATATATATTATTAAAAATACGAATTTATAGTTATCTGCTAGTTAAACTCAATCATAATTTGAATATTTGTTAATAAAATTGAAATAAAACTGAAATAAATAGATTTAAAATATTCTCAAATTTAATAAAATTTTGTAGATTAAAGTTAAGATACAGGGGGAATGAGTGGGGACAATATCACTTAAAAATATTTCAAAGTCATTTGGGTCTACACAAGTACTTAATAATTTGAATGTTGATATAAACGATGGAGAATTCTTAACGTTAGTTGGTCCATCTGGTTGTGGTAAATCTACATTACTTAGAATAATTGCAGGATTGGAACAGCAGACTTCAGGTGATGTATTAATAGATAATAAAAATGTAAATAGAGTTAGAGCCAGTGAAAGAGATTTGGCAATGGTCTTCCAATCATATGCTCTTTATCCTCATCTCACAGTAAGAAGAAATTTAGAAACTCCATTAAGACTCAGGGATTATAATGCATTTGAAAGACTGCCCTTGATTGGTAATTTTTCTCCAAGCAAAAAAGAGAAAACAGAATCTATAAATCAATTAGTAAATAAAACTTCTGAAACTCTAAAAATTTCAGAACTATTGGATAGAAAACCAGGACAATTGTCAGGTGGTCAAAGACAAAGAGTTGCTCTTGGTCGTGCTATGGTTAGAGAGCCTGTTGCCTTTTTAATGGATGAGCCTCTTTCAAATTTAGATGCAGCTTTGAGAGTTCACATGCGATCTGAACTATCTGAACTTCATAATTCACTTAAAACTATTTTTGTGTACGTAACACATGATCAAGCAGAAGCGTTAACTATGTCTTCTAGAATGGCAGTTATGATTGATGGAAATTTATTACAACTAGATACACCTCAAGAAGTATATGATAATCCTTCCTCATTAAGTGTAGCTCAGTTTGTTGGAAGTCCAAAAATAAATATATTTAAAGGAACTTCGGACTCTGGTGGGACAGTAAGTTTTCTCAACGTTAATTTAAAAAGAAAAAGTTCTGAAAGTAATACAGATTTACATATTGGTATTCGACCAGAACATTTAGAAATTACAAATGAAAGTAATGAAAATACATTTAGTGGAACAGTTGCATATAGAGAAAATTTAGGTTCAGATATTTTCTTTCATGTAAATATTGAAGACGGTTCAAATAAAATAATTGTAAGGGGCTTACCACAATTTACTCACCAAATTTCAAACGGTTCAAGTGTAAATATAAAAAGAGTTTCAGATAAAGCGTTACTATTTAATCAAGCAGGAATGAGGGTTCAATTTACTAATGCATAATTCAAAAGCTCACATATGGTTTATTGCTCCAGCAATCATACTGATGATAATTATTTTAATTTTTCCTCTTTTTCTTGCAGGAGGAATTTCTTTTACTGACTATAATTTAGGAAACAAAACATTCGAGTGGGTTGGACTAGAAAATTATGACAAGATGTTCAATCGAAAAACATATGTCAAAATGATTTGGGCCACAGCGACGTATGTTATTGTTGTCGTTCCAATTTCTGTTGTACTTGGATTATGTGCTGCAATGCTCTTAAATTCACTAAGGTTTGGCGCTGATATATATAAAACAATTTTCTTTCTTCCAGTTATGGCAACTCTTCTTGCAATGGCAATTGCATGGGAATTTACTCTTCATCCAACATTAGGAATTGTAAATAGTTTTTTAGCAAATGGGTGTGGGGGAGTTAGGGAATTCATTCTTGGTTTTCATTGGTTGCCATGGGTAGACTCACAAGAAAGTTGGTATACTGCAGCATGTGCAAACAACATGGATTTTCCATATTGGTTAAAACAAAAAAATACTGCGATTTGGACAGTATGTTTCATAGGAATTTGGCAGGCTTTTGGTTTTAATATGGTTTTATATTTAGCTGGCTTAACAAGTATACCAAGAGAGTTATACCAAGCTGCAGAAATGGATGGGGCTAAATCTACTTGGGAACAATTTAAGCTTGTTACATGGCCAATGCTTGGTCCAACAACGTTGTTTGTTGTGACTATTACTACAATTAGAACGTTTCAAGTATTTGATACCATCGAAATACTAACCAAAGGTGGTCCATCAAAAACAACGTATGTCATGATGTATGCAATCTTTGAAAAAGCTATTCAACAAAACTTAACAAGTATCGGTGCAGCAATCACTGTTGTCTTTATTGGATTTATTCTTGTGTTAACGTTTTTCCAAAGATATGTCATTGAGAAGAGGGTTCATTATTAATGGAAGCTAAACAATATATTGGAGAAGGTTGGAAGCATGCAATCTTAATTATTGGTGCAATCGTAGTGATGCTCCCTTTTTATATGATGGTTTCTATGTCATTAAAATCTCAGCAAGAAATCCAATCAATTTCTGGCGGTCTTATTGGTGCACAAGAAACTCAAACGTTTCCCGTATGTGTTAAAACTGGTTATTCAGAAGAAACATGTACAATGAAGCCATATCAATACAACTATTGGTTTGCTTTTGAAAAAGCTCCTATTCCTAGATACTTAATGAATGGTGTCATTGTTACTTTATCAATCTTCATCATTCAGGTTTTAGTCGCCTTACCGTGCGCATATGCACTTGCCAAGTTACGTTTTTACGGACGAGAATTTGTTTTCTCGATGGTTTTATTTTGCTTGCTGATTCCCGTTCACGGAATTGCGCTTCCATTATATGTTATGTTGGCCCAGGCAGGATTAGTTGACACCTATTCCGCCTTAATACTCCCCTGGACCATATCGGTGTTTGGAATCTTTTTAATGCGGCAATTCTTTATGACTGTGCCCGATGAATTAATTGATGCCGCCAGGATGGACGGCATGGGAGAGTACGCAATCGTATGGAAAGTAATGCTTCCAACTGCAATACCAGCGTTACTTGCTTTTGCAATATTCTCAGTTGTTGCGCACTGGAATGATTATTTCTGGCCTCGTATGGTAATAACAGGAAATAGAGATCTCTTTACTCCACCACTTGGTATAAGAGAATTCAGAGGTGGGATTGATAGTGACGAATTTGGTCCTATGATGGCTTCAATAGTTACTGTAACTGTTCCTCTTATTGTTGCTTTTATAATCGCACAAAAACGATTTATTGAAGGAATTACTTTGACAGGCATGAAGTAAATTCTTATCTACTGATGACATTGTCAGTAAATTTTATTTTTATCTTAATTCTTGTTTCTGCTCTATGTCATGCAGTTTGGAGTGCTATAATAAAATCAAGCAAGAACCCTTTATCGTTAATGGGTATAACGTCTGTCTTGGAAGTTACTATTTTTTTACCTTTAACATTTACTGTTCCATTTCCAACTTTAGAGGTTTGGTATTTTTTAATAGCAACCGTCATCATTCATATCTTCTACAGACTAAATGTTATCTACTCATATAGGTACGGTGATCTTTCTTACATATATCCAATTTCTAGAGGAAGTTCATGTCTGTTTGTAGCAATCATTAGTATTTTATTTTTAAGTTCTGATATTAGTATTGCTGGTTTTGTTGGAATATTAATTGTTTGTATTGGATTATTTTTAATTTCTTATTCTAAAAATTTATCTTTTAATTTCAGAGGTTTTGCTCTCGCAATATCAACGGCTATTCTAATTACTGCTTACACTTTAGTTGACGGAGTTGGGGTTAGACTTTCTGAAAATGGTTTTTCCTATATTTACTGGCTCTTCACACTTAATGGAATACCTTTACTAATTATCGGTTTGATCTCTAAAGATGGTTTACGAAAAAGAGAAACATACACTTTTAGATCTGGGATTGCTGCTGGTGTATTTGCAACAAGTAGTTACGCAATTGTTGTTTGGAGTATGCAATTTATAGAAATAGCTTATGTCTCTAGTATTAGAGAAATTAGCATTGTGTTTGCTGCAATTATTGGAATGCTTTTCTTATTTGAGAAGAATGCAAAATCTCGAATAATACCCTCTATTTTAATAGTGAGTGGTATTTCGGTGGTTTATTTTCAAATTCTTTAGTTAAAAAACATAGACATTTTAAGTTAAAATTTTATATGAGTTTTATGGCAGATGATATTGTTGAAGTTGATCCAAAAACCGAAACTATCTCTTGCGATGGCGGTGAAGATGGTTTAGGACATCCCGCAGTTTATTATACCTTTAATAATGAGAACAAAATTGTCTGTGGTTATTGTGGTAAAATATTTATAAGAAAAGAAGAATAAAATGTATAAAGAATCCTGGGGTAATAAAAGAACATGTCCGTGTAATAAGATACAATATTATGATCTTAATTTAGATAAAATGGATTGTCCTGAATGTGGTAAAGAAATTGAGGTAACAACGTTAGCTAGACCACGTAGAGGTAGAAAACCAGGAAGTACAAACGCTGCACCTCTTGCAAATCCAATTCCACCAAAACCAAAAGAAAAAGATGATGATCTTGATATTGATAGTTTGGATGTAGATAACAATGAAGACAATCTTGAGGACGATACTGTTTTATTAGAAGACGAAACAGAAATTGATCCAATAGCTGAAGGTATTAAGCCTAAAGACGACGGCGAAGAAGAATACTAAAATTCAATAAAAGTTTAGAAGATGTTTAAGGTACTACAAAACACTTGGGCTCTTTTTTTTGGCTTTGCTTTAATTAGTCTTGGTCATGGTTTGCAAGGAACACTAATTGGTGTTCGTTCTGTTTTAGAAGGTTTTAGTTTTTTTGCATCAGGACTTATTATAGCTGGTTATTACGTTGGATACTTAACTGGTGCATTAACAATTCCCATTTTTTTACAACGTGTTGGTCACATAAGAGTTTTTGCCGCTTTAGCATCGCTTGCTTCTATCGCTATATTATTACACTCAGTATTTGTTCATCCATATTCATGGATGTTTATACGAATATTAACTGGTTTAAGTCTTGCTGGAATTTATGTGATCATGGAGAGTTGGTTGAATGAAAAATCAACTAATCAAACTCGCGGTCAATTACTTTCCGTTTACATGATTATTACTTTTGTATTTGTTGGAGCAGGCCAGTTTTTATTAAATTTAGGTGATCCAGCTAAAGTTGATTTATTTATTTTAGTATCAATCTTATTATCATTCGCACTTCTTCCTATTCTTTTATCTTCAACAGAACAACCTAATACAGAAAGTCCTAAATTTTTTTCTTTAAGAGAATTTTATACTGTTTCACCGTTAGGTTTTGTTGGCGCGTTAGCAACTGGTTTATCGCATAGTGCAGTTTTTGGGTACGGTGCAATTTATGCATCATCTATTAATTTAAGCTTATTTGAAATTTCTCTGTATATGATGATTATAACGTCAGCTGGCGCCATATCTCAATGGCCTATTGGATATTTGTCAGATAGAATTGATAGACGTGTTATTCTTATTGGTGTTTCTTTTATGGCTTCAGGTTTGAGTTTATTTTTTGTTTTTGCAAACTTTATGCCGCTAACATTATTCTTAATTTTTACTGGTCTTTTTTCAGTTGCATGTTTACCAATGTATTCACTTACGGTTGCTCATACAAATGACTTTTTACAACCTAATGAGATAGTATCAGCAAGTGCAACCTTTGGTATACTTATTGGTATTGGATCAATTATTGGACCTTTGTTTGTTTCTGGATTCATGGAAATTTTGGGAGCGGTAGGTTTTTATATCTATTTATTTTTAATACATGGACTCCTAGGACTGTTTGGTTTGTATAGAATGACACAAAGAACTAAACCGAGTGATCTTGAATCACAATACAATCCTTTACCTCGAAATATTAGCCCTTCCGGTATGGAAATGAACCCCGTTACTGAACCAACTGAGGACGAGTAAGTCTTTTAAATATTCTGTGAAGTAATAAGAGAATAATTATTCCCATATAAATAACTGGTTCAGTTTTATCAGCGCGAACTAGAACATAAAAATGCATACTAGCCAGAATGGCTACTGGGTAAATTAAATAATGAATTTTCTTCCATAATTTAAAACCTAGTCGTTTAATCATATTGGTTGTTGAAGTGCTTGCTAGTGGAATCAAGAATAGAAAACTAATAAATCCAAAAGTAATAAAAGGTCTTTTTATAATATCTTGTATAATAAATTGCATATCTAAAAAATGATCTAAAACTATGTAAGTGGAGAAATGCAAACAAACATAATAGAAAGCAAAAAGACCAATCATTCTTCGTAAGACAACTATAGATTTTAAATTTTTAATATTTGATAGACTAGTAATCATAAGAGTTATGATTATTAATCTAAGCGCCATCAGACCCAATTCATCCATTAATTTTTCGATTGGATTTACACCTAGATTTCCAGTAACAAATTGGTACGCCCAGAGTAGACTAGGAAATAGAATTAAAATAAATAAGACAGGTTTACTGCGGTTAAAATTTCTTGTTGAAAACATTCATTTAATAAAATTTAGTCAAATCTAAATCTTTGTAGAGATGTGCTACTTCTTCTTCATAGCCATTAAACATAAGTGTCTCTCTTCTTTTAAACTCTCCAATTCGTCTCTCTGTTCCTTGACTCCATCTTGGATGATTAACATTAGGATTAACATTAGCATAAAAACCATATTCCCATGGAGCTAAAGTTTCCCAAGATGTTTCAGGTTGAATATCTAAAAATCTAATTTCCACAATTGATTTAATTGATTTGAAACCATACTTCCATGGAACAACTAATCTTATGGGTGCACCATTTTGATTAGGCATTTCATGACCATACAATCCAGTTGCTAATATTGTTAAAGGATTCATTGCTTCATCCATTCGAAGCCCTTCTCTATATGGCCAAATAATTGTTCTCTTTTGCTGACCTGGCATTTCTTCAGGTCTGAAGACAGTTACAAATTGGACATACTTTGCTGAACTTAAAGGTTCAGCCATTTTTATAAGTTCAGATAACTGAAAGCCTTGCCAAGGAATAACCATGGACCATGCTTCAACACATCGTAATCGATAAACCCTATCTTCTATTGTTACATTTGATAAAATTTTTTCTAAGTCAAATGTTTGAGGTTTTTTCACCAGACCATCTATTTTTATTGTCCATGGTCTAGGTTTAAAATTTCCAGAGTTTAAATGCGGATGTTTTTTATGAGTCCCAAACTCATAAAAATTATTGTACGTTGTGATTTCTTCGTAAGAATTAAGTTTGTCGTTTTCATTTAGATTTTTAGTATAAATTGAAAGATCACTATCGTGGTTTGCAAATGCTGATGAGGTAACCGTTGCTAGCATGGCGCTAGCTAAAGATCCCTTTATAAACTTACGTCTATTTAAATATGTCTTATAGGGTGTAATTTCAGATCCTAAAATTTTCATACTAATAATATATATCTTAAATATTAAAATTGAAGATTTGCTTCAATAATCTTAGCTTTTAAAATGGGAGTTATATTTATTTAGTATTTTTTCAGGCCATGTACTTTTGATAAATTCAAGAATAGACCAAACATCGTCATCTGATAACGCATCATTACCAAGCATTTTACCTTCGTAATCAGGATTTGATTTTTTAAAACCATATTTAATGACATGAAATAATTGTGCAGGAGAGTGGTGCCAAGTATGCCCAGTGCCATTAAGTGGCGGCGCTCTTCTATGACCATCTTCATCTAACGATTTATCCCACTCTTCATGACCTGCTAAATTACCCATATGACACCCTGCACAATTTTCAGCATATAATTTCATCCCTTTAAAAATATCAATTTCTGCCGCATGAATACTTGGCCCAATACATAATATTGTAATTAGGGAAATTATTTTAAGACGTTGCATTCTATTTATATAATTTTTTAGATTTATATTTCATTACAAATCTCTCTTTTTTTTGATAGGATATATCTATGAAAAAATTTCTAATCACATTTGCCATTTTAACTTCAATAATTGCACTTAACAAACATGCGTACAGTGAAAAGGTTCACGGTATTGCTATGCACGGAATACCAAAGTATGCCAGTGATTTTGAAAATCTAGATTATGTAAACCCAAACGCACCTAAGGGTGGTACTGTGAAATTTGGATCATATGGATCTTTTGATAATCTTAATAGGGTAGCTTTTAAAGGCTCTAAAGCTGCTGGCCTTGGGTACGTCAATGATACATTAATGAGAAGAGTTTGGGATGAAGCATTCTCTCTCTATGGATTGATAGCTGAGAAGGTTGAATTACCTGAAGACAGATCATCTATAACTTTTTATTTAAATGCAAATGCAACCTTTCATGATGGTTCACCAATAACACGTGATGATGTATTGTTTAGTTTAGAAACGTTTCAAACAAAAGGCACTCCAAATCAGAAAAAAACTTATGGCAAAGTTGTTGAAACTGAATTGATTGGAAATGACGGAATAAAAATGATTTTTGAGAATAATGAAGATAAAGAATTGCCCCTTATTATTGCAGGCTTTCTTCCTATCATTCCAAAAAAGTTTTATGAAAATCTAGATGTTACAAAAACATTTTTAGATATCCCTCTAGGCAGTGGGCCATACCAGGTTGATAGTCTCGATCCTGGGCGTCAAATAAAATACAAACGTGTTGAAAATTACTGGGCAAAAGATTTACCAGTAAATAAAGGTCTCTATAACTTTGATACAATTATTTATGATTATTACAAAGACTCAAATGTCTTAGTTGAAGCTTTTAAGGTTGGTGAATACGACTTTAGAAGAGAGTACAACGTTAAACGTTGGTTATCGGAATATGATTTTAAAGCTGTCCAGAATGGCAAAGTAATACTTACAGAAATGAATAACGATAGACCTGTTGGAATGAATGGTCTTGTGATGAATACAAGACGTGACATATTTAATAATAGAAATGTAAGACTTGCTTTAAGTTATGCCTATGATCATGAATGGATTAATAAAACGATATATCAAAATGCTTATGTGAGAACAGATAGTTATTTTGATAATTCACCATTAGCTTCTTCAGGCTTACCATCAAAAAATGAGTTAGAATTACTGAATGTATGGAAAGATGAAATTCCAGCAGAGGTGTTTACGGAATCATTTACACCACCTATTACGGATGGCAGTGGTAATGACCGTAAAAATTTATTGAAAGCAAAAGAAATACTCGAAAAAGAGGGTTGGTTTGTTGAAGATGGAAAACTGGTAAAAGATGGAAAGGAATTCAAGTTTGAGTTCTTGATTGTCAGTCCATCTGATGAGAAAATTGCGTTAGCCTATCAAAGTAATTTAAAAAAACTTGGCATTACAATGGATGTAAGAACTGTTGATTCATCACAGTATCAAGAACGTTTGTTAAGTTATGATTTTGATATGATTAAAAGATATTGGGGAGTCAGTTTAAGCCCAGGAAATGAGCAACAATTTTATTGGGGATCAGAAGTTGGTCAAAAAGATGGAAGCAGAAATTATCCTGGTATCAATAGTCCAGCAGTTGATGCATTAATTGAAAAACTAATTAGTGCAACAAATAGAGAAGAATTAACAACGGCTATCCACGCACTTGATAGAGTATTGTTATGGGGTCACTATGTAGTTCCTCTTTATCATAGCAACAAAGACAGAATTGCTTATTGGGATTTTTTTGAATACCCAGACGAAATTCCACTTTACGGAATTGTAATTGAGTCTTGGTGGATTAATAAAGATAAACAATAAAATAAGTAATCAAATATTTTTATGAGTCATACAAGAGCTAACATACTCATGTTAATTGCCTCACTTATATGGGGAACAGCTTTTGTAAGCCAAACTACTGGAATGGGAGCCATAGGTCCTTTTACTTTTAGCTTTGGAAGATTCTTTTTTGCTTTTTTAACAGTAATTCCATTTGCGATTTATCTAGAACAACAAAATATTTTTAAAATATTAAGTGATAGAAAAAAAGTTTATCTTTGTTTGGCTACAGGTTTTTTTCTTTTTGGTGGTATGGGTCTTCAACAATACGCTTTACAAAAATCATTAATATCAAATGCTGCTTTTCTTAGTACTCTTTACGTTCCTTTTGTTGGTATAATTTCAAGATTCATAATTAAAAAACAGGTACACTGGATTATCTGGATTGCTATTTTACTTTGTTTGTATGGATCATATCTTTTATCCTCTAATCAATCAGTTGAAATTCAACAATCAGATTCACTCTTATTTATTGCTGCTTTGTTTTTTGCCTTACATATTATTTGTATCGATATTTTTATGAAAGAACTTAACAGTCCTTTTTTATTTGGAAGCATTCAGTACTTTATTGTTTTTATTTTATCTATGATCCTAGCTTTTATGTGGGAGGAACCAAAGCTCTCCAATATGCAAATTGAATGGTTTGAAATTTTATATACGGGTATTTTTTCTGCTGGCATTGGATATACACTTCAAATTATTGCTCAACATAAAGCTAATCCTGCTCCTGCTGCTATTATTTTATCAATGGAGTCAGTCTTTGCTGCAATAGCAGGTTGGATACTTTTAAATCAAGTTTTAGACACACAAAAAATACTTGGATGCCTTGCAATATTTATTGGAGTCATTATAGTACAATTAGTACCAATAATTATTAAACAAAAATGAGTGATAAATTAGACGTAGTTGGAATTGGAAATGCTATGGTAGATGCCATAATTCCTTCGAATCAAAGTGAAATTGAAAAACATGAAATTAATAGAGATTCTATGAATCTTATTGATGAAAATTTAAAAAATAATTTGCATGAAAGTTATTCCATCAGAGAAATGGCTGGTGGAGGTTCCCTTGGTAACTCCATGTTTGGTATCACCTCTTTTGGCGGTAATGGAAGTTTTATTGGAAAAATTAAAAATGATGAAATTGGAGTATACCTTCAAAAAGATATGATCCGGGAAGGACTAAAATTTCCATTGGGATTTACATCTCCTGATATTTCAACTGGATGTTGTACAATTTTTGTTGAAGAAGATGGAACTAGAACAATGTGTACTTTTCTTGGTGCTGGAACATTAATAGGTCCTGAAGATATAAAAGAGGATGATATTAAAAATCATAAAATAGCATATTTGGAAGGCTACTTGTGGGATAATGAAAATGCAAAAAAGGCTATGAAAAAAATGGTGGATATTTGCAAAGCTGATAATCAAAAAATTGCATTTACTTTATCTGATCTTTTTTGTGTTGATAGACATAGAGATTCTTTTAAAGAATTAATAACTGAGAATGTTGATATTCTTTTTGCTAACGAAGATGAAATCAAAGCAATGGCACAAACAGAAAGTTTTGAAGATGGTCTAGAATATGCAAAATCATTAAATATAATTGCTACGATTACTAAAGGAAGTAGTGGATCAGTTATTGTTTCTGGTAATGACATCACTGAAGTTGCTGCAAAAAAAGTAGAAAAAGTTGTAGATACAACTGGGGCTGGAGATTTATTTGCAGCTGGTTTTTTATTTGGTTATTCTAAAGGTAAAGCAATGGATGAATGCGGTAATTACGCATCAATTGCTGCCGCAGAAATTATTTCGCATTATGGTGCAAGACCTTTAGTAAAATTGTCTAGTTTAATTTAGCTAATAATTTATTTTTATTTTCATCATCGCAAAAAGAATATTTTATAGCGTTATGAGTAAGGGAAGTTAGCTCCTTTTCATTTAAACCTAAATCTTCCATGACTTTGTATTCACCGTTTATCGTAGCATTAAAAAAAGGAGGATCATCAGAATTGACTGTTACTTTTACTCCTTGATCAAATAATGTCTTCACAGGATGATCTACATAATCTTTGTAAATTTTAGTTGCAATATTACTTGTTGGACAAGTTTCTAGAATAATATCTTTATCAATTATTTCTTTTACTAAATCAGCATCCTCTATTGATCGAACTCCGTGACCTAATCTTGTTGGATGCAGAAGGTTAACAGCATTTCTTATATTTACAGGACCATCCCATTCACCTGCATGAACTGTAATTGGAAAATTTTCTTTTTTTAACATATCAAATGTTTCAACAAATAAGTTTGGAGGAAAATGAAGCTCATCTCCAGCTAAACCAAAACCAACTAAACAAGGATGGGGATTATTTAAAACTTCCTCTGCAGTTCCTTGTACTGATTCTGGTCCTAAATGTCTGATCCCATTCATTATATAACGTGAAACAATTCCAAAATCCTCTTCAGCTTTTTTAGAAGCTTCATAGACTCCTTCAATAAATGAATGGTAAGTCATGCCTTTTTCTTTAGCATGAGTTGAGGAAATCATCGCTTCGACATAAAGAACATTATTAGCCGCACAATCTTTTAAATATTCATACGTTAATTCAAAATAATCTTCTGGCGTATGTATGACAGAAGTAACGATGTCATATTTTTTTATAAAATCATAAAAATCATCCCATTGGTATGCATATTTTGAGCCAAACATTTCTTCAGGTATTTCATGATTATTTCGTTTAGCAAATTTCTTACATAATTCTGGCGTAATGGTTGCCTCTAAATGAACATGAATTTCTGCTTTTTTAACTGAATTAAAAATATTCATATAAATAAAATTACCTATATAATAATAATATGGAAGCAAGAATAAACAGAAGAAGCTTTGTTTTTGGTGCAAGTTGTTCTTTATGTGGTTCCATGATTTTACCATCTTGTACACAAGTACCATTAACAAATAGAAGTCAGCTTAATTTATATGATAGTAACCTACCTATAATTTTAATGGGTGGCGGTGTTCTTGGTACTCCAAAAATTTATCCCAATGAAAGATCTCTAAATCAAGAAGTTGAGAAAACATATTCTAGATTTTTATCAAAAGCTAAAGAAGATAAAATTCTTTTAGATAACACAGATGAGTCAAAAAAAATTGAAGAAATCGGAAGGGAAATTTATACCTCTCTAGATACATTTTATATTAATAAGCGTGAAAAAAATCCTGTAGAAAATTTTAATTGGCAATTTGCTCTAATTGAATCTGATACAAAAAATGCATGGTGTATGCCTGGTGGTAAGATTGCTTTCTATACTGGTATACTTCCTGTTTGTAAAAATGATGACGGGATTGCAGCAGTCATGGGACATGAAATTGCGCATGCATTTGCTAGACATACCGTAGAGAAATTAACTCAAGCATCTATGATGCAGATGGCAACGATTGGAATATCGCGAAGTAAATACGCAGAACTTCTTAATAAATCTTTTAGAGTAGGTAATGTAGGAGGCAATGTTTACAACTCAGTTGTCAAGTACGGTATTTTTCTTCCATTTAGTAGAAAAATGGAAAGTGAAGCTGATTATTTAGGCATGGGATTTATGAATCTTGCTGGATTTAATATTAAAGAACCAGCTAAATTATGGCAGAGAATGATGGCGGGTCAAGAAGGAAGAGTACCTGAATTTATGGGGTCACATCCAAGTCCTGATAATAGATCTAAAAAGTTTCTTGAATGGGAAAGTGAAATTTTAGATAAATTTCCTCAAGTTTAATTTTAGTGTAATAGGTATTTTATGATTGCTGTTGAAGTTAAAGATCTTACTCACTCTATTAATAATAAAAAAATTTTAAATAATATTAATTTTAATCTCAATAAAGATAGTATCTCTTGTATTTTGGGGCCGTCAGGTAGTGGAAAAACTACTTTATTAAAGCTTATAGCAGGTCTTGAAAAAGTACAGTCAGGGAAAATTATTATTAATGGTGAAGAAGTAAGTAGTACAGCAAAACACTTACCTACAGAAAAAAGAAAAATTGGTTTTTTATTTCAAGATTACGCTTTATTCCCACATTTGACAGTAAAAGAAAATTTGAGATTTCCAACTAATGCTAAAAATTCAACTAATAATGTTGATGAAATTATTGAATTAATAAAATTACCAAATTCACTAGATAAATACCCACACGAGTTAAGTGGTGGTGAACAACAGAGAGTTGCTCTTGCACGATCTATAATTTCACAACCTGATTTACTATTATTAGATGAGCCTTTTTCAAGTTTGGATTTAAGTCTTCGAGAAGAGGTGAGAGATGATACGCTGCATCTTTTACAAAAATCAAATGTGTCTGTAATTATAGTCACTCATGATCCTTTCGAAGCAATGTTTATCTCAAATCATATAAATATTTTCGATAAATCAGGTTCGATTGTACAGTCAGGAACTCCGAATGATCTCTATAACAATCCAAAAAATTCATATGTTACAGGTTTTTTTGGTGAAACAAATAAATTTGAAGGTGTCGTTAAAGAATCTCACATTCACACACCGGTTGGGAAAATTAAAACACCTGGAAATTTAGAAGGTGAAAAAGTTGTGGTACACATAAGACCTCAAGGTATAAAACTCAACAAACAACCAACACCAGTTAATGGAATTAAGGGAACCGTTATGGCATCAAAATTAATGGGGTCATTTAGTTTTATCCATTTATCTGTTTTAGATAATAATAATGAAGTTGTTCATGTTCATAGCCACATGCCTGCTGACTTTAATCCAAAACAATCGTCTGCAGTCGAGATAGAAATTGATAATGAACAGGCTTACATATTTAAGAATTAAGTTTTAGTTTTTTATTGATTTAGTAATTGTTCTGTTAAGAAAAATCACTGGTCCTAATCCAGCAATAACGATAATTAGAGCTGCAAATGCTGACTCCTCCAACATTTCATCAGAGGCATATTGATAAACATAAGTTGCTAGTGTCTCAAAATTAAATGGTCTTAATAAAAGAGTTATTGGAAGTTCTTTTAAGATGTCTACGAAAACTAATATTCCTCCAACTAATAAATTTGTATACAGCAAGGGTAATATAATTTTTCTTATACTTTTGAAAAAACTAACACCCATTGTTCTTGATGCATCTAATAAGTTTGGATGAATTCTTGAAATACCTGATGTAATAGCTCCATTACCAACAGCTAAAAATCTTATACTATACGCAAATAATAAAATTATAAATCCACCAACAGCATAACTCATACGAAAATAAATTAAATCATTAAGCCACCCAACAAATACCACTATTCCAACAGCAAGAATTGTTCCTGGAAAAGCATAACCAGAAGAAGCAAAAAATATTAAAATTTTTTGGAAATTATTTGATTTATATGCTCCAACTATAATCATTAATAAGGAGAGCAACATAATGAATGATGAAGAAATAAATGCTAAAGATATGCTTGAAATTGTTATTTGAAAAATTTCAATAAAATTTATTATAGAATAACCTTTAATTACAAAATTCAATAAAATTGAAACAGGTATTATAAAACCAAGACTCAAAGGTATTAGGCAAATTAAAAACAATAAAAAATTTTTAACTCCAGAAACTGCTTGGGTTGGTGTATAAGATGCACCACTGTACTTTTCATGAAATTTTCTGCTACGCCTACCCAAATACTCTAAAGTTAAAAGTACTATAACAATCATAAATAAAATACTAGAAATCTGTGATGCGCCAGATAGACTATTCATTCCTAGCCAAACATTAAATACACCTAAGGTTAATGTTTCAATTGCAAAATAATCAACTGTCCCAAAATCAGAAATTGTTTCCATTAGTACTAAGGCCAAACCCGCAATTATACCTGGACGACCAAATGGAATAGCAACATTGAAGAAGGAATTCCTTCCGTAAATAGAACTAGTTTGAAAAAAAGATATAGGTGTCGTTATAAATGATGCTCTAGTCATTAAATATACATATGGATACAATACAGAGGACATTACAAAAATTGCACCTCCCATTGATCGCACATTTGGAAACCAGTAATCTTTCGTGCTTGTCCAACCAAATATGTCTCTTAACAATGATTGAAGAGGACCAGCATATTCAAAAAAGTCGGTATAAGTATAGGCAATAATATAAGCTGGGACAGCAGCTGGTAATAATAACATCCATTCAAAAAATTTTTTCCCAAAAAAATTATATCTTGTCACTATCCAGGCAGTAGTTAAACCAAAGACTAAACTTAATCCTCCAACACCAAACATTAAAATTATTGTATTGGTCAGATATCTGGGCAAAACAGTTGAAAATAAATGTGGCCATAGTGACGTATCGCCTAAGATTGCGTAATAAAATATTGAAAAAATAGGAGCGATAATTACTAAAGCAATTATCGCCACAGAATTTGACCATAAATTAAAATTTATCAAAACAGTTAACCTATAATTTACCAGCCTACTCTATCAATGATTTTCTGAGCTACGGGAGCAAGTTCTGCAAGTTTTTCAACAGGCAGTTTATCTTCTTTAAACTCGCCCCATGATTTTAACTCATCAGTTAATTGCATATCTGGGTTAACCGGATATTCATAGTTTATAGAACTGTAAAGGACTTGTGCTTTTGGCTGAGTAAGAAATTCAAGTAGTGCAATCGCATTGTCTTTATTTTTAGAGTACTTAATTACACCTCCGCCAGCAACATTAATGTGATTCCCTCTGTCTTTTTGATTAGTAAAAACTAACTCTATTGAGTTAGCCCACTCTTTTTGTTCTGGATTCTTTTCATTAAATTTCATTTTTCCAAAGTAATATGTATTCATTACAGCAATATCACAGACACCTTCATAAATTGCTTTTGCTTGAGCTCTATCATTACCCTCAGGTTTACGTGCTAAATTTGCCACAACGCCTGCAGCCCATTCTTCAGCAATAACTTCTCCATTTGCAGCAATTATTGAAACTAAAAGTGATCTATTGTAGTCATGGCTGCCAGGTCTTGTACAAATTTTACCTTTCCATTTTGGATCAGATAAATCTTCTATTCTTTTAATTGAGTCTGTAGATAATCTTTCTTTTGATATTGCAACAATTCTAGCTCTCTTTGAAAGTGCAAACCATTTATTATTACTGTCTCTTAAATGATTTGGAATATTCATATTCAAAATATCTGAGTTAATTGGTTGCAAAATATCCTTTTCAACAAATTGGTTTAACCTTGCTATATCAACTGTTAATACCAAGTCAGCAGGTGTATTTTCACCTTCAGCTAGAACTCTTTCAAGTAATCCTTTTTTTGCATGTAAAACATTTACCTTTATGCCAGTCAATTTTGTAAATTCCTCAAAGAAAGGATCTATTAAAATTGGCTGCCTGTAAGAATAAACATTAACCTCTTTGGCAAACAAGTTTAGTGAAATTGTAGATGCAATTAGTATCAATAGTAATCTAAAAATAATTTTCATATAACCTTCTTTTTTTGTGGAGATAATAAATATCTCCACGTTCTATGATTAAGAATCTTATTAAAAATTATCAGAATACAAATGTAGATCTATATGAATTTTTTTTTTAATATCAGTGTTGTTAAAATTCATAATATTAGATTTATTCTAAATTTAAAGTTAAAAATGTTGGGGCCACTTTGGGCCCCTATCAAAACTATTTTATTGAAATTAGTCTAGCTTTTTTTTCTTCTGGAATAATTCTCTCCAAATCAATCGCTAAAAGTCCATTTTTCAATTCAGCATCTTTGACTTTGATGTCTTCTGAAATTGTGAACGATCTTTCAAATTGTCTTGTTGAGATACCTTTATGGATTACACCATTACCGTTTTCATTAACCACTTTTTCTTTAGGTTTATTTCTAACAGTTAAGTTGTTTTCTTTTAATTCAATCTCAATATCTTCTTTACTATATCCAGCGAGAGCAACTTCAATTTTATAGTTATGCTCATCAACTCGATGAATATTGTAAGGTGGATAATTTGTATTGTATCGTTCCGTAGACTCCAACATTCTATCAAATTCATCAAAAATTGAGTCAAATCCAACAGAGAATGGTCTTAAAGAATTCCAAACGGATAGGTTTCTAGTCATAATAACTCCTTTATTAAGCAAGTTTATTTTGTCCGCACCCACAATGGCATTCAGACAATATTAATGTGGGGATGATTGTGTTTAATTCAAGTCTTTATTTTTTTCTTATAAACGATAATCCATCTGATAATGGCAGAAGAGAAAATTCCACTCTTGTGTCATTTTGTATTTTTAAATTTAAATCACGGATAGTTTTTGTTTGAGAGTCTTGTTTAGTTTCATCTGCCACATCACCGTGCCAAAGCATATTATCAATAATTATTATTCCATTTGAAACTAATAGGTTTAGCGACAGTTCGTAATAATTTGGATAATTATTCTTATCAGCATCTATAAAAATTAAATCATAACTTTGTTGACGGTCTATCATGCTTTGCATTACCTCAACACCATCTCCTATAATCGATTCAATTTTTGAGCTCATATTATCTAATTCCCAATATTTTTTTGCTAAGGGTAAAAATTCATCTGAATTATCAACAGTTACAATTTTTCCTGATTCAGGTATACCTCTAGCCAAAAACAAAGTGCTCATTCCTGTAAACCTTCCAATTTCTAAACAGTTTTTAGCATTGGAAATTTTAGTTATCATTTCTAAAAACTGACCTTGTTCTTTTGCAATCTGCATTTGTGAAACACTACCAAGTTTTAAAGTTTCATTTTCTAGTTCAGTAATTATTTTATCTTCTCGGTAACCTACACTTTGTAAGTATTGCACAAGTGCTTCATTAATTTCAGTTTGAGTGCTCATTAATTTATGGTTTCAAATATTTCAGATAGTTTTTGAGTTTTTTTATCTGAAATAATGAAACAGGCTTTTATTTTATTTATTAAATTATCATCTATATATTTACTTGAGTATAAACTTAACAGTGGAGTTGAGGAATTTACTTCATCGCCTATATTGAGAACATTATCATATCCAACTCCGTAATCTATTTTATCGGTAACCTGTTTTCTTCCACCTCCAAGTTCAATAAGTATAAGGCCTAATTCTCTGGTATGAATTTTTTCTATCCATCCTTCTTCACCAGAAAATACATCTTTTCGAACGGAAGTATTTATTAAATCTTTTTCATAAGATGATAAAATATTTTTTGGTCCACCCAAGCCTGCAACCATCATTTCAAATTTTTCTGCAGCTAGTCCATTATTAATAACCGTATTAATTTTATTATATGCTTCTTCTTTTGAAATTTTATAAATGTTTACTAATAGCGAAGATATTAATTCATTAGTGATCTTCTCTAATCGATGATCTTTAAAATCATTTTTAATATATTTTATGCATTCTAATATCTCTAGCGTATGACCAGCACTTTTACCTAAGACCTGATTCATATCTGTTAGTATAGCTTCACAATGTAAACCTGCTCCTTTAGCGACTCTTACTAAGGAGTTGGATAAATCTCTTGCTATATCAATAGTGCTATTAAAAGATCCATTACCAACTTTTACATCAAGTACTAAAGATGAAAGACCGCTTGCAATTTTTTTTGAAAGAATAGATGATGTTATTAAAGGTAAAGATTCTACTGTACCTACAATATCCCTTATAGAATATAATTTTTTATCAGCTGGTGCTAAGTTAGAGGTTTGGCCAATAATTGCACAACCAACGTCTTTAACAACTTTTTTAAAAGTTTCTAAATCGGGCTTTGTATTGTACCCAGGTATTGAGTCAAATTTATCTAGAGTACCACCGGTATGGCCCAAACCTCTACCTGAAATCATAGGTACATACAATCCACAAGCTGCAAGTATTGGTGCTAATATAACGCTCGTCTTGTCTCCAACACCACCAGTTGAGTGCTTATCACAAACCAACTCAGAATCTACAATCTCAGACCAATTTAATGTATCGCCTGAGTTCGTCATCGCCTCAGTTAAACAAACAGTTTCTTCAGGAGTCATTCCATTTGAAAATATTGCCATGCTCATTGCTGCAATTTGTGCATCTGAAAAAGATCCATTTGTTAAACCGTCTACAAAAAAGTTGATATCTTCTTTTGATAGATCTTTGTTGTCTCTTTTTTTTCTAATTATCTCTTGAGGTATCATCGAATTGAACTTCTTGTATAAATTGTTTAATTAAATTTAAAACATTGTTCTCTGCTAAACTTGCATTCTCTAAAGTTTCTTGATGACTTAATTTTGTTTTATTCATACCAGCAGCTAAGTTGGTGATTACACTGATACCAATAACAGGAAGTCCGCAATGATTAGCAACTAAAACTTCTGGTACTGTAGACATTCCAACTGCATTTCCGCCTATTACTTTTAAGGCATTGATTTCAGCAGGTGTTTCAAAGTTTGGTCCTGAGTACATACAATAAATACCTTCATAAATTTTTTGATCTATTTTTTTAGCGACTTGCATTAACTGATCTCTATAAAACTTATGATACCCATCACTCATATCATGAAAGCGAGGGCCATACTCTTCAGCATTGGGTCCAATAAGTGGATTGAAACCACTCCAGTTAATATGATCTTTAATTGCCATTAGACTGCCAGCCGGCATAGCTTCATCTAAACTACCTGCTGCATTTGTAACAACTAATAACTTGCACCCAATGTCCTTTAATACTCTTATGGGTGAAGCTAAGCTTTGAGGATTGTGTCCTTCATAAATATGGGATCTTCCATACATACAAACAACATTTAAAGTATTTATTTTTCCTAAAACTAATTTACCTGCGTGACCTTTGACAGTTGGCTGTGGAAAATCAGTTAACTGTTCATATGAAATTGATTCTTGAATATCTTTTTCTTCAAAAAAATTAGTTAGTCCACTTCCTAAAATTACGGCAATATCAGGTGAAGTATTATTTGTTATGTCTAAAAATTTTTTGGCCGAAGGTAGCATTAAAGATTCTCTGGGCCAAAAGAATCTGGAAGTAATTCTTCGAGAGTAGATGTTTTCATATGACCATTTTCGTTACACATATGAATCTTAGTATCTAAAGTAGCAAATTCTCTTAACCTCTGTCTACAACCGCCACAAGGTGAGCATAATAATTCACCTGAACCTATAACCACAACTTCTAAAATTTTTTTGTTTCCATTAGATATCATATTTCCAATTGCTGTTGCTTCGGCACACTGGGATTGAGGATAGGCTGCATTTTCAACATTACAACCAGTAATAATTTTACTATCTTCTGTTAGAAAAGCTGCTCCTACTTTAAAATTTGAATATGGCACATGAGCTTGCTCTCTAACTTTTTTTGCAGCCTTGAATAAACTATCAAAATTTTCTGAAACCATATTCTTGTTTAACATGAAATTACTAAAAAAATTATTTATTTCTAAATCTTAAACAAATCTTGAGACAAATCAGGAAGTTCATCTCCCCAAAAAACTTCTTTACGTAAAAATTCTGGATCTTGGTTAAAACAAACAGACATTGCAGAATTATAAACAGCCCTTGAATCAATAGTCGAATTTAGATCTCTTCCCTCAAACAATTCTTTCTTTTTTAGTCCAGGCCAATCTGTATAAACTTGAGATTTTTTTAATAAACCTCCAGCCATTAGTATTGCACTTCCATATCCGTGCTCAGTTCCATAACCTCCATTTTGTTTTATAGTTCGGCCAAATTCAGTCAGAGTAAGAATTAATGTATTATCAAATGCTTGGCCAAGATTTTCATGTAGAATAGTAACAATCTTATTTACTTCTTCTAGTTCATCAGCATGTGCTCCATCAACACCTCCTTGAGCAGCATGGGTATCAAAACCATCTAAATCAAATACAGCAACTCGAGGACCACTTTGATCTTTTAATTGTTTAGCAGCTTCAAGAGCAAGTTTTTTTCTATCATCAGAGTCAGTAGCTATTTGCATAGACAATGGTCTTTGTCTTATTGTATCAAGTGTAGATTTAATTAGCTCGTTATGCTCACCCTTAAATTCATTATAAATTTGATCTATTAACTTTGTTTCAACAAAATCTGGTGATGGGAAGAAATTATTATTCTGTGGCACACCTCTTAGTAAAAGTGGCATTGGTAAAGATATTGCCAAACCTTTTCCTATAATATTTGAAGCTAGTAACCCCCTACCAAGCCATCCTGTTTTTTCTTTGTATGGAATGTGCGCTCCAGTTTCCATTAAATTTTGTCCATCAAAATGTGATCTGCCTGTGTAAGGAATATTTGTTGCATGAACAATTGCCGCTTGATTTTTTTGCCAGAGTTTATGAAAAATTTCTAATTTAGGATGAAGGCCGAAGTCACTGTTCAAATTAAGAACGTCTTCCAGAATGAGTTTTTTTCTTAATTTTTTGAGACGTTTATCTCCAATAACAGGAACAGCTGTTAAACCATCCATTCCTCCACGAAGTGATATAATAATTAGATTTTTTTTCAGCATTGAAGCAAAACTTATTTTTGGAAAATATCCAGAAAGAATCAATGTTGTTGATCCTCCAATTAAAAAATTTCTTCTTGTGCAGTTCATATTTTTAATACTCCTGGCAAATTACAAATGACTCCATACTTTTGCCCTAAATCATAATCTGATGTGCCAAATCTAAAATTATCAATAAGTGATGCCATATTTTCATGTTCTTCAAAATTATTTTTAAGACAAGATAAAATAAAACCATGGGATCTGTTTCCAGATTTAACAAGCATTGGAAGTTCGACTGAAGCAAACCAAAAGCGACGTAATAATAATTCTGGCGATACCCAATCTACCTCCAAATCACTCCAACCATTAGGTTGTTTAGCACGATAAGGTGAATGACCTATTTCTCTAAGTATCCAAGATAACTGTCTTTGTCTATTATTTGGCTTTATCTTAAAAGTATAATTCATTTTTTCAAATGAAAGCGGAATATTTAAATCAAACATTCTAGATAATTGCATTAACCATATTTCAGGTGGATGAAATTTATGTGTAATCTCATTATACTTATAAGCTTGCGTTATAACTGCTTTGTGAATTTCAATCAGGCTACCGTTGGATTTATTCCATGCATCTATAACTGGGTTTATCATTTCATCTGTTGGTTCATCTGTAATAAAATGCCTGCATAATTTTGTTGAAACAAATTTGATACATATTGGGTGTGTTGCCAAATCATGAATTACCTTTGCAAGTTCTCTTTTTGCATCATTTTTATATTTAACTCCTAAAACTACTTTATCTCCTTTTTGATGCATTTCCTGATCAAACCATATATCGCCGGTTTCTAAATTTTTTCTATCCCATTTGTGCGCCCAACCTGTCATGATATAGGCTAACTGAATCACATCTTCCTGCGTGTATCCAGCATTTGGAGATACTGTATGTAATTCTAATAATTCTCTTGCATGATTTTCATTTATCGTTTCTCCCCATTCCATTCCTTTTTTAGAATTGGGGCCAAAAGATTCTGAATTATCAAGGTGGTGAATCATACACCATGAAGTTGTAACTGACTGAACCATCTCTTCAAAAGTTTTAACCATGTTAGGTCTAATAATTTCACGTTGATAGGGTCCGGTACTAAACTCTGCTAAAAAATCTTTTTCACTTATTGCAAAATGATTTCCCCAAAAAAGCCAGAAACGCTCGAAAACGGGTTGTTTGGAATACTTTGTTTGAAAATGACGAATGGCATGTTCATTTAATTCAAAATATCTTTCTCCAGTTTTTATTCTTAATTCATCTTTTGCTTTCCTATAGGCATGTTTATCATTTTTAAATTTTTTTCTTAAAACTTCTCTATCTCCGTAGACCCATTCACCATATTTTTTTCTTAAATCTTTTTCTGTTGGGATTGTTCCAGGCCACAAGAGATCAGGTATGATATCTAATTGATTTATTGCCCAATTAAGAGGATCTTTATCTGGTTTTTCATGTGGCGACAGGCCAAACGCTACTCGTCTATAAAAATTTAATGACATATATAAAAAAAAATAGTTTACATATATTTATAATTTTTAAAAATAAAATTTAATGAAAAATATACCTCTAAAAATTTGTGGCATAACAAATGTAAAGTCTGTTGAAGTGGCACATAAAAATAAAATAAAATCATTGGGTTTTGCAAGTAAAAATTTGAATGGACCAAACACAGTTAGTGATAAAAAAATACAATCATTAATTAAAGAATGTAAAAATTATAAGATAGAATCAGTACTTCTGACTCGGTATGTCTCTTTAGACAAGTTAATAGGACAAATAGATTTTACAAAACCAAAGACAATTGCATGTTCATATCATTTTCCCAAAAAAGATTTATTAAAAATAAAAAAAATATTTAGAAGATTAAAAATAGGTATTGCTATTAATCCAGAAAATTTTGATAAAAAGTACATTGAATCAATTAGAAAAATTGTTGATGTTATTTATTTTGATATGAATGTTTATAGAAAAAAGAGTATTAAAAAATATTCATTGAGGAAAAGTATTAAACAAATACAATTTATAAAAAGTAAAAATATTCCAGTTTATATTGGTGGTGGTATAGACAAAAAAAATGTTTCCAACATTCTAAAACAAATAATACCTTTTGGATTAGATATTTCTAGAAGTTTGAAAAATCAGAGAAATTTAATTTCTAAATCAAAACTCAAAGATTTTTTAAATCAAATTTCGGTAGGATAATCTTTTAATAATATATTTATTTTGCAACTCTTTCGATAATACTTTTATTGATTTTTTTTCGATCGGATGTCTGAGAAAAGGATCAATATCAAGTATTGGATATAACACGAAGTCTCTTTCAGCTGCTCTAGGGTGAGGAATTATTAAATTTTTTTTATTAAATATTTGTTTGCCAAAAAAAATAATATCTAAATCAATAATTCTTGGACCATTGATTATTTTTTTATTTTTTTTTAATTTTTTTTCAATTTCATAAATATTATTTATTAATTCTAATGGCTGCTGATTGGTTAATAGTTTAATTGCGGTGTTAAAAAAATTACTTTGCGATTTGTATCCATAAGGAGAAGAAATATAAATATCTGCAAATTTTTTTATATTACCAATATTTTCTAACTCTCTAACAGCACACCGTAAATTAAATATAGTATTACCTAGATTTGAGCCAAGTGCGATTATTGTTTCAGTTTGATACACTTAGTGATTCAGCTCCATATTTTTTTGCTACAGCTGTTTTATTAATTGTAATTTTAACTTTTTTTATTTTAAATTTTTTTTCAAGAGCATTGGATGTTTTTATTATTAAATTCTCAAGAGTATGTGATTGAGATTCCTTTATGAAAGTTTTTAAATATTTAGTAATAGATGAATAATCCTTCACATTATTTATATTATTTAAATCTAGTGAGTTTTTAACAGGATAACTAAATTCTAATGTTACCTTTAATAACTGTTTTTTCTTTCGCTCTTGAGCAGTGATACCTATGTTTGCACTGATGGATAAGTTTTTAATTTCTACTTTGAACATAGTTTTTCAAAAATTTTTAATGATTGAGACGTTTCTTTTATGTCGTGAACTCTAAATATATCAACTCCCTTTTGATAACAATATAATGCAGAAGCGATTGAACCTCCCAATCTTTGATTTGTTTCACTCTTATCTATGAAGTTGATCCAGCTTTTTCTAGATGATCCTAATAATAATCCATATCCCTTAAACTTAAACTGATTAATTTTTTGCATAATTTCTATATTTTGTTTTAAATTTTTACCAAAACCAATACCTGGGTCAAACCAAACTTTGGATGAAGGAATTTTTATTTTTTCTAATTGTTTAATTTTCTGAAGAAATATTTTTTTAATATCTTGTACAACATTATTATATGAGTGTATTTTCTTTTGCATCGTTTTGGGTGGTGCAGGTGTGTGCATTAAAATTAAACCGGTTTTAAATTTTTTACTTAAAAAGAATAAATCTTCTGAGCCGCCGAAGACATCATTTATAATATGTGCTCCCATATTTAATGCATATTCTTGAGTTTCAATTTTATTAGTATCAACCGATATGACAAATTTATTTTTTGGCAATTTTTTTAATATCGGTTCTAATCTTTTAACTTCTTCTTTGTGTGTTAATGGATCTGAGCCAGGTCTTGTACTTTCAGCCCCAATGTCAATAATACTTGCTCCATTTTTGACCATTTCTTTAATATTTTTTAGTGCATCTAAACTTTTAAAACTCTTTCCACCATCACTAAAAGAGTCAGGAGTAACATTGCATATTCCCATTACCGTTGGACTAGTTAGTTTAAAATTATATTTTCCTAATTTCATTTCAATAATATTTTTGAATATTTTTTTGATAAAAAATTATATATTTTTGTAGAAGACCTATACCAATTAAATTGTTTAATAAAAGAAATACTAACCACCCCTTTGCCAGAGCCAACTAAAAGTATTTCACTAAATTGATGTAAACTAGAAAAATTAATATCTGTTTTATAAATTTTATAAGGTAGATTTTTAATTAAGTATCCTAGAGTAATTCCATAATAATAGTAATTTTTTGGTATAAATAATTTATTACCATTTACAAAAATTAAATTGGTCGTAGAGCCTTCTAAAATTTTATTGTTAAAGTAAAAAAGAATTTCTTCTTTTTGTAAATTAATTTTTTTTTGTAAAGAAATTATTTTTTTGTACTGTAAGTTTTTGAAGTTAGGTAAAGACCGCTGGTATCTAAAAAATTCTGCAGTAAAATACTTATGATCTTTGTTTCGTTTACGTACAGATAATGAGATTATTTTTTTTGTGACTGCAATTCTTAATAGGTGGTCGTAATTTTTAATTTTAGAATATTTATTTAAAAAATTAGTTAAAAGATTTTTTGAAATTTTAATATCAATGCCAAAATATCTTAAATCTCTATTTAGTTTTTTTAAATGCTTATCAACTAAGATAAAATTTGGCTCTTTGCCAAATAGTCTAATAGTTGTAAAGATACCCTTGTATCCCCAAAGAGAATTGAACTTAAGTAATTTAAAATTCTTAGCGTGAAAGGATTTTTTTAATAAGATATTTTCCATGTGGAGTTAAAAATGAATCTGGGTGAAACTGTAATCCATACACTTTATTAATATCATCTTCAACCGCCATTGCTACATTTGTTTTTACACAACGCATTGTAATTATCATTGATTGAGAAACAAATGGTTCAGCCATTTTTAAGGAATGATATCGACCTCCTAAAAAATTAAAATTTTTTTTAAAAATTGATTTATCGTTAGTAACTTTAATATGACTCTGATAACCATGAAGAATATTTTTTTGTTGAACTATTTTAGCTCCCTCACAAAAAACTATTTGTTGGAAACCTAAACATATTCCTAATATTTTTTTCTTTCCTTTATATTTATTGTAAATCTTCGTTGTTAATGGATAATCTTTTGGTTCACCAGGGCCTGGTGAAAGAACGATGGTCGAAGATTTTTCTAGTTTTGTTTGATCTATTTCATAATAATTTGAAACAAATGTTGGCTCAATACTATCTAGTAGATGAGCTAAATTGTATGTGAATGAGTCTTCGTGATCAATGAGATAAATCATTAGTTAAATAGATCTAAAAGTGATTTAGCTTTAATATAATTTTCATTATATTCTTTTTTTGCAGTACTCCCTAAGATCACACCACTAGCAACTGATAATTCAATATCATTTTTAAAATTAAGTAGTGTTCTAATCATTATGTTAAATCGCATATCCCCATTTGAATGTATAATTCCAAAACTGCCTGTATAAATATTTCTGTCAAATTTTTCTTTTCTATTTAGAAGTTGAATAGTACTAATTTTTGGACAACCAATGACTGAACCACCTGGCATTAAAGAAGAAATTATATCATGGTTACTCATTTTATTTTTAATAACTCCCTTGATTGTCGTTACGTAATGAAAAAGATCTCGATATTCCTCAACCTTTTTTAGTTTATCTATTTTTACAGATCCTGTTTTACAAATTTTAGACAGATCATTTCTTTCCATATCAACAATCATATTATGTTCTTTGGTTTCTTTTTCATTTCTTCTAAAGAATGTGAGAGCTTTATTTTTATTTAACTGCTTTGTTTTTCTTAATGTTCCAGCAATAGGTTTAGTTCTAATTGTGTTATCTTTTTTCAATATGAGTGTCTCTGGTGAACAACTTACGATATTATAGTCTTTTTCCCTGATAAGAAAACTTTCAGGCGATTCATTCATTTTCATTAGCTTCCAAAAAAGATCAATAGAATTGATATTACCTTTTTTCGAATATGTTTGAGCTATTTTAATTTGATAAGTTTTTCCCTGTTTAATATTTTTAGAGAAATCATTAAATATCTTAGAGTACTGCTTTAAAGATAAATTAAGATTAAACTTTTTATTTAACTGTAAATATTTTTTTGTATTTATACTTATATTTCTAAAATTGGGTTTAATGCTTTTGATTATTATTTTTTTACCAATACTAATTTTAGTTTGTGGCTTGTAAAATACACCGCTATGAAAATTTTTAGATCGCTGTTCTGGAAACTTTATTCCTATATTTTCACAAAGAAGTTTATAACCGAAGAAACCAACGTAACAATTCAATTCTTCAATCTTAGATTTTTTTGATTTTGATTGGATATTAAGAAAATATTTTAGATTTTTTTTATTAATAATAATTCTTCTAGAAAAATCAGTATAGATGTCATAACCCTTATCAGTTTTATAAATTATAAGAGGTTTATCTGATTGATATAGTCTATTTAGATATTCTTTATTGTTCAGCACTTGATTCTATTATAATTAGGATACTTATATGAAAAGTTTTTTTACTAAAATATTCTTTTTTGGCTTAACAGTCACATGGTCTTTAGGTCTTTTTGCACATGGAACTATCATTTTTCCAAATGTAGAACATGGTGATGGTTACATTGATGTTAAGATATATGACTCAAAAGAGAGCTTTTTGGATGAAGAATTAGCAATTGAGAGCATTAGAAAAAGAGTGCAAAAGGGTGAGGTTGTCGTTCCTTTGAGTAAGATCCATGAAGGAAAAATAGCAATTGTTGCCTATCACGATGAAGATTCAGATGGAAAATTAAAGACTGGATTATTCTGGAGACCAAAAGAAGGTTTTGCCTTTAGTAATAATTATCAACCAAAAGGTCCCCCGTCATTTGAAAAAGCCGCAATCATTTTAGTTCATGGCGAACCCGTGGTAATAGAACTTAATTATTAAAAATTATATTGATGTCATTACAGTTACAAAACACATTAAGTGGTAAAAAAGAATTTTTTAAACCAGTTAATCCAGATCATGTAAGAATATATGCTTGCGGTCCAACTGTTTACAATTTTGCGCACATAGGTAATGCACGTATGGCAGTTGTAAATGATCTATTAGTCCGTGTATTAAAAACACAATTTAAACAAGTGACCTATGTATCTAATATCACTGATATTGATGACAAGATTATAGAAGCTTCTAAAGAAACAGGTGAGGACATTAGTGTTATCACAAATAAATATACAGAGATTTACAATAATGACATGAGTGCACTCGGTGTTAATCTTCCCGATATTCAACCAAGAGCAACTGATCATATTAAAGAAATGATCGAGTTGATAAAAAAATTAATTGATGAAAATAAAGCTTATGAAAAAGAGGGTCATGTTTTATTTCATGTGCCAAGTTTTGATAATTATGGAATTCTTTCAAAAAGAAATAGAGATGAACAAATAGCTGGAAGCCGTGTTGAAGTAGCGCCGTTCAAAAAAGATCCAGCAGATTTTATTTTATGGAAACCATCTCCCTCACCGTTACCAGGTTGGGATTCACCTTGGGGATTTGGAAGACCAGGATGGCATTTAGAGTGCTCCGTTATGTCAGAAAAATCATTAGGTCTTCCTTTTGATATCCATAGCGGTGGTATTGACTTGGTGTTTCCGCATCATGAAAATGAAATAGCACAAACTTGTTCTATATCTGAAAATAAAGATCCTAAAGATTTTGCAACTTATTGGTTTCATAATGGATTTGTTAATGTTGAGGGAGAAAAAATGTCAAAGTCAATTGGCAATATTAGACTCGTTCATGATCTCAATAAAAAATACAAGGGAGAGGTTTTGCGATTAACATTGTTGTCAGCTCATTACAAACAGCCATTGAACTGGACAGAAGAAATCATTGAACAAAATAGCAAAATGATAGATCGACTTTATAGAGTTCTATTAGAGCTGTCAGAAGTTGAAATAGATTCTAACTTACCTTCTGATTCTATAATGGAATCATTTTTAGATGATTTGAATACACCTAAAGTCATTGCAAAACTTAATGAAGAAGCAAATGATACTTCATCTGCATCTGATGAAAGAAAAAAAGAAATCAAAAAAAATCTTCTTTCTGCCGGTAAAATATTAGGTATTCTTGAAGATGATCCAAGAAATTGGTTAGGTTATAATCAAAAAGATACTGAAAATGCTGAAGAAATTGAAAGGTTGATAAATGAACGTAATGAAGCTAGACGCAGTAAAAATTTTAATTTGGCAGATACTATTAGGGACACATTAAAAGATAAAGGCATAGAAATAGAAGATACTGATAAAGGAACGATTTGGCGGAAATCTAGATGACTGAAAAGATAATAATTACATTTCCAGATGGAAATAAAAAGGAAGTTGATAAAGGCATCAATGGTCTTGAATTGGCATCGCAAATTTCTAAATCTCTTTCCAAAGAATCAGTTGCTATAAAAATTAATAATGAGATAAAAGATATTAGTTTACCTATTAATGGTAATGCATCTGTAGCGATTTTAAAAAGAGATAGCGAGGAAGCACTTGAATTAATACGACATGATTGTGCTCACGTAATGGCAGAAGCTGTCCAGGAATTATTCCCTGGAACACAAGTTACAATTGGTCCAGCAATTGAAAATGGTTTTTATTATGATTTTGCAAGAGATGAACCTTTTACTGTTGCAGATCTTCCAAAAATTGAAAAGAAGATGCACGATATCATTCAAAGAAATAAAAATTTTATAAGAGAAGTGTGGTCTAAAGAGGAATCGATAAAATATTTTAAAGACAAAGGTGAAGACTATAAAGTTGAACTTATTAATGATCTCCCTGATAATGAGGAAATTAGTATTTACAAACAAGGTGATTGGTTAGACTTGTGCAGAGGTCCTCATATGGTTTCAACAAAACAAATTGGTAAAGCATTTAAATTAATGAAAGTTGCTGGTGCTTACTGGCGAGGTGATTCATCTAATACAATGCTAACAAGAATTTATGGAACGGCCTGGGCAACAGAAAAGGATCTTGAACAACACCTTTTACAAATTGAAGAAGCAGAAAAAAGAGATCACCGAAAACTAGGAAGAGAAATGGATTTATTTCATTTTCAGGAAGAGGCCCCTGGAGCGGTGTTTTGGCACCCTAAAGGTTGGACATTATTCCAATCGCTAATAAATTATATGCGAAACAGACAAGACAAGGCAGGTTATGTAGAAACTAATACGCCTGACATGATGGATAAGTCTCTATGGGAAACATCTGGTCACTGGGATAAATTTAGTGACATGATGTTTAGAACTGAAGCAAAAGACGATAAAATTTATGCTATCAAACCAATGAATTGCCCTGGTGCTGTAGAAATTTTTAAACAAGGATTAAAAAGCTATAGAGACCTGCCATTTCTATTATCTGAATTCGGAAAAGTACATCGTTATGAACCGTCTGGTGCTCTTCATGGATTAATGAGGGTTAGGGCATTCACGCAAGATGATGCACATATATTTTGTACAGAAGATCAAATTACACAAGAAAGTAAAACAGTATGTGATTTGATACTTAGTATCTATAAGGACTTTGGTTTCGATAATGTTAGAATTAAATTTTCTGACCGTCCTGAAAAACGCGTAGGAGATGATGCTATTTGGGATAAAGCTGAGGCTGCATTAATGCAAGCCATGGAAGCAACAGGACTTGAGTATACACTCAATCCAGGAGAGGGTGCATTTTACGGTCCAAAATTAGAGTTTGTTTTACGTGATGCAATTGGCAGAGACTGGCAATGCGGAACACTCCAAGTAGATTTAAATTTACCTGGAAGATTGGGAGCTACTTATATTGGAGAAGATGGTAATAAAAAAATACCAGTCATGTTGCATAGAGCTCTATTCGGTTCCTTAGAGAGATTCACCGGCATTCTAATTGAACATTATGCAGGCCATCTTCCGTTTTGGCTTTCACCATTGCAAGCTGTAGTTGCTACAATTACATCTGATACTGATGAGTATGCATATGAAGTACAAAAAGCATTAGTATCAAAAGGAATAAGGGCTGAAATAGATACGCGTAATGAAAAAATAGGTTATAAAATACGTGAACACAGTAATAGTAAAGTTCCAGCAATTATCGCTGTTGGAAAAAAAGAAGCTCAAGATAAAACAGTGTCGGTTAGAAGAATTGGATCTTCTGAAACAAAGACCTTTAAATTAGAAGATATTGTTACTAGCTTATCTAAAGAAGCAAAATCGCCAATAGAATAAAAAATGAATAACATGCAAGGTAAGTTTCCAAGCACAAGACTTAGACGTAATAGAATGAAAGAATTCTCTCGCCGTTTAGTTGCTGAAAATACACTTAGTGTTAATGATTTAATCTTGCCTCTATTTGTATGCGAGGGAAACAAGGTTGAGGATCCTATTAGTTCGATGCCTGGTATTAGCAGATACTCTATTGATAAACTTTTAAGTGAAGTAGAAAAAGCGGTTAAATTTAATATTCCTGCTATTGCAATTTTTCCGCAAATTGAAAGTGATCTTAAAAATTCCGAGGGAAGTTTAGCTGTAGATGAAAACAACTTGGTTTGCAGATCTATTAAAAGTATCAAAAAAGATTTTCCAAATATTGGTATCGTATGTGATGTTGCGTTAGATCCTTTTACGGACCATGGGCATGATGGTTTAGTTATAAATGATAAAATAGATAATGATAAAACTTTGGAGATTTTGGAACAACAGGCTCTAGTCCAAGCGAATGCTGGTTGTGATGTAATCGCCCCGTCGGATATGATGGATGGAAGAGTTGGAAGAATAAGAACTGTATTAGATTCAAATAATTTAACAGATACCCTAATACTTTCTTATGCTGCAAAATATGCTTCAGGTTTTTATGGACCTTTTAGAGATGCTATAGGTTCTGGTTCTAGTTTAGGTAAAGATGGTAAATTAACATATCAAATGGATCCATCAAACAGTAAGGAAGCGATTAGAGAAGTTGGATTAGATATAAGTGAAGGAGCAGATATGGTAATGGTTAAGCCTGGTATGCCTTATCTTGATATTATTTCTAGAATAAAATCAGAATTTAAAGTTCCAACTTTTGCCTACCAAGTATCTGGTGAATATTCGATGATAAAAGAATCAATTAATAAAGGTTGGTTCAATGAAAAAGTTATAATGGAATCTCTTTTATCTTTTAAAAGAGCTGGGGCAAATGGTATACTAACTTACTTCGCATTAGAAGCTGCTGAAAAATTAAATAATGAATAACATTCAATTTGAAAAAAGAAAATCTATAGAACAAGTTGAGGAGTCAAATGAGCTGGCTCCAAAATTTGACTCAAATGGTCTGATACCAGTTGTAACTACAGATTTTTCATCTGGTGAACTACTTATGCAAGGTTATATGAATGAAGAAGCTTTTAAAAAAACTATACGTTTGGGTGAGGCTGTTTATTTTTCTAGAAGTAGAAATACACTTTGGCATAAAGGTAAAACGAGTGGATTAACCCAGAAGATAAAAGAAATAAGAATTGATGATGATCAAGATTGTGTTTGGTTAAGGGTTGATGTCAAAGGTGGTGCTAGCTGTCATGTAGGATATAGATCATGTTTTTATAGAAGTGTTCCTTTAGATAATTCTAGCTCTAAAGTTGTTCTTAAATTTGAAGAGAAAGAAAAAGTTTTTGATCCTGAAGAAGTATACAAAGGTGCCCCAAATCCTACTAAACTATAATGTCAGACAAATTAAAGTTTATTGAAACCAGCAAACTTCCAACAGATATTGGAGAGTTCATTGTACATGCCTTTACAGATGAAAATGAATCTAAGGATCATTTAGCAATATGTATGGGTGATTTGCTTACCGATGAACCAGTTTTATCAAGAATTCATTCGCAATGTATTACAGGAGAATCTTTTTTTAGTATGAGGTGTGATTGTAGATTTCAACTAACTGAGTCATTAAAACAAATTGCTAAAAATGGCAGAGGAGTTATTTTTTATCTTCAACAAGAAGGAAGAGGCATTGGTCTCTCAAATAAAATTAAAGCATATAGTTTACAAGACAAAGGACTAGATACCGTTGAAGCTAATCATCAATTAGGGTTCAAAGATGATGAAAGAACATATGAAAATATTGCTGGAATGGTTAAATATTTAGCAATCAAAAAATTAGACTTGATGACTAATAATCCAAAAAAAATAAAAGCACTTGAAGATATGGGTATCAAAGTAAATCAAAGAGTTCCTATTTCCTCAGACACAAATAGATATAATGAAAAATATATCTCAACTAAGAAAAGTAAACTTGGTCATTTAATCTAAGTGGAAGCAGATAATTTAATAAAAAAACTCAATATGATTAGTCATCCTGAAGGAGGACATTATGTTGAAAATTTTAAGAATGATAATGTTAGTCAAATTTATTACTTATTAAAAAAGAATGAAAAATCACATTGGCATCGATTAACTAAAAATGAAATATTACATTTTTATTCAGGAGATCCTCTAGAAGTTTTCACATCAAATGACGGAGTTAATTATGAAGTATTTTCTTTGGGGTCAGATCATAATTATATTTACACCGTAACAGCAAACACATGGTTCGCGATGAGATCCTCTGGAGCTTTTAGTTTAATTGGATGTACTGTCGCACCTGCTTTTGATTTTGATGATTTTGAACTTGCACCTGCGACGTGGCGACCTGAAAATTTTAAAATTGAGTTATAGTTTTCACTTTTCTTTAATTTAAATTCTTTATATATTAGTATTAATTAACGGAGGTTCTACATGGATGCAGAAAGTAAATGCCCTGTAATGCACGGAGCAATTACAAAAAATATGGGAGAAGGTACATCAAACCGCGAATGGTGGCCTAATCAACTTAACTTAAACATACTTCATCAACATGATCGTAAATCAGATCCAATGGAAGCTGGATTTAACTATCGAGAAGAGTTCAAAAAATTAGATTATGCTGCATTAAAAAAAGACCTCCATAATCTGATGACTGATTCTCAAGATTGGTGGCCAGCTGATTATGGTCATTATGGTGGTTTCTTTATTCGTATGACATGGCATGCTGCTGGAACTTATAGGACTGGTGATGGTCGTGGTGGTGGTGGAACAGGAGCTCAACGTTTTGCTCCGTTAAACAGTTGGCCGGATAATGGTAACTTAGATAAAGCAAGAAGACTTCTTTGGCCAATAAAGAAAAAATATGGAAATAAAATTAGTTGGGCTGATTTATTCATTTTAACAGGTAACGTTGCAATTGAATCTATGGGAGGTAAAACTTTTGGATTTAGTGGTGGACGTCCTGACATTTGGGCACCGGAAGAAGATATTTACTGGGGTGTAGAAGATGAATGGCTACAAAATAAAAGATATACTGGTGATAGAATTTTAGATAATCCACTTGCAGCAGTGCAAATGGGATTAATTTATGTAAACCCTGAAGGACCAGATGGAAAAGCTGATCCGCTTGCTAGTGCAAAAGATATAAGAGAAACTTTTGCAAGAATGGCAATGAACGACACTGAAACTGTAGCTCTAACTGCAGGGGGACATACTTTTGGTAAAGCACATGGTGCTGGTGATCCAGCTCTAGTAGGAGCAGAACCAGAAGGAGCTCCTTTAGAACAAATGGGTTTAGGTTGGAATAACTTGCACGGTTCAGGTGTTGGTCGTGATACCACAACAAGTGGTATAGAAGGTCCGTGGACACCTAATCCAACTCAGTGGGATAATGGATACTTTGATATGCTTCTAGGTTACGAATGGAAGTTAGTAAAAAGTCCAGCAGGCGCTCAAATCTGGCATGCGATTGATCAAAAAGAGGAACACATGGCCCCTCAAGTTGATGATCCATCAGTAAAAGTTCCTACAATGATGACAACAGCAGATATGGCAATGCGTGAAGATCCTGAATACAGAAAAGTATCAGAAAAATTTCACAAAGACCCGGAATATTTTGCTGATCAATTTGCTAGAGCTTGGTTTAAACTTCTACATAGAGATATGGGTCCAAAAACTAGATATATGGGACCAGAAGTTCCAGAAGAAGAATTGATTTGGCAAGACCCTGTGCCTCAAGGTCATTCAAACTATGATGTTGAAACAGTAAAAGCTAAAATTTTAAGTAGTGGTTTAACAACTCAAGAGATGGTTGAAACTGCTTGGGCAAGTGCTTCTACGTTTAGAGGATCAGATATGAGAGGTGGAGCTAATGGAGCAAGAATTAGACTCTCTCCTCAAAAAGATTGGGAGGTTAATAAACCAGAGCAATTAAAAAAAGTTCTTAGTATTCTTGAGCCTATTGCAAATGAGATAGGGGCTTCAGTAGCAGATATAATAGTCCTTGCTGGTAATGTGGGTGTGGAACAAGCAACTGGAATGGAAGTGCCTTTTACTCCAGGTAGAGGTGATACCACTCAAGATAAAACTGATATTGATTCATTTGCAGTTTTAGAACCAGAAGCAGATGCTTTTCGTAATTATTTAAAAATGAATTATGATGTTACTGCTGAAGAATTAATGTTGGATAAGGCTCAGCTATTAGGACTAACTGCTCCTGAAATGACTGTACTTGTTGGCGGTATGAGATCTATGGGTATTAGTTCAGATCAAAGAGGATTATTTGTTGATACAAAAGGTAAGTTAACAAATGATTTTTTTGATAAACTTTTAGATATGGGTGTTAGTTGGAAGCCAACTGGAAGTAATTCATATGAAGCTACAGATAAAATTACAGGAGAAAAAGTAAGAACTGCATCTAGAGTAGATCTTGTTTTTGGATCCAATTCTCAATTAAGAGCAATAGCAGAACTTTATGCAAGTGATGATAGTGAAGAAAAAATGAAAAAAGACTTCATCAAAGCTTGGAACAAAGTGATGAATGCTGATCGTTTCGATTTAGAACAATAAATATAATTTAAATTAATTCAAAAGTGGAACTTTAAGTTCCACTTTTTTTATTTTGGCATATTGGTTGCCCCAGTTTCTAATGAAATTATTTTGCCATCTTTATATTTGTATACTGCCATCACAGCTTGTGTGTTGCCATCTTTAAAAGTAACGAAAGAGTGATGTATCCCAATCTCGTCATTTTCGTATACAATTCTAGACTTATCATCATTAATGTCGTCACTCATAGCCCAGCCTATAACATCGGACTTTGATAAAACATTACCACTAGAATGCATTGTAAATTTAAAATCATCATGGATAATTTCGTTCATTCCTGCTTCATCTTTTTCATTAAAAACTTTCATGTATTTTTCTAGTATTGACATATTTTCTCCTAGCAAAATAAAGTATATAGGAATTTTTTTTAAATAAGTATTTAATTATCTTTCTTTAATGTAAGGTTGTCCAATAGCATTAGGAGCTATCGCTTTACCAACAAAACCCGCAAGTAAAACAACTGTTAAGACATATGGTATTGCCTGAATTAACTGTACCGGTATTTCACCTATTGCAGGTAATTCTACTCCCTGCAATCTAATTTGAAGAGCATCAGTAAATCCAAAAAGTAAACAAGCAACTAGGGCGGTTTTCGGATGCCATTTTCCAAAGATCATTGCTGCTAAAGCTAAGTATCCTCTTCCTGCTGACATTTCTCTAAAGAAATTTGCATTAACTGCTGTTGATAGGTGTGCGCCTGCAAAAGCAATTAAAACACCGTTGATTGCTAGCGCTTTATATCTCATGGCAAAAACATTAATACCAGCTGTATCAACAGCACTTGGATTTTCTCCTACTGCTCTTAGCCTTAGTCCAAAACTAGTTTTAAAAACAACCCAAAACACTAATGGGACTGAAAGATAAGCTAGGTATACAAAAATATAATGTCCACTTAATATATCACTATATATTGTTCCTATTATTGGTACATCTTTTAAACTCTCTGCAAAAGGAAGGTTAACTTCTAAAAAACGCTGATCTTCAGTAAGCGTTGGTGTTAAGCCTGCTTGTCCAAACCAAGCCGCTGCTAATGCTGTGGTTAAACCAATTATTAAAATATTGATTGCAACGCAGGATACGACTTGATCACCTTTATATGTAACAGATGCAAAACCATGTAACATAGATAAACTTACACATGCGATAATTGCTAGTAATAAACCTAACCAAGGATTACCTAAAAAATAAGAACCTACTGCTGCAACAAAAGCAGCCATAAGCATTTTTCCCTCTAAACTAAAATCAATAACGCCTGATCTTTCCGCAAATATTCCAGCCATCGCTGCAAAAACTAAAGGTGTTGAAATTCTTAAAGTAGAATTAATCAAAGATGCAATGTCAGATAAAAATTCCATTATGCACTCGCCTTTATGTTTAGTCTATTAACAAAGAAACTTTCAATTTGTGGTCTAAATAAATTTTCTAAAGCTCCACTAAATAAAATAATTACTCCTTGAACAGCAACAAACATATATCTAGTTATGTTTGGCATATCAAAAGTAACTTCAGACCCTCCTTGGTATAAAATACCAAATAAAAATGCAGCTGGGAAAATTCCAATTGGATGATTTCTTCCCATTAATGCAACTGCAATTCCAGTGAAACCATAACCAGCAGGAAATCCTGCTACTATTTTATGGTGAACCCCTAATATTTCATTAACACCTAGTAACCCCGCCAAGCCACCAGAAATACACATTGCTATGATTATATTTTTATATGGTGAAATGCCTGCATAAATTGCTGCTTGCGTATTGTGACCCACAGCCCTCATTTCATAACCCCATCTCGTTTTCCAAACTAAGAACCATACAAAAACTGAAGCTGCAATTGCTAGTAAAAAAGAAATGTTTAATGGAGAGTATCTTATTTTAATTCCAAACAAACTAGCAAAATCTTTAAAACTTGGAAACCATTGTTCTTTTGGTAAAGCAACAGTATGTGGTCCCATTTGTGACGTGTCTCTTATTACATCGACTAATAAGAATACCATTAATGATGCTGCTATAAAATTAAACATGATGGTGGTAATTACTACGTGACTACCTCTAGTTGCCTGAAGGTATGCAGGTATAAATGCCCAAGCTGCACCAAAAACAACAGCGCCGGCGATAGATAATAGCCACACTATTGGCACAGGTAAAAAACTAAAATTTATCGCAACTAAAAAAACACCGAGACCACCAATATAAGCTTGACCCTCTCCACCAATATTGAAAAGCCTACAATGAAATGCAACGGCAAATGCCAAACCAGTAAATACAAAATTTGTAGTGTAGTAAAGTGTATACGCAAAACCTTCAATATAACCAAAAGAACCATAAATGATTAATCTTACTGCTTCATAGGGATTTTCTCCGGCGATGAATATAAACAGACCTGAAACAAGTAATGCTAAAGTTAAATTTACAAGTGGAACAATAAGGTTTGAAACCCACCAAGGTACTTTGGATTTATCTACTGGCGCCATTAAACTACTCCTGCCATCAATAAACCTAACTCACGGTCAGTTACATTTTTATTTTCTTTTTCACCAACTATCTTTCCGTCAAACATTACAACAATTCTATCCGACAATGAAAGCACTTCATCTAATTCAACAGATACCAAAAGTATAGCTGTTCCTCTGTCTCTCATGTCTATCAATCTTTGATGAATAAATTCAATTGCGCCAATGTCTACACCTCTCGTTGGCTGACCAACTAATAATACTTTTGGATTTTCATTTAGTTCTCTACTTAAAATTATCTTTTGTTGATTGCCTCCAGAAAAATTGGATGTAATTAAGTTTGGCGATTGAGGTCTTACATCATACTCTTCCATAATTTTTTTAGAATGAGAAATTATATCTCTATGATTTAAAACAGATGATTTTGAAAATGGTTGTTGATCGTGGTAACCAAAAATTAAATTTTCATAGGCTTTAAAATCTGTAACTAGACCCATTCTCTGTCTATCCTCAGGAACATGGGCTAACCCTTTGTCTTTTAACTCCCTTGGATCTAAAAAATTTTGACTGTCGGATACTTTTTTTCCTTCTAAATATATTTCTCCAGACTCAACTTTTCTTATACCAGAAAGCGCTTCTAATAATTCTGTTTGTCCGTTTCCAGTAACACCCGCTAAACCTAATATTTCTCCTGATCGAATTTCTAAATCAACATTCTTTACTCTTGTTACATCCAGATCATCTTTAACTGTAAGATTCTTAACACTAAATAAAACCTCTCCTGCTTTTACCTCAGATTTATCAAGTCTTAGTAATACACTTCTACCAACCATCATCTCGGCTAATTGCTCTTTGTTAGTATTTTCTGTTTTTGTATGACCCACCATTTCACCCTGACGCATAACAGAAACTTCACTTGTTAAATCCATTATTTCAATTAATTTGTGTGTAATTAGAACTATTGTCTTACCTTCTTCTTTTAAGGATCGTAGTATTTTAAAAAGTTCATCAACTTCTTGAGGTGTTAAAACACCTGTTGGTTCATCAAGTATAAGGATCTCAGCTCCTCTATATAGTGACTTTAAAATTTCAACTCTTTGACGAAACCCTACTGATAAATCAGAAATGGTAGAGTTAAGATCAATGTTTAATTTATATGTATCACATAAATCGTTTAAATCTTTTTTTGCTTTTTCTAAATTTTTTCCAAATACGAGCTCGCCTTCAAATCCTAAAATGATATTTTCTAGAACAGTAAAATTTTCAACCAACATAAAATGTTGGTGTACCATACCAATGCCGTTTATAATTGAATCTTTAGGTGATCTAAGATTTATTTCCTTCCCATTAACTTTTATTGTTCCTGAGTTTGCTTGATAAAGGCCAAAAACGATACTCATTAACGTTGACTTACCTGCGCCGTTTTCTCCAATTATCCCATGGATTGTTCCCTTGTTTATTGTAAGATTAATATTCTTATTGGCGTGAACGTGGCCAAAAGATTTATTTATATTAGTTAGTTCTAGGATAGGAGAGACCATAAAATTGTTTAGATCTTAGGTCTCACCTGATTATTTTAAATAGTTTTATTACTCTTGTGACCAGTCAGCTACTTCCATAGAGCCGCTCACTATTTCTGCTGCTGCTGCTTCTACAGCTGCTGCCATTTCAGAAGTTACCATGCCGTCTTCAGTAGCATAACCAACCATACCTTCAGCCAAACCAAGAATGTGAATTCCTGACTCGAAAGTACCAGCTTCTGTCTTTTGAGCTTGTTCAAAAATTGTTAAGTCCAAACGCTTTAACATAGAAGTAAGCATGTTACCTGGGTGCATCCAGTTTTGGTTTGTGTCAACACCGATACCCATAATACCTGCATCAGCCGCTGCTTGAAGAACGCCAATTCCTGTTCCACCCGCTGCTTGATAAACAACATCTGCACCACCATCAATCTGTGCTTTTGTTAACTCAGCACCTTTAGTTGGGTTATTCCATGCTTCTGGCGTTGTTCCAGTCATATTAGCTAAAACTGTAATGTTAGGATTAACATATTGTGCACCTTGCTCATATCCACCTTGGAACTTTCTAATTAAAGGAATATCCATTCCTCCAACAAAACCGATTGTTCCACTTTCAGATGCCATAGCTGCAATCATACCAACTAAGAATGAACCTTCGTGTTCTTTGTAACAAGCTTGGTAAATGTTACTAGCTGGGTCATCTACCCAACAAACATCCACTGCAACAAAGTTAGTATCAGGATAATCTGGAGCAACTGCTGCAACAGCATCAGCTTGTGCAAATCCCATTGCTACAATTAGAGATGCTCCTCTATCCGCAATCTTACGCATACCTTGTTCAATTTGAGTGTTGTTAGAAGCTTCAAATTCAACCATGTCCCAACCAAGTTCATTTTGCACTCTTAATGCACTTTCGAAAGCTAGTTCGTTAAATGATTTATCAAACTTACCTCCAGAGTCATATACAACTCCAATTTTATTTGCAAACGCACTTGAAGAGAAGACAAGAGCGAAAGAAACTGTAAAAATACTTAAAATTTTCTTCATACTAAAAATCCCCCTTAAATATGAATTATAGATATCCCACTGATAACATTTTCTTGATAAAAAAATGCATTAAAAAATGAGATAATGGATAAATAATAGGATTTTTTATGGATAACTTCAAGTACCCATATACCTATCGCCTGCGTCACCTAGGCCTGGTACAATGAACTTATTTTTATTCAACTTAGCATCAATATTACATGTAAATATATGAATGCCTTTTTGTTTTTTTTGGATATTTTTAATACCTTCAGGGGCAGCAAGCAAAGAAACCAAAAATATATTCTTAATATTAACGCCTTTATTTTTTATTAAATTGATTGCAGCAATTGAAGAATTACCTGTGGCTAACATGGGGTCTAAGATCAATACTTTTTTATTTTTAACCCTGGGCAGTTTAAATAAATATTCTACAGGCTCGTATGTTTGTTCATCGCGGTATAAACCTATATGTCCTTTTTCAGCTTCGGGTAAAAATTTTGCAAACCCTTCAAGTAACCCTAAACCGGCGCGTAAAATTGGGACCAAAATTATGGGTTGACCCAATGCTGTACCACTCATTTTTTTTAGAGGTGTTTCAATTATTTGTTTTTTAAAGGGAACGTATTGAAGAACATCAGAAGCAATAAGATAGCTTATTTCATTCATAGTTTGTCTAAAAACAGTATTTGATGTTTTTTTATTTCGCAAAATTGTTAATTTGTATTGAACGAACGGTGATTTAATTACTGTAATCATATGCAATTACATATATAGAAATCCCACTAAGAGCAATGCGGTTATCAATTTATTTTTTAACATTAGTGTTTTTATCTAGCTGTACGACCATTGAAGTTGGAAGAGAAGTTGTTAAAGTTGGGGCGGTTTTAAAAAAAGATAAAGTTGAGGAAACTATTACCAAAAAAGAACCAGATATTATTGAAGATAAAACTATTGTTGAAGAGCAACAAATTATCACTGAGGAAAAAGAAGAGGAAAAAACTATAGTTAAGGAGCAGCAAAAAATCGCAGAAATAAATTTTATGGGAAAACAACTTGCTGAAATAAAACAAAAACTGGGAAAACCTAATTTAGCACGATCTGATGGATCAGTGCATATGATGCGATATGATAGTAGTTCATGTAGATTGTTTATCTTCTTTAATATAAACTCAGATATCAAAAGAGTAGAATATTTTGAATTTCGAGATTCCTTAGGTGAGCTTATAAATACAAAGAACTCGATAGAAGAGTGTTACAAAGAATACAAATTTGCTAGCTAATCTCGACAAGCAAGTCTTTTGTTTCCACATTATCACCAGATGCAACATTAATTGATTTGATGGTTCCACTTTTATCAGCATTAATAGTGGTTTCCATTTTCATGGCTTCGATCACTAGTAACTTATCACCTTTTATTACTTTACTACCCGATTGAACAAATATTTTAGCAACTTGGCCTGGCAAAGGAGATCCGACATGATCTAAATTATTATCATCCGCTTTTGTTCTTTGCGTAATATTTTTTGAAAATTCTTTATTTTCTATATCTATTGTTCTTGGTTGTCCGTTAATTTCAAAAAACACGGAGCACTTTCCATTACTATTAACTTCACTTTTTGCTAAGTATCTTAAGATAAGGTTTTTTCCTTTATCAATTTCTATTGTGTATTCTTTATCTTGTTGAGGACCATAGAAAAACAACTCAGTTGATAGAATTGATGTGTCACTAAACTCCTTAAAATGATCAACATAATCTTTAAAAACTTTTGGATACATTAAGTAAGACGCTAGATGTGTTTGATCAACTTTCATCCCAATTTCATCTTCTAAATTTTTTGCTTCTTTATCTAAATCAACTGATTCTAAAACTTCTCCAGGTCTTTTTGTTAGAGGTTTTGTGTCACCAAGAACTTTCTTTTGAAGTTCTTTCGGAAAGCCTCCATGTGGTATACCAATATCCCCTTTAAAAAATTCTATGACTGAAGCAGGAAAGGAAATTTCTTTTTTTGGATCTAGTACATCTTCTTTGGATAAATCATTAGCAATCATATAAAGCGCCATATCGCCTACAATTTTTGAAGAAGGGGTTACCTTGACAATATCACCAAAAAGTTGGTTTACCTCTGCATATTTATTAGCAACCATTCCCCACTTATCAGTTGTAATTCCCAATGATCTCGCTTGTTCTTTTAAATTCGTAAACTGACCACCAGGCATTTGGTGAAGATACACATCAGAGCTTCCGCCTTTGAAATCAGTTTCAAAGGCATGATAATTTTGACGAACCTGCTCCCAATATAAAGATAGTGTTCTTATAGCCTCTTCATCAAGTTTTGGGTCTTGATGATTTTGTTTCATTATAGATACGATTGAACCAAGCGCAGGTTGTGATGTTAATCCACTCATCGAGTCAATTGCAAGATCAACGATATCGACGTTTTCCTCAATAGCAGCAAGAACTGAAGCTGATGAAGTGCCAGATGTATCGTGAGTATGGAAATGAATTGGAAGATCAGTTGTTTGTTTAATTTCGTTAACTAATTTTTTTATAGCATTAGGTTTTGCTAACCCCGCCATGTCTTTAATGGCAATTATATGTGCTCCTGCTTTTTCTAAATCTTTAACAAGATCAATATAATATTTTAATGTATATTTTTTCTCATTTGGATCAGTTACATCATTTGTATAACAGATAGTTCCTTCACAAATTTTATTTTGATTACGGACTTCATCAATTGCAACACGCATATTATCAATTAGGTTTAATGAATCAAAAACTCGGAATACATCAATTCCAGCTTGGGCTGACTGTTGAATGAAGTGTTTAACAACATTATCTGGATAATTTTTATATCCAACAGCATTAGATCCTCTAAAGAGCATTTGTTTAAGAAGGTTAGGTGCCCTTTTGTTTAATCTTGCTAATCTATCCCAAGGATCTTCTTTTAAAAAACGCATCGATGTATCAAACGTTGCGCCTCCCCAACATTCTAATGAGAATAAGGTACTTAGATTTTCACTATAATATTCAGCGATGTTAACAAGATCATCTGTTCTCATTCTTGTAGCAAGAAGTGATTGGTGAGCGTCACGCATCGTTGTGTCAGTAATTAGGGTATGGGGTGTTTCTTTTATTTTTTTTGCAAATTTTTCTGGACCTAAAGTTTCTAAATCCTTTACATAATTATTTTTTTCACTTTTAATATTTGAAATAGGAAGTTGAACTTCTACAGTCGAATTATTACTGATTCTTCCTGATATATCATTGTGTCCATTTACAATTATATTTCCAAGATAAGATACGATTTTTGATGCTCGATCTTTTTGAGGATTATAAGCGTAGAGTTCTTTTTTAGTATCAACAAAATTTGTATTGTAGTTTCCTTCAAGGAAGTCTTTATTGTTAATAAGAGACTCAAGAAATACTAAATTTGTTTTAACACCTCTGATTCTAAATTCTCGCAAAGCCCTATCCATTCTTTTAATGCAGTCTTCTTGATGCTTTGCCCAAGTTGTTACTTTTACAAGTAAAGAATCATAATACGGTGTGATGATAGAACCAGCAGAAGCATTTGCTGCATCTAGTCTCACCCCAAAACCAGCTGCCGAGCGATAAGTCATTATCTTTCCATAATCAGGCATAAAATTATTAAGCGGATCTTCGGTAGTAACTCTACATTGAATTGCAAATCCATTTAGATGAATGTTTTCTTGTTTAGGAAGTGCTGGGTGATCACCAATTTTTTCACCTTCTGCAATTTTAATTTGGGCTTTTACAATATCAATACCAGTTACCTCTTCGGTTACTGTGTGTTCAACTTGAATTCTCGGGTTAACTTCAATGAAATAAAATTCACCAGACTTTTTATCAAACAAAAATTCAACAGTTCCTGCACCAAAGTATTTAACTTGTTTTGCGATTTTAATAGCAGCGTTACAAATTTCTTCTCGAGTTTTATTTTGAAGAAAATGTGCAGGCGCTCTTTCTATAATCTTTTGATGCCTTCTTTGAAGAGAACAATCTCTTTCAAAAAGATGTATGATATTTCCGTGTCTGTCACCTAAAATTTGAACTTCAATGTGCGCAGCATCTTCTAAAAATTTTTCTATAAATACTTCATCTTTGCCAAAAGCTTTAAGTGACTCACTTTGAGCAGTTGTAATTTGATCGATTAATTCGTTACTTGATTTAACAACACGCATTCCTCGACCACCACCACCCCAACTAGCTTTAACAATTACTGGATAACCAATTTTCTCAACTTCTTTTTCAACACTTTTTAAATTTTCTTTTGTTACGAGAACAGACGGAACGGTGCCTACTTTTGCTTCTTCCGCAACTTTTTTAGCTTCAGTTTTATTTCCAAATCTTTTTAGTATTTCTTTACTAGGTCCAATGAATGTTATGTCATTTTTTTCACATTGCTCAGCTAGTTCAGGACTCTCAGATAAAAATCCATAACCTGGATGGATAGCATCAACCTTTGCATCTTTAGCAATTTTTATAATCGAGTCTATGTCCAAATATGCTTGAATTGGACCTTTGCCTTCACCTACTAAATAACTTTCATCCGTTTTAAATCGGTGAATAGCAAAACGATCTTCTTTAGAATAAATAGCAGCTGTTTTAATACCAGACTCTTCTGCAGCTCTGAATATTCGAATGGCAATTTCACTTCTGTTTGCTGCTAAAATTTTACTAATCTTTTTCATCAGCCAGAGATTTATCACGCTTTGGATATTTCATGCTAAAAAAAGGACAATGGAATAACATTAATATATTATCTTCAGATTATATAGACCGAGCAACTACAAAATCACAAAATTTAAATTCATCGTACGGATATCAATTTTGGATAAATTCAGACGGCCTTCGATGGCCA
>CACIBE010000005.1 GCA_902584805.1 uncultured Alphaproteobacteria bacterium
AGTATTTTCCTCATTAAAAGATAGAAACAAAAAAAATGAAAAAACAGAGATAGCTTTTTTCCCAACACGTGTCCTTATGCAAGATTTTACTGGAGTACCAGCTGTTGCAGATTTAGCTGCAATGAGAAATGCACTAAAATCAAGGGGAATTGAGCCAAAAAAGATAAATCCTCTTTCTAGGGTTGATTTAGTTATAGACCATTCTGTTATGGTTGATAATTATAAAAATAGTAACTCCCTCAATGAAAATGTTAAGAAGGAATTTGAAAGAAATAAAGAAAGATATGAATTTTTAAAGTGGGGTCAAAGTTCATTTGATAACTTTTACTTGGTACCCCCTGGTGCTGGTATTTGTCATCAAGTAAATTTAGAAAATATTGCTAAGACAGTTTGGGTAAGAGAAATTGAGAATAAAAAATATTTATTTCCTGACTCTGTGGTAGGAACTGATAGTCATACGACAATGGTTAATTCTCTTTCTGTATTAGGATGGGGTGTAGGAGGGATTGAAGCCGAGGCAGCTATGTTAGGCCAGGCAATTTCAATGAATATACCTGACGTAATCGGTTTTGAACTTAAAGGATCTTTGAAGGAAGGAATTACTGCAACTGATTTAGTCTTATCAATTACAAAAATTTTACGAGATAAAGGTGTAGTAGGGAAATTTGTAGAATTTTATGGAAACGGTTTAGCAAATTTATCTTTAGCTGATAGAGCAACTATATCTAATATGGCGCCCGAGTATGGCGCAACTTGTGGATTTTTTCCTACAGATGAAGAAACAATTAATTACCTTAAGTTAACTGGTAAAGATAATGAACATCTAAATATTGTTGAAGTATATTCAAAAAAGCAAACTCTTTGGGTGGATGAAAATTATTCACCAGAATACTCAGATAAAATAATACTAGATTTAGATTCTATTGAACCTTCTCTTGCTGGACCAAAAAGACCTCAGGATAAAATTCTTTTGAAAGAAGTTCCAACAGAATTTAGTAAGATGGATACCAATTTAAATAATAACAAAGATAAATTAAATACAGGGGATATTGTAATAGCTGCAATAACTAGTTGTACAAATACATCTAATCCAAATGTAATGATCGCAGCAGGATTAGTTGCTAAAAAGGCAGCTGATTTAGGTTTAGAGGTTAAACCTTGGGTTAAGACTAGTTTAGCGCCAGGAAGTAAAGTTGTTAACGATTATCTTGATAAGGCTGGTTTAACAGAATACCTTGATCAATTAGGCTTTAACACCGTTGGTTATGGATGTACAACTTGCATAGGAAATTCCGGCCCTTTAGATGAATGGGTTTCTAATGAAATTAGGTCAAATAATTTAACTGTTTGCTCCGTATTATCTGGAAATAGAAACTTTGAAGGTAGAGTTCACCAAGAAGTCAAAGCAAACTTTCTTGCTTCACCCCCTCTTGTCGTTGCTTATGCTATTGCAGGTAATATTAATATTAATCTTACAACCGATTCACTTGGTAAATCTAAATTTGGAGAAGAGATATTCTTAAAAGATATATGGCCATCAAATAAAGAAATTAATGAAACACTTGGTTTATCTTTAACGCCTGAAATGTTTAAAGAAAGATATAAGGAAATATATAAAGGAGATGATAACTGGTTATCAATTAATAATTCAAAGGAAACAACTTATGATTGGAATGATACTAGCACTTACATAAAACATCCGCCTTTTTTCAATATAGAAAATAAATTTGAGTTAAAGGATATCAAAGATGCAAGAATATTGGCATTATTAGGTGACAGTGTAACAACGGATCATATTTCACCAGCTGGGAATATTAAAGAAGATAGTCCAGCTGGCCATTATTTAACAGACAGACAAATTAATCCTAAGAATTTCAACTCATACGGATCAAGACGAGGTAATCATGAAATTATGATGAGGGGTACCTTTGCTAACATTAGAATAAAGAACCAGATTTTAAATAATGTAGAGGGAGGTTTTACAAAATCCTTTTTATCTAATAAACAAATGCCAATATATGAAGCGGCTCAAGAATATATTAATAATAATGTCGATACAGTTATTATAGCTGGAAAAGAGTATGGTACTGGATCGTCTAGAGACTGGGCAGCTAAAGGCACAAGACTCTTAGGCGTAAGAGCGGTAATTGCAGAGAGTTTCGAAAGAATTCATAGATCTAATTTAATTGGAATGGGGGTATTGCCTCTTGAATTTATGAATAATGAAAACAAAATAAATCTTAATATTTTAGGCCACGAGCTTGTCTCTATCTCCGGCTTATCTGAACTAAAACCTGGAATTATACTTAGTTGTAAAATTAATTCTGCTGAGTCTAAAAGTATAAAATTAAAGTGCAGAATTGATACTAAAAAAGAACTTGAATACTACAAAGCTGGAGGAATTTTAAACTACGTTTTAAATGAAATAATATCAGAAGCTGCTTAATCTTAATGTCTAATAAAGATGAAAATCTACTAGCTATTCTTGGGCCTACTAATACCGGAAAAACTTATACAGCGTTTGAAAAACTTTTCTCATATTCTTCAGGTATTTTTGGTTTTCCACTAAGATTATTAGCTAGAGAGAACTATGATAAAGCAGTAAAAAGAATTGGGCTTAACAATGTAGCATTATTAACAGGTGAAGAAAAAATTCTTCCAAAAGAAGCAAAATATTTTTTTTGTACTGTTGAGTCAATGCCCAAAAATATTTCTGTAGATTGTATAATAATTGATGAAGTGCAATTGACAGCAGATTATGAAAGAGGACATATTTTTACTGATAGGATTTTAAATCTAAGAGGCAATTTTATAACTATCTTCTTAGGATCACTAAATATTGAAAATTTATTAAAAAAAATTTATCCAAATATTATAATAGAGAAAAAAAAAAGATTTTCTCAACTTTCATTTCTGAGAAAGCAAAATTTTTCTAAACTCGAACCAAGATCAGCTATAATTGCATTTAATATTAACAAAGTTTATGAGATTGCTGAAAATATTAGAACACATAAAGGTGGAACTGCTGTAGTTTTAGGTTCGCTAAGTCCCAGAACTAGAAATGCCCAAGTAGAAGTATATGAAAATAAAAACGTAGATTATCTTGTAGCAACAGATGCTATTGGAATGGGCTTAAATCTTAATATCAATCATGTAAGTTTTTCTGCATTAGAAAAATTTGATGGCAGATATAATCGTAATCTTGCTCCAAATGAACTAGGTCAAATTGCAGGTAGAGCAGGTAGATACAAACAAGATGGAACTTTTAGCCATACTAAAGAAGCAGGAAATTTAGATCCATTAACTATACAGCAAATAGAAACACACAACTTTGATAATATTCAAAAAATTTATTGGAGAAATAGTGATTTAGATTTTAATTCAATAGATGCATTATTATCATCATTAAAAAAATATCCCATTCACAACTATTTTATACATAAAAAGAATGCTTTAGATGAAATTAACCTTCGTAATTTAATTAATGATAATGAAATAAAGAAATTACTTATATCAAAAAAAAATTTAAAGTTATTGTGGGAGGTGTGTCAGGTTCCAGATTTTGAAAAACTTTTTAATGATAATTATTTATTACTTTTAAAAGATATATACCTTATTTTAATTAATAATGAATATAACATACCTGAAGAATGGATTAATAAGAGGGTCGGTAAACTTAAAAATTTTGGTGTAGGCATACCTGAGCTTTCAATTAAAATTTCCCAGATACGCACGTGGACATACATATCAAATAATCATAACTGGTTAAAAAATACATACTATTGGAAAGAAAAAACTCAGCAGATAGAAAATGAATTATCTGATCAACTACATAACAGTCTTACAAAAAAATTTATAGATTATTCTTCAAAATTTTTTATAGGACAGGAGAAATTTCAAAATATCCAAGATATACTTAAAAAAAGTAACAACGAAATTTTTTTAGATGATGATAAATATGGTGTTATAAAAGGTTTTGATCTTATTGAAGGTAAAAAAATATTTTCACAATCTCTTTTTTCGATTAGTAATATAAAAAAAACAGCAAGAAATATGATTAATGAAAAAGTAGATAGTTTTTTAAGTGCCCCGCTTGATTCAATTAAGTTTGGTGACATCAATAATTCTAAAATTAAAGATGAAACTTTTATTTATTGGGGAGAAGATAGTGTTGGTAAATTAAAGAAAGGCAAATCGATATATAGACCTATAGCTGAGGCTTTGAATTCTGAATATTTATCTTCAGAAAACAAATTATTGATTTCTGCTAAACTACAAAAATGGTTAGAAAATGAAATAAACGATAACCTATATCCTTTAAATAAAAATTTAGATGAAGGTATTAATTCTGAAATTAGAGCAATTGTCTTTAATTGTATTGAAAATTTTGGAAATTACCCAGTAGAAAAATTCAAAGATATTCTCAAAAAAATTACTCAAGAGAGTAAGTCACAGCTTACTAGATTGGGAATAAGGATAGGGGCAAAATATTTTTTTATACCAAGTCTATTAAAGAAAAAACCTCTAGAAATTTGCGCAATTTTATGGAAAACTTTTTATGAAAAGGACATTGACAATTATCTACCACTTCCACAAAATGGTAGAGTATCCTTTACATCAGAAATAAAAATACCTGACCATTATTGGCAATCAATTGGATATATTAATATTAAAAATTTTTCATTCAGAATAGATGTATTTGAAAAAATCTTTTTTCTTGCAAGACAAAAAATCAAAAAAGGTCCTTTTCTAGAATCTTCAGACCTTATGAATCCAATTGGATGTAACAGTGAACAGTTAAAAGATATTATGAAATTTTGCGGTTACGATTATGTTACTATTTCTGATGAAAAAAAATTATTTTTCTTAGGTAACAAGAAAAAGGAAACAAAAAAAAATAATAGAAAAAATAAAAACAAAAAAATTATTGACAATACTTTAAAGAAAGATCCAAATTCTCCCTTTGCAGTTTTAAAGAAACTTCTTTAATAGTATTTTAAAAGGTAAAAAATTGATAAATTTATTAAAAAACGTTTTAAATTATAAAAAATCTAAGGATGATGAAGGAGGCAGTAAAAATCTTGAATTAATTTGCGGATTAATGATTGAAGCTGCATATACTGATGGAACAATTAGAGAAAGCGAGTTAAAAAAAATTAAATTTAGCTTGATTAATGTTTTTGATGAAAATGAAGAAGAAGTTGACTTGGTTTTAGATGAGGCAATAAAAAATAAAAATAATTCCAAATCTCTTCATTATTATACATCTTTTATTAATAAAAATTTTGACAGTGATAAAAAACTTCATCTCATAGAAGCTTTATGGGAAATTGTGTTATCTGATGGAGAAATTCATGATTTTGAGTCAAATCTTATTAGAAGGCTTGCTGGATTACTCTATATTTCTGATATAAACTCTGGAAATGCAAGAAAAAGAGCTCTAAATAAAAATTCATAATATTATGACATATGTAGTCGATGAAAAATGTATAAAATGTAAGCATATGGATTGTGTAGAAGTATGTCCTGTCGACTGTTTTTATGAGGGTGAAAATATGCTCGTAATACATCCAGATGAATGCATTGATTGTGGTGTCTGCGAGCCAGAATGTCCAGTAGAAGCAATTTTATCAGATACGGAGGATGGAATAGAAAAATGGGCAGAAATTAATAGAAAATATTCTGAAATCTGGCCAAACATTGATGAAAAAAAAGAACCTCCGGCGGATGCAGAAAAATGGCAAAATGTTAAAGATAAATTTAATAAACACTTTAGTGAAAAACCAGGGACTTAAAAAACCAGGGACTTAAATGAAAGCAAAAAAAAATTCAGACTTCAAAACAGGTGAAATTGTAGTTTATCCTAAACATGGTGTAGGTGAGATTGAAAAAATAGAAAGTATGGAAATATCTAATATCAAAACAAGTTTTTATGTTGTTAAAATGGAGCAATCCAAATTAACAATCAGGGTTCCTCTTGATAAAAAAAATGAGGTTGGATTAAGAAAAATTTCTTCAAAAAAAATTATAGAGGAGGTCTATTCCACTTTAAAGTTAAAGCCTAAAATAAGAAGAATAATGTGGAGTAGAAGAGCACAAGAATATGAAGCAAAAATTTTCTCAGGTGATCCAATTAAAATTTCTGAAGTAGTAAGAGATTTGTTTAGAAAAAGCAGTCAAGCAGAACAGTCTTACAGTGAGAGACAAATGTTTCAGGTGGCAATAGAGCGTTTAGCACGAGAGGTGGCCGCAGTTGAAAAAACAGATTATTTTCAATCGACAGAAAAGATAGAACAAATTCTAAGTAAAAAATAATATTTTGAACAAAGTTAGTAATTTTGTAGAATTAAAAAAAACAAGCAAGATATGGGCTATTGGCTCAATTCATTCAAACCTAAAATCATTTAGTGCAATAAAAAGATATATTTTAACTAATTTCAAAAATACTGATAAATTAATTTTTCTTGGTAACGTAATTGGATTGGGGGATGATTCAAAAGAAACTTTATCTAGTGTAATTGATTTAAGATTTAAATTAATGTCTAAATTTACACTTAAACCAGATTCAATCGTATTTTTAAGAGGTGCACAAGAAGAAATGTTTAGTAAGTTATTGCAACTACAACTTGCCCCTAACCCAATAGAAATTCTTGAATGGATGTTTGAGCATGGAGTCAACAAAACAATAGAATCATATGGTTTTTCAGAGAATGAGATTAAAAGTTTAGCTTCTTCAGGAACCATTAATATATCGAAATGGACATCTTCTTTGAATAAATCCATACAGGATAATCTTGGACATACTGAGTATTTTTTAAACTTAAAGCATGCTGCATACTCTCATACTAAAAAAATATTATTTGTTAATAGGGGGGTTGATATAACTAGGCCTCTATCAGCTCAAAATGATTGTTTTTGGTGGGGTTTTCAAAATTTTTCAACAATTCAAAATCCTTATAAGACATTCTTGAGGATTGTTAGAGGATATGAGTCTGAACATTTAAATCAATCTCAAAATTCAAAAAACAATGTAGTTTGTACTTTATTTAAACAACCCTTATCTAACAAAAATGTTCTATGTGGAATATTTACAGAAAATGGGGAAATTTTAGATTTATTTGAAAATTATTGATCTAATTTAATTATTTTACGTATAATTATATATGGCATCAAAAAACTTTTTCTTTTCTAACAATCTTATAGAACTATCCAAAAAAGCATCGATTCTTGAAAAAGAAGAGGAATTTGAACTAATAAATGATTGGAGAGATAATAAAACTCCTCGATCTCTTCAAAAAATTCTTAATTCATATCTTCGTTTAGCCATTTCTTACGCAAGAAAATATTCAAGTTATGGCTTACCAATTGATGATTTAATTCATGAAGGAGTTCTTGGTATCATGCACGCACTTGAAAAATTTGATACTTCTAAAGATTTTAGACTGTCAACTTATGCTTCATGGTGGATCAGAGCATCAATTCAAGATTATATCTTAAAGAACTGGTCGGTTGTTAGAACCGGATCCACAGCATCCCAAAAAGCTCTTTTTTTTAATCTAAAAAAAATCAAACAACAGATTAATGACGTATCAAGAGAATTTATGGGTCAAAACGAAATAAACAAAGTTTCAAATATGCTTAATGTTAAATCTATTGATATTCAAAATATGGAGTCAAGGCTTACTGGTGGTGATCTTCATTTAAATCAAAAAGTTGACAGTGATTCAGAAAATGACCTAATGAGCCTACTAGCTGATGAACGTCAAAATCCCGAAGAAACTTTTGAAGAATTTAACGATAAAAATATTAAAAAAGATTTTATTAACAAGGCTATAGATACTTTAAATGACAGAGAAAAAACTATTATTCGTCTAAGAAAGTTTAGAGAGAAAAGTATAACATTGGACGAATTAGGTCAAAAATTAAAGATTAGCAAAGAGAGAGTCAGACAAATAGAAACAAAAGCATTAGAAAAATTGAAAAGATCTTTATTAGAAATCTCAAATCAAAATAAAGAATTTTTTATTTGATAGCTATACCAAATAATTATAAGATGCAGAGATGTACAAAACCATTACGCTGATTGTATTATTTTTATTCTCAACTATTGCATACAGTAAAGGAACGAATGTTTTTGGACTTGGCATTTATGATATTAAATTAGATGGTTCAGAAAATAATCAGGCAACAGATTTTAGATACGAATTTAGAAGCGATAATTCATTACTTGATATAGGTCCAGAAGAAGATAATTTTTTCTTCTTAAAACCTTTTTTTGGAGTTGAATACACAAATGACTCTGCTTCTTATTTTTTAACTGGTATATATTTTGAAGATAACCTAGGTGAGTTATTCGAAGGCAATAAGAGCAAATATTATTTCACACCAAGCTTTGGCGCAGGATTTTACGACGATGGTTCAGGAAAAAAATTAGGTAATTCTTTACAATTTAGAACTTCCTTTGAAGTGAGTTACGAACTAAAAAATAAAAATCGAATTGGAATTTCACTTAGTCACATTTCAAATGCTAATCTAGGTGACAAAAATCCTGGCGTTGAAATTTTAAGCTTTTCATACCATATACCTTATTAAAATTAGGTAAGATTTTTTTCGCTAACAAATTTTATCATTAAATCTTCAATTAAATTAATTTTTTGCTCTTTCATATATTCATTAATTTTAGATTTATAAATTTTGCTATGAGGGACAGAGAAAAAAATATGAAGAAGAGGGCTTAATAATCTAAATATTGATTCAAAACCTAATTTTGGTTTTATGTATTCAAAATAATTATAAATTATTGTTTCGTCAATTAATCTAACTTTATCTTTAAAAATTTTATTATCAACATCTTTTAAAATGAAGGGATTATTTTTAATTAATCTTCCAACCATAACTCCATCAAATTCTTTTAGTAATATTTCTGCTTTGTCGAGATTATCTATTCCTCCATTAAGGATGAATGTTATTTCAGGAAATTTGTTTTTAATTCTTTTTACAAAATTATAACTAAGAGGAGGTATTGTTCTATTTGCTTGCGGACTAATACCATTCAATATTGCATTTCTTGCATGAACATAAATAATTTTTATTCCAGTTTTTGATATCTCATCAATAAATTCTTCAAAAAACTCATAATTTAATTCTTTTCCCAATCCCAATCTACATTTCAATGTAGCTTCAATCCTATCATTTTGTAGAGCTTCAATACAATTTCTAACAAGAATTTTATCTCTCATAAGACATGCACCAAAACTTCCTTTTTGTACTGCTTTGCTTGGACAGCCAACATTTAAATTAATTTCATCATAATTATAATCTATTGCTATTCTTGAAGCCTTTGTTAAATCCTCTATTTCAGAACCACCAACTTGGAGAGCAACAGGATTATTATAATCGTTATCAATAATGTTTTCCCTACTCTTTGAATAAATTAGTGATTTTGTTGCTATCATTTCACTAAATAGAAAACTATTGTTTGACAATATTCTATAAAGTTTCCTTGCATAAGGCGTTGTATACCCCATCATTGGAGCTACACAGAATTTTCTACTAATTTCCTTTTTCATTTAATTTTGCTATATAAATAATTTCTTAAAAAAAATAATATGAAAATACCAAAATTTTTAATTGAACGATATCAATTCTGGAAAAAGAATACCTTTGAAAATTATAAAGATTTATACCAACAGGCCTCTAAAACTCCACAAAAACCAATTGCTATGATTATCACTTGTTGTGATTCTAGAATTCTTGAAAATACGATATTTGGTGGAAGTGTAGGAGATTATTTTATACATAGAAATATTGCTAACATAGTACCCTCCAAAAATGATAAGGATCAAAATATACAAACATTATCTGCTATAGAATACGGATTAAAAGTTCTAAAAATTCAAAATTTAATTATTTTAGGTCACTCAAATTGTGGGGGAGTTGAATATTCTTACAAAACATTATTAGATTCAAAAAATATAAATGATTTTGAATATATAAATCAATGGGTAAGTTGTTTACAAAATTCTTATAACAATATCCCTAATGATTTTTCAGAAACTGAAAAAATAACTTTTTTTGAGCAGGAAAATATAAAACAATCAATTAGAAATTTATATGAATATGAATTTATAAATAAATTAATAAATGAAAATAAACTAAATGTTATTGGTTTGTGGTATCAAATTGATTCTGGCTTAATCAAGTTTTTAGATAACAACAATAGCTTTACAGACTTAGATTAATTGTAAGTAAATTTATTACTAGGAAATTTTTTAAGCTTAACTTCTCGATTATATTTCTTAATTACATTGCTAGCAACTTTTTTAAAATTAAAATAATTTTTTACAAATTTTGGTTTTTTATCATTTGTAGTTAAATTTATTAAATCATCAAATACTAAAACTTGACCATCACAATATTTTGAAGCACCTATGCCTATTGTAGGTATCGAAATATTTTCCGTAATTAGTTTAGCTGTATCAGTTGTAACACATTCTAACAATACTGCTTGAGCCCCAAGTGTTTCAGATTCTTTTGCCAACTCTAATAAATTTTGTTTTTCTTTATTAGTTTTTCCTAAAACTTTAATTTTATTAAAATTTTTATAACTTTGTGGTGTTACTCCTATATGAGAAATAATATTAACTTTTTTTTCTACTAAGTGTTTTAAAACAACTAATTTTTTTTCATTAATTTCTATTTTTAATAAATCAGGTCTACAGTGATTTAAAAGTATTTTAGCGTTTTTATATGCATCAATTTTATTATCGTATGTTTTATAAGGCATATCTAAAACTTTTAAACTTTTCTTAATTTCCTTATTTACAGCTACCCCATGATTTTTCATCATATCCATAGTAACTCCTTGAGTATTCTTCATCCCATAGAGTGTTGAACCAAGAGAGTCTCCAACTAGAATTAAATCAATTTTTCCATCCAAAATATTTGCAATTGATGGAGAGTATGCGGTCAAACAGCTTATAGGTTTAGAAAAACTTTTGTGTAAAATTTTAATTTTCTTCATTCTAATATTTTAATTAAACTTTTGTTAAGAATTAAACTTTTGATTTAAAATTCTTTATATCAAAAATTTTATTTTCATAAAAATTATTAATTTCTGTGATTATTGATTCAGTATCCATTTTAATATCTTGATATTGTTCATCCGGTGTCATATGCTCAACAAATCGATCTGGAAAAATTAAATTTTTTATCACAACGTTATCTTTTTTTGATCTTATATTATGGACATAATGTAAAACATGAGATGAAAATCCACCTATGGAACCTTCTTCTATAGTTAAAATATACTTATGATTATTTAATAAGTCATCTATTAATTGTGTATCTAATGGTTTAGCAAATCTTGCATCTGCAATTGTAGGATAAATATTATTTTGATTAAGAAACTTGTTAGCTTCAATACATTTTTCAAGTCTTGTTCCTAAATTTAAGATTGCAACATCATTACCTTCAATTAGAATATATCCCTTACCTATGCTGATATCTGTAGGCTGATTATTGAATAGTTCATCTGATCCTGTTCCTCTTGGAAATCTAAAAGCAGATGGTTTGTCATTAATCTCGCAAGATAACTCTATCATATTAGATAACTCTTTTTGGTTGCTAGGTGCCATAACTACAAAATTTGGTAATGTGGCTAAATATGTAATATCAAATGAACCAGCATGAGTGGGACCATCTGATCCTACTAACCCTGCTCTATCAATTGCAAATCTAACAGGTAATTTTTGAATAGCTACATCATGAACTATTTGATCGTAAGCTCTTTGTAAAAATGTTGAATAAATTGCAACAAATGGTTTGAAACCCTCAGTAGCCAATCCAGCTGCCATTGTAACAGCATGTTGTTCTGCAATACCAACATCAAAAAATCTTTTTTCAAAATTTTGTTGGAATAATTTTAACCCTGTTCCAGACATCATAGCAGCTGTTATTGCCACGATTTTTTCATCATTTTTAGCAAGTTTTGTTAGTTTTTCTCCAAAGACATTTGAGTAAGATTTTAAATTTGTTTTTTTAACTGAGTTCCCAGTGTTAATATCAAACTTTTCTACACCATGAAATTTATCCTCTGACTTTTCTGCAGGACTATATCCTTTACCTTTTTTAGTTACACAATGAAGAAAAACTGGTTTATCAAATTTATTATCTCTAATGTTTTCTAGAACTGACACCATATCGTTTATATTGTGACCATCTATTGGGCCAAGATAATAAAAACCCAATTCCTCAAATAAGGTGCCTCCAGAGATAAACCCCTTAGAATATTCTTCGGTTCTGTAAAGAGTCTTTGAAAGATTTGATGGTAATGTTTTAGAAATTTTTTTAATAATATTTCTTAAGCTTGAGTAAGATTTAGATGAAAGCAATCTGGTTAGATATGTACTCATAGCGCCAACGGGTTTGTCTATTGACATTTTGTTATCATTTAAAATAACAATTAAACCTTTTTTTTGTGCACCTGCGTTGTTTAATCCTTCATACGCTAAACCTGCACTTAAGGCACCATCTCCAACAACACATATAACTTTTGAATTGTCTTTATTTATATCTTTTGCAGCCTTAATTCCTAACCCCGCTGATACTGCTGTAGAACTATGGGCTGTACCAAAGGGATCATATTCACTTTCTGACCTTCTTACAAAACCATAAACACCATCTTTCTTTCTAAGTGTATCTATATTTTTTTTCCTTCCTGTAATGATTTTATGAGGATAAGCTTGATGTCCAACATCCCAGATTAATTTATCATGTGGAGTGTTAAAGACATAGTGGAGGGCTACAGTTAATTCAACAACACCTAATCCAGCACCTAGATGACCACCAGTTTTTGAAACAGTCTCAATTGTTTTAGCTCTTAACTCTTCAGAGATTTGTTTTAGATCTTTCTTTTTAAATTCTCTTAAGTCAGATGGAAAATTAATTTTATCTAAAAGCTCATAATCCATAATTTAGTTTACTATTTTTGCATAGATTTGATATTTTTATATATGGAAAAAAACAAGAGTTTGTGGAAAGATTTTATTAAGAATTTGAAATGTATAAGTTCTTTATACTAATATTATTAAAGATAAATTTTAAGGTTAAAATCTCTAGACTTTTTAGAATATAAAAACTAATTATAAATTAATGTTTTATGATTTAGATGCAAAAAAAATTGATAAACTTGCACATCTGTCCATTAAAAGAGGTGTTGCACTTCAAAAAGGTCAAAACCTTTTAATAACTGCGCCTTTAGAGTCTTTACCTTTGGTCAGAAAAATAGTTGAATATGCTTACAAAGAAGGGGCTGGAGTTGTAACTCCACTTTTCAATGATTCTGATATTACATTGTCTCGATTCAAGTATGGAAATGATGAATCTTTCAATGTTGCAGCAAATTGGCTTTATAATGGAATGGGCGAAGCCTTTGATAACAATACAGCTAGAATGGCTATTGCTGGTGATGATCCCATGCTATTATCTGAAATTGATCCTGATAAAGTTTCGCGTGCAAATAAAGCAAATGCTGTGGCATACAAACCAGCTAGAGAAAGAATTACTGAATTTAAAATTAACTGGAATATAATTTCATGGCCAGGAAAAGCATGGGCAAAAAGAGTTTTCCCAGATCTTGATGATAGTGAAGCAATTAAAAAATTAGGAGATGCAATATTTCATGCATCAAGAGTTAGCAATGATGATCCTGTAGCTGAATGGGACCAACATAATAAAAATTTAAGAGATAAAACAGATTGGTTAAATGCTAAAAATTTTTATTCTTTAAAATACTCTGGCCCCGGAACATCTTTAACAGTAGGTCTTGCTGACGACCATGAGTGGATGGGAGGCGCATCAGAGGCACAGAATGGTATTGTTTGTAATCCAAATATCCCATCTGAAGAAGTATTCACAACTCCTCATGCTAGTCGTGTAAGCGGTGAAGTTTGCTCAACCAAACCTCTATCTTATCAAGGAACACTAATTGAAGATATTAATGTTCGCTTTGAAGATGGTAAAATTGTTGATGCAAAATCCTCTAAAGGACAAGATGTTTTATTAAAAGTTCTTGATTCAGATAAAGGCTCAAGAAGGCTTGGTGAAGTAGCCTTAGTCCCTAATAGTTCACCTATTTCGCAATTAGGAATAACTTTTTATAACACTCTTTTTGATGAAAATGCTGCCTCTCATATTGCTTTAGGACAGTGTTACTCAAAATGTTTCAAATCCAAAAAAGACTTATCAAAAGAAGAGATTACTCAAAGAGGTGGTAATTCAAGCATGATACATATTGATTGGATGATCGGCTCAGGTGAAATTGATGTCGAGGGTGTTGATAAGAATGGCGCTGTTACGCCAATATTTAAACAAGGAGAATGGTGTAACTAGTTTTTCTATTTTTTTAAATAAGGTCCAAAGCTAAGATCTAAACCTACACCAACTCTAGCTAATGAATAAATAATAACTAAGAAAAAAATTACTATAATTAAGTTTCGTATAATTTTTTTTTCATCCATAAAATTACGCTGTTTGTATATTTGTATTAGATAATGGTTTTTCTCTAATTGGTAAATGGATTATTGCAGAAAAGGCACCTACACCTATACCAACCCACCATACAATATCATAACTTCCATAGATATCATAAAATAGGCCACCTAACCAAACACCTACAAAAGATCCTAGCTGATGAGAAAAGAATACAATGCCATATAATGTCCCCATAAATTTTAATCCATAAATATGGCCTATAATTCCTGAAGTTAAAGGAACTGTTGCTAACCATAAAGCACCCATAACTATTGAAAATATTGCAATAGATATTGGTGTAATAGGTAGTAAGATAAATAAAATTGCCGCAACAGTCCTTCCGGTATAAATTAAAGATAAAAGATATTTCTTATAATGTCCCTTTCCTAAAGCGCCGGCAATCAAACAACCAATTATATTAAATAATCCTATAAGAGCCATAGATAATGCTCCTAAACCTTCTACAGAACTACAAACTAAACTTATTAAACTTCCTTCTATAATTGGACTACTAGATTCAACAATAAATGCTGGAAAATGTGCAGTTATAAATGCTAACTGAAAACCGCAAGAAAAAAAACCAAAGAACAACATTGAGTATGTTGGATCTTTTAATGCAAAAAATACAGCACTAGTAATTTTTTCATTTTCATTATTAATATTTGTATTTGAAAATTCTGTTTTTAAAATTGGAACAAGGATCAGTGTTATTAATAATATAATTGAAAAGATTTCAAACACTGAAGACCAAGGTAAAAATGATAATAGAATAGAAGCAAGTGGTGGACCAACCACTTGTCCAGCTGATCCTGCAGCAGTTGTAATACCTAGTGCTAAAGATCTTTTTTCTGGAGAAGTGGATCTTCCAACTACTGCTAAAATTGGACCAAAGCCACTACCAGCTATCCCAAAACCAATTAATAGGTTTAAAGTTTGATGCGCCTCTGGAGTTGTAGCAGTACTACTTATGAAAATTCCAATTGCATAAAGAATTAAGCCTAGTGCTATTGCTTTTCTATCACCATATTTTTCGGCAAAAGCACTAAATAGTGGAGTGCCTACACCCCAAGCTAAATTTTGAATAGCAATAGCAAGAGAAAATTCTGAACGGTTCCATAAAAAATCAGACGCAATAGGAATTTGAAATAAGCCAAATGTTGAACGAATTGCAAAACTTATTAAAAGAATTAAACTCCCTCCTATTAGAATAGGAGTAAATACAGAATTAATTCTCTCATCTTTCATATTTTATTAGATAACAGGAAGAATTTTTATTTCTAGAATTTTTATTATTATTAAATCGTATTATTTAATTCTGTTTTTTCGTTTTCTTCTTTTTCAGGAACAACATATGCAACAGCACAATGATCTAAACAATAAGGCTTATCTTCAAATCTATCCTTACCACAAAAACGAAAGTCAGCTTCATCAGGATGACCTTCAGGCCATTCACAACCTCTCTTTGGAGCAGCTGTAAATATATTTTTAACCACCGGTTGGAAAACAGCAGGCTCTGTCGAGACAATCTGTGGTTCTTTGGTGCTTTCAAAATTTAATTTTGGCATTACTGGAGATCTAGCTTTTTTTCGATCAGGCTTAACAGCTGTTCTTCTTATAGGTGATGGTCTTCTCTCGAGTCCAATTCTATGAGCTTTTCCAACCACTGCGTTTTTGGTGAAGCCTAATAATTTTCCAATTTGAGCTGTTGGTAGACCTTGGTCCCATAAATCTCTAAGTTTTGCTACATTATTATCATCCCAAGGCATAATCAAACTCCATTACTACATTTAGTAGCTTAAAAAAGGTTTAATATACTAAATATATGTATTAAAAAAGATAAAACTGCAAATTTTTAAAAAAAATCAATTATTTCCAGTATTTTTTTTATATACATGTGAATAGAAATGAAAGAATTAAGAGATCTAGACTGTAAAAATAAAAAAATAATTGTTCGAGTTGATTTAAACGTACCAGTTTTGGAAGGGACAATTACAGATCATTCAAGAATTCATGCTATTTTACCAACACTAGAAAAACTAATTAAAAATAAAAATAAGATATTTTTAATTGCTCATTTTGGCCGACCTAAAGGTCAAGTTAATAAAACATATTCCATTGAGTTTTTATGTTCTGAATTAAAAAAATTTTTAAATTTAAATACAATTCATTTTTTAGCTAACTGTGAAAAAAAAATAATTGAGACAAAAATTGCTGAAATGGACATGGGGGAAATTTGTCTATTAGAAAATATTCGTTTTAATGCTGAAGAAGAAAAAAATGATCTTAATTTTTCAAAATTACTAGCTTCTAGTTTTGACATATATATTAATGACGCGTTTTCTGCATCTCATCGTAATCATGCATCTATAGTAGGTATTACTAAATACTTACCTTCATACGCTGGATTAAGTTTCTCAAAAGAAATTGAAAATTTAGATAAATTTTTAGAAAATTCAGACAAACCAAATCTAGCCATTATAGGCGGTTCAAAGGTTTCAACAAAAATAAAAGTTTTAGAAAATATAGTTGAAATTTTTGACTCTTTAGTGATTGGTGGTGCAATGGCTAATACCTTTTTGCTATCAAATAATTATAACGTTGGTTCCTCTTTAGTAGAAAACGATTTTATTGAACTATCAAAAAAGATACAAAAAAAAGCAGAATCAAAAAATTGCAAAATACTTTTACCAATTGATGCTGTTTGCTCAAAAAAAATAGAACATAGAGTAAATGTTAAGACTTATTCAATCAATAATATTCCAAATGACCAAATGATATTAGATGTTGGTGAACAAACAACAAAACTAATTTCAGATGAAATATTAAAATCTAAATCAATTTTATGGAATGGGCCTTTAGGCGCATTTGAGTATAGTCCATTTGATAAAAGTACAATTTCAGTTGCAAACATTATACAAAATTATTCAAGCAAATCTCAATTAGATGCTCTAGCAGGAGGAGGAGACACACTTGCAGCAATAAAAAAAGCTGAAGCCAATGATGCATTTAAATATTTATCTACAGCTGGGGGTGCATTTTTAGAGTGGCTTGAGGGAAATAAATCACCAGGATTTGTAGCATTAAGAGAAAACAATTTTTAACTTAATCTTCAATTTGATATTTTTTAATTAAAGGGAATTGTGTCATCGTAAAAATAAACGTAATTGGCAAGATACCAAAAACTTTAAAATTTACCCAAACATCAGTACTTTGTGTTCTCCAAACAATTTCATTTAAAACAGCAAGTGCAACAAAAAAAGCAATCCACCTTTGAGTTAATATTCTCCATCCATCTTCTTCTAGTTTAAGTGCAGCACCTAAAAGATACTTTAAAAGAGGTTTTTTAACAATCACTCCTCCATATAAAATTAATGCGAAGACCATATTTATTATTGTTGGTTTCATTTTAATAAAAATTTCATTATCAAAATAAATTGTTAGACCTCCAAATATTAATACAATCGCAGCCCCAAGAGTTGGCATAATTGGTATTTTTTTCTCAAGTATATACGAAATGATTACTGAAATTACGGTTGCAATCATAAGAGGAAGTATTGCTTCTTGAAGACCACTTCTTGTATAAAAAATAAAGAATACTGCAAGCGGTCCTATATCAATTAATAATTTATAAACTGACTTCATTTTTGTTCTTCTAGATTTAAAATAGACCTAGCAAAGTTTTGAGAATTAAAGGTTACAAGGTCCTCAATACTTTCTCCAAGACCAACATAACTTATAGGGATTTCAAATTTATTTGCAATTGAAATTAATGCTCCGCCTTTTGCTGTTCCATCCAATTTAGTTATTATAAGACTTGATACATTAAGTTCATTTCCAAAGATTTCCACTTGCTTAATCATGTTCGAACCATTCGTTCCATCTAAAACTAACACAGTTTCAATATTAAAAGAGGAATTAACTTTTGAGATAACATTCTTCAATTTAATTAGCTGATTAATGAGGTTGGTATTATTTGATAGTCTTCCAGCAGTATCTATAAGTAAAAAATCATAATTTTCTTTTCCAAATTCTTCAGTTGCCTGATACGCTACGCTTGCTGGATCTTGATTACTTTTTCCAGCGATAAAACCATTATTGTTTTTTTTTGCCCAATTTTCCAACTGCTCAACAGCTGCTGCCCTAAATGTATCACAGGCCGCAATCAGAATTTTTTTATTTGATAAAATTTTATTTGCAATTTTACCAATAGTGGTTGTCTTTCCACTTCCGTTTACTCCAACAAATATTAATATTTTTTTTTCATCATTTTTTTCATTTATCAGAACATGTTCTCGTGGAAGTAATATATTTTCTATATTTTGAGCTAAGATTTCTAATACATTTTTTATTCCATCATCATTTGAAATTTTTATTTTTTTTATAGAATCTATTAGCTGATTTACAACATCCAAACTAATATCAGATGAAATAAGAACATTTTCTAATTCTTCTAAAGTTAAATCGTCTATTTTTTTGTTTTTTAAAATCTCTAAAATATTAAAAGACAGTATATTTGAAGTTTTACTTAACTTATCTTTAAATATTGAGAACAAACTCATGCTATTCTTGCTAATAACGTATCATTTTCTACGCCTGTGTATATACAGGAAATTATATTTCCCTCTTTAAACTCTTCTTCAAGTTTTACTTTTAAAAAATGCTGATCTTTTCCAAGTGAAAAATTTTCTTTTCTACTTTCAATTAAAATTTGTTCCTTCTTTCCAATATTTTTTTTTAAATGTTGTTTTAATTTTTCCATACCTCTTTCTCTAAGTCTTCTTGCTCTATCTTTGATAATATTTTTTTGAACTTGAGGCATTCTAGATGCAGGAGTGTTTTCTCTTGGTGAATAAGGAAAAATATGAAGATGAGTTAAATTACACTCATCAACTAGTTTAATTGAATCTTGAAACATAGTTTCTGTTTCTGTTGGAAAACCGGCAATTATATCAGCACCAAATGTTGCATCTTTCCTAATAGATAAAACTTTTTTACAAAAATTAATTGCCATTTCCCTTGAATGTCTTCTTTTCATTCTTTTCAAAATTAAATTGTTTCCAGCTTGTAAACTTATATGAAAATGAGGCATCAATCTTTCGTCCTTTAAAACATCCCAAAAATCTTCGTCTATTTCAGCGCAGTCAATTGAAGACAAACGCAGCTGTCTTAATTCAGGTACTAATTTTAGAATTCTTTTAATTAAATTAGAAAAAGTAGGTTTTGCTGGAAGATCTTTTCCATAATCAGTTATATCTACTCCTGTTAAGACTACTTCATTATATCCATTGCTAACAATTTTTTTTATTTTGTTTACTATCTCTCCAGCAGGTACACTTCTATTATTGCCCCTGCCAAATGGAATAATACAAAAAGTACAGCGATGGTTACAACCTTGTTGTATTTCAATATAAGCTCTCGATTTTCCTTCAAATTTTTCAATTGAATTAGGCACTGTTTTGCTTTCTTCTAATATATTTCCTACTTTAAGATTTTTAGATTGATCGATATTTTTCCATGTTAAAGTTTCTAATTTTTCTGTGTTCCCAATTACTGAGTCTACTTCTTTTAAATCTTTATATTTTAATGGATTGATTTGAGCCGCACATCCTGTAACTACTATTTTATTATTAGGAAAATTTTTTTTTGCCCTTCTAATTTCATAAGAAACTTTTTTCTCAGCTTCTTCAGTTACTGCACATGAGTTTATGACTGTAACATTATTTAAATTATTTGTTTTAAGATGGTTTTTAATAATTTCACCTTCATAAATATTCAATCTACAACCTAGATTGACTACGTAGTTTTTATTTTTCATAAATTATATTTCTAAACTACCCCGATAACTTATTTCTGCAGGTCCTATCATAATAGATTCATTATTAATTATATTTATGTGCAGTGAACCTTTTTCAAGTTTCACTTCAGCGTTATTTTCAATCAATCCTTTTTTCCATGCTGCATATACAGCCGCACAGGCACCACTACCACAAGCTAACGTGATTCCAACCCCACGTTCCCAAACTCTCATTTCAATTAAATTTGAATTAATAACTTCAACTATTTCAACATTAGTTTTTTTTGGAAAGAGCTCATGATTTTCTATTCTAGGACCTATACTTTCAAGATCTGTATCTTTGATCGATTTTCCAAAAAAAACTACATGTGGATTACCGACATTTACAGCAACTCCATTACTATATCCATCAATTGAAATTGGTATATTCATTGTATCGACTTCTTTACTTAAAGGAATTTTATCCCAAGTATTTTTTATTGAACCCATGTTGACACTTATATTGTTATCTATTTTCTTTGATTCTAATATGCCTGCAATAGATTGAATTTTTAAAATTTCTTTATTTGAATCTTCATCAAACAGTATTTTTGCCACGCAGCGTGTTCCATTACCACAAGCTTCGGCTCTATCACCACCAGGATTAAAAATTTCAATTTCAGCATCAGCAATTTGATTACTTGTATTATTAATTGTGATTAATTGATCACACCCTGCCCCAGTTCTTCTGTCACTGAGTCTTTTAATAATATCTTCAGTAATTGCGATATTGTTAGACCTTTTATCTATGATAACAAAATCATTCCCAAGTCCATGCATCTTTATAAAGTCTATTTTTTGCATATTTGTAAACGAATTGAGCTTGTTACAATTGTGATAGGTACTCTAGCCCACGAGTTTCGTGCCCTGGAGTTAAATGGCTATTGGAGATTTATGTTTGATACACTGAACACAAAATTTGAAAAAATTGTTCAAAGTATTCGAGGTAAGGCTGTTATATCAGAAACAGATCTTGAAGTTACATTACGTGAAATTAGAATTGCTCTCTTAGAGGCAGATGTTTCCTTAGTTGTAGTAAAAGAATTTATAAATTCCATCAAGTCAAACATTTTAGGAAAAGAAATTCTCAAATCTGTTAAGTCAGATCAAATGATCATAAAGCTTGTGCAAGATGAGCTTGTAAAAATTCTTGGATCAGAAAATAAATCTCTAAATTTATCTTCTTCTCAATTAACAAAAATTTTGTTTTGTGGATTACAGGGATCTGGGAAAACAACATCAATTGCTAAACTTTCCTATTTGTTAAAGAAATCTTCAAAGAAAAAAATTTTACTAGCATCAGCAGACATTTATCGACCAGCAGCACAAGAACAACTAAAAGTATTAGCTGAAGAAACCGGCTCAGATTTCTTTAATCACAATCTATCATCAGCCAGTAAGATTGTTGATGATTCCATAGACTATGCTCAAAAAAATTTATTTGATATTCTTATTTTAGATACTGCTGGACGACAAGTTGTAGATAAAAAGTTAATGAGTGAATTAATAGAAATTGAAAATAAGTTTAAACCTGACGAAACATTATTAGTAGCAGATGCTCTAACAGGACAAGATGCTGCAAATGTAGCTAAAACTTTTAGCGATGCAATAAATATTACTGGATCAATTTTAACTCGAATAGATGGTGATAGCAGAGGTGGTGCAGCACTATCAATCAAATCGATAACAAACTCTCCTATAAAATTTATAGGACTAGGTGAAAAAGTAGAAAATTTTGAACCTTTCCATCCTGAAAGAATTGCACAAAGAATCTTAGGTATGGGAGACATTGTATCTCTTGTCGAAAAGGCTGCTGAAAATATTGATAAAGAAGAAATGGAAGATATGGCAAAAAAGATCGCTAAAGGAAAATTTGATCTTGAAGATTTTGCAAATCAATTAAAGCAAATGGGTAAAATGGGTGGAGTTTCCGGTTTACTTTCTATGATGCCAGGTGTTTCAAAGGCACAGAAGTTAATGGCAGAAAATAAAATTTCTAATTCAATGATTGATAAACAAATAGCCATAATCAGTTCAATGACAAAAAAAGAAAGGGCTGATCCAGATATTATAAAGGCTTCACGTAAAATTAGAATTTCAAAAGGATCTGGAACAAAAGTTCAAGACGTTAACAGGTTATTAAAACAGTTTCTCCAATCACAAAAAATGATGAAGAGAATGAAATCAATGGGCAAAGGAGGAATTCCCAGTGATTTAATGCAAAAATTACAAGGAAATCTTCCTCCAAACATAAATTAGAAAGGAAATAAAATGCCAGTAAGAATAAGATTATCAAGAGGTGGTGCAAAGAAAAGACCATTCTATAGAATAGTAGTTGCTGATTCTAGAAGAGCGAGAGATGGAAAATTTATAGATCAAATTGGAACTTACAACCCAATGCTTCCAAAGGATAGCGCTGATAGAGTTAAAATGGATTTAGACAAAGCTAAGGAATGGATTGCAAAAGGAGCAAAACCATCAGATAGAATTTCTATTTTTCTTAGCAATCTTGGTGTGATGGAAAAACCAGTTATTACTGAAAAAACAAAAAAACATCTACCTAAGAAAAAAGCACAGGAACGTTTAGCTGCTGCTAAAGAAAAAGAAGAAGCTGCGAAAGCTGCAACAGAAGAACCAAAAGCAGAAGAAGCAGAAGCTAAGCCAGCTGAAGATGCACAACCTGCTGAAGAACCAAAAGCAGAAGAAGCAGAAGCTAAAAAAGAATAAAATCATTTTTTGCTTTGAGTAATAAAGATATTATTCTTGTTGGTCAGTTTGGATCTCCTGTAGGATTAAAAGGTGAAATAAAAGTTAATATGATGACTACCTCGTTTGAAGTTTTTAAAAATTTAAAAAACTATTATAATTTTGATGGTTCAGTTGCTTGGAATTTTCAAAATATTTTATTCAAAAATAATAAGTGTGTTGTTCAAGTTGAAAAATACTTTTCTAGAGAAGATGTTTTAGAGCTTAAAGGTCAAAAAATTTTTTCAAATAAGAAATTTTTTCCAAAAACAAAAGATAATGAGTTTTACATAAACGATCTAATCGAATGTATGATTTTCTTGAAAGACAATACTAGTGTTGGAAAAGTTTTAAGTGTTCAAAATTTTGGGGCAGGTGATTTATTAGAAGTCAAATATAATACCAAACTTACTCTTATACCTTTTGATAAAACAAATATTTTATCAGTTAATATTAATAAAAAAGAAATTATAGCTGATCCAATACCTGGTATTCTTGATTAAAATGAGAGTAGTAATTTTAACCTGTTATCCTGAGATGTTTCCTGGTTCACTAGGATATTCTGTAATCGGAAATGCATTAAACAATAAAAAATTTTCTCTCGAGATAGTCAATCTACATAATTTTGGAATTGACAAAAGAGGAAGTGTTGATGATGAACCTTTTGGGGGAGGCCCTGGAATGGTTATTCGTCCAGATGTGATAGAAAAAGCATTAAATTCAATCACTTTCAAAACCGATAATTACTGCAAAATTTTTCTAACACCGTCAGGTCAGAAATTATCTCAAGCCAAACTTAATAATCTATCAAAACATGATGAAATGCTTATTTTATGCGGTAGATTTGAAGGAGTTGACCAAAGAGCTATAGAAATTCTTGATTTTCAGGAAATAAGTATCGGTGATTACGTCCTTTCTGGTGGTGAGATTGCTGCCCAGGTGTTAGTTGAAGGTTGTATTCGTCTCATTCCTGGAGTATTAGGGCAGCCACAAAGTTTATTAGAAGAATCTTTTTCTAATAATCTGCTTGAATATCCTCATTATACCAGACCACAAACCTGGGAAGATGTTCAGGGAAATAAACATGAAGTTCCAGATGTTTTAACATCAGGTCATCATGAAAAAATTGATAAATGGAGAAAAGAAAAATCGGTTGAAAAAACTAAAGAATTAAGACCAGATCTTTATAAAAAGGAAATATAAAATGAGTAATTTATTAGAGACATTTGAAAAACAACAGATTGAAAAGTTAACTTCAAAAAAAAGAGTTCCTGCTTTTCGTCCAGGTGATACTCTAAAAGTTACTGTAAGAATTACAGAGGGAAGTAAGTCGAGACTTCAAGCATTTGAAGGTATTTGTATTGCAAGAAAAAATAATTCAGTAAACTCTAACTTTACTGTAAGAAAAATATCTCATGGAGAGGGTGTTGAAAGAGTATTCCCTTTATTCAGTCCATTAGTAGAAAAAATTGAAGTTGTTAGAAAAGGCGATGTAAGAAGAGCTAAGCTATATTATCTAAGAGAATTATCTGGAAAGAAAGCAAGGATCGCAGATAAAGATAGGGGCGATGAAGCTGATCAATATGAATATATAGAGGAGGCTCCTCTGGTAGAAGAAACAAAAACTGCAGATACAGATACAAATGCTGCAGAGGAACCAAAAGCTGAAGAGGTAGAAGCAAAACAAGCAGAAACAAAAGCAGAAGAAGCAGAAGCCAAACCAGCAGAAGAATCTAAAGCAGAAGCTGCAGATGAATCTAGTAAAGAAGAGGAAAAAGCAGCCGAAAATAAATCGGATGACAATAAATAATCCTAAAACTCTTTTTGATAAAATTTGGGAACATCATCTTGTCGATAGACAAGAAGATGGAACTTGTCTTATATATATTGATAGACACCTTGTTCATGAAGTTACAAGCCCTCAAGCATTTGAAGGTTTGAGAAATAATAACCGTAAAGTTAGAAGGCCTCAAAGTACTTTTGCTGTAGCTGATCATAATGTCCCAACTTCAGATAGATCTAAAGGTATAGAAAATAAAGAAAGTAGAATTCAGGTTGAAACACTAGAAAAAAATTGCAAAGATTTTGATGTTACACTTTTTCCATTATTAGATAGCAGACAAGGTATAGTTCATATAGTTGGACCAGAACAAGGTATTACTCAGCCAGGTATGACAATAGTTTGTGGTGATAGTCATACAGCAACACATGGAGCATTTGGTGCCTTAGCTTTTGGTATCGGCACAAGTGAAGTTGAGCATGTATTAGCTACTCAGACCTTGATTCAAAAACCTGCAAAGAATATGAGAATTTCTGTTGAAGGTAAATTAAACTTAGGTGTTACAGCAAAAGATATTATCCTTCATATCATAGGAAAGATAGGAACAGCTGGTGGAACTGGTTATGTTATTGAATATGGTGGTAATGCAATTTCCTCTCTTTCTATGGAAGGAAGAATGACAATCTGTAATATGAGTATTGAAGCAGGTGCTAGAGCTGGTTTAATCGCTCCTGACGAAAAAACTTTTGAATATATTAAAGGTAGACCTTATGCTCCATCAGGAGATAATCGGGACAAAGCGGTAGAATTTTGGAAATCTCTTCCATCTGATGAGGGCGCAAAATATGATGAAGAAATTTTAATTAAAGCTGAAGATATTTCACCACAAATTACTTGGGGCACAAGCCCACAAGACGTTGTTGCTATAAATGGTATAGTACCAAATCCTCAAGAAGAGAGTAATCCAAATAGAAAGAAGGCTATGGAGCGTTCTCTTGAATATATGGGGTTAGAACCCAAACAAGAAATACAAAAAATTAAAATTGATAAAGTATTTATTGGCTCTTGCACTAATGGAAGAATTGAGGATTTAAGAGAAGTTGCTAAAGTTGTAGAAGGTAAAAAAGTTTCTGTAGACTCAATGATTGTTCCTGGTTCAGGTCTAGTTAAAAAACAAGCTGAAGAAGAAGGTTTAGATAAAATTTTTATTGAAGCAGGATTTGATTGGAGAGAGCCAGGTTGCTCCATGTGTTTAGCTATGAATCCAGATCAATTAAAACCGCAAGAAAGATGTGCATCAACATCAAATAGAAATTTTGAAGGCAGACAAGGTAGAGAAGGTAGAACACATCTTGTTAGTCCTGCAATAGCTGCTGCTTCTGCAATCAAAGGTTCTTTTGCAACAGCAGAGGATTTATAAATGGAAACATTTAAAACAATAATTGGTATCCCTGCGCCACTACCAATGATTAATGTCGATACCGATATGATTATTCCAAAACAATTTTTGAAAACAATAAAGAGATCTGGTTTAGGTAAAAACTTATTTCATGAATTAAGATACGATATTCAAGGTAACATAAAGAATGATTTTGTTCTAAACTGGGACCCTTATAAAACTTCAAAAATTTTAATTGCTGGGGCAAATTTTGGCTGTGGATCAAGTAGAGAGCATGCACCGTGGTCACTTTTAGATTTTGGTTTTAAGTCAATAATTGCGCCAAGCTTCGCAGATATTTTCTATAATAATTGTTTTAAAAATGGAATACTGCCGATTAAGTTAGATCAACAAAAAGTAGATATATTAATGAACGAAGCAGAAAATAAAAATGATATTTCAGTTGATTTAGAAAATCAAAAAATCACTTATCAAAATGATATAAAAATAGAATTTGAAATTGATGCATTTCGAAAAAAATGTTTACTAGAGGGTTTGGATGATATTGGTTTGACACTCCAAAAAAATAAAAAAATTGATGTTCACGAAGAAAAAATACACAGTATCCAACCTTGGATAGTGTAGTCAAAAATGAGTAATAAAAAAATTTTAATTTTACCTGGTGACGGAATTGGCAATGAAGTTATGGCTGAGGTATTAAAAATAATTGATTGGATGGAAAAAACTAAATCTTTATCTTTTGATATTTCTGAAAGATTAGTTGGAGGTACGGCATACGATAAAGAAGGTAATTCTATAAGTGATGAAACAATGCAAGTAGCTATGGATTGTGATGCAGTATTATTTGGTGCGGTAGGTGGCGCTAAATGGGATAACGTAGAAAGAGATAAAAGACCTGAAGCAGCCTTATTAAGATTAAGAAAAGACCTTGATCTCTTTGCTAATCTAAGACCAGCGGTTGTTTTAGATGCTCTTTCAGATTCATCATCTTTAAAATCTGATCTTGTTAAAGGATTAGATATTTTGATAATAAGAGAGTTAACAAGTGGTGTATATTTTGGACAACCAAGAGGTATATCAAAAATTAGTGATACAGAAAGTAAGGCAGTTGATACTCAATTGTATACCACATCAGAAGTTAATAGAGTTTCACGAGTGGCATTTGATTTAGCAAAGTTGCGTAATAATAAAGTTACATCAGTAGAAAAATCAAATGTAATGGAAACAGGTTTGTTTTGGAAACAAACCGTAACAGATTTACATAAAAAGGAATATTCTGATGTTAAATTAGAACACATGCTTGCAGATAATTGTGCAATGCAGTTAGTTCGTTATCCAAAACAATTTGATGTCATACTCACAGATAACTTATTTGGTGATCTTTTAAGTGATACTGCTGCTATGTTAACTGGATCTTTGGGAATGCTTCCTTCAGCAGCTCTTGGACCAGTTAAAGAAAATGGAACTAGAGCAGCAATGTATGAGCCCGTTCATGGTAGTGCACCAGATATAGCTGGGCAATCTAAAGCAAATCCTTTAGCAATGATCATGAGCTTTGCTATGATGTTGAAATATAGTTTTGATTTGCAAGAAGATAGTCAAATGATTGAGAAAGCTGTACAGAATGTATTACTAAAAGGTTTAAGAACAGCTGATATAAAAGATGGAGCAGAAAAAATTATCTCAACTCAAGAAATGGGCAATGCTGTTATTGAAGAATTAAAAATTCTATCTGGAAATTAAATGACTCAAAAATACAATATAGCAGTAGCAGGAGCAACAGGTGCGGTAGGAACAGAAATAGTTCAAATATTGGAGCAAAGGGATTTTCCAATAGACAGTTTATATTTGCTCGCATCAACAAAATCAAAAGGCAAAAAAGTAGAGTTTAAAGATAAAGAAATTATTGTAGAAGACTTATCAGAATTTGATTTTTCAAAAGCTCACATTGGTTTATTTTCACCTGGCGGTAAAATTTCTGCAGAATATGCACCAAAAGCAGCTAAAACAGGATGTATTGTTATAGACAATACCTCTCATTTTCGAATGCAACAAAATATTCCTTTAATTGTGCCTGAAGTAAACGCTAATGCACTTGATGAATTTTTTGATGATGAAAACAGAACTAATATTATTTCAAATCCTAACTGTTCAACTATACAAATGGTTGTTGCATTAAAACCATTACATGAAAAAGCAATTATAAACAGAGTTGTTGTATCAACATATCAAGCTGTTTCTGGAGCTGGTAAAACAGGTATGGATGAATTATTTAATCAGACTCAAAATGTTTATGCAAACCAAGAATTAAAAAAAGAAAAGTTTACAAAACAAATTGCTTTTAATGCCATTCCACACATTGGAGCTTTTTTAGAAAATGGTAATACAGAAGAAGAGCAAAAAATGATTGATGAAACAAAAAAAATTCTAGACGAGGGAATTAATGTTTCAGCAACTTGTGTAAGAACAGCTGTATTTATTGGTCATTCAGAAGCTGTAAATATAGAGTTTGACTCGCCATTAGATGAAAAAGAAGCTAAAGAAATATTATCTAACTCTGAAGGTATTTCTGTAATTGATCATCGAAAAGATGAGGGCTATGTTACTCCTGTTGAAATTGCAGGAGAGGATAAAGTTTATATTAGTAGAATTAGAAATGATCAATCAATAGATAATGGTTTGAATTTATGGGTAGTCTCAGATAATTTACGTAAAGGCGCAGCACTTAATGCGGTTCAAATTGCAGAATTAATTATTTCAAAATATTCAAATTCCATAAACATTTAATTATCTTCTATTAATCTTTTTCCATAAATTTGTGATTCTTTGATTTTATATTTTTTTAAAAAAGCCTGAGCTTTTAAATTTGTATTTCTAACAAATAAATTTATTTTAGGGCACCCCTGATTTAAAAGTTTTGTTGCAATTTTTTTAACATTTCTGCACCAACTCCTTTTTTAAATAATCTATAATTTATTTCCATCACAATTACTTGGCGGTCTCGTAGGGACTCGAACCCCAAATCCATGTTCCGAAGACACGTGTGATATCCATTTCACCACGAGACCTCTCATATTATTAAATATAAATTACTTATAATTTTTTTTTATAAAATATATATATTTATAGATGGTACAACCAAGTTAATATAATACTAATAATCTCATGTTTATTAAAAGCAGTAAAATTATTTTCTTTAACTTATTATTTTTTCTAATTTTATTGACAATTGTAGAAATATTTTCTGGTAATTTAAATTCTAAAAATAAATTAGATTGTGTTTATTTGCTTTGTGAAAGACAATTTAAATTAGAAACTCAGTTTCATTATAATTTACCTAATTATGTAATAGATTATCAAAGAGATGAATTTGGTTTTAGAGACAGAGAAGGTAAATTATCAGAAATTGATATTTTAACAATAGGCGGAAGTACAACAGATGAAAGATTTATAACAGATGCAGAGACATGGAGTAAAAAATTGGAAAGTAGTTTTTCGATTTTTTTAGATAAAAAAATAGATGTAGTTAATGCAGGTATAGATGGGCAATCTACAAATGGACACATATGGAATTTCAATAATTGGTTTAACCAATTGGACAATTTTCATCCAAAATATATAATATTTTATATTGGATTAAATGAAATTTTATATCAACCACCTGAAAATTATAAAAGAATATATGATAATCATTATGATTTTTCAAAACTTAATTATTTAAGTAAATTTAAATTCATTTTAAAAAAAAATAATGGAATACTTTTTAAGTCTTATTTGATTTTTTACCGTAAATTTATTTTGCGTGATAAATTTAATACTTCTCACTTAATTGATAGAAAAAATTCTATTTACATTCAACCCAATAAGAAATTGATAATTAATGAACAAACAAGAAAAATTTTTATAAACAATCTTGATATATTATACAAAAAATCAATAAAAATTAATTCAACTCCTATTTTTATAACACAGAAAACATTAAGAGGAAAATATGAAAAAGATAAAATTTTATCAATTGATAACCACGATTATTTTACTTTTGAAAAAAATATATCAGATATAGTAATGAATTTTTGTAATCAAAAAAAAATAAAATGTTTAGATGGAAACAAAAACTTTGACTTTAATTATCATGACACTTATGATCTATTTCATTTATCCCCAAGTGGTTCAGAAAAACTTTCAAGATTTATTTATGATGGGTTGAAAGATTATATAAAATTATGAATAGTTTGATCATTAAAATTTTCTAATTTTTGAATGAAATCTTTAAGAATAGGATCTCTTTTTATTTCATAGACTATTTTGATTGGGTGGCGATTTTTATCTGAAACCCATTTCATATCATCCAAAAGAATTGGAGATGGAATAGTGTTAGTTGGCGCCCAGTCCTCGTTTAAGACATAACCAACAGCTGCCATATCCCAAATTTCTTTTGACCAACCTTTATGGATACTATTGTACTCTTTAAATCGCATTGCGAGAAATTTACCAATTTCACCATGAGGTTCGATGTACTTTTCTATTTCTGGAACTGTTGAAATAAGATGTGAAGTTACTCCTTTACAAGGAACCATAACGAGAGAAACACCGCTATCAAATAAAACTTGAGCACCACCAATATCTTGCTTTAGATTAAATTCCAAATTTTGTGGCCAATAAAGCGCATTACCTCCCAACCAAACTACAACAAGTTTTTTTATAATTTCTGGCTCTTTTAATAATGCAGACGCAACATTTGAAATAGCGCCGATAGCAAGTACGTATAGAGGATCTTCTTCAGAACATTTTAAAGCACTTTCTATGATATTATCTGCTGCAGGCGAATTAATTGGTTTTTTTTCAAAACCTACATATTTTGTTGAGCCTTTAAAAACAAAATTATTTTTTTTAAAATTTATTTTTTCTAACAATCGAAAGATTTCATTATAACTAAGCTCCATTCCCTTTTTTGGATTATCTGAACGATTATTCATAGAAAAAGGAGCGGCATTTATACTTTGCACTTCTATTTTTTCTTTTGAAAACAACATTTGCACTAAAGCAAATTGATCATCAATTTCATTGTAGGTGTCTGTATCAAGAATTGCTTTAATTTTTCCTTTTTTAAATTCAAGTTGTTTTAAAATATCTGAAAAATCTCTTTCTAAAAGCATATCTTTATTTTACCAAGAACTATTCGGTTGTGTTAAAAATACCTCTTCTTCATTTGTTGATTTTCTATTAAGTATTTTATTTCTATGCGGATACCTTCCAAATTTTTTGATTGCCACGCTATGATCATCCCAAGCTTTTTTAATTTTAGTATATTCTGAATGATTATTTAAATATTGATCGACTAATTTATGACCAAGTTCATGATCCATGATATCCTCACTATGAATTAATGGCAGTAATAAAAAATGTATTTTATCAATATCTAGGCTATCTAAATATCTATTATTTATTGCTTCTTTAACAATTAAAACACACTCAGTATCCTGGTCATAAGCTTTTGAATTATTTCTGAAAAAATTTCTTGATAGTTGATCAAGTAATATAATCAAAGCTACACATTCTTCTGCATCATTTCTCCAGTTATTATACTCATTATTAATAGCCTTAATGTAATCATCCATAAAAGTACTTTTCAAAATATTATCAAATTCATCATCTTTTTTAAACCACTGTTCAAGTGGAGTTTTGATGAAACAAAATTCTAGAATAGCTTTAGCTCTTTCATTAATCACAGAGCTGTAATATAAATATATATTTTCCAAATGACATTAAGTAATTTAAACAAATCCATTATTCATTGCAGAAAGTGTGAACGCTTAGTTAACTTCCGTGAAAAAATTGCTAAAGAAAAAAGAAAACAATATACTGATCAAAGTTATTGGGGTAAGCCGATTACTGGCTATGGAGATGAAAAAGCTAAATTATTAATGGTAGGTCTTGCGCCAGCAGCGCATGGAGGTAATAGAACAGGTCGAGTTTTTACAGGTGATAAATCTGCAGACTTTTTATTTTCCTGTTTATATAAAACTGGATTTGCAAATCAACCTGACTCAGTAGATAGAAGTGACGGTTTGGAACTTCAAAATATGTACTTAACTACTGCTCTTAAATGTGTACCCCCAGAAGATAAACCTACTTCACAAGAATTAAAAACATGTTTTAATTTTTTCAATCAAGAAATAGCATTCTTAAAAAAAATAAAAGTCATTGTTGCCCTTGGTAAAATTGGTCATGACGCCTGTGTAAATTATTATAAGCAACAATATGATATACGAAATAAAGATTTTATTTTTTCTCACGGATCTATGAATATTTTACCCGACAAGAAAATTTTAGTTGGTAGTTATCATCCAAGTCCAAGAAATGTTAACACAGGAAGAATAGACAAAAGTAAAATGGTAAAACTTTTAAATAGTATTAAAAGATTGCTTTAAACCATAATGAAAAATTTTTTTTTACATGATCCTAATCTCTTAGTATACGGGTTTGCTATGGTCTTCTTTGCAAGCTTTGGACAGACTTTTTATATTGCATTATTTAATGATGATATTCGAAATCTATATAAAATAACAGATGGTGAGTTTGGATTAGTTTATGCTATAGCAACGCTTGTAAGTTCATTTTTATTTATAAACTTTGCTAAATTAATAGATAAAATTGATTTAAGATTATACTCAATAGGTGTTATTCTCGGTTTGGCTTTTGCTTGCATTGGTTTTTATTTTATTTTCGATAATATTTTTCATCTTTTTCTTATTTTATTTTTATTACGTTTTTTTGGACAGGGAGCTATGACACATGCCGGCTCAACATCAATGGCTAGATATTTTTTAATTGATAGAGGTAAAGCAATATCAGTTGCAACACTTGGAGGAATGTTAGGTATAATGTTTTTACCAAAGATTGTCGTTAATTTAGACTCATACTTTAATTTTAAAACTCTTTGGTTTTTAACAACTTTGACGCTTTTGATCTTAATTCCAATAATATACTTTATTCTTCATAATCAAAAAACCAGGGATGCTACACTTCAAAAAAATATTGATAATGAGAAAACACATAAAAGTTGGACTATTACAGAAATTTTAAAAAACCGAGTTTTTTTTATCTATTTTCCATTAGCTGCATCCTTTCCATTTATTGGTACAGGATTAATGTTTCATCAGATTTATATTTTTGATTCAAAAGGGTGGACAATGGAAATGCTAGGGAACGGTTATATATATTTTGGATTATTCTCTATTTTAGGATTATTAATAGGAGGCCCCTTAATAGATAAGATAAATACAAAGAAAGCAATACCTTTTGTGCTATTACCATTGTTAGTATGTATCACTATTCTTTTTTTCTTTAATAATCATTGGTCATTCGTGCTTTACATGTCTTTATTTGGATTTAACTTAGGTTTATCAGCACCGTTTATGGGATCACTCTGGGCGGAAATATATGGAGTGAAAAGTATTGGAATTGCTAAAGCTTTACTACACTCAGTTGGAGTTTTTGCGAGCGCCTTATCGCCTGTTGTTTTTGGTTATATTATTGATTGGGGTTATGGAATATCTGCTATATTTTTAATCAGTTCCATAATGATTGTTGTATCATCAATTTTACCTATAATTTATAAAACATGAATAAACAAATAATGGAGAGTCTTAATTTTCTAATCAAAGAATATAAACGATTAATAAAGAAAAAAGAAGATAAAAGCATCAGCAGTGGTGAACTAGAAACTTTAAAACAACTTGAACAGTACTTAGGTAAAAAATAATGTTTAATGTAATTGATCAATACAATAGTTTTGTTGAAAATAATTTTATTAAAAAAAATAAAGATCAAATTGAATTCTTAAAACAAGCAGATAATGTATGGTCATCTTTTAGTAAAACAAAGTTATTTTTTAAGGATAAAATTTTTGAAGGAATTTATCTTTATGGTCAAGTTGGAACAGGAAAAACATTTTTATTAAATTTATTTTATCAAAATACCAAGATTGGAAAAAAAATTCATTTTAATAACTTAATGAATGAAATACATGAACAAGTCAAAAAATCAGAAAATAAAGAACTTGCTATTGAAAACTATGTAAAGAATTTAAGTAGAGATTTCAAAATAATATTTATAGATGAACTACATATTTTTAATATTGTTGACGCACTAATAATAAAAAAAATATTTAATTATTTTTCTAAATATAAAATATTTATATTATTGTCGTCAAATTTTCATCCAGATAATTTATATAAAGATGGTTTGCAGAGAAATGACTTTTTACCATTTATTGATTTAGTTAAAAAAAATTTTTTTCTCTATGATATTAGCATTAAAATTGATTTTCGTCGACAAACGTTAAATCAATCAAAGACATATTTCACACCTATAACAAATGAAACATCAAATGAATTTGAAAAATTATTTAATCGCTTTGTTGATCCCTCCCATTTAACAACTGTAAAAATAAAATCTAAAAGTCGTGAACTAGAGTTTGATAAATGCACATCAAATCTAATGATGATAGATTTTGAAAATCTTTGTGAAGTAAATTTTGGTAATGAAGATTATAAAAATATTGCAGATAAATTTAAGTTGGTATTTTTAAAATATGTTCCTGAATTTGATAATCAGAAAAAAGATGCATGCAGAAGATTTATTGGATTAATTGATATGTTATATGAAAATAATTGTTCAATTGTAATTTTAGCGTCAAAACCAATAAATTCATTAAATAATATAAATACTTTAGCAGAAGAATTTAAAAGAACTGCTAGCAGATTATATGAAATGACTATAGTAAAACCAGATTCATGAAATACATAATCAGATTTTTAGTAAGTACAGTAGTTTTATTAATAGTAGTTTATTTTACTGCAGGTTTTTATGTTGCTTACCAAATTTTAAAAATAGATCCAACTTGTGGTTTGCACGAAGGGTCTCTTCCTAATTCATGGAGTACAACAGTTGATTCACATGAATACTCAATTCTTGCACGACAAAAAGTAAGAGAAAATTTTAACTTTAAGGATTATTATTTAGATGAATGGCAAGATGTATATTTTCAATCTCGTGACTCTGACATTAAGATTAATGGATGGCTGTTTAATTATTTTCCAAATAGACCAATTATAATTGTAACACATGGTATAAGCCCAAATGGTAAATGTAAGTCTGAGCCCAATCTTATTGCAAGTTTTTTAGTTAATAAAAAGTTTAATGTTCTTACGATAGATTTAAGAAACTACGGACAAAGTGATACTGTAAGTAGTTATGACGATTTAGGTTTAAAGTCATATAATGATATTCTTGGTGCATTTGATTTTTTAAAAAAAATCGGTTTCAAGTCTAATAGCATTGGATTACATGGAATATCTCTTGGTGCAAGCACATCTATTTTTGCAGCTAATGCTGAACCGGAAATACGTGCAGTGTGGGCAGATAGTTCACTTGCTGAATTTAATATGATTTTAAAAGATGAAATAGCAAGATATGGTCTTGCTATAGAATTTGGACCTGTAGTTAGTTTAGCTGGAAGAATCTTAACTGGAACAGATCCAAGAGAATTATCTCCAGCTAAAAAATTATCAAAGAACCAATATTATTTTTTTATTCATGGCGACTCTGATACAAGAATCTTAACAAGACACTTTAATTATTTTAAAGAATATACAAATCAAAATAAAATTAATGCTCAGTTTTGGTTAGTTGAAAACTCCTATCATGTAGATGCTATGTTTAAATATCCCGAAGTATACTCTAAAAAGATGGAAGAATTTTTTAATAAAAATTTAAAGTAGGCCGGACTCTAAAACTAGTTTGTACCTTGGCAGACACCTCTCTAGAATAAGAAACTCAACTAATTATCAAACGGCGGGTAAGATAATTAAAAATTCTTGGCGTTCCTCCGAAGCTAAGAAACGAGTATTATCCGGCTTATTAAGAGTAATATCTATCTATTTAAAATTCAAGATTTTTAGTTAAATTTGGCATTAAATTTGGATGATTTTCATAAAATTTGGCACTTTTTATCAACATTTTACAAACTTCCGTGATAGTAAGAAAAAATAACTAAACCATTAATATTTTGAAATTTGAAGAAAAATACTTACTTATGAAACATAAAAAATATGAAAAAAATGACTGATAATAGACCATTATCACCTCACCTATCAATTCACAAAAGAGTACTTACAGCAGTATTTTCAATTTTTCATAGGATATCTGGAATAGGGTTAAGTGTGGGTGCACTATTAATTTCAATTTGGTTTTTTTTAATTAGTTTTGGTCCCGAATTTTATATTTATTTTGAAATTCTTTCTAAGAGTATCTTGTTTAAACTAGTTCTAATGATTTGGACTGTCGGTATTTTTTACCATTTATTTAATGGATGTAGAAAATTATATTGGTCATTTGGTATTGGAATGGAATTATCTCAAGTATATAAATCGGGTTATGCTGTTATATGTTTAACTTTAATTTCTAGTTTAGTTGTCTGGTACTTCGCATGAAAAATTATGCTTTTAAATGGTTAACCCAAAGAATTACTGCTTCAATTTTAATACCATTGACGTTTTGGTTTATATACTCCGCAATATCATTATCAAAGATGACTTATTCTGAAATAGAAATTTTTTTTCAATCCTATTTTAATGCATTCTTATTTTTTGTGATGATGCAATCTATGCTTCTGCATTCAAAATTAGGACTGCAAACAATTATTGAAGATTATGTCACATCGAAAAAGACAGCCAAATTCATTAAAGTATTAATAAATTATCTTATATATTTTATCATGATTTTAATTACTGTTAACTTAGTGAGAATGGTTTTTTAGATGACTAATTCATACAAAATTATTGATCACCATTATGACGTTGTAGTTGTTGGGGCTGGAGGATCAGGACTGAGAGCTACGCTTGGATGTGCTGAAGCAGGATTAAAAACAGCCTGTATATCAAAAGTGTTTCCGACAAGAAGTCATACTGTTGCAGCACAAGGTGGAATTGGAGCAGCTTTAGGTAATATGGGTGAAGATAATTGGAAGTGGCACATGTATGATACAGTTAAGGGTTCCGACTGGCTTGGTGATCAAGATGCAATTGAATACTTATGTTCTAAAGCCCCTGAAGCAGTAATTGAACTTGAAGAATATGGTATGCCTTTTAGTAGAACAGATGATGGCAAGATCTATCAAAGACCTTTTGGCGGACACTTAACCAATAATGGCGAGGGAGCTCCTGCTATGAGAGCTTGTGCAGCAGCTGATAGAACGGGACATGCTTTACTCCATACACTTTATCAGCAATCACTTAAAAATAATGTAGAATTTTATATTGAATATTTTGTTCTAGATTTAATTTCTGATGATCAAGGTAATTGCATTGGTGTGGTAACATGGTGCTTAGAGGATGGATCAATCCATCGATTTTTATCTCATCAAACAATTCTAGCTACTGGTGGATATGGAAGAGCTTACTTCTCATCCACGAGTGCTCACATTTGTACTGGTGACGGTAGTGCAATGGCTTTAAGACAAAACCTACCTCTTTCTGATATGGAATTTATTCAGTTCCATCCAACAGGTGTTTACGGTGCAGGAGTGTTAATCACTGAGGGAGCAAGAGGAGAAGGTGGATATTTAACTAATAGTGATGGTGAAAGATTTATGGAAAGATATGCTCCAAATGCAAAAGATTTAGCATCTAGGGATGTAGTAAGCCGAGCAATGACTATTGAAATTAGTGAAAATAGAGGTTGTGGAGATAATGCCGATCATGTGTTACTTCATCTTGAGCACATTGATGCTGATACATTACATAAAAGATTGCCTGGTATTTCAGAAACTGCAAAAATATTTGCTGGAGTTGATCTGACTAAAGATCCAATACCAGTTCTGCCAACGGTTCATTATAATATGGGTGGTATACCGACAAATTATAGAACAGAAGTTCTAAGGCCAACAAATGAAAATCCAGATAATGTATGTGAAGGTTTAATGGCTGTTGGTGAGGCTGCATGTGTTTCTGTACACGGTGCTAATAGATTAGGAACAAATTCATTAATCGATCTTGTTGTTTTTGGCAAAGCAGCTAGTCTAACATGTAAAGAAAAAGTAAAACCAAATTCTAAAAAAATTGAAATTAGTAAAGCAAAAACAGATAATATTATTGAGCGATTTGATAAGATTAGAAACAGCAAAGGAAACTCAACAACTGGAGAACTTCGTACTTCCATGCAACATATAATGCAGCAAAAATGCGCAGTATTTAGAACACATGATCTCATATCAAAAGGCATTGAAGAATATTCAAAAGTTGAGAGCTCAATGGATGACATAGATATTAAAGACAAATCATTAATCTTTAATACGGACTTGGTCGAAGCTTTAGAGTTACACAATTTAATGGCACAATCAAAAGTTACTCTTCATTCTGCGTTAAATCGAACTGAGAGTAGAGGCGCACATGCAAGAGAAGATTATAAAGAAAGAGATGATAATAATTGGTTAGTTCACTCTTTAGCCTGGTTAAACGATAAGGGAGATGTGAGTATGGGTTCCAGGGGTGTTCATATGAATACTCTAACTAATCATGTTCAACCAATACCACCTAAAAGAAGAGTTTACTAATGGCTCAGTTTACACTTCCTGCAAATTCAAAAATAACTAAAGGGAAAACTCACCAACTAAAAGAACCTGCAAACGATCCAAAGAAACTTGCAATATACAGATGGGATCCCGAAGATGATAAAAATCCTAGGATAGATAATTATGAGATAGATCAAGAAAAGTGTGGCCCAATGGTATTAGACGCACTTATGAAAATAAAAAACGAAATTGATTCAACTTTAACATTTAGAAGATCTTGTAGAGAAGGAGTTTGTGGTTCCTGTGCTATGAATATTGATGGTGTTAACACATTAGCATGTTTGAAAAGCATGTCTGATGTCAAGAATGAAATAAAAATTTACCCTCTTCCACATATGCGTGTGGTAAAAGATTTAGTTCCAGATCTTAGTAAGGCTTATGAGCAACTGGCTTCCATTAAACCTTGGTTGCAGCGTGAAAAAACAAATGAAGAAAAAAACTTAGGAGACGAAAAAAAACAATCACCAAAAGATAGAGAAAAACTAGATGGTAAATGGGAGTGTGTATTATGTTTTTGCTGCACTACTTCTTGTCCAAGTTATTGGTGGAATGGAGATGAATATCTAGGACCTGCAGTCCTATTACAAGCAGCAAGATGGGTAAGTGACTCTAGAGACTCAGAAAGAAAAGAGAGATTAAAAGCAATAAATGATTCATTAAAACTTTATAGATGTCATTCAATAATGAATTGTACTAGGTCTTGTCCTAAAGGTCTAAATCCAGCCAAAGAAATTGCTGGACTTAAAAAGGCTATTGTTACAGAATTGTAATTAAAGTATAAAACTTAAATGAGAAAAAAAATTGCTCTTATTGGAGCAGGCAATATCGGTGGGACTTTAGCACAACTTGTTAGTTTCAAAGAATTAGGTGATGTAGTTTTATTAGATATTTTTGAAGGGATGCCTAAGGGTAAATCTTTAGATCTTGCTCAGTCATCTTCCATTGAGGGATTTCATGCAGATTTTAAAGGTACTTCAAGTTTTAGAGATATCAAAAATTCTGATGTAGTAATAGTTACTGCAGGTTTTCCAAGAAAACCAGGCATGTCGCGAGATGATCTTGTAGAAAAAAATTCTATTATTATTCAAAATGTAGGCAAAAATATTAAAAAATATTGTCCAAAAGCCTTCGTTATATGCATTACTAATCCACTCGATGCAATGGTAAGTGTCCTTCAGAAATCATCAGGCCTTAAAACAAATATGTGTATTGGTATGGCAGGTGTTTTGGATAGCGCAAGATTAAAATACTTTTTATCCAAGGAGTTTAATGTGTCAATTAATGATATCAGCGCTTTTGTCTTAGGCGGTCATGGAGACACGATGGTTCCGCTTATGCGATACTCAACGGTATCGGGTATTCCTGTACCTGAATTAATAAAGATGAAGTGGACAACAAAAAAAAATATCGACAAAATTATACAAAGAACACGTGATGGTGGTGCTGAAATTGTAAAACTCATGAACACATCTGCCTATTATGCACCAGCTTCTTCAGCTATACAAATGGCAGAGTCATTTTTGTTAGATCAAAAAAGATTATTACCATGTGCTGCATATCTTAATGGTGAATACGGAGTAAAAGGACTATATGTTGGAGTTCCAGTTATTATTGGCAAAAAAGGTGTTGAAAAAATTATTGAATTAAAACTTAATAATAATGAAAAGAAAGAATTTAATCATTCCGTTAAAGCAGTAAAATCATTAACTACATTGTCTAACAAGCTTCTAAGTAAGAAAAATAAAAAATAATTGTATTTTTCATCTAATCTAACTATTACCTTTTTATCAAAATGAATTTGCATGAATACCAAGCTAAAGATCTACTAAGAAAGTACAATCTACCTATACTTGAAGGCAAAAGTTATATTAAAAATGTTGATGATTTAGAAAAAGATTTACAAGATATAAAAGGACCACCTTGGGTTATCAAATCACAGATACATGCTGGAGGAAGAGGAGCAGGGAAATTTTTAAAACCATTTAATACAAAAGGTGGAGTACAAATAACAGAATCAATTGATGATGCACAAAAAATTGCAAAAGGAATGATGGGCAACATATTGATTACAAAACAAACAGGTAAGGAAGGAAAGTTAGTAAATAGAATTTATTTAGAAGCTGGATGTGAAATTGATAGGGAATATTATTTAAGTATTCTTATTGATAGGTATCAATCAAAATTAATGATGATGGTATCTGATGCTGGTGGCGTAGACATAGAGGATGTAGCTGAGAAAACACCAGAAAGAATTCAATATGTTTATTTTGATAACTTAGAAGATTTTACAATTAGTGATAGTCTTCAAAATAAATTAAATTTTTCTATTAATGAGTTTAACCAATTTAAAGAAATTGTTTTAAATTTATGTAAGGCCTACGTCGAAATAGATGCTTCTTTAATTGAAATTAATCCTCTTGTTGTGACAAAAGATGAAAAACTAATTCTTTTAGATGCTAAAATTAATATTGATGATAATGCTCTCTATAGACAGGCTGACATTGAAAAATTAAAAGATACTTCAGAAGAAAATGATTTGGAACTTGAAGCTTCTGAAAACAATATGGTTTACATTAAGCTCGATGGAAAAATAGGCTGTATGGTTAATGGAGCTGGACTTGCTATGGCAACTATGGATATTATTAAACAATTTGGAATGGAGCCAGCCAATTTTTTAGATTTAGGTGGTACAGCAAATAAAGAAAGAGCCATTAAAGCATTCAAGATCATTCAGTCAGATAAAAACGTGAAATCAGTATTTATAAATATTTTTGGAGGAATTATCCATTGTGATATGATTGCTAATGGCATCATTGATGCAATTAAAGAATTAGAATTTAAACTTCCAGTTGTTGTACGTTTTCAAGGAACAAATTCTAAAGAAGGAAGAGATATTATAAATAATTCATCATTAGGATTAATTTCAATTGATGATTTTTCAAATGCAGCTCAGAAAGCTGTGGAGTTATCAGAATAGTGTCAATTTTAATTAATAAAAATACAAGACTTATTTGCCAAGGCTTTACCGGTTCACAAGGAACATATCATTCTGAACAAGCTATAGCATATGGTACAAACCTTGTTGGTGGTGTCACGCCTGGAAAAGGAGGTCAGACTCATTTAAATTTACCGGTGTTTAATACTGTTGCCGATGCAGTGAAACAAACTGAAGCAAACGCAACAGTTATTTATGTTCCTGCTAAGTTTGCTGCTAAAGCAATCCATGAGGCTTTAGATGCAAAGATTGAATTAATTGTTTGTATTACAGAAGGTATTCCAGTCTTAGATATGATTGATATAAAAAAAAGAATTATTAAAAATAAAACATATTTAATTGGACCAAACTGTCCAGGGTTAATCACACCTTCCGAATGCAAGATTGGAATCATGCCTGGCTTCATCCATAAAAAAGGTAAAATAGGTATAGTAAGCAGATCAGGAACTTTAACTTATGAAGCTGTTGCACAGACAACAGAGGTAGGATTAGGTCAATCAACATGTGTTGGTATTGGTGGAGATCCAATACATGGGATGGATTTTGTAGATTGTATAAAGTTATTTTTAGAAGACAATGAGACCGAGGGAATTTTAATGATAGGTGAAATTGGTGGTGAGGAAGAAGAAAATGCAGCAGAATTTATTTCAAATTCAAAAAGAAAAAAACCAGTTTCTGCATTTATAGCTGGTCAATCTGCACCTAAAGGGAAGCGTATGGGTCATGCAGGTGCTATAGTTTCAGGATCAAAAGGTACAGCACATTCTAAAATTAAATCCTTAGAAAAGGCTGGAGTTTTGGTATCAAAATCCCCAGCATCATTGGGAAAAACAATGAAATTAGCAATGCAAAATGGGAATAATTAGTTTCCATTAGTATGATTGTTATGCGAAATGGTTTTAGTTTAATAGATACCTATGAATGATACTTTCTTAAATAGTGTTAATGCTCCATATGTAGCTGAACTGTATTCTAAATATAGAAATGATCCTGAAAGTGTGGATACAACTTGGAAAGATTTTTTTAATAATTTAAATGAAGATGACTACTCTGTTCTTAAAGATTTTGGAGGACCAGAATGGAAAGAACGTCCATCAAGTATAATAGATAAAAATTACATAACTAAGGTTATAAAATCAAATGCGAATTACAATTCTGAGGAATTTCGAATATCAACCTTAGATTCAATTAGAGCATTAAGATTAATTAGAGCTTTTAGAATTAACGGACATTTAATTGCAGATCTTGATCCCTTAGGAATATCTGAAAGAGAGTATCCTCAAGAATTAGATTATAAAAGCTATGGTTTCATTGAGTCAGATTTAGAAAAAGAAATTTTCATTGATGGAAGTTTGGGTTTAGAAAAAGGTAAATTAAAAAATATTATTAAAATATTAAAAGAAACTTATTCTGCTTCAATTGGTGTTGAATTTTTACACATACAACAAGCTGATCAAAAACAATGGGTCCAAGAAAGAATTGAAGAAGTAAGAAATAAAACAAATTTTACAAATGAAGGAAAAAAAGCAATCTATAAAAGATTAGTTGAATCAGAACTATTTGAGCAGTTTTTAGATAAAAAGTTTTTAGGTACAAAGAGATACGGTATCGAAGGTGGTGAAGCGATGATACCTGGGATAGAGCAAATTGTTAAACAGGCATGTTTGTCTGGTATTGAAGATATTATTATTGGAACAGCTCATCGAGGTAGACTAACGCTTCTATCAAGTGTTTTGGAAATGCCTTACAAAAAAATATTATCAAAATTCCAAGGTTCTTTAAATGACCCAAATGAGGTACTAGGTTCGGGTGATGTAAAATATCATTTAGGAGTTTCTGCTGATCGTGAATTTGAAAAAAAGAAAATTCATTTATCGCTCACTTCTAACCCATCACATTTAGAAGCAGTTAACCCAGTTGTGGCAGGAAAAGTAAGAGCTAAACAAACTTTAGCTAAAGATAAAACAACAGATAAAGTTATAGGTTTATTAATTCATGGAGATGCAGCAATAGCTGGACAAGGAGTTGTGGCCGAAACATTTGCTATGTCACAATTAAGAGGGTTTAAAACAGGTGGCACTATTCACTTTGTAATTAACAATCAGATAGGTTTTACAACTATGCCACAATATGGACGATCAGCACCTTATTGTACTGAAATTGCAAAAATGGTTCAGGCACCAATATTTCATGTTAATGGCGATGACCCAGAAGCAGTAGTTCATGTTTGTAGACTTGCAACGGAATTTAGAAATAAATTTAAAGTCGATGTTGTTGTAGATATGTTTTGCTACAGAAGATCAGGACATAACGAAGCTGATGAACCTTCTTTTACTCAGCCACTAATGTATAAGGCTATCAAAAAACAAATTACTACAAGAAAAAAATATGAAAAAAAATTAATTGAGAACAATACTCTTTCAGAAGAAGAATCTAGAGACATTGTAGATTCTTTTAAAAATTTTTTAGATAAAGAATTTGAATCAACTAAAAATTATAAACCAAATAAAGTAGATTGGTTAGAGGGAACTTGGACAGGTTTATCTACTGCAACATTTGATGCAAGAAGAGGAAAAACATCTGTAAAAGAAAAAACATTAATTAACGTTGCTAAAAAAATTCATGAAATACCTGGAGATTTTAATGCCCATAGAAGAATCAAAAAAATTTATGGAGATCGATTAACAAGTGTCATCAATGGAAAAGGTATTGATTGGGCAACTTCTGAAAGTTTAGCTTTAGCGACACTTTTAGATGAGGGATACGGTGTTCGAATATCTGGACAAGATGTTGGAAGAGGAACATTTAGTCATAGACATGGTGTACTATATGATCAAGATAACGAAAATCGTTTTGTTCCATTAAGACACTTTCAAAACAAACAAGGTTACTTTGAAATTATAGATAGTTTTTTATCTGAGTTTGGTGTTCTTGGTTTTGAATATGGATATTCACAAGTTGATCCTAAGACACTAGTTATATGGGAAGCACAGTTTGGTGATTTTGCAAATGGTGCACAAATTATGATTGATCAATTCATAAGCTCTGGAGAAAGAAAATGGTTGAGAATGTCTGGTTTAACTATGCTTCTTCCCCACGGACATGAGGGCCAAGGTCCTGAGCATACAAGTGGAAGATTAGAAAGATTTTTACAGATGTGTGCGGAAGATAATATGCAAATTGTTAATTGTACAAGTCCTGCAAATTATTTTCATGTTTTAAGAAGGCAACTACATAGAAACTTTAGGAAACCTCTAATTATATTTACACCAAAATCTACACTTAGACATAAATCCAATGTTTCTAATATTGAGGATTATATTAATGGATCAACTTTCCACAGAATTCTTACTGATAAATTATCTGTTAAAGAAAAAAGGAAAAATAAAAGATTAATCATTTGTTCTGGTAAAATATATTTTGAACTTGCAGATCACATAGCAAAAAATAAAATTAAAAATCTCTCCATAATAAGATTAGAGCAGATTTATCCATTTCCTTATGAAAACTTTAGAGATGAATTAAAACATTATACGGATGCTGAAATTATCTGGGCACAAGAAGAGCCAAAAAATATGGGTGCCTGGGGTTTTGTGAAAGGCAGATTGGAAAGTGTTATGCAGGAAGCCAAAGTTAAACAAGAAAAAATATTCTATGTTGGTAGAAGTCCAGCCGCGTCTCCTGCAGCTGGTTCTTTAGAAAGACACTTAAGTAACCAAGAAACTATTCTAAAAATGGCAACTCAAGATTCGATTAGTAAAATTATCAAATCTTGGGCAGGTATTTCAACAAAATTAAAGACTAATCTGCCAATTGAATAAATTGACGTAAATGTTATTAAGCATTTAATTAATGAGCACTGAATTAATAGTTCCAACACTTGGAGAGTCAATTACGGAAGCAACTGTTTCAAAATGGCTTAAGGATATAGGCGATAATTTTGAAGCAGATGAACCTTTAGTTGAAATTGAGACAGACAAAATTACAGTTGAAGTACCAGCACCTCATGCAGGCTCTCTAAAAGAAATAAAAGTTTCTGAAGGCACTGATGTTGAAATTGGTGGTATTTTAGGAATCTTAGATGAATCAAAAGGCAAAACACCAAGTCCTAAAAAAACTGAAAATAAAGAAGAAAAAATAAAAGAAGAAGTAAAAGCAGTTAAGGTTGAAACAAAATCTTCCCCTGCCAAATCTTCACCATCTGCAAGAAAAATAGCTGAAGAAAATAATATTAAACTTGAAAATGTTATATCATCCCGTTCTGATGGAAGAATTAATAAAGAAGATGTAGTTTCTCATCTTTCTTCTTCAAATAAAACAAGCACTAACAAAGGTGAAAGAGAAGAAGTTGTTAAAATGTCTAAAATCAGACAGACAATATCTAAACGTTTAAAGGAGGCTCAAAATACAGCAGCCCTACTTACGACTTTCAATGAAATTGACATGTCCAAAGTTATGGAAATTAGAAAATCAAAAAACCAAGAATTTCAAAGTCGTTATGAGGTCAAATTAGGTTTCATGTCATTTTTTGTAAAAGCGGTAGTAAAAAGTTTGCAAGAGTATCCAGCTGTGAATGCTGAAATTAAAGATGAAAATATAATTTATAAAAATCATTTTGATATAGGTATAGCTGTTGGAACTGAAAAAGGATTAGTTGTACCAATACTTAAAGACGCCGATAAATTGAGTTTTGGAGAAATAGAAACTAAAATTATTGATCTTAGTACAAAAGCCAAAGATGGAACGCTGACCATGGACGATTTGACTGGTGGAACTTTTACAATTTCAAATGGTGGCGTTTACGGATCAATGCTCAGCACCCCAATAATCAATAGACCTCAATCTGGAATTTTAGGGATGCATAATATTCAAAAAAGAGCAGTAGTTGTAAATGATGAAATAGTAATTAGGCCAATGATGTATGTTGCATTAAGTTATGATCATAGAATTATTGATGGAAAAGAAAGTGTTGGATTTTTAGTGAAAGTGAAAGAACTTCTAGAAGATCCATCCGAATTAGTATTAGGAATATAAAATGGAAGATTTTGATTTAATAGTAATTGGTGCGGGACCTGGCGGATATGTAGCTGCAATCAGAGCAGCTCAACTTGGAATGAAGGTTGCTTGTATAGAAAAAGAGCCATCACTTGGTGGAACTTGTTTGAACATTGGATGCATACCTTCTAAAGCATTATTAAATTCATCTGAAAAATTTGTTGAAATTTCAAATCATGCTGCAGAACATGGCATAAAAACATCAAAGATAGATTTAGACCTAAATGTTTTGATGGATCGCAAAACTAAGATTGTAAAAAAACTTACAACAGGGATCGGTTTTTTATTTAAGAAAAATAAAATAACGCATATTCCTGGCATGGCTTCATTTGTAGATAAAAATATTATTTCTATTACAAATGGAAAAAATGAAATTACTGCCAGTGCTAAAAATTTTATTATCGCAACAGGATCATCTTCGATTGAGATACCAAATATTCCTGTTGATGAAAAACAAATAGTATCTTCAACAGGTGCTCTTTCTCTGTCTAAAATACCAAAATCACTCCTAGTTATTGGTGGTGGATATATTGGACTAGAGATGGGATCAGTATGGAGTAGATTAGGCTCAAAGGTAACAGTTGTCGAAGCTCTTGATAGAATTGTTCCAACTATGGATGGTGAAATTGCAAAAGAGTTTATGAAAATGTTAACTAAACAAGGGTTAGAATTTAAATTATCTCATAAAGTGAGTTCTGCAAAATCTGGTAAGTCTGGTGTAGATGTTGAGATGGAAACATCAGATAAAAAGAAAATAAAAGAAAACTACGAAATAGTTTTAATGTCAGTAGGAAGAAAACCAAACACAGAGGGACTGGGTCTCGAAAAAATTGGTATTAAATTAAACGCAAAAAAATCCATTGAAATTAAAGATAATTTTCAAACTTCTGTTGAAGGAATCTACGCAATTGGCGATGTAGCTCCAGGACCAATGCTAGCACACAAAGCTGAAGAAGAAGGAGTGGCTTGTGTTGAATTTATAAACGGTCAAAAACCTCATATAAACTACGACGCTATACCAGCGATTGTTTATACCAATCCAGAGATTGCATCTGTAGGTAAAACAGAAGAACAGCTCAAGCAAGAAAAGAAAGACTTCAAGGTTGGAAAATTTCCTTTTATGGCTAATGGTCGTGCCTTAACCACCTCTGCATCAGAGGGATTTGTTAAAATATTGGTAGATAAAAAAACAGATGAAATTTTAGGCGCTCATATAATCGGTCATGATGCCGGACAACTGATTGCAGAAATTGTTACGACAATCGAATTTGGTGGAAGTGCAGAAGATATTGCTAGAGTATGTCATGCTCATCCAACAACTAGTGAAGCTGTAAAAGAAGCAGCTCTAAGTGTTGATGGTAGAGCAATTCATATTTAAATTTTAGCTAGATCCATTCCTTTTTTGTATTTTTTTGATGATTGTTTTATAACTGCTTGACCGCACCTCATAACTTTTCTTTTATGATCAAAAGTCATTTTTGGTTCACCATGTAATTTCCATCCATTAGAGAGTGCCTCTGTTACTCTTTGGCAAAAATCAACAGTGTCATCATCCGTAATAAATCTATAACCTTTCATTTTACCTTCCTTTCATTTAATACTTAATAAATTTACTTCTATAATTTTAATTAAGTACTCAACAAGATCAGTTTGCATATCAACTGTGAATTTATTTTTATCTTTTGATCCCATAGCCAATATTAGACTATCTTCACGAAATTTAACTTTTAATAAAATATATGATTTTATCGTTGTTGATTTATTAGGAAAAAATAAAAGTAAACCTTTAGGATTTTGATTTAAATTTGTAACCATTTTGTTTTTAAAATAACTATTTGCAATTTTAATATCCAGTTGTGATAAGTTTTCTGATCTAATATTTTCATTTGTAACAAAACAATTCATTTCATCACAACCTAAAATTGTTTTAAGATCATTTTTGATTAAGCTTATTAATTTTTGTAAACTTTTTACATTTAGAATTCTAATTGTAGATTTAAGAATTCTTTTTTGAGCATTTAAATGACTTTTCCCTGCTAGCAGTATTTTTGTCATTTGATTTTGTAGATCTATATTTTGTTGAGATATTTTTTTATATCTATAAGCTTCTAAATCAACAACCTTATCTGAACTATTATCTATGGTTGGAAAATTTAGTTCATTAACTAATTCTGAATTTTTAATAAAAAAATTTTTATTTTTTTTTAAAAAATTTATTATTTCTTTTTCTCTAATTTCATCGTCATTTGCCATGATTATTATTTTGGCAAAATTTGTTGTCCTGTTTTTGCCCAATCATCTAGAAATGCTTTAAGTCCCTTATCTGTGAGAGGATGTTTATATAATTCATGAATAACCTTAGGTGGTAGGGTTGAAACATGTGCACCAATTACAGCTGCATCAATTAAATGTTGAGTGTTTCTTACCGAAGCAACTAACACTTCCGTATCAAATCCATAATTTTCATACATTATTACTATATCTGAAATCAGATCCATTCCTTTTTCACCAATGTCATCGAGCCTTCCCACAAAAGGAGAAATAAATGTTGCTCCAACTTTAGCGGCTAGTAATGCTTGAGCAGCACTAAAACATAATGTTACATTTACCATAATATCTTTTTCTCTAAGAGCTTTGCACGTTTGAAGACCAGCAGGTGTGAGAGGAACTTTTACAGCAACATTCTTAGCCAATGATGCTAAGTACTCACCTTCTTCAAGCATTTTGTTATATTCAGTTGCCGTCACCTCTGCACTTACTGGACCAGATACTATGGAACAAATAGTTTTAATTGTTTCTCCCATATCTTTACCACTTTTTGCAATTAGAGATGGGTTTGTCGTAACACCGTCTATTAATCCACTAGGGATTAACTTTTCAATCTCAGGTATATCAGCAGTGTCTATAAAAAATTTCATTGTTTGTTGTATACCATATACAAGTTATTTAGAAAGTTAACATATAAAAAAAACATAAATATAATGTTGTACGATGTAGTAGTAACAAGACCTTTCGACAAAGTTTTCACTTATTCTTCAACAAATGAGCAACTTGAAATTGGTCAAGTAGTCTTAGTTCCATTTGGAAAAAAAATAGAAGCTGGAATTATTTGGAAGAAGAATGTTAAAAATCCTGGATACGAAATTAAAGAGGTTACAAAAATTTGTAATGATCTTATCCTTCAGAATTCATCAGTCGATTTTATAAATTGGATCGCAAGTTATACTTTAGCTCCACTAGGCGCAGTCTTAAAACTATTTCTTATTAACAATGATATAGTAGAATTTGATAAAGAAAAATTAGATAGAAACAATAATTCTGAACCATCTTTAGTATCCTTAAATGAAGAACAAGCAAATTCATTTAAAGAAATAACCCAATCATTTAAAAAATCAAACAAACCTGTTTTATTAGAAGGTGTAACAGGCTCTGGGAAAACTGAAGTATATTTTGAAATAATAGATAAATTTTTAAAAGAAAAAAAACAAATATTAATAATGGTTCCAGAAATTAGCCTAACACCACAATTAGAGACAAGAGTAAAGAAGCGTTTTGGAATGGAAGTATGTTTGTGGCATTCTAAAATTACAAAAAAAAATAGGCAAAAAATTTGGCATCAATGTTACTCAGGTGATCCAGTTATTGTTATTGGTGCTCGTTCAAGTTTATTTCTTCCTTTTACAAATTTAGGATTAATTGTTGTCGATGAAGAACATGATTCTAGTTATAAACAAGAGGACAATATACGTTACCAAGCAAGAGATCTTGCAGTTGTAAGAGCTAAAATTGAAAAAAATTTTATATTATTAGCTTCGGCAACGCCGTCTTTAGAAACAATAAATAATGTTAAAATTAAAAAATATGATCAAGTCTATTTATCAAAACAATTTTCTGGAACTCCATTACCTGAAATTTCTATAATTGATTTAAATAAAAATAAACTTGATAAAGATAAATGGATATCACAATCAATTATAGATTCTATTTCTCAGTGCTTAGAAAATAAAGAACAAACCCTTATTTTTTTAAATCGTAGAGGATACTCACCATTAACCTTGTGTAATAGTTGTGGGTTCAGATATGAATGCGATCAATGTTCATCATGGATGGTTATGCATCAACACAAAAAAGTTTTCTTATGCCATCAATGCGGAACTATAAAAAAATTAAATTTAGATTGTCCTCAATGTAATGAAAAAGATAGTATAAAATTTGTTGGTCCTGGTGTTGAGAGAGTTGCAGAGGAGCTAAAAGAATTTTTTCCTGGGAAAAATATTTCTATCATGTCTAGTGACAACGTTAACACACCAAACAAAATTAAAAAATTTATTACTGATATAAACAACAAAGATATAGATATAATTGTAGCCACACAAATTATGGCAAAAGGATATGATTTTCCAAATTTGTCATTAGTAGGAATTGTTGATGCGGACGCAGGTTTATTTGGCGGTGATCCTAGAGCTATAGAAAAAACTTTTAACCTACTTCAGCAAGTTGGAGGAAGAGCTGGTAGAGGAAAAAAAATTGGTAAAGTTTTTCTTCAAACATATTTTCCAGATCAAGAAATAATTAAGTCGATTCAGCTGCGAGAAAGAGAAGCTTTTATTGAAAGAGCTTTAGAAGAGAGAAAGAATTTTAATATTCCGCCTTTTGGTTTTATGACTTCAATAATTCTTTCTAGTCATACAAAAGCTTTAGTTCTTAAACAAGCTTCAAGACTGGCTCAACAAGATCAAAATAGTGAAAATATTAAAATTTTAGGTCCAGTTGAAGCTCCAATTTTTTTACTTAGAGGACAATATCGATACAGAATATTATTGAAGAGCAATAGTAGAAAAAATCTGAATAAATTCACAAAAAAAATTGTAGAAAAGACTAAATTACCTTCTTCTGTAAAGTTAATTATTGATGTCGATCCCTACTCATTTATGTAATTTACCCACAATTTTAAAAATATCTTCGATTTAACTCATTTGACGCACAAACTGACAGTTTACCTACTTTTTCTGATGTGTTAATAGCCTATCTCTAAACTTCTTATGAACTTAATTTATGGCATCTAATACATTATCTGGAGATCTTATATCGGAAAGGTATGGAGCTGCTCTCTATGATCTTGCTTCTGAAAAAAAATGCATTGATGATATTCTAAAAGATTTTGAATTAGTGAATAAAGCATTGAAAGAAAGTTCAGAATTAAGACAGGTTATTAAAAGTCCATTAGTAAATTCTGATGAGAAACTTAATATTTTATTAAAATTATTTTCTGAAGCAAATTTACATAATCTTACGACAACTTTTTTAAAAGTTCTTGATAACAATAAAAGAATTTCAAATATCGCTTCTATTATTTTACAATTTAAAAAAATAAACTCCGAAAAAAGAGGTGATATTACTGCTGATATAACATCAGCAAACATATTATCTGATGATGAAAAAAATAATATTACAAATCAACTTAAAAAATCTTTAGGTGAAAAATTATCTTTAAATTTTGATGTCGATGAAGACATTATTGGTGGTTTAATTGTTAAGGTTGGTTCCAAAATGATTGATACATCTATAGCGAATAAAATTAATAAACTTAAAATTGCAATGAAGGGGGCATAATGGAAATTAAAGCTGCAGAAATATCGTCTGTAATTAAAGACCAAATAGCTAATTTTGAAACTAAAGCGGATGTTGCTGAGGTTGGAACAGTACTAAGTGTTGGAGATGGAATTGCACGTGTGTATGGTCTTGATCAAGTACAAGCTGGAGAGATGGTAGAATTCCCAGGCGGCATTAAAGGTATGGCCCTCAACCTTGAAATGGATAACGTTGGTGTTTCAATCTTCGGTGACGATACTGGAATTAAAGAAGGTGACACAGTTAAACGTACAGGAGAAATTGTTGACGTTCCTGTTGGAAAAGAATTGTTAGGACGTGTTGTTGATGGTTTAGGAAATCCTATTGATGGTAAAGGTCCTATTCAATCATCTGAAAAGAGAAGAATTGAATTAAAAGCTCCAGGCATTATTCCTCGTCAAAGTGTATCCGAACCAATGCAGACAGGTATTAAAGCTCTTGATGCTCTTGTTCCAGTTGGAAGGGGACAACGTGAATTAATAATTGGTGATAGACAAACAGGTAAAACTGCTGTTGCCATTGATACAATTTTAAATCAAAAATCTGTAAATCAATCAGACAATGAAAAAGAAAAGTTATATTGTATCTATGTTGCGATTGGTCAGAAAAGATCAACAGTTGCTCAAATTGTAAAAACGCTAGAAGATAATGGTGCAATGGAATATACAATTGTTGTATCTGCAACTGCATCAGAGCCTGCACCTTTGCAATTTTTATCTGCTTATACTGGTTGTACAATGGGTGAATATTTTAGAGATAATGGTATGCATGCATTAATTGTTTATGATGATTTATCAAAGCAAGCTGTTGCTTACAGACAGATGTCGCTTCTTTTAAGAAGACCTCCTGGACGTGAAGCATATCCTGGAGATGTATTTTACATTCATAGTCGTCTTTTAGAAAGAGCCGCAAAAATGAGTGATGAACACGGTGGTGGAAGTTTAACCGCTCTTCCAATTATTGAGACTCAAGCTGGAGACTTATCTGCTTACATTCCAACAAATGTTATTTCCATTACGGATGGACAAATATTTTTAGAAACAAACTTATTTTTTGCTGGTATTCGTCCTGCGATTAACGTTGGTCTTTCTGTAAGCCGTGTTGGTTCTGCTGCGCAAACAAAAGCAATGAAAAAAATTGCTGGTCCCGTAAAACTAGAATTAGCTCAATATCGTGAAATGGCTGCTTTTGCACAGTTTGCATCAGACTTAGATGCTTCAACAAAACAATTACTTGATCGTGGTGCAAGACTAGTTGAAATTTTAAAACAAGGTCAATATTCACCACTAACCGTTTCAGAGCAAGTCGTATCAATTTATGCAGGTGTACGCGGATATCTTGATAAAGTTGCAGTAGGCGATGTAGTCAAGTTTGAAACGGAAGTATTAAATGAGATTAGAGCTAAGCATAGTGATTTATTAGATGCAATTGCCAATGAAAAAGAATTATCTAAAGATAATGATGATAAATTAAAATCAATCTTAGATGATTTGGTTGGAAAGTTTGCAAGTAACTAATCTATGCCAAGTTTAAAAGATATCAAAACTCAGATCAATTCAGTTGGGTCTACAAAAAAAATTACATCAGCAATGAAAATGGTTGCTGCAAGTAAGTTACGTAGATCACAAGAAAAAGCTGAAGCGGCAAGACCATATTCATCAAGACTAGAGGAGATGCTTTCCTCTCTTGCATCATCTGCCGCATCTGGGGAAGGTATAATTAAACTCTTAACAGGCACTGGCAATGATCAGAATTATGTCGTAGTTCCAGTAAGCGCTGATAGAGGTTTATGTGGTGGATTTAACAGCAGCATAAATAGAGAAACTTTTAAGTTAGTTAAATCACTTGAGGGTAATGGAAAAAAAGTTCAACTAATGCCAGTTGGGAAAAAAAGTAGAGATTTTTTTAATAGGGTAATGAAGGATCAAATTATAGAGAGTTTTGTCGACTTAAATGTTTCAAGTACTGGTTACGAGTCTGCATTAAACATTTCTAATCAGCTTCAAGAATTATACTTTGATGGCAAGTTTGATAAATGCATATTAGTTTTTAACAAATTTAAATCAGCTATTTCGCAAGAAGTAACACAACAACAATTAATACCATTAGACGTTTCAAATTCTGAAAAGGAAGAAGAAAAAGAAAATTCTTCAAATGCAATTTATGATTATGAGCCTGATGAAGAAACAATTTTAAAGGATTTACTTCCAAAAAATGTTTCTATTCAAATATTTAAAGTACTTTTAGAAAGTGATGCAGGGGAACAGGGGGCAAGAATGGCCGCAATGGACAACGCAACCCGAAATGCAGGTGAAATGATAGATAGTTTAACGTTAAAGTATAATAGAACGCGACAAGCGTTCATTACAAAAGAATTAATAGAGATTATTTCTGGAGCTGAATCAATATAAAGGGGGATATATGGCTAACAATTTAACTGGAAAAATATCACAAGTTCTCGGAGCTGTTGTTGATGTAGAGTTCGATGGTGAACTTCCTGCAATCATGAACGCTCTAGAAGTTGACAACAACGGAACAAGATTAATGCTAGAGGTTGCTCAGCATTTAGGAGAAAATGCTGTTCGTACAATTGCTATGGATACAACAGATGGACTAGTTAGAGGTCAAACAGCTACTGATACAGGTGCCCCTATTTCAATGCCTGTAGGCCCGGAAACTTTAGGTAGAATTATGAATGTTGTAGGAGAGCCAGTTGACGAAAGAGGCGATATTGGAACGAGTAAATCTTATCCTATTCATAGACCAGCACCAGAGTTTGTTGATCAATCTACAGAAACCGAAGTTCTAGTAACAGGAATTAAAGTAGTTGATCTACTAGCACCTTATGCAAGAGGTGGTAAGATTGGATTATTTGGTGGAGCTGGAGTTGGTAAGACAGTTTTAATTATGGAATTAATTAATAACATCGCCAAGGCTCATGGAGGATATTCTGTATTTGCTGGTGTAGGTGAACGAACTCGTGAGGGTAATGACTTGTACCACGAAATGATTGAGTCAGGAATTATTGATCTAAAAGGTAAGGACTCAAAAGTTGCACTTGTTTATGGTCAGATGAACGAACCACCAGGAGCAAGAGCAAGAGTTGCTCTATCAGGATTAACCCAAGCAGAATATTTTAGAGATGAAGAAGGACAGGACGTTTTATTTTTTGTAGATAATATCTTTAGATTTACTCAAGCTGGATCTGAAGTGTCAGCTCTTCTAGGACGTATTCCATCTGCAGTTGGATATCAACCAACACTTGCAACTGATATGGGTGCCCTGCAAGAGCGAATTACAACTACAAAAAAAGGATCAATCACATCAGTGCAAGCAATCTATGTTCCTGCGGATGACCTAACGGATCCCGCACCTGCTACATCTTTCTCACACTTGGATGCAACAACAGTTTTAAATAGGGCCATTTCTGAAAAAGGAATATATCCAGCAGTTGACCCACTAGATTCTACTTCAAGAATTTTAGACCCACAAGTTGTTGGTGATGACCATTACAGAGTAGCCAGAGAAGTGCAGAGAGTCTTACAAACATATAAAAGTCTTCAAGATATTATTGCTATTTTAGGAATGGATGAACTTTCAGAAGAAGATAAGCTAACAGTTGCTAGAGCAAGAAAAATAGAAAAGTTTTTGAGCCAACCATTTTTCGTAGCAGAAGTTTTCACAGGTTCACCAGGTAAATATGTTGATCTTGAAGATACCATTAAGAGTTTTGATGGACTGGTAAAAGGAGAATATGATCATATGCCAGAAGCTGCATTTTATATGGTAGGTGGCATAGATGAAGCAATTGAAAAAGCTAAAAAATTAGAAGCTGAAGCCGCATAATGGCAACAATTTCTTTTGATTTAGTTTCTCCAGAAAACCTTGTCTTCAATGATGAAGTTGGTACTATAATTGTCCCTGGTAAAGATGGCGACTTAGGTATTTTACCAGGACATAGTAAGGTCATGTCCTCTCTTAGACCAGGAAGAGTTATGGTATACAGTGAAGATAAAAATTTAATTAAATCCTTTTTTGTTTCTGGTGGTTTTGCAGAAATCAATCCAGAAAAATGTATTGTTCTTGCAGAAAGTGTTGTTGAAGTTAATTCTTTAGAAAAAACATCAATTGAAAAAGAAATACAAGAATTAGAAAACAAAGAAGGTAAAGAATCAGAGGAACAACTATCTGTAGCTAAAGCAAAATTAGAAGCAATAAATGTAAATTATTACGATAAAATTTAATTTCTTTCTAAATTAAACTTTAACTAAATTCCTTCTAAATTCTTTTTGAATTTTTATATAAACATTTCTTTTAAATGGTACTGCGTTTTGGCTAATTTCATCATAGTCCATCCATTTCCATTCACTAAACTCAGGATTTTCTGTTCCTACATTTATGTCGTTATCAATTCCTGTAAAACGAAATAAAAACCACTTTTGAATTTGACCTATGTATTTATCACCCCAAGGTAATGTATTGAGTGTTTCTGTAGGTATGTCATAAGAGATCCATTCTTGAGATGAATTAATCAAAGATGCATTATTCGTACCAATCTCTTCCATCATTTCTCTCCAAACTGCTTCTTCAGGATTTTCATTTTCATCGATACCACCTTGAGGCATTTGCCAATATCCACTTGGATGATCTAATCTTCGACCAACTAAAATTTGATTTCTTGCATTGAGAATCATCATTCCCACACATTTTCTATATTTTTTTTGCATTATTATTCTTGAGTTTCATTAAAGAGACTTACACCTTGCACAAGATCAAAGGCTCTTCGAAGTTGATAATCAATCTCTAAACGTTTTTCAAATTCACTTAATTCATTATCTGCATTTTCTTCTACATCTTCTTCATTATTTTTATCAAGAGAGTCTTTTAGATCTGACTCAGAAAATCTTTTATAATCAAAAGATTCAAATTCTCCTTGTTCAATGATTATATCTGGTACGATCCCCTTACCTTGGATTGATTCACCTGAAGGAGTATAATATCTGGCGGTAGTTAATCTTATACCAGTTAGATTATCACTATTTGAAACTTGAAAAGGAATTATTGTTTGAACTGAACCCTTTCCAAAAGATTGTGTACCTATAATGATTGCTCTTTTATGATCTTGAAGTGCGCCTGCAACAATTTCAGAAGCTGATGCAGAACCACCATCAATAATTACAACAAGTGGTTTTCCATTAGTTCTATCAGATTTTTTTGCACGATATCTTCTTATGTCTTTTTTATCTCTACCTCTTGTTGAAACAATTTCTCCTCTTTCCAAGAATATATCCGTTACCTTAACTGCTTGTGTAAGAAGACCGCCTGGGTTTGACCGTACATCTAAAACGTAACCTTTTATTTTATTTTCTTGTTCAATCTTTTTTATAGCATTTAGAAGACCACTTTCTGTTTGTTCATTAAAAGATGTTATTCTTAAGTATCCAATATTGTTAAGCACTTCACTTTTAACTGATCTAATTTTGATATAATCTCTGATAATTTCAATCTCAAAGGGTTCAGTATTTGCTCTTGAAATAGTAATTACTATTGGCTCACCTTTTTTGCCTCTCATTAATTCAACAGCTTCATTTAGAGTTAGACCAAAAACAGGTGTTTCGTCTATTTGAATAATATAATCACCTGCAAGAACTCCAGCATCATATGCCGGTGTGTCTTCTATAGGTGCTATAACTTTTACAAAACCTTCCTCCATGGTAATTTCAATACCTAATCCACCAAATTTACCCTCAGTATCCATTTGCATTTCTTGAAATACTTCTTCATTCATAAAACCAGAATGAGGATCTAAACCTGACAACATTCCATCAATCGCTTTTTCAATTAATTCTTGATCCGTTACCTCTTCCACATAGGAAGATCTTACCCTATCAAATACTTGTCCAAATAGATCTAAATATTTATATTTTTCTTCATCTGAAGAAGATCCATATGTTTTAGGTGCAAGAAGTGTAATGAGGGTGAACAGTAGTATTACTTTTAAAAATACATTTTTTGAAATTATCATATATTTTAAGCTAGTTTAGTTTGTGAAGAATCAAAGCTTACTTCCCATAATTTTTCTAATGCATATAATTCTCTAATTTCTTGTCGAAACAAATGAACAATGATCTCACCTGCATCAACAATTATCCAGTCACATTGAGGTCTTCCTTCAGGATTCGGACATTTTATACCTGCTCTTTTTAATTTTTTTACCATTTCATCTGCTGTAGCATCTGAATGTCTAGTTGATCTACAGGTAGCAATCACAAAGGCATCAGCAACGGATGATTTATTAGATAAATCAATAACTTTTATATCTTCAGCTTTTGCATCACTTAGTATTGATACAATATTTTCTGTTAATGAAGTAATTTTATTAATATTTGCCTCTTAATTTATTTCTTTGATTTCTAATTTCAGATGATGAAATTTTAATTTCTTTATTTTGAATCAAAGTCCATGCAGGAATTTTTTTTGAAACATGTTCTATGTCTTGAGCTATATATTTGTGATGAATAAATTTTTTTGCTGCAACACTTTTCAAAGCATTCGTATTATATCCATGTCTTCTAAAAATAACAATAGAGATAATATGAAAAATTGATTGCCATTTTTCCCATTCGTGGAAATTAACTAAATTGTCTGCACCCATTAACCAAAAAAATTTAATATTTTTATAATATTGAATTAGAAATTTAATTGTTTGATAAGAGTATTGAGATTTAATTTTTTTTTCTACTTCTAATATTTTTATAGGAAAATTTTTTGTAATTTGTTTACAATTTTGTAATCTTTCTTCGTATGTTGCAGGTTTTGAAATCTTCAAAGGGTTCTGAGGTGTAACTAACCACCAAATTTCATCTAGATGTAATACTTTTTTAGCTTCATTTGAAATAAATAGATGCCCTCGATGTGGCGGATCAAAAGACCCTCCCAGAAGTCCAATCTTTTTCAATTAAGGTCTTTCCTGACCACTACCATTAACTACATATTTAAATGTAGTTAAATGTTTTGTTCCCACTGGTCCTCTTACATGTATTTTGTCTGTTGAGATTCCTATCTCAGCACCAAAACCAAATTCACCGCCATCTGCAAATTGTGTAGATGCATTTTTAAGTATTATTGCGCTGTCAATTTTATTATAAAATTTTTCAAAGGTTTTTTCACTTTGTGTAATTATACTTTCCGTATGTCCAGAAGAATAATTATTTATATGCTTAACCGCTTCATCAACTCCTGAAACAATTTTTACTGATAAAATTTTATCTAAATATTCTAATGACCAATCTTCTTCACTTGCCGTTTTAAAATCACTATCTAAAGACTGAATATATTCATCGCCTCGAATTTCACAATTTACTTCTTTTAGAGGTTTTAATATTTTCATTGCTTCGTCTTTAATTTTTTCATCAATTAAAAGTGTTTCTGCAGCACCACAAATTTCAGGACGTCTCATTTTACTATTAAAAACTACTTTTTCAGCAATGCTTAAATCAGCATCTTTATCTACATACACATGACATATACCGTCTAAATGTTTGATAACGGGTATTTTGCTTGCTGAATTAATTTTTTCAATCAAACCTTTGCCACCCCTAGGAATAATAACGTCAACATAATCTCTCATGCTTAGTAAATGATCAACTGCTTCTCTTTCAGGTGTATTAATCATTTGGACACAATGTTCTGGGAGGCCAGCTTCCGTGAAAGCATTTGTAATATTATTTACCAATTCTTTAGAGGAATGAAAACTATCACTACCACCTCTTAAAATTATACAATTACCAGATTTTATGGAAAGACAAGAAGCATCAACAGTGACGTTCGGTCTGGATTCATAAATTACCCCTAATACACCAAGTGGTGTTGAAATTTTACGAAACTTTAAACCATTAGGTCTTTCCCATTCTTCTAACGTAATGCCAATTGGATCTGGTATTTCGATTATATCTTCAATTGATGTAATCAATCCATCAATAGATTTTTCAGTTAATGTAAGTCTATTTATTAAAGGCTTAGCTAAAGATTTTTTTTCACCATTTTCTAAATCTATTTTATTTGCTTCAAGAATTTTATTTCTATTTTTATCTAAATTTTTAGTGAGTTTTGTTAAAGCAAGATTTTTTTGATCACTGCTACAGACTTTCATATTTAGAGAGGCAGATTTTGCTTTTTTGCCTAATTCAATAATATTATTTTCAATACTCATGTAGAAAGCTTAACTAAATTATCTTTATGTACCACTTCCTCTCTTCCTTCGAAACCTAAAACTTTATAAATTTCTTTACTTTTCTTTCCAATAATTTTTTTTGCATCATTAAAATCATAAGCAGATATACCTATTGCTACCTTCTGACCATTCTCAACTAAGATAGATATTACATCACCTCTTTTGAACCTTCCCTTGATATCTATTACACCTGCAGGAAGAAGACTTTTATTTTTCAAAATTGCATTTTGAGCCCCTCTATCAATAATAACTGATCCTGATGGTTTTAAATGATTTAATAACCATTTCTTTTTGGACGAATTGGTAGAAGTTAAGGGATAAAAAATTGTTGAATTTTTCTTATTAATATTACTGATTGGTCTGTTTTTATCACTATTAGTGATTATTGTAGCACAACCGTTTCCAGCACATATCTTTGCTGCTAAAATTTTTGTGGCCATTCCTCCACTACCTAAATCAGAAGATTGATAATTACCAAGTTCTTCAATTTTTTTATCAATTTTAAATACCTCTGAAATTTTTTTGACATCCTTATCTTTTTTTGGATTACCTTGATATAAACCATCAACATCACTTAATAAAATTAATAAATCAGCTTCAATCATTTGTGCTACTCGGGCTGCAAGTCTATCATTATCACCATAGCGAATTTCCTCAGTAGCAACAGTGTCATTTTCATTAATGATTGGGATTATGTTTTTACTTTGTAATGATGATATTGTATTTCTAGCATTTAAATATCGTCGCCTTTCTTCGCTATCTTCTAATGTTAATAAAATTTGAGAAACACCTATCTTGTATTTTCCTAGTTTATTTCGCCATTGATGGGCTAATTCAATTTGACCAACTGAAGCTGCTGCCTGTTTATCTTCTAATTTTCTTAAATTTGTATTTGAAATACTTTTCGCACCTAAAGCAATAGCTCCAGAACATACAATCACAATTTTTTTTGTTTTATTCAATTCCGCAATGTCTTTACATAAATTATCTAACCACTTAGATTTGATCTTTTTTGTTTTCGAATCAACAATTGAATTTGAACCAATTTTTACAACTATTTTTTTATATTTTTTAATCATTTGTGATTTCATTATATTTGAATAAATAATCAATTAGATCATCTATACCTTCATTATTAAAACTTGATATAAAAAGAATATCAGAATTTAACTTTTGATTGATCTTAATTTTTTTTTGCTCTAAATTTTCATTAAGTAAATCAACTTTGGTTAAAACAATTATTTCTTTTTTTGAGGATACTTTTTCACTATATTTTGAAATTTCGTTTCTTACTGTGATATAGTTTTCGTACCAATTTTCGTCATTTATATCTACCAAATGAAGTAAATATTTACATCTCTCAATATGTGCTAAAAATTTATCTCCCAAACCTTTTCCCTCATGCGCACCTTCAATCAACCCTGGGATATCTGCTAATATAATTTCTTTATCAAAGCGCTTCACGGTACCAAGCACAGGATGTAAGGTTGTAAATGGATAATCCCCAATTTTTGGATTAGCATTAGAAATTGTTGATAACAGAGTTGATTTACCTGCATTAGGTAAGCCTATTACTCCTATATCTGCAAATAATTTTAGTGATAACCATATCCATCGTTCTTCTCCTAATTCACCTTTTGTAAATTTTCTTGGAGCTTGGTTAACTGATGATTTAAAATGATTATTTCCTAAACCGCCATTACCACCCTTTAATAAAATGTATTCTTCATCAATTTTTGTTAGATCAGTTAGCAATACCGTTTTATCTTCATTGTAAATTTCTGTTCCAGGTGGAACTTTAATAACCATGTTGCTTCCATTCGCTCCTGTTTGATTTTTTCCCCTTCCATTTTCACCTTTTTTTGCTTTAAAATGTTGTTGGTATCTAAAATCAATTAGTGTGTTTAAATTATCATCTACTTTAAAAATAATATTTCCACCTTTGCCTCCATCGCCTCCATTAGGGCCACCAAACTCAATATATTTTTCCCTACGAAAACTAACGCAGCCATCTCCACCATTACCAGATGCAATATATATTTTTGCTTGATCTAAAAATTTCATAATAAATTTTTAATTAATTGGGATTATTGTTCTGTGGGAACAACTGATACAAAAGTTCTTACTCTTGTTTTTTTAAAAGCTACTTTTCCATTTATTGTAGCAAATATTGTGTGATCTTTACCTATGCCAACATTATCACCTGGATGAAACTTTGTACCTCTTTGCCTAATAATAATGTTTCCTGCTATTACGTTTTCACCACCAAATTTCTTAACTCCAAGTCTTCGACCCGCCGAGTCTCTTCCATTCCTAGAACTACCACCTGCTTTTTTCGTTGCCATTATTTATCTTCTTTTTTAGTTTTAACAGTTTTTTTAACAGTTTTCTTTACTGATTTTTTCTTAGTAGGTGAAGCTTTATTTACTGCTTTTTTTGCAACAGTCTTCTTTTTTGCAACTTTTAACTCTTTAGACTCAATTTTTTCTTTAGTAACTTTAGTTTCAGTTTTTTTAACTTTTTTTGTTTCAGGTTCAGCAGTGGATTTTTTTCCACCATAAGAAATTGATTCTATTCTTAATACAGTTAGATATTGTCTATGACCTTGTGTTAGTCTGTAATTTTGTCTTTTTCTTTTTTTAAAAACTATTATTTTTTTATCTCTGATTTGATCAACAATTTTTGCTTCAATTGAAGCATCTTTTAGTAATGGCTCGCCTAAGCTATTTGTGCTTTGATCACTGATCGCTAATACATCAGTAATAGACACTTTATCACCTTTGGATCCCTCAAGTTTTTCTACCTTAAGTATCTGACCAGCTCTTGCTGAGTATTGCTTTCCACCAGTTTTGAAAATTGCTAACATATCTTTAGATGGCGGGGTTTATAGTGAACTATGCTAATAGTCAAATTAAAAATATGGCGTAAATACTGGAAATAAAGACCTTAAAAGCTATCCTTTGCTTTTCGCAAATAAGCAAATAATTCAAAGTCTGTAAAACCTAGCTCTTTCTTAATTATAGTACCTATTTTTGAATTTTGATTCAGGAATAAGTTATATTGTTTTTCATCTTCTAATAAAAAAGGTACGGATTTTCCTTTATTATTTAAATCATCATTAATTTTGTTTCTAACTGTCAAATAAGCACTTTCTTTTTTGAGTGTTTTCTCAAGAAAATTTAAATTGCTTATTGTGTATTCATGACCACAATAAATAATTGTATTTTTACCTAACTCATTGATTTTTTTTAAACTGTTAAACATTTCATTTAATGTTCCTTCGAACACACGACCACAACCAAGTCTGAACAGTGTATCACCACAAAATAAAACACCATTGTTTTCATCATAGTAAATTATATGATCTAATGTATGCCCGGGTGTTTTTATTATTCTAAATGTATTTAAGCAGGAGTTGACTTCATCTCCATCACGTAAAACGAATCTTGTATTTTCAATCTGAGCACTGGGAGAGTGTATATTAACTTCTGGAAAAGCATTAAGTATTTCTTTTACACCTGATGTATGATCTTTATGATGATGTGTAATAAATATATCTTCTATGGTTAAATTGTTTTCAAGAGCAAAATTTAATATAGGATTACTGTCAGCAGGATCTATAACACAACTCTTAAGCGTGTCATTATATAAAACAAAAGAGTAGTTGTCTTTTAATTGATTTATAATTTCAACTTTCATCTAATAACTAATTTGCAATAACAGAATTTTTCGCAAAAACTTTTTTTGATGATTTAATTTTTATTGGTTCAAAATTTTTATAACTTAATAAAAAGATAGCTTCGTGAGTGAAAAAATTAACTCCAGTAATTGATTCACTTATATCAAATTGCTTACCTTTTGATGTTAATCCAATACTTTTTTCAATCACAATATTCATTTCATTACACAAATTCAAAAAATCCTTAATTGTAAAAAAATGAATGTTAGGTGTGTCATACCATGTATAAGGTAAACTTTCTGTTACTGGCATTTTTCCAGATATTAAAAGCTGCAATCTTATTTTCCAATGTCCAAAGTTAGGAAAAGAAACTATTGCTTTTGATCCTATTCTTAATAATTCAGACAGAATATCTTTAGGCTTCATCATTGCTTGTAAAGTTTGACTTAAAATTACATAATCAAAACTATTATTTGAATATTGGGACAAATCCAATTCGGCATTTCCATGTACAACATTGAAACCTCTTGCGATAGCATTTGCAGCTAGATCTCTATTTAATTCAATGCCATGAGTTATCGCATTACGATTATTTTCTAATTGTTCCATAAGACCGCCATCACCACATCCAATATCTAGGATTTTTCTGTCTTCTGCGATAAGTGTTTCAATAAGAGACCAATCTTTTCTTATGCTATTAATTTTATTCATCTATCTTCACAAAGTTGTTTGTTAGGAAACCTTTTATTACATCATCTAACTGCGGTTCCTCTAATAAAAAACTATCATGTCCTTTATCAGTATCAATTTCTAGAAAGCTTACTTCTCTTGATAGAGAATTTAATTGATTTACAATCATTTTACTTTCTATAGTAGGGAATAACCAATCCGAGGTAAATGAGACAATTAAATATTTTAAATGGTTATTTGGATTATGACTAAACTCAATATTTTTTCTAAATGTTTCATCATGATCAAAATAATCCATAGCCCTTGTTAAAAAAAGATATGAATTTGCATCAAATCTTTCAACAAATGATTTACCTTGATATCTCAGATAACTCTCAACTTGAAAATCAGCATCAAATCCAAAAGAAATAATATCTCTTGATTGAAGTTTTCTTCCAAATTTTCTATGCATCGCATTTTCGGATAAATATGTGATATGCGCAATCATTCTTGCTACTGACAGACCTCTTTCAGGCACTTCATTATTTTCAAAGTACTTTCCATTTTTCCAAATAGGATCAGTCATTATTGCCTGTCGCCCAACTTCATGAAATGCAATATTTTGAGCTGAATGTTTTAAAGCACCTGCAATATGTATTATATTTAAAATTTTATCTGGAAAATCGATTGCCCATTGAAGTGTTTGCATTGCTCCCATCGAACCACCGATGACAGAAAATAACTTCTCTATATTTAAACTTTCAATCAATAAAGATTGAGCCTTCACCATATCTTTTATTGTTACGGAAGGAAAATTACCACCATATGCAACATCACTTCCATTTTGTAACTCTTTAGGGCCAGTTGATCCAGCACAACCGCCAAGTACATTTGAGCAAATTACAAAAAATTTGTTTGTATCAATTGGTTTATTAGGCCCAACCATTCTAGACCACCAACCTTCTCTCCCAGTAATGGGATTATTCCCAGCAACATATTGATCTCCAGTTAAAGCATGGCAAACAAGAATAGCATTAGTTTTATCAGCATTTAATTTGCCATATGTTTTGAATGCTAGTTTAAAACTATCTATTATATCTCCTGATTCTAGTTTTAAATTAATATTCTCGAAATAGGCTATTTCGCTTTCAAGTTTTGTGTCAGTAGTAAATTTTGTTTTCATATCTTTTTAGTCTAACACTATTTGAAAGAATGAAGGAGGAGTGTAAACGCTTTAGCTGATTATTGCTCCACCCGCAAGCTGTCTCAAATCGGTGATAATCGGTCTTATATTTATATATCTTTCTAAGTCAATAAATCGTCATTTTTTAAATTAAATACTACTTTATTTTGATTTATCGTAAGATAGTTTGTAAAGAAACGTCCAAAATTATGAAAAATAAAGAATTAGACAATTTAAGAAGCAAAATTAATAACATTGACGATGAAATTTTATCTTTATTATCTAATCGATCTAAAATTGTTTTAGAAATAGGAAAACACAAAAAAGATAATTCTGTTGTTGATCTAGATAGAGAACAAAAAATTCTCGACAGATTAAGCTCTAAATTTACAGGATCTTATCCGAAAGATACCATTGTTAGACTTTGGAGAGAAATTTTTCAATCTTCTGAAAAACTTCAGAAGTTAACTAAAGAAAATATTCAATCAAAAAGATCTATAGAAAACATTAATGTTTATAAAGGTGGTAAGGCAAAGTTAAATAACAATAAAAGAGTTATCAAACTTTCTTCAAATGAAAATCCCTATGGTGCTTCACCGAAAGTAATTGAATTGTTAGAAACAAAAAATATTAATCATGATTTACATAGATACCCAGAAATTGATGGATCATCATTAAGAGAAGCAATAGCTAAAAATTTTTCTATTGATAGTAATAGAATTATTCTTGGCTCTGGCTCAGATGAAGTTTTATTATTTGCAGCTTTGGCATTTTGTCAAGATGGCGATGAAATTCTCCACGCAAACCACGGCTTTGAGATGTATTCAATTGTGAGCAAAGTAGTTGGTGCAGTTCCAAAAAAAATTAAGGAAGATGTAAATTTCAATTTAAATATTGAAAATCTCATAGATCAAACAAATGACGCTACTAAAGTAATTTATATTGCATCACCTAATAATCCAACTGGAACTTATTTGTCTAGAGACCAACTTGTTAAATTAATGAATAGTATTTCTAAAAATATTATAGTTGTTATAGACGGGGCATATGTCGAATATGTGCAAAAAGACGATTATGATAAAGGATTTAGTTTAACGGATGAATATGAGAATATTATTTTAACAAGAACATTTTCAAAAACATATGGACTCGCAGCTTTAAGAGTAGGCTGGTGTTATACCAGTCAAAAAATAGCTGATATAATTAATAAAATAAAACCTCCTTTTAATACGACAACTATTTCACAGTCTCTTGCAATTAAAGCTTTGGAGGATAAAGAACATATTGAAAACTCTGTTAAATTAAATTCTGAAATTAAAGATTGGTTTGAAAAAGAGCTCAAACTCCTAAATATTAAAACCAGACAAACTGAAGGTAATTTTACTTTAATTGAAACTTCAGAAGAAGAAGCTGAGAAAATTAGTAATCATCTTATGAATGATGGCATTATTATAAGGCATTTAAATAGTTATAATCTGCCCAATTTTTTGAGAATTAGTATTGGTACAAAAGAAGAAATGGATTTGACAGTTGAAAGTTTGAAGAAATTTAATGTCTAAAATAACTTATGATTCAGCTCTGGTCATTGGTATGGGATTAATTGGATCATCCATAGCGAGGGCAATCAAGGAAAAACAAATATCAAAAAAAATTTTTGCTATTGATAGAGATAGTGAGGTAATAAATATTTCAAAAAATTTAAATCTTGTGGATGCAATAGAGAGTGATTTAAATAAATATAATCAACAATTTGATATTATTTTTATTTGTACGCCTTTGAGCTCATATAGGGATATATTTAAGCAATTGAATAGCTATGTTACTGAAACAACACTAGTAACAGATGTTGGTTCAACAAAAGTAAGTGTTATAGAAGATTTTAAAGAATCAATTAATAATAAAAAAATTTTATTTGTTCCTGCTCACCCTATTGCTGGATTAGAGAAAAGCGGACCAGAATTTGGTTTCGCAAAGCTGTTTGAAAATAGGTATTGTATTTTGACTCCAATAGAAACTCAGAGTGAGATAACAAGATCAATTTCAGATATTTGGGAGTCATTTGGAATGAATATAGAAATCATGGAACCTAAACGTCATGACAGAGTACTAGCTATGACATCTCATATTCCACAACTCATTGCATATTCTGTCGTAGGAACTGCAACAGAGCTTGAATCTCAAATGAAAGATGAAGTAATTAAGTATTCAGCTGCAGGTTTTAGAGATTTCACAAGATTGGCAGGTAGTGATCCAGTAATGTGGCGTGATGTTTATGAAAAAAATAAAGAAGCCGTTTTAGAAATGCTTGGTCGTTTCAGTGAAGATCTACTTACTTATCAAAAAGCAATAAGAAATAATGATTTAAAATATTTGGAAGAAAAATTTATAAAATCAAAAGAAATTAGAAAAATTATTGAAGAGATTGGTCAAGCAGGAACTTTTGATCCCACAGAAAAGAATTAGTTATCCAATAATAAATTTGAAGCAGTTTCTATTCTATTTTGAACTTCGTTTAATAAAACTTTTTTATCTAAACCTTCATCAATCGTCGGTAAAAATTTTATAGTAATTAATCCTTTTTCTAATACCCATGATTGTTTTGGCCAACATAAACCTGAATTTAAAGCTACAGGAAGGATTTTTCTTTTCGTATGATTATAAATTCCAATAAAACCTGTCTTATAATCAGGTTTGCTCCCAGGCAGCTTTCTTGTTCCCTCGGGGAAAATAATAATTGAAGATCCAAAAGATAATTTTGATTGAACTTTTTGTAACATATCTCTCATAGCTTTTGTTCCACCATCTCTATTAATTGCAACCATATTAGACTTGAATAAATATTGTCCAAAAATTGGTATAAAGAAAAGCTCTCTTTTATGGATAAAGAAACAATCTTTTAAATAGTAATAGAGTGCAAGTGTCTCAAATGCGGACTGATGTTTAGAGGTAATTAAGACACTTTCATTTGGAATATTTTCTAAACCCTCAATTTTATGTTTAATATTACATATAAGATTAAGAAAAACAAAAATAATACGTATCCAAAGTTTTGTTGGATATTTAAGTAAATAACTTGGTAATAAGAGAAAAGGTAAACATACAATACCCATCAACACAGTCCATATAACCAATGAAATATAAAATATTATACTTTTTAAAATTAACATACTTAATGATTTTGTTTTATATACTAGCCTGACTGATCTATATATAATTTATGTTCATTGTTTGCTCTAATTGTGAATTCAAGTATTTAGTAAATTCTGCAGATCTTAAACCAAATGGTAGAATGGTTGAATGCGCAAATTGTAATCATCAATGGTTTCAAGAATTAGATGATACTGACATTACATCATCAGTCCCATCTACAAAAAAAGAAGAATTAGATCAAAATATAAAAAATAATAACCAAAAAGAAAAATTAGAAAAAGATCCAGTCAGAAATTTACCAAGTACAGTTGTAAGACAAGAAAAACCAAGTGTTATTAATTCAACGATAGTAATTGCTCTAGCTATAGTTGTAATTTTAGCAATATGGATTTATCGATCCTACGGTGTAAATACTTTTATTATTATTGATTTCTATATTAGGGAATTTTTCTTTAATTTAAATTTGATAATTTCAGACTTAGCTAAAATTATACACAATACTTTAAATTAGTTACAACCAGCTAGGAATAATATCAGCTTCAATTATTTTCTCAATTTTTTCTGGAGAATAAATAATTGCATAATTATCATTGTTTACTAAAATTTCAGAGGGCAGTGGCCTTGAGTTATAATTTGAAGACATTACTTTTCCATAAGCTCCTGTATTTTTTATAACCAGTAGATTGCCAATTTTTTGTTTAGCCAATTTAATATTTTTTAAAAAAACATCTGAACTTTCACAAATTGGGCCAGCAATAGAATAATCTATAAATTCCTCTGATTTTACATCAATCGCTAATATTTCATGATATGCACCATACATGGCTGGACGTATCAATGTATTCATTCCTGCATCAACAATTAAATAATTTATACCTCCATTATTTTTAATTGTAACAATAGAAGTGACTGTAAATCCAGCCTCAGCAATTAAATACCTACCAGGCTCAAATGATAATTCATAGTTTGTTTGCGTAAAACAATTATCAAGTTCTTCTTTTACCATCTCAATATTAAAGTCAGGATCAGATTCTTCATATTTAACATGAAAACCTCCACCCAAATCTACATGCTTGATATTAATACCTGATTCAATAAACTTATTTGCAGCCATTTTCATTTGAGAAAACGTATTTTTATATGCCTCAATTTTACTAATTTGACTTCCAATATGACAACTAATACCAATTAAATTTAAATTTTTACAACTTTTAACTAAATTAATAATTTTATCTAAATTTTCAAATTCAATACCAAACTTATCAGTTTTTTTTCCTGTTGAAATTTTACTTAAAGTCTCACCATCAACATCTGGATTAAGCCTAACACCAATATCAACGTTTTTATTTTTTTCATTTGCTAAATTATCGAGTAGTTTTATTTCTTCTAAAGATTCAGTATTAATTAAACGTATGTTTTTATGCATAGCATAGAGTAAGTCTTGTTCAGATTTTCCAACACCTTCAAAAATTATTTTTTTTGGATCGAAACCAGCTTCCAAGGCCCTTTTTAATTCACCAACTGACACTACATCTGCTCCAATATCTAACGAGTTCATTAATTTCAAAATAGCTTGATTTGAATTAGATTTAATTGAATAAAAAATATTGTTACCTAAAATTTCTTTAGTTTTATTTACTTGATTTATAATTTTTTGTTGTGAATACACATAAAAAGGTGTCTGACAAACTTTAACTAAGTCATATAAAGAAGTACCCTCAATATATGGGTCGTTATTTTTATAAGTTAACATTTATTCAGTATTTATAATAACGGATTGTTGACGTTTTTTCTCTTCTTCTAATTTCTCTAAACATGCTTCATCACATGGATATGTAATTACGGATTTGTCTACTTGATCTTCTGGCAAACTTAAAGGACCAACTTTACCACAGCTAAAAGTAAACAACAAAAATGATAATAATATTAATCTGATCATCATAAGTATTTTTTTATAACAAGTTTTATAATTTTTTTAGTAATTTCAGGAGCCGTACCCCCAAAACTTGATTTTGATTTAACACTGTTAGTAGCTGATAGCACTTTTTTTGCGTCAGCTGTTATATTTTTGTCAAATTTTTTTAATTCACCAAGAGATAATGAATCTATGTTTCTATCTTGTTTTGAACAATAAGAAACAATCTTTCCTGTAACAACATAAGCATCTCTAAATGAATATCTAAGATTTTGAACCAACCAATTAGCCAAATCGGTAGCGGTTGCATTTGAATTATCAATCAACTCTTTCATTCTAGTTTTGTTGAATGTAGATTTTGATAAAATTTCATTCATAACTTTTATACATAAAGAAACATTGTCGTATGAATTAAATGTTATTTGTTTATCGTCTTGTAAGTCTTTGCTATAAGAAAGTGGCAACCCTTTAATAATATTAAGCATTGAACTTAAATTACTAATGATAATACTTGTTTTTCCTCTAACAAGCTCTGCACCATCTGGATTTTTTTTCTGAGGCATAATTGAACTACCAGTTGAAAGATCATCTGGTAAATTGATAAAATTAAATTGTTGATTTGACCAAAGTACTATTTCCTCTGCTATTTTTGATAAATGAACAGCAATTAGTGATAGAACAAATAAAAATTCTATTACAAAGTCTCTATCTGAGACAGTGTCCATAGCATTTTTTGTTGGCTCTCTAAATCCCAACTCTTTAGTTGTATATTTTCTATCAATAGGAAAAGAAGTCCCTGCAAGTGCAGCTGCACCTAAAGGGTTTTCATTAAGACGATATAAACAATCTTCAAGTCTTGTTCTGTCTCTACCAATCATTTCAACGTAAGCTAAAACATGATGAGCCAATGTTATTGGTTGAGCAATCTGTAAATGAGTGTAACCTGGCATAATTGTTTCAGTATTTTTTGTTGCAATATTAATTAAAGTTCTCTGAAATTTTTTTAGTTCACTATCTAAAATTTTAGATTCCTTTTTAACCCATAATTTTAAATCAGTTACTACCTGATCATTTCTAGATCTTGCAGTATGAAGCTTTCCTGCAATTTTTCCAATTTTCTTAAATAATAAACTTTCAATATTCATATGAATATCTTCAAGTTTTTTTGAAAATACGACCTTGTTTTTTTCAATATCTCTTTCAATTGCTTTAAGTCCAGAGACTATTGCACTTTGTTCTTTTTTATTTATTATTTTTTGTTTACCGAGCATTCTAGCATGCGCTATTGACCCAGTTATATCTTCTTTATACAGACGTTGATCGATATCTATAGACGTATTAATTGCATCTAAAATCTCACTAGGTCCTTTTGAAAAATGGACATTTCTTGAAGGATTTTTTTTCATTTTGCGCGCCTATAAGAGATATTTATATTAATTTCCACCCTTATGCTTAAATTATTTTCATACGGCAAATTTTTCTTATATAAGCTCACCTTTATAGAACTCACATGAATATTAAAAAAGTAGTAGTAATAGGATCTGGCACTATGGGCAGTGGAATCGCAGCCCAAATAGCAAATGCTAATATTGATGTTACACTTCTAGACTTACCTTCAAAAGAAGGATCTAGAAACCAAATTACAGAAAACGCTAAAGAAAGAATTAAAAAATCACGACCCCCACTTTTAGTAGAAAAAAACAAAGCAGAATTAATTAAGGTTGGAAATATTGATGACGACTTTAATGAAGTCGCCGAAGCTGATTGGGTTGTGGAGGCTGTTGTTGAGAGAATAGATATTAAACACAACATTTATGATAAAATTCAGACTACAAGAAAGAATAATTCTATAATTTCATCTAATACATCTACAATTCCATTAAAAATTTTATCAGCAAATATGTCAGACGAAATGAAAAAAAATTTTTGCATTACTCATTTTTTTAACCCAGTTCGTTATATGGCATTGCTTGAGATAGTAACTGAAGAAGTTAATGACATTGAAAAAATAAATTTATTAAAACAATTTTGTGATGAAAAACTTGGTAAAGGTGTAATTATTTGTAACGACACTCCAGGATTTATCGGAAACAGAATTGGAGTTTATGCAATGCAAGTTGCTATGACTGAAGCTTTTAAAATGAAGATATCAATTGAAGAGGCCGATGCAGTATTTGGAAGACCTATGGGTATCCCAAAGACTGGAATTTTTGGATTATACGATTTAATCGGTATTGATTTGATGGCTGATGTTTTAAAAAGTTTTATCAAAGAACTCCCAAAAGAAGATCCTTTCCATGAGGTTGCACAAGAAATTCCATTGGTCAGAAACCTTATTGAAACTGGGTATACAGGAAGAAAAGGTAAGGGTGGTTTTTATAGAATGAATAAATCTGATGGAAAAAAAATTCTTGAAGCTATTAATTTAGAAACTGGCGAGTATCACCCAAGTCAGAAAATTAATTTAGGTATTGGAGATAAAATTGACATAAACAAACTTATTCAACGAAAAGACAAATACGGTGAATATGCAAAATCAATTCTGACAAAAGTAATTAGGTATGCTGCATATTTAATCCCTGATGTATCAACAAAATATATAGACATAGATGATGCACTAAGATTAGGTTTTAATTGGACTCTTGGACCTTTTGAAATGCTTTCAAATATTGATACAAAAAATTTTATTGATCAAAATACGGATATTAACTTCTTTAAAGATCTAAAGGGAATTTTTGAATTTAATAAAAGACCTGGATATTTAGATTCAAGTATTGACAATTTAAGATCATTAAATTCACAAAAAACTTTTGAGAACCCTTCTGCTAATGTTAAAAATGCTGCATCTTATCAGGTTGTTGAATTTACTACTAAGGCAAACGCTTTAGATACTGACTCTATGTTAGCTTTAAAAGAAGCTGCTCAAAATAATAAAAGCACAATTGTAATTAATGATGCAATGCAATTTTCTGCTGGTGTAAATTTAAATTATGTCATGGAATTTGCTAAAAATAATGAATGGTCTAAAATTGAAAAATTTATAATTGATTTCCAACAAACATGTAAAACAATAAAATATGCAGATAAGCCTTTTATTGCTGCGCCATCAGGGCTTGCTATTGGTGGTGGTTTTGAAGTCGTATTGCATTGTGATTATAACGTTGCTCATACAAATGTTGTTCTTGGACTAGTTGAATCTTTAGTTGGACTCATTCCTGCTGGTGGGGGTTGTAAGGAAATGCTGTGGCGTTGGTTGCAAACTTCAGAAGGTAAAGAAAATTCTGAACATGCGTCTATGAAAGTTTTTGATCTTATTGGTTATGCTATTACTGCTACCTCACCAAATGAAGCGCTGCCAAATCAATTCTTTTTAGAAAAGGATAAAGTGGTAATAAATAGAGACAGACAATTATCAACGGCTATCGATTTATTAAATAATATTGAAGAAAGGTATGAAAAACCATCTCAACCTAAATTCAATTTAGGCGGTAGTGCTGTCAGAGATAAAATGTTTGAAAAACTTGAAGCACTTTATAATGAAAATAAAATTTTAGATCATGGATTAGAAGTAGGTAAACAAATTGCTTTTGTACTTAGTGGTGGAAATACAAATATTGATAATGAATTAAGTGAAGATGATCTTTATAATCTTGAATTAGAAGCTTTCATGAGACTTATCCAGATGCCTAAAACTCAAGAGCGAATAAAACATACACTTGAAACTGGAAAACCATTAGTAAATTAAATTAATTTCTTGTAGTATTTGATCCTTATAGGAAACAGATGAGTAATTTTGAAACAAACTTAGATAAAAATTCAGCCAATTTTATTCCATTATCACCTTTAAGTTTTATAAGTCGCGTAAAAGACATTTATCCAAACTATGACTCTTTAGTTTATGGAAATAGAAGTTACACTTGGCTTGAAACCTATAATCGATGTATCAAGTTTGCTAGTGCTTTAGCAAAAAAAGGAATTACAAAAGGAAGTACCGTTTCAATTATAGCTGCAAATACTCCAGAATTATTTGAAGCACATTATTCTATCCCAATGACTGGCGGCGTTATTAATACGATCAATACCAGACTTGATGCAGAAACAATTGCGTATATTTTAGATCATAGTGATGCAAAACTTCTTATAACTGATACTCAATTTTCACCTACAATGAAAAAAGCTTTGCAAATATATGGGAAGAATATTCCTATTATTGATATTCATGATGATCAGGCAAATTTTAAAGAGGGTGAGGGTGAAAAAATTGGAGAAATGACATATGAAGAATTTTTACAAACGGGTGATGATAATTATAATTGGTCTTTACCTGAAGATGAATGGCAAGCAATCTCACTAAGCTATACATCAGGCACAACTGGTAAACCAAAAGGCGTTGTGTATCACCACCGTGGATCATATTTAATGTCAACAGGAAGTGTTACGGCATGGAACATGCCTAATAAATTAACATTTCTTTATACAGTTCCAATGTTCCACTGTAACGGATGGGGGTATCCTTGGACAGCTGCTTTAATACATGCAAAGATTATTTGCTGCAGATACATTGTTGCAAAAGATATTTATAACTTAATAGATAAATATAAAGTAACTCATTTTGGAGGTGCTCCTATAGTTTTAAGTTTAATTGCTAACGCAGATGAGAAAGATAAAAAAGAAATAAATCATAAAGTATACGTATTAACTGCTGGGGCTCCACCAACGAGTGCAATACTTGAAAAGATGGATAACTTAGGTTTTGAAGTTATGCATGTATATGGATTAACTGAAACATACGGTCATATTCTTCAGTGTGCTTGGAATGAAGAATGGGAATCACAATCAAAATCTGAAAAAGCTGATATTAAAGCAAGACAAGGTGTTCGTTATCCAAATACTGAAGAAGTTTGTGTAGCAGATCCAGAGACTTATGAAAAAGTTCCAATGGATGGAGAAACCATGGGAGAGATTTTAATTCGAGGAAATGTTGTAATGAAAGGATATTACAAAAATAAAGAGGCAACTGAAACATCCATGAAAAAAGGATGGTTTCACTCTGGTGATTTAGCTGTAGTCTATCCTGATGGATATATTCAAATAAAAGATAGATCGAAAGATATTATAATTTCTGGTGGAGAAAATATTTCATCTGTGGAAGTGGAAAATGTTGTTGCAAAACATCCAGCTGTTTCATTGGTTGCAGTAGTCGCAAAACCAGATGAGAAGTGGGGTGAAACACCTTGTGCTTTTGTAGAATTAGTACCTGGAAAAAATGCCACAGAAGATGATATAATTCAGTTTTGCAAAGAAAATATGGCTGGATTTAAAAGACCAAAGCATGTAATCTTTGGTGAATTACCAAAAACTTCAACTGGGAAGATACAAAAGTTTGAATTAAGAACAAAAGCAAAGGAGTTATAAATGGATCCAAAAACTTATAAATTTGACACACTCAGTCTACATGCAGGTTATCAACCGAGTAAAAATGCTGGGTCAAGACAAGTACCAATTTATCAAACAACTTCATACATGTTTGATGATGTTGACCATGCAGCAGCACTTTTTAATTTAGAAAGAGGTGGTCATATTTATAGTCGTATGTCCAACCCAACAGTACAAGTTCTAGAAGAAAGAGTTTGTGCACTTGAAGGAGGAACAGCTGCTCTTGCAACTGCATCAGGAATGAGTGCAATATTTTTAACTATTATGACTCTTTGTAACGCCGGTGATCACATGGTTGTTTCTTCTCAGCTTTACGGTGGAACTGTAAATTTATTTAGATTAACGCTTCCTAAGTTTGGTATTAAAACAACTTTTGTAAAACCAAGAGATACAGAAGGTTTTAAAAAAGCTATTCAACCAAATACTAAAGGAATTTTTGGTGAGCTTGTTGGTAATCCTGGTAATGAATTAATGAACATGCCTGAAGTTTCAAACATAGCAAAAGAAGCAGGTATCCCACTAATAATTGATAGTACTTATCAAACTCCTTATTTGTGTAGACCTTTTGAACACGGAGCTGACCTTGTTGTACACTCACTAACTAAATGGATGAGTGGTAATGGTTCTTCTATGGCAGGAATATTAGTTGAAGGTGGAACTTTTGATTGGATGCAAAATGATAAATTTCCTTCTATGACAGAACCTTACGAGGGCTATCATGGGTTATCATTTGCAGAAGAATTTGGTCCAACAGCATTTACTATGATGGCAAGAGCTGAAGGAATGAGAGATATGGGACCTTGTTTAGCACCTCAAAATGCTTGGAATATTTTACATGGACTTGAAACTCTTTCTCTTCGTATGGAAAAACATTGTTCCAATGCTTTGAAGATGGTTGAGTATTTATCAAATCATGAAAGCGTTGCTTGGGTATCTCATGCAAGTGCACCTGGTCATCCAGATAAGGAACTTGCAGAAAAAATTCTTCCTAAGGGAACTGGTTCAATGATTGCCTTTGGAATTAAAGGTGGAAAAGAAGCAGGTGCTGCGTTCATTAATAATGTTAAACTTGCGTCACATTTAGCAAATGTTGGTGATGCGAGAACATTAGTTATCCATCCGGCATCAGCAACTCACTCACAAATGGATGAGGCAACTTTAAAATTTGCTGGATTATCTCATGATATGATTAGATTATCTGTTGGCTTAGAAGACTTTGAAGATATCGTAAACGATTTCGAAGATGGATTTAGAGCTGCAAAAAAACCTCGTTTAGTTGCAAACAAGTAAATGAAGTTTAAAGTTCGCGGAATTGATACGTTTGCCTCCACTGGAGGCAGACCTTTTGACAAAAATAAACCTCTTATTATTTTTGTTCACGGCAGTGGACTAAGTCATATGGTCTGGGTTTTACAAACACGTTATTTTGCATTCCGTGGATACAGCGTTTTAGCACTCGATTTACCAGGTCACGGACTTTCTTCTGGTGAAAGTTTAAAAACTATTGAAGAAATGGGAAACTGGGTTGGTGATGTTATTGGTGCAGTTGGATGTAAAGAAGCTTCACTAGTTGGACACTCTCAAGGATGTCTTGTAACAATGGAATGTGTTGCACAACACCCAGAAAAAATTAAAACTTTAACTCTTATGGGCGGTGCCTCTGCTATTCCGATGAACCCAGAATTATTAAAGCTAGCTGAAGAGAGTAATCCTAAGGCTGTTGATCTTATGATGGATTTTGCGCATGGCCCTGCAGGACATTTTGGAGGCCATCCTGTTCCAGGTTTATATCACCTAAATGTTGGTTCCATGATTGTTCAAAATAAAGAAATTAAAGATACTCTAGGTGTCGATTTTAGAGCATGTGATAATTATAAAAATGGACCTGAGGTTGCTAAGAAATTGGATTTACCTACTCTTTCTATATTAGGTGCACAAGACAGAATGTGCCGTTTAAAAGATGGAAAAATTCTTGCTGATTATATTAAAGGATCAGAAGTAAAGATCATTGAAGATTGTGGGCATATGATGCTCTTAGAAGAAGCAGATCAAACATTAGAAATTTTAAAGAAATTCATAGCTGAACACTATCCTTTGCCTAATTAGATAATTTTAAAAAGTTAATCAAAGGCTACTTATTTTCTTCTTTATCCGGTCTTGTAAGTTCTTCGAGTTTACGCATTTCTTCTTCCATTTTAAGCTTTTCTTGCTCTTCACGTTTCTTTTTGCGCTCCTCAGCTTTCATTTTTAGCTTAAGCTCTTTCTGCATTTTGCGGTCTCCCGCTTTAGATTTGTGATTAAAGTGAATGCCCATATAAACCTGGCAACTATATACTAAATATCATGAAATTTTTCTAGACTCTAATTTGCTAATTTCTAGCTAACCAAACAATTAAAACAAAGACAAATATAGCAATTGCTTGAAATAATACTCTTAGTCGCATTAGTTTATTACTGTGATTTTTGTTAAGCTTTCCATTTACTGCCATAGCAATAACACCAACAACAACAACTGCTAGAGTTGCTGCCATGAACAAGACAAGTATTATTTGCATTGTACTCATAATAATATCTATATAAAACTTTTATTCTATGAAACAAGATAACTTAAATAAAGTGTTTGTTTATGGTTGATATTTTAAAAGGTCCGTCAATTACTAAACATCAAAATCCAAAAAAATTAATGATTATGCTTCATGGATATGGAGATAACGCTAATAATTTTATCCAAATTGCAAATTTAATTGATCAAGATCACTGGGGGATGAAATATGTTGCACTAAATGCACCAGATACAATCCAAGATTATCCAATGGGTTATGAATGGTTTCAATTATATCTCAATGGCACTCATATTTCTAATGCTGGTACAAAAGAATACGATGTAGCCAAAAAGAAAATATTTGAGAATGTAGAAAAAATTCATAATTCAATTTCTCTTTTATTAGAAAATTTAAATTTAAAAACGACCGATTGTTTTGTTATGGGTTTTTCTCAAGGAGGTATGATGGCTTTTGAACTTGGGCAAATACTTCAAAATCAGTTGGCAGGTTTAGCAATTATATCGTCAAGAATTATATCAAAAGAACATAAGCCTAATAATGCATTTTTAAAAACACCAATTTTTATTTCTCATGGCGCTCAAGATGCTGTTTTACCTGTTTCTAACTATAACGAATCAATTGAAGTCTTAAAAAATTATAACTACAACTATGAGAATCACCTAATTGAAAAAGACGAGCACACAATGTCACAAGAAACAATAACTTTTTTCCAAAATTTTATTAAAAAAAATATTTAAAGTAATCGAATCTTAATATTATATTACTATGTAAATTTTATGACCTGGGTGAGTAAAAACTAAAATGAGTACTGCAGAAAATCCAGCTTTAGTTCTTAATGCTGATTTTCGGCCGCTATCTTACTATCCACTTTCTTTATGTTCATGGCAAGACGCTATCAAAGCTGTTTTTCTTGAAAGAGTTTCAGTTATAGAAAATTACGAGCACGAAGTTCATTCTCCAAATCTTACTTTTAAGCTGCCAAGTGTAATTGCCTTAAAGGACTATGTAACTCCACAACGAAGACCGGCATTCACCCGTTTTAATGTTTTTCTCAGAGATAATTTTACTTGCCAATACTGCACTAATCGTTTTCCAGCTAACGAATTAACATTTGATCATTTAGTGCCGAAATGTTTGCATGGAAAAACTACTTGGGAAAACGTTGTCTCAGCATGCACGTCATGTAATTTAAAAAAAGGAAGAAAACTGATACAGAATACTGATATGAAACTTTTTAAAAAACCTCTACGACCATCGTCAATTCAACTTCAAAATAATGGTAGAAATTTTCCACCAAATTTTTTGCATGAGACTTGGAGAGATTATTTATACTGGGATACAGAATTAGAAAATTAAATTTTTTTTGATATAGCGATCGCTGTCTTACATCCAAGCTCTATTACTTTTGACATAATTTTATATCCTGGTGCGCTTTCAGCATCATGTTCTATTCCAATATCATGATGTTCAAGTTCATCATCTCGAAATTTGGAAATTGTTTTTTTTAAATCTTTATGATCATCACCTAAAAGTTCCAATTGTTCTTGGTAATGTTCACCAATAACTTTTTCAACAGCAACTGTACAAGCCATGGCAGCTTTTTCACCCATTAAGGCAGTGGATGCACCAAGCGCATATCCAGCAACATTCCATAAAGGAAGCAGAGCAGTTGGTCTAACTCTATGTTCTAATATTAATTCATTAAATTTATCAATATGCTCTTGTTCTTGATCAGCCATATGTTGAATGGTTTTGCCAAGCTTTGAGCTTTTCCCAAAAATTGCTATTTGCCCATCATATATTTTAGTTGCGCCGTATTCACCAGCATGATCAACTCTTATGATTTCTTCTAAAATCTCCCTATGGGTAGTTCTATTTGACGAGGATTTTTTTTTATATGTTTTTTTCTTTTTTAAAGCCATAGTATCTAAATAAATAAATAGCATTTAAAATAAAAATAACTAGTAAAACAAGCGTATTAATTGAAGCAGCAGAAATTCCAAAAAAACTCCAAATAACTTCATCACAACTAATTACCTGTTTTGATAATATCTGCGCTTTAAGGTCTGTAGTATTCTCACTGTTTGTTAACATTGCTGAACAACCTGCTGGTCCTTTAAGAATTTTATTTTCAACTCCTACGTGCCATATAGAATAAAAAAGCCCGTAAACTGATACAAACTGTATTACTAAATAAAGCCAAATTTTATTTAAATGTTTGAATAAAAAAATCAAAATCAAACATATTAAAATTAAATAATATGGATGTCTTTGCTTTAAACACAATTCACATGGCTGAAGATTAAAAAAATATTCTGCAATCAATGCTGATGATATCGAGATTAGAGAAATAATAAATAAAAGTGTTGTCCAATTACGAATTATCATAAAAATCTAATTATAAAAACACTTCCAATAAGTAAAATAAAAAACATAATAGTTAAAATATTAAAATATTTATCAATAATTAACTTAATTTTTTCACCAAAAAAATAAAGAAGTATTGCAATTAAATAAAATCTTAATCCTCGACCAATAATAGAAACAATAATAAACAAAAAAATATTTAATCCAAATACACCACTTGCAATAGTAATAAACTTATAAGGAAAGGGTGTTATTCCAGCACCTAGAACAATTAATATACCAAATTCTTTGTAGTAATTTTCAAAGACACTAAAAGAATTTTCTAAATGATAAAATTCAACAATGTAAATACCAACCGAATTATAAAAAAAATATCCTATTGCATATCCTAGTAGTCCACCGAGAACTGAAAAGAGTGTACACATAAAAGCATAAAATAAAGCCTTTGCTTTGGATGCTAACGCCATTGGTATCAACAGTATGTCTGGTGGAATTGGAAAAAATGAGCTTTCTGCAAATGATATCAAACTTAAATACCACTTTGCATTTTTATGTTCTGCTTTTTCTAAAGTCCAATTGTAAGTTCTTTTAAGAAAATTCATTTAATTTATTTTTTTTAATAATTTTGATTTATACTATTAATGATTTTAAATCTAAATTATCATAAATATTACCTAAATGGAAAATATAGAGACTAAAGAATTAAAAACCGCATTTTATGCAACCTTTTCACAAGGGTTCTTTGCAACATTAACTTTCAGTATGTTCATGGTAAATTCACCAATTCTTTTTGATTTGATTGATATGACAAAAACAGAATTTTCTATAGGATTTATTATTTTTGGTATTTGTAATGTAATTACAAACCAACTTACAACCCGTTTTTTACTCCCAAAAATAGGAAGCACAAATTGTTTAATAATTGCAAGATTATTGTACGCATTTATTCCATTTTCAATTTTTTACTTCTCTTCTTATAATTTTTTTATTTTTGTATCTATGTTGTGGGGTATTTCTATTGGCATACAAGCACCAAATATTTTTACGCAAGTTGCGATAATAGAACAGAAAACAAAAAAAATCCTTAATCCAATATTTAAATCATCCTTTAATTTTGGTTTCCTTCTTGGAGCAGGAATATCTAGTTTATGTCTTGGTTTAGAAATTGACCCTGTCTATACTACTTTTATTGTAGGTTTGTTTGTTTTTATATCAACTTTGACTATGTATTTCTTTGGATTGAATATGAAATATGATGTTGTTAATAAGGATCCAAGATTTTCAATTCCAAACTATAAAATAATCATGTTTGCATCAATTAACATGTGTATTATCGCATTTATGGGAATAATAATTCAATGGTCACCTTTATGGCTCGTTACTGATCTTTCTGCGCCAATTTTTTTAGTTGGTTCAATAGTTATTTTTTTTAATCTAGGTGAGATCATAAGTAATATTTTTGCGTCAAAATTAATTACAAAATTTGGTGAGGTAATTGTAGGCCCATGTTTTGCAATGTTTGGATCCACAATATTAGTGTTAAGTATTTTTTCTCAAAATATAGTTATTATTTTTATAGCAATAACACTTTTTGGAATGTTAATTTCCAACGTTATGCCCATAGTATTTAGACAGGCAGTAAAAAATTCTCAAAATCCAATTCCAGTTACTATTTCTCATGTATCAAGTATTGCTTTTGTCGGAGCTATATTTGGACCTGCTGTCGTTGGAATTTCAGCTGAAACTTTTGGTTTAACATTTAATATGTATGCATTAGGCGTAATAATGTTTTTGATTGCCTTACTAATGTTTTTTATAATGCGTGAAGATAAATTGGTAGGAGTAGAGGGAATCGAACCCACACCACCGAAGTGACCGGATTTTGAATCCGGCGCGTCTACCAGTTCCGCCATACTCCCTTACTTAAGATTTACTCTGGTTTTAATTATTAGTCTATTAGTTTTAATGATTTATTTTTTTTATTATTATCTTTTTAGATTAAATTTTGAAGAAATGGTCGTGTACTCACTATATCCCATTCTTGCTATATATCTCATTGCAACGCTATCAACTCTATTATTCTTAATAAATTTATTATTTATAAAAATTCCAATTACTTCACCAATAATCATTGTAGAGATTTTTTTTGAATTTGATTTTAATTTAATTGTTTTAACTAATTTACATTCTAAATTAACAGGACTATCTTTAACTGACGGAGCTTTAACAAGTCTTGATTTTTTCTTTCTTAAATTTGATAAAATAAATTCATCTTCATCTGGTTTGAAGTCCCTGGAAGATATATTCATTTGATTTTGTGATGTAGAGGTTGCAAAATTTACAACAAATTCTTTTGTAGTCAAAATATTTGATAACGAATCCTTAAATTCCCCATGTATTGAACTACCATTTGAACAAAACATAACCTGTGGAGGCTCATCAGCCACAGCGTTAAAATATGAATATGGTGCTAAATTTGCTATTCCATTTTTACTAATTGAAGAAATCCATCCAATAGGTCTAGGAAAAACTAGTGACTTAAATGGATCTATTTTAAAAGGACTTCCCTTTTTTGGTTCATAAAACATTATCTTTTTTATACATAAGAATTTGCGTACTCTTTTATTTTTTCAAGCATTGAATAAACGCCATTTCTTCTGCCTGGGGTTAAAAGAGTATCAAGCTCTAAAGTATTTAACATACTAAAATCGGAATTTTTAATTTCAGAAGGATTTCTATCACCATAAATATCACATAGAATTGTTACCATGCCCTTTGATATAAATGCGTCTGAGTCATAATAAAATGAAAGTTTATTTTCATTTAATTTAGGAACTAACCAAACTTGTGCCTGACATCCAGAGACTTTAAACGAGTCATTTCTATATTCTTCTGGAAAATTTTTAGCATTTTTCGCCTGATCAATTAAAAACTTATACTTATCCATTCCGTCATCGAATAGATCTAGACTCTCTTTGTAGTAATTTATTTTTTCTTCTATTGTTTTCATGACATAAATTTTCTTAAAACTTTAGCAGAATCTTCTGGCAATACATCCATAATAAAAACACCGGCCATTGACTCAGAGCCTGCTAAAACTTTTGGTTTATCGCCGTGTCGTAAAGGTGGGTAAAATTCAACATGAAAATGAAACTGACTATCATCTAATTCAGGGGAGGCATGTAAACCCATTATATATGGACATCTTTTATTGAGAAAACTATCATATCCTTTTACAACCTGTCGAATACATTTAGAAAAATCTTCAATTTGCTTATCATTAAATTTCCAAGGTCCTTCAATTTGAATTTTTGGTATTATCCATATCTCATAAGCATATCTAGCAAAGGGCGGTACAGCAGCAATAAAATTATCATTTTGATACACATAATATTTCTCCTCCAGATCCTTCATAATTTTAATTAAAAAGTTCTCTTTTTTAAATGCCCTTATTTCTTTTTCAATTGCAGGAGGAATAATAGGATAAGCATAAATTTGACCATGTGGATGATGAAGAGTAACACCACATTCTTCCCCTCTATTTTCAAAAGGTAGAATATATTTAACTTCTGGTTTTTTGTGCAACTCCATATATCTATCAATCCAAACTTTAGTTAGTAATTCAATTCGCTCTAAAGGCATTTCAGAAATTGTATCAAGATGTGCTGGAGAATATACAACTACTTCACATTCTCCTTTTGAAGGTTTACTTAAAATATTTTCTAAAAATATATTTTCTCCATTAGGATTAAAGCTAGCCCAACGATTTGGAAAGACTGCTACTTCGAAGTTTGAAAATGGTATTTCTGTTGGATAATTTAAGTTTGCACCTGGACAAAGTGGGCAATACTCTTTTGGTGGAAATGAAGTTCTATTTTTTCTTCCTGCTGAGTATGTAACCCATTCTTCTCTTGAAGGGTTCCATCTCATATGAGGTTTAGGAATTTCTGTAATCTGAAGTTCTTGGTTTGGGGACTCTTTGTGTTCATTATAACCATAAAGGTAAAGTTCTTTTTTATCATTTCTTATAAAAATTCTTTTATGTATTTGATTCATTAATTTTTTCTTCCCATCTAATTGACGAATTTATAATTTCACTTAGATCATTATGTTTCGGCCTCCAATCAATATGTTTTAATATTTTTGATGTATCTGCAATTAATTGTTCAACATCCCCATCTCTTCTTTTTGAAAATTTATAATCAATTTTATCTTCTGAAATTTTATTTGCAGTATTTATAACATCTAAAACACTAAAACCATTTCCATAACCACAATTAAATAAATTAGATTCCGAACTTTCTAATAAATACTTTGCAACTTCTAAGTGGATATCAGCAAGATCAGAAACATGAATATAGTCTCTAATGGCTGTGCCATCAGGTGTATTATAATCATTACCAAATATTTCAATATGATCTCTTTTACCTACAGCAACCTCAGATAAAATTTTAATTAAATGCGTCGATCTTTTAGATATTTGTCCTGATCTTAATTTTTTATCAGCACCAGCAACGTTAAAGTATCGCAATATTATAAATTTGAAGTCATCCTTATTTTCAAATAAAAAATTTTCTGTTTTTATTTTAGATTCAGCATATGGATTTTGAGGATTTAAATTTGTATTTTCATCTATTAATTTATTTTCATTTAGCGACCCGTATGCAGCAGCTGTTGAAGAAAATACTATTTTATTTAATCCATTATTTTTACAAGTTTCAAATAGTTTAGTTGCATTTTCTGTATTATTATCAAAATATTTCTGCGGATATTTTACAGACTCCTCAACTTGAATAAAACCAGCAAAGTGCATTAATAAATCAAAGCTATTAGATTTTATAAGCTCAGAAATTACTTCTTCATTATTAATATTACATTTTGTAAAAAATGCACTTTTAGGAATGAGACCTTCATTCCCCGTAGATAAATCATCAATTATATGAACATTATGACCAGCATCTAGAAGGGAAAGAGCGGCATGACTTCCTATATATCCAGCACCACCTGTTAAAAGAAAATTCATATAACTATCTAATAAATTATTATTTATTAATTTAAAATTGATATATTTTGTAAATGACTAATATTATAGGCTTCTTTATTTATTGTATTCAAAATATAGTCTGTTAATGCTAAAAACATATCATTCTGACATATGAGATTAGATAAAAAAAATATTATAGTTACTGCAGCTGCACAAGGTATTGGAAGAGCAACCGCCCTTAAATTTGCAAATGAGGGGGCTAAAGTTTTAGCAACTGATATTAATGAAGATAAACTAAATGATTTAAAAAATGAGAATAAGAGTATCCAAACAATGAAATTGGATTCAACAAACAAAAAAGATGTAGAGACCTTTTGTTCTTCTATAGATAAGATTGATGTTTTATTTCATGCAGTAGGTTTTGTTCATCACGGAACAATTCTTGATTGTGATGAAGATGAGTTTTCACGATCAATCAATGTTAATATATTTTCTGCATATTTAATGACCTACAACCTTTTGCCAAAAATGTTGAAAGAAAAGAAAGGTAATATCGTTATTGTTTCTTCTGCTGCATCTAATGTTAAAGGTGTGCCTAATAGGTTTATTTATGGAACTACAAAAGCAGCACTAAATGGTTTTGTAAAAGCCATAGCTATTGATCACATAAAAGATGGAATTCGCTGCAACGCTATTTTGCCGGGAACTGTTGAAACACCATCTTGGGAAGGTAGAGTTAATATGGCCGATGATCCTGTTAAAGCAAGATCAGATTTTATAGCAAGACAGGCAATGGGAAGATTAGCGCAACCAGAAGAAATAGCATCGCTTGCAACTTATTTAGCTAGTGATGAATCAGATTTTGTTACTGGAACATTAAATTTAATTGATGGAGGATGGACTTTATAATGAAAGCTTTAAGATATAGAATTGGAAATGAAGTTAAGCCAGGAATACTTGATCAAGAAGGTAATATTCGAGATGTATCATCTCTTGTAAAGGATTGGGATAATAAAAATGTAACTAATACCAAGTTGAATGAAGTAAAAAAAATTGACCCTACATCTTTACCTTTAGTTGAAAACAGTGAGGGATATGCACCTTGTGTTTGTAAGGAAAGTATTGGAAAATTTATTTGTATCGGGCTTAATTATTCTGATCATGCTGAAGAAACAGGTCAGAAAGTTCCACCTGAGCCAATTATTTTTTCAAAAGCAACAAGTGCAGTTATTGGACCAAACGATAATGTAGAGATTCCAAAAAAATCAGTAAAGTCTGACTGGGAAGTTGAGCTTGGTGTTATTATTGGAAAAGAAGCAAAATATATTTCTGAGAGCGAATCACAATCTCATATCGCTGGTTACTGTGTCATCAATGATTTAAGTGAAAGAGAATTTCAAATAGAACATTCTGGTCAATGGGTTAAAGGGAAATCTTGTGATACCTTTGGTCCAATCGGACCATATTTGGTAACTACTGATGAAGTGCCAGATCCTCAAAATTTAAAAATGTGGCTGGATCTAAATGGTAAAAGAATGCAAGATGGTAATACAAGCACAATGGTTTACGGAGTAAACTTCTTAATAAGTTATTTAAGCCAATTTATGTCATTACAACCTGGTGATATTATTTCGACCGGGACACCGCCTGGAGTTGGTATGGGAATGAAACCTCAAGTATTTTTAAAAGCAGGTGATGTTATGAAACTTGGTATTGAAGGTCTAGGAGAGCAAACTCAAAAAACTATTCAGGCGTAATGTTTGGTAATATCAATAATTGTCATAACGTTAAAGATTTTAGAAACTTAGCAAAAAAAAGACTACCCAGTCCAATATTCCATTACATTGATGGCGCTGCTGATGATGAGATAACTTATAAAAGAAATACTGATGCTTATGAGCAGTGTGATTTAATTCCCAATGTTTTAAGTGGTGTTGATAAAGTAGATATGTCGACCACAGTAATGGGCCAAAAATTAGATATGCCTTTGTATTGTGCACCAACTGCTCTTCAAAGATTGTTTCATCATGAAGGTGAAATTGGAGTTGCAAAAGCTGCAGAAAAATTTGGAACAATGTTTGGAATTTCATCTTTAGGGACAGCTAGTATTGAAGAAATATCAAATTTAGTCAAAACACCTAAATTATTTCAACTCTACGTTCATAAAGATAAAGGGTTAAATAAAGCTCTAATTGAAAGGTGCAAGGAATCAAATTTTGAAGCAATGGCTGTAACAGTAGATACTGCAGTTGGTGGTAATCGTGAAAGAGATTTGTATACTGGTTTTACTATTCCTATGAAACTAAAACTCAATAGTGTTGCAAGTTTTATGCTTCACCCAAAATGGGCAATAGATTATTTTACAAAACCAAAATGGGAATTAAGTAATCTAAAGGATCACATTAATGAGGGCACAACAGTAATGACAACCATAGGAGATTACTTCACTAAAATGCTTGACAATTCTATGAGTTGGAAAGATGTGGAAAATATTAATAAAGAGTGGGGTCGTCAATTTGCCATTAAAGGTGTGATGTCTGTAGACGATGCAAAAAAAGCTGTTGATGTAGGCGCTTCAGCCATAATGGTTTCAAATCATGGAGGGAGACAATTAGATGGTTCAAGGTCACCATTTGATCAACTGGCTGAAATTGTTGATGCTGTCGGAGATAAAATAGATGTAATCTGTGAAGGAGGCATTAGAAGAGGCACACATGTTTTAAAGGCATTATCACTTGGTGCAAAAGCCTGTTCTGGTGGAAGAATGTATTTATACGCTTTAGCTGCTGGAGGACAAAAAGGGGTTGAAAAAAGCTTGTCTAATCTACGTAATGAAATTGAAAGAGATATGAAATTAATGGGAGTTTCTAACGTAAAAGAACTCACAAGAAAAAATCTAAAATTCAGATAAATTAACAATTTTATAAAAAAAAATATTTATTCTAACTTAATTTTATTTTACAATTTTTTTATGAATGATGAAATAGAGCCAATCTTAATAGGTGAAGTTGACGATATTGATGTTGGTTCGGTTGAAAATTTTGAATACGAGGATGTAAATTATGCAATTTATAGACTTGAGTCTGGCTTTTTTGCAACTGAAGGAAATTGCCCTTGTGCAGAAAAGACTTTATTAAGTGAATCTAGTATTGAAGGTGAAGAACTAGAGTGTCCAACATGTGGAAATAAATTTAGTATTGTATCCGGAGACTCTATCTCTGATTTAGAACAAACCCCATTAAAAATATTTGATGTTACAGTAGAAGACGGAAATCTTTACCTTAATATTTAATCTAAAATATTAAGATTTATAATATTACTTTTATTTAATTTTTTACTTTTTGTTAAAAAATCAAAAACATTTTCACACGATTCCACTGACATTCTTTTTCTACATTCTAAAGTTAAAGCAGCGTTATGAGGAGTTAATAAAATATTATTTAAAGAAAAAAGTTTATGATTTTCTATAGGTGGTTCTTTTTCAAATACATCAACACCAGCACCAAAAATTTTTTCATTTTTTAAAGCTTCATATAAAGCGTTTTCATTAATTATACCTCCTCTTGCCGTATTAATTAAAATCAAATTTGATTTAAAGGCTTCAAATTGATCAAAAGAAATTAAATTTTTTGTTTCTTCATTTAAAGGTAAATGGATACTTATATAATCAGCAATTTTAAAGCCTTCGTCTTTATTGATTGGAATACAGTTAAGATTTTTTATTTCTTCATCCGAAAGAAAAGGATCATGTACATAAACTTTCATTTCAAACCCACTACATCTTTTTGCTAAAGCTTTTCCTATTCGGCCAAAACCAAGAATTAAAATTTTTTTATTATAGAGTTCAAAGTAGTTGGGAAGATTACCTTTTTCTTTAAATTTACCTAATTTCACCAATTTATCTGATTCAAAAATATTCTTTGTCAAACAAAGCATCATAGTCATTACATGTTCAGCTACACTCGTTGCATTTGCTGTCCCAGTAATGGCCATAGCTATTTTATTATTATTTAAATATTCAGTATCTACATTGTCATAGCCAACACCATGTCTTGCAACAATTTTTAGGTTCTTTGTTTGAGAGAGTATATTTTTATTTATTTCTGCCGTTCTTACAACAATTCCATCCACATCTCGTAATTTTTCAATTAGGTGATCTTCATCAATATTATTAGTAACAAAATATTCAATATTATTTTTATCAAATATCTCATATCCACTTGGATGAATTTCACCAACAATCCCAACTTTCATGATTAATTTTATATTCTAAAATATTAGAAAAATAAATTGTTTAACTCTTTAAATTATTTTTTTAATATAATAGTATATATTTTATTTGGGAAAGGAACATATGAAAGCAGTTAGAATGTCATGTTCACATGCATTAATTAAGTACTTAACTATGCAAAAAATTTTAATTAATGGAAAAAAAGAACCACTATTTCCAGGTGCTTTCGGCATTTATGGCCATGGCAATGTTGCTTGTATTGGACAAGCTATGGAAGAATATCAAAATGAACTTCCTGGATACAGAGGTCATCATGAACAAAATATGGCACTAACAGGCATTGCATATGCTCGTGCCAAAAGAAGACAACAAATATTTGTTGCAACTTCATCTGTTGGACCTGGCTCAACTAATATGGTTACAGCTGCTGCAGTTGCTTTAAGTAATAGACTTCCAATTTTACTTTTACCAGGTGATACATTTTCTAGTCGTTTTCCAGATCCTGTTTTACAACAAGTAGAACATTTTAATTCTCCTTCAGAAACTCAAAATGATTCATTTAAATCTGTATCAAGATATTTTGATCGAATTACTAGACCTGAACAAATTTTAACATCTTTACCTCAAGCAATTAATGTAATGCTTGATCCTGCAGACTGTGGCCCAGCTGTAATTTCTATGTCTCAAGATGTTCAAGGAGAAGCCTATGATTATCCTGAAATCTTTTTTGAAGAAAAAATTCATGAAATTAGAAGAATTCATCCTGATCCAAATCAAATACAAAAGGCAGCCGATAAATTAAAACAATCTAAACAACCAATTATTATTTCAGGTGGAGGCGTTTTATATTCAGAAGCAGAAGAGGAAATTTCTGCTTTTGCAAAAAAACATAATATTCCTGTAACAGCAACTGTGATGGGTATTGGTTGTATGAATAAAGATGATCCCTATTATATTAGTGCAATTGGATGCTTAGGAGAAGGCTCATCAAATAACCTTGCTACTGATACAGATTTAGCTCTAGCTGTGGGAACAAAATTAGGAGACTTTACAACTGGTTCTTGGACTAATTTTGAAAATGAAAATTTTCAACTTGTATCAATAAATACTTCACGATTTGACACTACAAAACATCGTGCTACTCCTGTTGTAAGCGATGCAAAAATTGGACTTCAAAAATTATCAAAGGCATTAGGAGATTGGAAAGCACCAGATAATTGGTACCAGCGTTCAATTGAGGAAAGAAATAAATGGGACGAATATGTTGCCAAAGAAAGTGGACCAACAAACCAAGAATTACCATCCTATGCTCATGCTGTAGGTGCAGTCTATAGAAACTCAGACCCATCAGATATTGTAGTAACTGCAGCCGGAGGGTTAGTTGGTGAAGTAGTTCAAATATGGAAACCTAAAGAGCTAAATACTTTTGAAACTGAATGGGGATTTAGCTGCATGAGTTATGAAATATCAGGCGCACTTGGAATTAAAATGGCAAAACCCGATCAAGATGTAATTGTATTTGTAGGAGATGGTTCCTACCTCTTACAAAACAGTGATATCTATAGTTCTGTTTTATATGATAAAAAATTAATTATTGTTGTATGTGATAATGGTGGTCATATGGTCATTAATAGATTGCAACTATCAAAAGGTGGAAAAGAATATCTTTGTAATCTCAATGCTGCAAGAGCGACAAATGTACAATTTGTTGATTTTGAATCTCACGCAAAAAGTATGGGAGCAAATGGTGAAACTGTCAAATCCATTTCAGAGTTAGAGGCTGCTTTTAAAAGAGCAAAAGAATCAGATAAGACTTATGTTATTTCTATGAAAACGGATGGATATGAGTGGTTAGAAGGTACAGCTTTTTGGGAAAGTCCAACACTTGAAGTAGATAATACCGCAGGTAAGAAATCAGCACTCAATGAATTTTTAGAAGGTAAAAATAAACAACGTAAAGGCGTATAATAATAAATTTTTTTTCTAAAAATTTAAAGTTCGTATGAATAAAAACAAGCCAATAATTTTATTAGATCCATATCCTAGAACAATGGATCTACTTTTTTCAAAAGAAAATTTAAACTATTTAAAAAAAAATTTTAAACTTATTAATGCTCCAAATAAAAATAAAAATAATTTTTATGAAAAGAATTTATCTAAGGCAGATTATATTTTTGGACAACCAAACTTACCTTCATCTTTAATTTCTCAATCAACAAAACTTAAAGCCATATTTAATGTAGAGAGTAATTTTATGGACAATATGGATTATGATTATTGTTTTAGAAATGGAATAAACGTTTTAGCAACATCTCCTGTGTTTGCTCAACCTGTTGCTGAAATGGCAATTGGCCTTACTTTATCTATAGCCAGAAGTATCCATATTGCTCACTCAGACTTTATTTCAAAAAAAGAAAAATATGGAGGAGCAATTAGTCAGAATAATTTTTTAATAAAAAATAAAACATTTGGTTTAATTGGATTTGGTGATTTAGCTAAATCACTTACTCCCATTCTCAAAGCATTCTCTAATAAAATTATTGCCTATGATCCTTGGATTCCCAATAAAGAAATCGAAAAATTTGATGTTAAGCCTACTAGTTTAAATTCGTTACTCAAAAATGCTGACATCATTTATGTACTTGCATCCATTACTTCTTCTAATGAATCCATGATTAATTCATCTAAGCTTAAATTAATAAAAGATGGATCAGTGTTTGTCTTAATGAGTAGAGCAGCCATAATAAATTTTGATGATTTTTATAATTTTTTAAAAAATAGAAATGTGTTTGCTGCCATTGATGTTTTTCCACAAGAACCATTTCCTAAAAATCATAAATTAAGAAAACTCAAAAATGTAATTTTTTCTCCGCATAGAGCTGGGGCATTAGACAGTGCATTTAAAGAGATGGGTGAATTAGTAATTCAAGATTTAAAACTTATTTCAAAAGGCCTGCCTCCTAAATTATGCAAAAAAGCTGAAAGAGAAACTGTTAAATATTTACGCTCAAAACCAGTTGATATTAATTAAAATTTATTTAAAAACACACTTATGTCAGATAACTTAGTACTGGAAGCTAAATCAGTTTCAAAATTTTTTGGTACTATTACAGCTCTTCAAAATGTAGATCTTCATTTAAATAAAGGCGAAGTTCTTGGTGTCGTCGGCGATAACGGTGCTGGAAAGTCTACATTAATGAAAGTTTTATCTGGATTATATAAGCCAAGTGAAGGATCTCTTTTTTTTGATAAAGAAAAAGTAACTTTAAATAGTCCCAGAGACTCTCAAAATTTGGGCTTAGAAATGGTCTATCAAGATTTAGCACTAGCTGGGAATCTCCCTATAGGTGATAATATTTTTTTAGGGAGAGAGCCAACAAGAAAAGTTGGCCCTTTCAATTTTTTAGATCATAAAAAAAGAAAACAATTAACGGAAGAGCATCTTGCAAAACTAAAAATAAACGTAAAGAGTGCTGATCAAAAGGTTGAAGAATTATCAGGTGGACAAAGACAAGCTGTTGCAATTGCTAGAGCTACAGCTTTTAATGCAAAAATTGTGTTGATGGATGAACCAACAGCTGCACTTGCTGTTAAGGAAGTGGGGAAAGTTTTAGATTTAATTTTAAATCTTAAAAAGTTAGGTGTTAGTGTAATAGTAATTAGCCATCGAATGGATGATATTTTTACTGTTTGTGATCGAGTCATGGCACTTTTTCAAGGAACAAACTTTGCTGAGTCAGAATTAAAAAATACTTCAAGAGACGAAGTGATTGGATGGATCATGGGGAAAAAAGATTAATGGATAAGAATCAAGAATCTTTATTTGTCAGACTTATTCCTTTTTTTGAACGATATGGAATTTTATTACTTATCCTAATAATGATTGCTGTCCTACATTTGTTGCAACCTGATGTGTTTTTATCATGGAGAAATGTAACAAACATTTTTAAACAAGTTTCTTGGCAGTCTATGTTAGCACTTGGTGTTTTTATGGTCATTGTAACTGCAGGTATAGATCTATCAGTTGGTTCAATTATTATGTTATCATTAATGGGACTCGCTATTGCTTCGAAGGCAGGAATGCCGTGGTACGTCGTCATGTTAGTTGCACCAGCAATTGGATTTTTGTGTGGCATGTTTAATGGTATTGGAATTACCTTACTTCGAATGCCTCATCCATTCATAATGACACTAGGGACGCTTTATATATTTAGAGGTATTGGAAATCTTATATCCGGAGGTGTTCCAATAACAGGTTTTGCTGAACAGATTAGAGTTATAGGAAATGGTAAAATTAAACTGGATGTAATTTTTGGAGAAGGCGCAAGAGAGTACATACCCACAAGTTTAATTTTAATGATTGTAATATTTTTTATCTTTTGGATATTTTTAAATCATACACGAATAGGTAAATGGATTTATGCGATTGGAGGTAACCCAGGAGCAGCAAGGGCAGCAGGTATTAACGTTGATCGAATTTTGATCGTAGTTTACACGCTTTGTGGTTTCTTGGCGGGCATCGGAGGTTTAATTTTAGCTGGAAGAACTAATTCCGCTTATCCAAATGCTGGTTTACAATCTGAGCTAGATGCGATTGCAGCAGTAATTATTGGTGGAGCAAGCTTCTTTGGGGGAAGAGGAACCGTTTTAGGTGTATTCGCTGGAGTCATGATTATGGGTATACTCCGAAATGGTCTAAATTTAATGAATGTCAGTGTTTTCTGGCAACAAGTTCTTATTGGGTCAATTATTATTTTGGCTGTTTATATCGATGTTCTAAGAAGACAACTTGCAACCAGAACATAATATCAAAAAATAATCACTTTCTGACAAACAGTCACTTGATTAGAATTTGATTTTTCATTAATGGTTAAAAAAAAAATTTAGGAGGAAAAATGAAATTTTTTATTTCTATAATTACTACTTCTTTATTGTTTTTTTCAGGCAGTCTTCTTGCAGGATCGCATGCTAAAACAATAATGCTAAGTACAAAAGGACCAGGTGCTGGAAATCCATTTTGGGCTTCAGTTGAAGCTGGTGCAAAAGATGCTGCTGAAGAATTAGGTGTAAACCTAATTATCCTTTCACCACCGCAAGAGAGTGATGTTATGGCTCAGGTAGCGCAAATTGAAGACCAAATTGCTAAAGGTGTAGACGGTATTGCGATTGCACCAACTGACCCTAACGCAGTAGCTCCAATTCTTGATGATGCAATGGCTTCAGGTGTTCCAGTTGTATACATTGATACTAATGGAATTAATGAAGGTGTAACTTTCATTGGAACTAATAATATCAATGGTGCTGCTTTAGCTGCTCAATACATTTGTGATAATGTTCCAAGTGGTTCTGATGTTGCAATTCTTCAAGGAATGATAACGCAAACTACTGGTCAACACAGAGCGGAAGGATCTCACAAAGGTCTTGAAGCATGTGGCATGAACATTGTTGCTGAACTTCCAGCTAACTGGGATACTGCACAAGGTATGTCAGTAACAGAAGATATCATCACTGGTAACCCAAATCTAAAAGCAATCTTTGCTTCTAATGACAATATGGGTCTAGGTGCTATTCAAGCATTAAAAAATGCTGATATGCTAGATGATGTTGTCGTTGTTGGATTTGATGCTAACCCTGATGCTGCTGCAAGTGTAATGGCTGGTGAAATGTCAGCTACTATTGCTCAATTCTCATACAACATGGGATACATGGGTGTAGAAAATGCACTTAAATTAGCTAATGGTGAAAGCATTCCAGATAACATTGATACTGGAACTGTATTAGTTACTAAAGAAAACGCTGCAGACTTTATGTAAGTCGAAGCTTAAAATTATTTTAAAGGGCCGTAATTTTTACGGCCTTTTTTTTACTATTCCATTTTTTACAATTGATTTATAGAAACAATTTATGAAAAATATTGGACTGATTGGTTGTGGTAATATTGCAGAGACCTACTTCCGGGCTCAGGAATATTTTAATAATATAAATTTTGTTGCTTGTGCTGATATTAATTTAGATGCTGCTAAAAAAACAGCTGATCAATATAATATTATTCCTTTATCAGTTGATGAAATACTTAATGACAAGAACGTAGACATCATTCTTAATCTCACAATTCCCCAAGCGCACTATGAAATATCTAAAAGAGCTCTTGAGGCAAATAAACATGTTTATTGTGAAAAACCAATGAGTGTTAAGTTTGATGAAGCAAAAGAATTATTAAATTTAGCAAAAAAAAATAGTCTCTACATTGGGAATGCACCCGATACTTTTTTAGGAGGAGGAGGGCAACTTACAAGAAATTTAATTGACAACAATGATATTGGACAAGTTCTAACTGGTAATTTTATATTTGCTTTTCCTGGCGTTCAAGATTTTCATCCAAGTCCTGAGTCTTGGTTTCAAGAAGGAGGAGGACCTGTAATAGACATGGGTCCATATTTTTTCACCACCCTTGTTAATCTTCTAGGTCCTGTAAAAAATATAAGAGGAAGAGGAGCTAAATTTTCTGATAAAAGAGAATACAAAGCTGGTCCAAAAAAAGGAGAAACTTTTAATGTTGAAATTCCAACTTCTTATATGTTTAATATTGAGTTTCAAAATAAAGCTATCATTCAAGGTTTCATTTCATTTGATGTTTTAAATCATAAACGTAATCATATGGAGCTTTATGGAACGAATGGTTCAATAGTAGTTCCTGATCCAAATATGTTTGGTGGTCCAGTTTCCATATCTGGTGAGTTTGGATCTGAATGGACAGATATTAGCGTCGAAGATAAACCCCTTGGAAAAACAAATATTGTTAACCATAGTGGAAGAAGTAATGAGGCGCCTGAACAAGCAAACTACAGGGGTATTGGTTTAGCTGAAATGATTGACGCTATCGAAAATAATAGAATGCATAGGTGTAATGGAGAACTTGCTCTTCACGTTTTAGATGTAATCGAGTGTGCTATGATTTCTTCAATTTATAAAGTGGAAGTAGAACTCCGTTCTTCGTGTGTAAAGCCTGAACCCATGCATGACGATTTCATAAGGCAAATCCTAAAAAAAATATAAATTTTGCTTAGCTATTGATTAGTGCGATAATTTTACAGTCTAATTCCCAATATTTCTCCTTGTTTTACATACCCTTTCTTGCTAGGAAAATATTATTTATAGGAGGAATGCATGAAAAAAATTGCTTCAATTATTCTTGCCTCTGTAGCGCTTTTTGCTACTTCAGCGAAGGCAGAATACAAATTTAACTTCGTAATGCACAGTGATACGAACAATGCTTTCTGGGCAGCTGTTCACAAAGGTTTTAAAGATGCTTGTGCACAAATTAATGCTGATTGCCAAATGTTAACTCTTTCAGGTGATGGAGACCAACAAGAGCAATTACAAAACTTAGAGTCTTCAATAGCTCAAGGTGTTGATGGTATCGTAACTACAATTACTAACCCAACTATCTTTGATGCTGCAGTTGATGAAGCATTAGCTGCTGGTATTCCAGTAATTACAGCTAATACTGATGATCCAGAAGGTGCTGCTGGTAGTAACAGACTAGCATATGTTGGACAAGACTTAGAAGCAGCTGGTTATGAATTAACAGCTAATCTTTCTGAAATGTTTCCTGATGGAGATATTCACGTTCTAATCGGTGTTGCAGACATGAACCAATCATGGGCATACACTAGAGGAAACGGTATTGCACGTTTCATGGAAGATTACAAAGCAGCTAACCCTGATAGAAAAGTAACTTATGAGAAAATCGAGTCAGGTCTAGATCTTTCAACTGTTGGAAACAGAGTGGCAGCTTATGTTCAAGCTAACCCAAATACAACTGCATATCTTGATGTAGGTTTCTGGGAAGCTGGTGCTGCTGCAGCAGTAAGAAACTTAGGTTACGGACCTGGTGAAATACTTCTTGCTGGTTTTGACTTAGTTGACGTAGTTTTCGAAGAAATGGACAAAGGTTATGTTCAACTAACAGTTGACCAACAACCATACTACCAAGGTTACATGTCAGTTCACCAATTATACTTAATGAACAAGTATGGTTTAAGTGCACTAGATATCAACACTGGTAAAGCTATGATTGGTCCTGATGATGTTGAAACAATCAGATCATTCAAAGGAATGTCAGTTAGATAAATATCTTAACCAGGCTCTTTAAATAGAGCCTGGTTTTTTTTAAAATAAAAAAATATGAGTAAAAATTTTAGTCTTAGAAGTTTATTAGTAAGACCAGAAGTTGCAACCTTCTTAATGTTCCTAGCTATAATGATTGGATTTTATATTGCTAATGAAAGATTTTTAGATGCAAGAAATATAAGAATAGTTATGGGTATTACACCCGAATATATTATTGTTGCTATTGGCATCGCAATATTAATGATCTCAGGTGAATTTGATTTATCTGTAGGCTCTGTTTTTGCATTAGTCCCAATGACTATTGTACAAATGGTGCATCAAGGGATACCACCTTGGTTTGCTATTTTTCTAGGATTAATGATTGGTATTATTGTTGGTTTTGTTAATGGATTTATTACCTTAAGATTTGGAATCCCTTCTTTCATCGCAACTCTTGGAATGCTCTATATTGCTAGAAGTCTTACAACTGTAGCTACTGCAGGATTTCCCCCACCATTTCCTCATATTTTACCAAATGAGTTATTCGTTTATCAATTTGAGTTATTTAGAGCTTCTTTGTACTGGGCTCTTTTAGTTGCCGTAGTTTTAGGTGTTATGCTTCACAGAAGTAATGTTGGTAACTGGATTTATGCAACTGGCGGAGATCAAAACGCAGCATCTTCAATGGGAATAAAGACTGGAAACGTTAAAATGTTTTGTTTCATCTTATGTGGTTTCTTAGCTGGCTTTGCTGGAATGATTCAAACATTTAGATTGGAAGCACCATTACCATCTCAAGGATACTTATTAGAACTAGAGTCAATTGCTGCAGCAGTTATTGGTGGTGTCAGTTTATTTGGAGGTATCGGAACAGTTTTTGGTGCCGTTATCGGTGCAATACTAATAAGATTTTTAGAAAGTGGAATCATTATGGCTAGAATAGATGCGGAATGGTTTAGAGCAGGTTTAGGTTCTTTGATTATCATAGCCGTAGTGTTTAATACATATATAAGTAGAAGAGCGACACGAATTGGTCAAAACAAGGCAAAGGACTAAACATGGAAGATATAATAGTTTGTGAGGGTCTAAACAAATACTATTCAGGAGTTCATGCTTTAAAAGATTTAAGCTTAAAGATAAAAAAAGACTCTGTTGTCGGTCTTATTGGAGACAATGGTGCTGGTAAATCAACATTAATTAAAATTTTATCTGGTGCACATCAACCAGATTCAGGCCATATATATTTTGAAGGTAATAAGGTTAAATTTAAATCTACAAAAGAAGCAATGAATTTAGGTATTGAAACAATTTATCAGTATTCAGCTTTGATCCCTGAAATGTCTATTGCAAGAAATATTTTTATTGGACGTGAACAAACTCAATATAATGTTGGTAATTTTGGTTTAATGAAAACTAAAACCATGCAGGACGATGCGATGAAAGCATTAACAGATGTTGAACTGCATCTTCGATCTCCAGATACACCAGTTAACCAATTGTCTGGAGGAGAAAGACAAGGTGTTGTGATTGCAAGAGCAATGTATTTTAAATCAAAAGTTTTAATATTAGACGAACCAACAAACCACTTATCAGTAAAAGAAACAAATAAAGTACTAAGGTTTGTAGAAGGATTAAAAAGCCAAGGCGTGACATCAATATTTATTACTCACAACTTGAGTCATGTGTATCCAATTGCTGATCATTTATGTGTAATGGCAAGAGGTGAAAAAATTGCTGATTTGGATAAAAAAGACACAACAATAGATCATCTAACTGATTTATTAGTGAATGGATAATTTTGGGAGGAATTATGATTAGTGATGTGCAAATAAAACAATATAACGAAGAAGGTTATACGATCGTTGAAAATGTTTTTAGTATGGATGATTTAAATCCAATATTAAATGAATTTGAAGAAATCGTTGATGATTTTGCAGAAAAAGCTTTTCAAGCTGGAAAAATTACTAACAAACATGATGATAAAGATGTTTTTAAAAGACTAGCTGCTCTCGAAAGAGATTTTAAAGGTTCTTCAGTTTTAATTCATCATAGAGGCGAATTAAAACCAGCTCTCGCTAACTTATGGGGATCAAAAAAACTTTTAGATATGGTTGAAAATTGGGTTGGTAAAGATATTTCTGGTCATCCAGTTTGGAATATTAGATCTAAAACACCACAGACAGCTAGGATGACAGTTCCATGGCACCAAGATTCTGCTTATTTAAAAGATGGAGCAGAAAAAACCACTCAGCCTGCTGCGTGGATTCCATTTCTAGATGTAACTAAAAATAATGGATGCATGCAAGTTGTTCCTGGAGGACACAGACCTGAAAGAGTTTTGAATCATAAATTAGAAAAAAAAGATGGTTCAGTAAAAGATTCTTGGTATTTATTTATTGAAGACAAAGATATTCCAGAAGAGAAAGTCGTTACTTGTGAAATGAAGGCTGGTTCAGTCTTATTTTTACATCAATTAGTTCCTCATCGATCACTTGAAAATTTATCTGAGGATGTAAGGTGGAGCGTTGACCTAAGATTTCAAAATCCAAAAGATGAAGCCGGTTTTCATACTGGTTTGGTTGATCCAATCATAATGAGAAAATCAGAAGACCCAAGCTATACAGCTGATTGGGATTCTTGGTTTAAAGGTTATGAGGAACAACACACAAAATTTAGAGGGACTTCAAAAAAAGACCAATTTGACTCCACAGTTGATGGGTCATGGTTAGATCGTTGGGATAATTAATTTAATTATCAAGTATGGAAGTTAATCTCGATGATTGGTACAGACCAGAAGTCGACAGAAAAAAATTAAAAGCCTTAAGTAAAAGAAGAGATCTACCTGGACTAATCCATTTCTTCTTTTATTTTTTATCCTTATTTGTTTCAGGATATTTAGCATACATTACTTTAGGTACGTGGTGGACATATCTATTCTTTTTTATTTATGGTACAATTTATGCGTTCAGTGTAGCGAACTGGCATGAAACTGTTCATCGAACTGCATTCAAGACTCGTTGGATAAATGAATTTTTTTATCACATAAGTTCTTTCATGTGTGACTTTGAAGGTTTTAGATGGCGTTGGAGTCATACTTTTCATCATTCAAAAACATTACAAACAGAAGATGATTATGATCACGAAATTCAAGTATCAAGACCGATAGAATTATTTGCATTCTTTTTGAATTTTATACCTCTAACAGATTTATTATACCCACATAAATTAATTAAGTTTGAAGTTCTAAAACATGCTTTTGGAAAATTCACTCCAGTTATTGATATAACAGCACCTAAAGAAGAAAAGAAAAAAATTCTTTGGAACTCAAGATTATATCTCTTTATTTGGTTATCAGTCATTGCATATTCTTTTTACATAGGTTCTTTTTTACCAATAATTTATATTATTTTACCAACTTATATTGGGAAGCCAATTTGGTTTGCTGTAAATGTGACACAACACCTAGCTGCAAAAGTTGACACAAAAGATCACCGTTTAAGTACTTACTCTGTGAGAATAAATCCAATATTAAGTTTTTTATATTGGCATATGGAATATCATTTAGAACATCATATGTTTCCTATGGTGCCTTCATACAATTTAAAAAAATTACGAAAAGAAATTGATAACGAGCTACCAAAACCATTTAGTAGTCTTTTTGATTTTTATAAAAAAGTTTTGCCAGCTGTCATAGCTTTGGCTACTGATCAAAATAAATATTATAAAGTGAAGTTAAATAATTAAATTACCAAGAACCAGAATTTTCCATAGACTTCCACGGTTCTTGTTCAGGTAAAGATTCCCCTTCTTGTAAAATCTCAATGGAAATTCCATCGGGAGAGCGAACAAAAGCCATATGTCCATCGCGAGGTGGTCTATTAATTGTGACGCCGTTGTTCATTAATTTTTCACATACTTCATAAATATTGTTAACACTGTAAGCTAAATGACCAAAATTTCTTCCACCAGAATATTTTTCTGGATCCCAATTATAGGTTAATTCAAGAAGACCGGTTCTTTCATCACTATTTTCAGCTGCTAAAAATATTAAAGTGAAACGACCTTTTTCATTGTCAACACGTCGCACTTCTTTTAATCCAAGTTTGTTACAGTAAAAATCTAGAGAAGCATCAATGTTCTCAACCCTCACCATTGTGTGTAAATATTTCATATAAACTAATAAATATTAACACAATTTTAAATTTATTTTCAATTGTTATTTTGTTTATTTCACGTAAGATAAAAAGCAAATAGGGAGGAATTAATGAAAAAGAAAAAAGAATTAAAAATCTCTAGACGTACAGTTATGAAAGGAGCTCTTGCTGCAGGTGCAATGATGTCAGTAGGATCTATACCTTCAAAACTATTTGCTGGAGAATATAATATTCCTGATCCACTAAAACCATTACCAACAACTGGTGGTAATATGCGATGGATTGATAGTGGTGATATGAAAGGTGTCTTTTGGAAAAAATTATTTCCAGAATATGCAGCTTCAAGAGGTATCACTATTGAATATGATGGATTGCCATGGAAAGAAATAAACAAAATTGTTCCAATCGCTATAAGAAATGGAACTGTGCATGATGTATTCCAATTACCGTTAGGAATGGATCCAGGTGTTGCAGTAGCTGAAGGTTGGGTTCAACCATGGGATGACTACATTGAAAACATCGATGAATGGTTAGCTGCATTTCCTAGTGGTGTATATTTACCTGGTGTCAACCAATTCAATGGAAAGACTTATGGAACATGTTTAACAGCAAATAAGAGAACGGGAACGTGTCTTCTCTATAGTGAAAAATATATGAGTGAGGCTGGTTATGATCCTCAAGCTGGTCGTATGACATATTCTGAAATCAGAGATGCTGCTAAAAAAATTACTAAAAATGGTAATGGTCAGTATTATGGTTGGATCATTGGTGGAAACCAAGTTAATCGATGGGAAGATGTTGTCCATACGTTTGGACAAGTAGGTGGAGCACATAGTGGAAGAGGTGGTTTTACAAATAGACACATTAACTTCCAAAATGGTAAATTCCAAATTGCATCTGATCAATATATGGAAGCAGTTGAATTACTTCTTCAATTAAAATCAGATGGAAGCGCTTTCCCAGGAGTTATGAGTATGAATGCTCCTCAAGCTAGAGCTTTGATGCCACAAGGTGCAGCAGGAATGATATTCCAGGGTCCTTGGTGTATTGGAGTTTGGGGAAGAGATGCTCCAGATTGGAAATATGGTATTGCAAGTGAACCAGTTCCAGATGGAAAAGAAGCACAACCACTTTACATTGCAGAAGGTGGATCAAATACTTTTTGGTTAAGTGCTAATAGTACAATGGGACCATTTGCTGGTGACCTGATTAGATTTATGGGAACTGAGCAAGGTCAAATTTACTGGGCTCAAACTGTTGGTGCCGCAGATCCAGCTGTTAATCCAGATGCAGTTGCTAAAGCTGGTTTAACCGGACCATCAGCACAAGCGTTAGCTATGTTTGCTGAAAACATACTTGTTGGACCTAATCCAATTGTAAGAAATAAAGATGTTGGTATTGTAGCTGCAAAGTCTAGAGTACCAGATCCTTCTTTGGCTCTAGTTATTCAAGGGTTGTATACTGGACAACTTAAAGGTGTGGAAGCACAGCTTAAAGATTGTAATCAAAGGTATGAAGATGCTCTTGATAAAGCAGTTGAAGAGGCAAGAGCAGACGGTGCTAATGTAACTCGTGATGATTGGGTCTTCCCTAATTGGGATGTATACTCAAATTACGGTGCTGAAAAGTATCAAGAACTTTAAACAAAATATCTAAAGGCGAATTTTTTAAATTCGCCTTTTTTTACTATGCACAAAAAACCTCTATCTAAACAAATATATGATGCAAGATGGTGTTACTTATTTGTTTTACCATGCTCAATTCTTACAGGAATGTTTGTCATTTATCCTATTGGAATGTCTTGGTATTTTTCTTTATTAGATTGGAGTGGTTTTACAAAAGAAGCAAAATTCATTGGCCTTCAAAATTATTATGAAGCTGTCAACGATGAATTCTTTTGGGACGCATTCATTCGTTCTTTTATTTTTATGTTTGGAACAGTTCCAGTAAAAATAGTTTTAGGTTTCATTATTGCAGTATTTTTAAATAATCAGGTTTTAAAACTTGCCCCTTTCTTTCGTACTGTAATCTTTATGCCTGTAGTTACTGCAATTGCTATCATTGGTATTGTAATGACTTTTGTATTTAGCCCTTTTAATGGACCTGCTAATAAATTTTTAATGTCTACTAATTTAACTTCTGCTCCAATTGATTTTCTTGGAAATCCAGATACGGTGCTTCCAACTGTAATGGGAGTGTATGTATGGAAATGGCTAGGGATAACCATGATGTATTGGCTTGCTGCTTTACAAACAGTCCCACAAGATGTTTACGATGCCGCAAAAATTGATGGTGCTGAAGGATATAGATTATGGATCCATATTATTTTACCAATTGTACTACCTTTTGCTATTGTCATTATTCTTGTGGAGGCAGTTGGAGCGCTAAATGTTTTTCCTTTAATTGAAACTATGACTGCTGGAGGACCATTCTTTAGTAGTGAAGTTATGGAAATATATATTTTTAGAACAGCTTTTGTAACTGACTCTGGCACAATGCCTAGACTTGGATACGCTTGTGCTGCAGGTGTATTTTGGGGTGTTGCTGTTTTATTTATTACAGTGCTTCAGGGATTATGGATGAGGAGAACTCGAAGAATATGAGTAGATACTTAAATTTTATTGCTGAAAAAAACCAAGTTAAATATTTAATTATAACTATAGCTTTTATTATTTTCTCTTTCTTTTGGATCTATCCATTACTGTGGGTACTTTCAGCTTCTTTCAAAACGGATTTTGAAATTTGGGGAGGCTTAGGCTTAATTCCTGACCGGCTTGTTTGGGAAAATTTCGAAAGAGCATGGTTTGGTGCAAATATGGGTAGGTATTTTTTTAATACCCTTATTATTACAGTTGTTTCTGTAATTATAGTTGTCGTAACAACTGGTATGTTTGGTTACGTAATTGGAAGATATTCTTTTCCAGGAAAAAAAATACTTATTGGAATTTTAATTAGTACAATTTTTATTCCTCAAGGTTACACAATTATTCCTGTTTTTGATTTATTAAATAATTTAAATATTTCTAAAAACTTAATTGGACTAACACTCGCAACAGCAGGGCACACCCCTGTAATTTATATTTTATTGTTTGCAGGATATTTTTCGAGAGTTCCTGTAGAGCTTGAAGAAGCAGCTAAAATGGATGGAGCGGGTTTTGTTCGAACATTTATTTCAATTATGTTACCTTTAACCAAACCAGTAGTAGCCACTGTTTCTATTTTACAAGTTTTACATGCATGGAATGATTTTTTATTACCAGTCGTCATCACATTAGGTAATCCTGATATACGAACACTATCCGTAGGTGTGTACGCTTTTAAAGGTGAATACTTTGTTGATTGGTCTGGTATGGCAGCTGCATCTGTTATAACTATTTTGCCTATAATTATTTTGTTTTTGTTTATGCAAAAATATTTCGTTGAAGGTGTTCAAGGAGCTGTAAAAGGTTAAATATGAAAAGGCCAAATATTTTATTAATAACTTCTGATCAACAGCATCACGATACTATCGGAAAATTTAATTCAAAAATAAAAACACCGTATTTAGATAAGCTTTGTGATGAAGGAATGAATTTTACAAGAGCTTATTGTCCATCACCAGTTTGTACACCATCAAGAGCAAGTATTATTACTGGACAATATCCGTCTTCTCATGGAGCGTGGACAATTGGTGTTAAATTAGATGAAGAAGTAGAAACTATTGGAGAACTTTTATACAAAAATGGTTACTCTACTGGTTTAATTGGTAAAGCACATTTCCAGCCATTAACTTCAGTTCCAGGTCAGGAATCTATAGAAGGACAACCAACTTTAAGAGATTTGGAATTTTGGAAAAATTTTAAAGGACCTTGGTATGGCTTTGAACATATTGAGTTAGCACGTAATCATGCTGATGAAAGTCATGTAGGTCAACATTATGCAATTTGGATGGAACAAAACGGTCTTAGTGATTGGAAAGAATATTTTCAACCAGTGCCTGGTGAAACTTCTAAATACGCTCCTCCTATTGCTCGCGAATATGACTACTGGGCGAGACCGGATAGGGTTTGGAAGTTAGACGAAAAACATCACTATACAAACTGGACAGCTGAAAGATCAATTGAATTTTTAGATCAGCAAAAAGATGACAAGCCATTTTTTCTTTGGACAAGTTTTCAAGATCCACACCCACCATACGTATTAAGTGAACCATGGGCATCAATGTATAATCCAGAAGATATGTCACCTGGAACTTTAAAAGAAGGTGAGCACGAATTAAATCCACCACATTTTGGAAAAACACAAACGACAAATCCTGATTTCGAAAATTGGCATTCACCATTTAACGCTCATGGATGCATGAGTCATCTGTATCCTATGGAAGAATTAAAAAAAGATATGGCAATTTATTATGGCATGGTTAGTTTTATGGATAAGAATATTGGAAAAATAATTAATAAGTTAGATCAAATGGGTGAACTTGATAATACCATAATTATTTTTACTACTGATCATGGTCACTTTATAGGACAGCATGGTCTAATTGCTAAAGGACCTTTTCACTATGAAGACATGCTCCGTTTACCATTTATTGTTAGATGGCCAGATAAAGTACCTCAAAATTCATCATCTTCATCTTTATTAAGTTTAGTTGATCTTGCGCCAACATTTTTAAAAGTCGCGGGCATTGATATACCAACTCAAATGCAAGGAGTGGATCAAACGGAAGTATTTTATGGTAATAAGGAAAGTATCCGATCACATATATTTGTTGAAAATAGACATAATCCAAGAATGCCTCATTTAAAAACTTACATAAATGATAATTATAAAATTTCTATTTACAGAGAAGCTAATTACGGTGAACTTTTTGATTTAGAAAATGATCCAAACGAATATAATAATTTATGGGACAATACGAATGCACAAACATTAAAAAAAGATTTATTATTTAAGTTTGCGCAAGCCACATTAAAAGATGAAACATCTAAAATGAAAAGAGTTTCAGGTGCTTAATTAAGAAAGGATAAAGATGAGAATTTTATACGTAGACATAGACTCTTTAAGACCTGATCACTTAGGATGTTATGGTTATCATAGAAATACGTCTCCTACGATTGATTCAATAGCAAAAGAAGGAGTCAAGTTTACAAATTTTTATTCAACTGACACACCGTGCCTACCTAGTAGAACTGCTTTGTTTGGAGGTAATTTTGGTTTCAAAACTGGAGTTGTTAATCATGGCGGTGAATTCTCTGATATTGCTCCTAGAAAAAATATTTGGAATAGAGAATTTAAAGGCGGCTTAAGAGGAGAATATGCTTTTACTTCTCTTGGAAAAGTTCTTCGAGATGCAGGATATTATACAGCAAGTATCAGTCCTTTCCCTGAAAGACATACAGCTTATCAAGTTTGGTTTGGTTTTACCGAAACGTATGACACTGGAAAAGGTGGTTTAGAAAATGCTGATGAAGTCTACCCTGTCATAAAAAAGTGGTTAGAAAATAATGGAGAAAAAGAAAATTGGTTTTTACATGTAAATATGTGGGATCCTCATACTCCGTATGATACACCTGAAGACTTTGGAAATCCTTTTAAAGATGATCCTATTGAAAAATGGGTGACAGAAGAATTAATTAAAAAACAAAGGAATAGTTTTGGACCGCATAGCGCTAGAGAAGTCCCAGGATTTGATGAAGATCTTGGAGGAAAGTATACAATGGGAGTGGGTGAAATTAAAAATACTTCTGATGCTAAAGAACAAATTGATGCATATGACACTGGAATTAAATACGCAGATTTTTATTTAAATAATGTTTTTGAAGATTTAAAAAAAATGAATCTTTGGGATGATACTGCAATAATTATTTCAGCAGACCACGGAGAAAATCAAGGTGAGTTAAATGTATGGGGAGATCACCAAACAGCTGATCATATAACTAATAGAGTTCCATTAATAATTAGATGGCCGGGGATAACAGATACAAATAAAGGAAGTACTGTAGAAAATAAATTTTATAATTTAGATTTAACTTCAACTATTTCTCAAATTACTTCATCTTCTCAACCTGACAGATGGGATGGTATTAATTTCACTGAAAATTTAACAAATAGTAAATCATCAAATGGAAGAGATTATTTAGTTATTAGTCATGGTGCTTGGAGTTGTCAAAGATCTGTAAGATGGGATAATTGGTTACTGATAAGAACGTACGATACTGGTTTGAAAGATTTTCCAAAATATATGCTGTTTGATATTGAAAAAGATCCGCATGAGTTGAATAACTTAGCAAATCAGCATAAAGATCTCGTAGCTCATGGAATGTTTTTAATCGATGAGTGGATTGAAGAAAATATGTATGAGGCTGATAGAGGAGATCCACTTCAAGGTGTAATTAGAGAAGGTGGTCCTCATCATGCAAATATTTATTCAAAAGTCTGGAATACATATGTTGAGCGTCTTGAAAAAACAGATAGAAAAAAACACGCTGACAATCTTAGGAAATATAAAGGAAAACCTTTTAGTAAATAAATCTAAATCATAATGAATATTAAATCTAAACCAAATATTATTGTATTTTTTACTGATCAACAACGCTGGGATACTTCTGGTTTACATGGCAATCCATTATCCTTGATGGAGAACTTCGATCATTATGCAGTTGAAGGTACACATCTTTATAACTCATTTACATGCCAGCCAGTTTGTGGGCCTGCAAGAGCTTCATTACAATCAGGAATGTATGCAACAAAAACTGGATGTTTTAAAAATAGAATACCTTTAAAAAAAAATATTAAAACTCTTGCAAAACATTTATCAAAAGAAGGATATGCTACTGGATATATTGGAAAGTGGCACCTCGGCTCATCTGAACCGGTTAAAAAAGAGGATAGAGGTGGTTATGATTATTGGTTGGGATCAAATCTTTTAGAATTTACTTCCGATGCTTATGAAACATATGTTTATGATGGACAAAATAAAAAAGTATTTCTTCCAGGATATAGAGTTGATGCAATAACTGATGCAGCTATAAATTTTATAAAACTAAATCAAAAAAAACCATTTTTTCTTTTCGTTTCTCTTATTGAGCCACATCACCAAAACAATACAGATGATTATCCACCACCTATTGGATACAGAGAAAAATATACAGGTAAGTGGTCTCCTCCAGATCTTTCATCTCTGGTTGGATCTTCTCCTCGACATTTAGGAGGTTATTATGGAATGGTGAAGAGAATAGATGAAGCTTATGGAAGAATGATTGATGTAATTAAAAGCTTAAAATTATTTGATGATAGTGCAATTATTTTTACATCAGATCATGGAAATAATTTTAAAACACGAAATAGAGAATATAAACGTTCATGTCATGAAAGTTCAATACGAGTTCCTACTTCTTTAATTGGAAATGTTTTCCAACAAGGTGGACGTATAAAAGAACTAACCAATATATTAGATATTCATGCAACAATCTTAGATTTGGCAAAAGTCAAAAATACCTCTCATTGTGATGGTAGATCAGTATTGCCCCTGGTAAATAAAACATCAAAAAAATGGGAAAACGAAATTTTTGTTCAAATAAGTGAGAGTCAATTAGCTAGAAGTTTAAGAACTGAAAAATGGAAATATTGTATTGCTGATCAAGACTCTAATGGGAGTGATAAACCTTCATCTAATCAATACACAGAGACAAATTTATACGATCTTGATGCTGATCCGTATGAATTAAATAACTTAATTGGTATTAGTACTTATGATGAAATAGTAGCCTCCTTAAGAAAAAAGATTAAAAGTAAAATTAAAAAAGTTGAAAATATAACAACTAAAATTACAAAAGCTAAAAATGTAAATAATCCTGGTCAAATGGGATTAAATCCTGATTCTTTTCATAGATTAAAGAAAAAACTTTAATAATTATTTTTTTCGTATTAGTCTGGTATTTATGAAAACAGTTTTTCTTTTATTTGATTCATTAAATAAAAGAATGTTAAATTCTTATGGTGGTAAATATATTGAAACACCAAATTTTAACAGATTAGCAAAAAAATCAGTTCAATTTAATAATCATTATATTGGTAGTATGCCCTGTATGCCGGCAAGACGTGATATGCATTCAGGTCGATTAAGTTTTCTTCACCGTGCATGGGGTCCACTAGAACCATTTGATAATTCATTTCCAGAAATCTTAAGACTAAATAATACGTATACCCATCTTGTGACTGATCATTATCATTACTTTGAAGACGGTGGCGCAACCTATCATAATAGATTTAACTCATGGGATTTTATTAGAGGACAAGAGAGTGACCCGTGGAAAGCCATGGTTCAACCACCACTTGAAAAATTAAGAGAAAAATATCATCAATCACAATTAAATTTAACTGATAGGGAAACAGGATATTATCATTACGCAATCAATAGTGAATTTATTAAAGAAGAAAAAGATTTTCCTTCAGTTAAATGTTTTGAATCTGGTTTAGACTTTATAAATATTAATAAAGATGCTGATAATTGGTTTCTTCAACTAGAAACTTTTGATCCTCATGAACCTTTTTTTGCGCCAGAGCGATTTAGAGAAAAACTAAAAACAAATTATACTGGCCCAAGATTAGATTGGCCTCAGTATGATAGAGTGAAAGAAACAGATGATGAGGTTGCAGAGTTAAAAGCCAATTACATTGCTTTAGTTGGTCTATGTGATTATTTACTTGGTACGGTTTTAGATTATTTTGATGAAAATAATTTATGGAATGACACTGCATTGATTTTAACTACAGATCATGGTTTCATGCTCGGAGAACATGATTGGTGGGCTAAAAACAGAATGCCTTTGTATAATGAAATTGCAAATATACCTTTTTATTTTTATCACCCGGAATACAAACAATATTCGGGCGAGCAAAGAAATGTTGTAACTCAAAATATTGATTTGATGCCAACATTCATGACAATGCATGGTCACAATCTTCCTAAAGAGGTTAAAGGTAAATCTATATTAAACTTTCTAGATAAAGACAGTGAAAATGAGCATTTTGCTTTGTATGGATATTGGGGCGGGGGAATAAATATATCCGATGGAAATTATACATATTTTCATTTTCCAGAAAATTTTGATCAATACGATAGAAGTAGATTTCAATATACATTGATGCCAACCAATATGAGGCAATTTTTCTCACACGAAGAGTTGCAAACTGCTACAATGCATGAACCATTTAACTTTACTAAAAATATTCCAGTAATGAAAGTTAATAGAATTCTTAGAAAATCGGATCCACATAAATCATTAGAAGATACTAAATGTGCTCTTTATAATTTGAAGGAAGATCCTGGCCAATTAAACCCTATTAATGATGAAGATTTGATAAACAAATATAAAAATCTTATGCTGAATGAAATTAAAAAATATGATCCTCCAAAGGAATTATTAAAAAATTATTTTAAAGAAAACTAAATGACTAAAAGACAAAAAGTTTTAGTTCTTTATTTAAAGTTTCCAAGTCTAGAAGCAGAAGTTATTTCTTGGGCAACATTTGATGGGACAGGAAAAAAACTTCATATGACAGGGGATAGTGATGAACCACCTTATCCCACTGGTCTTGACGCTTTATTGGATGGATGGAGATTGTTTCAATCGAGTCAATCTATTCCAGAGCATCCTGGTCAAGAATTTAGAACTTCATATTTAAAGCATGAGTTTTTTTTTGAAAAAATAGAAGAAGGAGATTTTTAAAATGACAAAATTATTGTCAACTGAGCAAATGGCAGAATTTGCAAATAGTGGCTGTCTTTTTTTTGAAGGTTTAATTGATGAAGATATCAATAAAGAATTTTTAAATGATATTGGGCATACTGATATTGATGATGTTGATAATATTCAGCACTACTTTCAAAATATAAAATCCTCTAGTAGTATACCTAGAATACCTGCTGGGACTGCATTGAAAGATGCCTACCCTTTAAACTCTCCTTTGGAAAAAATATTTAAAAATGAAATTGTCTCAGGAGCAATCAATAGTTTAGTTGGTTCAAAAACTGTAGTTGACCATCAATTTCTTCACTTAACATTTCCTTCTAAATATTATGCAAAAGCAAATCAAAGACAAATGTCACAAGTTAATCATCAAGATAGCACAATTGATCCAAGAACTACTTTCGATATCCAATTATTTTACTTTCCAACTGCTGTTACTAAAGAAATGGGTGGTACAAGATATATTCCTGGTACACATTTAAGAATAGTAAATGAAATGGGAATCGCAAAATATCAAAATATAAAAGGACAAAAAAATATCATATGTAAAGCAGGTACAATAGGAATTTTCCATAATGGATTGTGGCATGGTGCTGGAGTTAATTTTTCAGATGATATCAGATATATGTTTAAAGTAAGATTACAGCCTACTGAGAAACAGGAACTATTATGGGATCCTGAAAAAAAATATCAACCTTTACCAAACCGAGCTTTGTATTGGACTGATGAAACTAAGGATCAAACTATCAATGATATTTTAATGAGGTCCTATCCTTGGCAAGAAGCAGATACCAATAGACTTGATAAAATAAATGTTGTCAAGTTTTGGAGGTTATTAACCGGTCACAAGAAAATGGATGTCGACTATTGGCTTACAAGAATTGAAAACGAATTATATTAATTGAAATCTCTTTCATCACCTTTTAGTGGAACAACATCACAAGTTTCTTGATACCATGAAAGCATTTTATCTTTTAGTTTTTTAAGTTCTGACCCATATTGAGGATCATCAATAACATTATTAATTTCTCCAGGATCTTCGATTAAATTATAAAACTCATCTTTTTCGTAAGCTCTTTTAATATATTTAAATTTTTTATTTCTGCACATTGTTGCTTTAGTATGCATTAAAATTTCATCCTCTTGACCTTGTAAACTAACTCTAGGAAAATAAAGACCATGGGGTAATTGAAGACTTTGATTTTCACTTGCTTGTCTTTCTAATCTAAGTCTACCACCCTCCGTAAATACTTCTTCTCTATGATTATCAGTTTTCTGTTCAATAAAATTTTTAATACTTTTGCCAAAATGCCAATATGAGGGTTCGATATTACTGTAATCATATATGGTTCCCGCAATATCAATTAATTCAATCATTGTATCGCTTACACCACTTAATGTATTTTCACTTTTTGGTGGTTTAATAATAAGAGGAACATTAGTAAGACAGTCTTGAAAAGTATTTTGTGTTTTTTCAACTAAATTATAATCACCTGTAAAGTCACCATGATCAGATAAAAAAATTATTAAACTATCATCATACAAATTTTTTTCTTTTAGTTGATTGACCAAAAGTCCAAATTGATAATCTACTCTTGCACACATACCAAGATATACCGCTCGTAATTCATTCCAACGTTCATCGGTCCAATCTTGCATTCTTTGTTCATCCATAATTCCTTTTAAAAGACTTGGCTTGTCTTCCCAAGTTTTGTATTGATATCTATTAGGTATTACGCTTCGATCAATTGAAGAGAACCATGGATCCTCTACACAGTAAGGAGGATGCGGATAACCAAGTGGTAGAAATAAACAGAATGGTTTATCTTCTTTATAATCTTTTATAAAATCTAATGCTCCATAAACCATGGACCAATCGTCATCGAAATAAATATCTTTATCTTTTTTATCTAATTTTCCTTTGAAGAAACTATAATAATTATCTCCATTTTCAGGTCCTCTCCATGATAAATCTCCCCCATGTGTGCCTGGTTGTTGAGTATAGCCCCATTTTTGAAAATCTCTATCAGTTGGTTCAAAATAAATATCACAATGATTACGATAACCCTCTTGTCCTGCTATCAAATCATTTTTTCCACCCCACCATATAAAGTAATCTTTATTTTTTAGTTCGGATAAAATACTAGAGTCCCCTTGATCAGTATGTAGCATATAATGCATTGTTCTATGACCATGTACATGTGGATACCAGCCAGTCATAAATGAGCAACGACTTGGTGTGCAAACTGTCGCTTGGCAAAAAGCATTCTTAAATGCAACTGCGTCTTCTTTAATTATATTATCTAAATTAGGGGTTTGTGCGCCTGGATAACCAAGATATCCAAGCATATCTCCTCTCCATTGATCTGGATTAAATATAATGATGTTTGGTTTATTTTTCATTAAAAATTTTTGCTTAATCTTACAGCATAAATAGATGGTTTTAAGCCTAAAAATTGCCTTTTTTAGTTTAAAAAAATCCCTTTAGTGTTATAAATTTCTTACTACGATAATCTTAGGGAGGATTAAATGAAATTATTACTAAAAATATTTTTCTCACTAACTATTTTGATGTCATTTAGTTCTGTTAAAGCAGATACTATAAAGTGGCTTCACTTATTTGGTGAAGACTCAAGTTCATATGCTAACATGGTTAGGGCTGTTGAAGAATTTGAAGCTAAAACAGGACACACTGTTGTTATGCAGTATTTAGAAAATGAATCATTCAAAGCAAAGTTACCTACAATGCTTCAATCAAATGATAGACCAGATATATTTTATAGCTGGAGTGGTGGAGTTATGTATGATCAAGCCAGAGCTGGTTTTTTAAGAGATATCTCCAATGTTGTACCAGATAGTTATTTGGATACTGTTAGTGCAGCAGCAGCAGATGCTTTTACATTTGAAGGTCAAAGAGTAGGTTTACCTTTACAAGTATCACAAGTTGCTTGGTGGTATAATAAAGATCTTATCAATCAAGCCGGAGTTGACGTTTCAGCCATCAAAGAATGGGATGATTTAATTAGTGCTGTAAAACAAATCAAAGCAGCAGGAATTACTCCTATTTGTATGGGTGGTAAAGATAAATGGCCTGTTCACTTTCTTTGGACACACCTCCACATAAGAAATGGTGGAAAAGGATTATTCCTTGAATCACTTAATAATGGTGGTTGGGATAGACCAGAATACTTAAAATCAGGTGAGCAAATGCTCGAGCTAGTTGCTTTAGAACCTTTTCAAAAAGGATTTTTATCACACACTTGGCCGGATCAAGCAGGTTTTTTTGGAGACGGTAAATGTGCAATGGCACTTATGGGTAACTGGATGTATGGTTCTCAAAAAGCTAACAGTTCAAGTGGTGAAGGTTTAGGAGATGATAATATGGGAATGTTTAATATGCCAATGACGAGTGGTGGTCTCGGTGATGCTGGGGACACACTTGGTGGTATAAATGGTTGGTTATTCTCAAGTAGTGCTCCTGACTCAGCAGTTGAATTTATTATGCATTATGTATCTCTTGATATTCAAAAAGATGATGCAGGAAAAGGTGCTTATATACCTATCGTGAAAGGTGCTGATGTATCTCTTACAAATCCTTTCTTGCAACAAGTTGCACAAAATATCTCTAACTCAGAATATCATCAAATATTTTATGATCAGTTCTTGGGTGCAGATATTGGTAGGGTTGTTAATGACGTATCTACTGATTTAGCGGCAGGAATTATTACTCCTGAAGAAGCTACCCAAGCTGTTCAAGAAGCTTGGGAATTTAATCAATAATATAAATATCAGGGCCCTTTTTTAATTAAGGGTCCTGTTAATAGCTATGAGATCAGCAAAATTTGATGCACTCCTTAGTAGGTATTATACAATAATAATTTTTTTAATACCTGCCTTAACAATATTTACTTTGTTTGTAGTTCTTCCAATAGGTGAAGCAGCCTATTACAGTTTTTTTAGATGGAATGGCTATGGCGCACCTGAGAAATTTGTTGGACTTAAAAATTATGAATTTTTATTCAAAAATAGAGTGTTTATTATGTCACTCAAAAATAATTTTTATATAATTGCTATATCATTATTTGTTCAATTACCATTTGCTCTTTTAATTGCTTTAATGATTTCAGATAAACTCAGAGGAGCAGCTTTTTTTAGAACAGTTTTTTTTCTTCCATTTATTTTAGCAGAAATAGTAACAGCGTTAATCTGGGCATACATTTATGATGGTAATTATGGTTTAGTTGCTGCAATATGGGGATTTTTTGGTGCAGAGGCACCATTTGTACTTGGTGATAAGGATTGGGCGTTAGTAGCAATTTTAATTGTTATATTTTGGAAATTTTTTGGAATTCATATGATGATTTATATTGCAGGATTGCAAGCTATTTCAAAAGAAGTTTTAGAAGCTGCTAAAGTAGATGGAGCAGGCCCAATAACAACTGCCTTTAGAATTAAAATACCAATGCTTATTCCGACAATTAAGCTTTCAGTTTTTTTATCACTATTAGGTAGCTTACAGCTTTTTGATATTATTATGCCACTAACAGGAGGAGGGCCTTCAAATGTAACACACTCGATGGTTTCCTATTTATATTACTTTGGTGTAATGCGAATGAAAGTTGGATTTGGAAGTGCAGTTGGGGTTGTAATATTTTTAATTTGTTTATTTATTGCAATTGGTTATCAAAGAACATTAATGAGAGATGATAATGAAAACAAATTTTAGAACTTATTATTTGTATCTTCTTCTATTTTTTCTAGCAGGAGTAATTATTATTCCATTATATGTTTCAGTAATGGGGGGTTTTAAACACACTGGTGAACTCAGAACAAACTCTCTAGGCTTACCAATAGATTGGAAGTTTGAAAATTATACATCTCTTTTAATTAATTCTGATTTCTGGCTTTTTTTATGGAACTCAACAGTGTACGCAGTCGGAACTACTTTTTTTGTAGTCCTGTTTGCCTCTATGACAGCCTTTGTTTTTGCTCATGTAAAATTTGCAGCAAATAAATTTCTTTATAATTATTTTTTACTAGGACTAATGTTTCCTTTTGCAACTGCAATTTTACCTTTGTTTTTAAGAGTGCGTGATTTTGGTTTATTGGGTACTAGTTGGGCTGTTATAATTCCACAAATTGCATTTGGGCTTGGTTTTTCTATAATTCTTTTTCGAGGATTTTTTAGGCAAATGCCAAAAGAGATATTTGAAGCTGCTGTTTGTGATGGCTGTAGCTATACCCAATTTTACTTTAGGTTTACTCTTCCTTTATCAACTCCAATATTAGCGACTGTTAGTGTTATTACTCTTACAGGAAGCTGGAATAATTATTTGCTACCTCTTATAATGATTAATGATGAGTCACTTTATTCATGGCCAATGGGTATAATGGTCTTTAGAGGTGAGTATTTTACTGATTGGGGTAAAATATTAGCTTATGTATCATTAACTCTTGTTCCAGCAGTAGTTTTCTTTTTTACTTTACAAAAATATATTGTTGCAGGTTTAACAGGTGGAGCAGTTAAGGAATAGTTTTATGAAGGTAGGTGTAATTGGTTGTGGAAATATAGCAGATATATACTTCCACAATGCAAAAAATTTTTTTAATAACTTCGAAATTATTGCTTGTGCAGATTTAAATCCTGATGCATCAAAGAAATATTCTGAAAAATATGAAATTAAAAATTTATCCGTTGATGAATTATTATCTAATGAAGATATTCAATTGATTATAAATCTTACCATTCCAAATGCTCATTTTGAAGTTTCAAAATCAATTTTAAATTCAGGTAAGCACTCTTATTCTGAAAAACCAATTTCCATTGAATTTGACGAAGGTAAAGAATTATTAAATTTAGCTAAATCTAAAAATTTATATGTAGGTAGTGCTCCTGATACTTTTTTAGGTGCTGGAATACAAAAATCAAAGCAAGTCATTGAGGATGGTACAATAGGGGAAATAGTTTTAGGTAGTATCTCAATGGGTGTAGCGGGACATGAAATTTGGCATCCAAACCCAGACTTTTATTACAAATATGGGGGAGGACCAATTTTAGATATGGGACCATATTATTTTTCAGCATTAGTAAATTTATTAGGGCCCGTCAAAAGTGTCTATAGTCAATCTCGAACGGTTTATTCTCAAAGAGAAATTGGTAGTGGAGAGAGAAAAGGTGAAAAAATAGCGGTTGATATTCCAACAACTTTGATCTCTCAAATTGAATTCAGTAATGGAGCTTTAATTGATTCATTTTTTTCATTTGATGTTTACAAACATAATAAGTCACATATTGAATTATTTGGAACAAAAGGTGTTATTAATGTTCCTGATCCTAACATGTTTGGAGGAGAAATTAAAATTTGTGATGAAAAAAAATCAGATTGGAAAACTATTAAAACTGACAACATGAATCTAGGGCGTTTAAACACAAATCGAACAGGTGGAGAAAAAAACGACAAAGCAAACGAAGATCCAACATCTGCTAACTTTAGAGGAATCGGCGTTTGTGAAATGATTGACTCAATTAAAAAAAATAAAATTAATAGATGTAGTGGTGAATTAAGTCTTCATGTTTTGGAGATAATGCAATCAATTCTTAAATCTGCTAAAATTGATGAAAAAGTAAATTTAGAAAGTGTAACAAACATTCCCCAATCTTTTTTAGATACAGAGAATGGGAAATTTTTAAAATAAGGGAGTTGTAAATGAAAAAAGCTTTAATAGTTTATGGAGGATGGCCTGGACACCAACCAGAAAAATGTAACGAAATTTTAACTGAAATGTTAGAGCCTGATGGTTATGAAATAAGATCTGAGTATTCAACTTCCGCATTTGCTCAAGATTACGTTCATGAAATGGACTTAATTATACCAATAGTTACGATGGCTTTTCATCACTCACTTAGTGGTGAAATTAAAAAGAACGAAGTGAATAATGTTGTAAAAGCAGTTGTAAATGGTTGTGGTCTTGCTGGGCATCATGGAGGAATGTGTGATGCTTTTAGACAATCAATTGATTGGCAATTCTTAACTGGTGGTCAATGGGTAAGTCATCCAAATGGTATTCATGATTATAAAGTTAATATAACCAAAAAAGATGATCCAATAATGGATGGTGTGGAGGATTTTGATTATCATTCTGAACAGTATTATATGCATGTAGATCCTATGAACGAAGTTCTTGCCACTACTACTTTCCAAGGCCACGAAATTTGGAAATTAGAACAAGAACCTGGAAAACCTGGAGATGACCAATATCAAACTGAATGGATAAAGGGTGTAGAAATGCCAGTGGTATGGAAAAGAAAAATCGGAAAAGGTAAAATTTTTTATACATCTCTTGGACATTTTGCACATGAATTAAATCACCCTGAAATGAGAAAAATTTATCATCGTGGTTTGCTTTGGGCATCAAGATAGAGTAAAATAACCTAGGTAGAAGTTATGACAGATTATTTCAAAAATATTCCTGAAATAAAATATGAAGGAGAAAATAGTTCTAACCCATTAGCATTTAAATTCTACGATGAAGATAAAATTGTTTTAGGCAAGTCTATGAAAGAGCATTTAAGGTTTGCTACTTGCTATTGGCATACATTTACTTGGCCAGGTCTAGATCCGTTTGGCGGTCAAACATTTGATAGACCTTGGATGCAAGCAGGTGATGAAATGAAAATGGCTGAAATGAAACTTGATGCTGCATTTGATTTTTTCACTAAAATTAAAACACCTTTTTTCTGCTTTCACGATAGAGATATTTCTCCTGAAGGTTCAAATTATGCTGAGACACAAAAAAATTTCTTTCATATTATAGATTTAATGGAACAAAAAATTAATGACTCAGGAATGAAATTATTGTGGGGAACAGCAAATGCTTTTTCTCATAAAAGATATATGAGTGGTGCATCTACCAATCCAGACCCAGAAGTTTTTGCATATAAAGCTGCACAAGTAAAAGATTGTATGGATGCAACGATGAGATTGGGTGGTCAAAACTATGTTCTTTGGGGTGGAAGAGAAGGATACGAAACTATTCTTAATACTGACATGACTAAGGAAACAGCTAATCTTCAAAGATTTCTCGAATTAGTTGTTAATTATAAACACAAGATAGGATTTAAAGGTCAAATTTTATTGGAACCAAAACCTCATGAACCAACTAAACATCAATATGATTTTGACTCTGCTACTTGCTTAGCGTTTTTACGCAAGGCAGGTTTAGAAAGTGAGATTAAATTAAATGTTGAAGTTAATCATGCAACTTTATCTGGTCATAATTTTGAACATGAAATTGCTTATGCATCTTCAAACAGTGCCTTAGGAAGTATTGATATTAATAGGGGCGATACTTTAATAGGTTGGGATACCGATCAATTCCCAAATAATCCTGCAGACTTAATTATGTCATTTTATTTTATTTTTAAGAATGGCGGCTTAGGTCAAGGAGGTATGAACTTTGATGCAAAAATAAGAAGACAATCTATTGATGCTGAAGATTTATTTCATGCTCACATTGGGGGTATGGATGTATGTGCAAAAACACTTATCGCTGTAGAAAAATTAATGAATGATAATGTTATTCCTAAGTTTATTGAAAATAGATATGAAGACTGGAATAAAAATTTGGGACAGTTTATTCATAATAAAGATACTGGATTAGATGATATAAATAAAAAAGTAATCGATGATAATATTGAACCAGAACCTCGTTCAGGAAGACAAGAATATCTGGAAAATATCTTAAATAAATATTTGTAGTTACTAACCATAAGTTTCTATACTAATTGATTTATAAATATTATGAAAATTTATAAATTAGATACAGCATCAGATTTTGAAAAATTAAACCTTTGTCTCGCAATAGGTAATTTTGATGGAATACATAAAGGGCACCAAGAAATAATAAATAAAATTAAGGAGATTGCATCAAACAATAATTTGTTATCTTCTATAATGAGTTTTAATCCTCATCCTCGTATTTACTTTAATCAAATTAATGAGCCTTTTAATATTTATACTCAAAGTGATAAAATAAATTTTCTTGAAAGATTGGGTTTAGATATATTTATAGATTTTTCTTTTGATAACAATCTATCAATATTATCAGCTGATGATTTTGTAACTAAAATTCTTATTGATAAATTAAATATTAAATACTTAGTTATAGGTACTGACTTTAAGTTTGGAAAAGACAGGAAAGGTAATTTTAAAACATTAGAAAAGTATGCTGAAAAAAATAATTTTAATATTCATTTAATTGATCCAATTATGCTTGCTGATAAATCGGATAAATATTCATCTTCAATAATTCGATCACATATAAAAGATGGTTATATGGAAGATGTTATTGAATCTTTAGGTAGGCCCTGGCATATGCATGGAACAATAATTGAAGGTGATAAAAGAGCTAGAGAAATCAATTTTCCGACTGCTAATATGATACCAGATCAACACATATTACCAAAAAGAGGTGTTTACTGTGTGGAAGTGCTATTAGAAGGCAAAAAATACAAAGGTGTTTCAAATTTTGGTTTAAGACCAACAGTTGATGGAAGCAAACTCCTTCTAGAGACACATATGTTTAATTTTAGTGAAGAAATATATGGTAAAGAATTGACTGTTGAATTCCTTACATTTATTAGATCTGAACAAAAATTTAATAATTTTGAAGAACTAACCAAGCAAATCAACAAAGATATAAATAAAGCTAAAGAATATCATCAATTATAATGGAATATAAAGATACAATTTTTCTTCCCAAAACATCTTTTGAAATGAGAGCTAATCTTCCCTCAAAAGAACCTGCAATAATAGAGGAGTGGGATAAAGAAAATATTTTTAAAAAGCTAAGAGATAAATCTAAAGGTAGAGAAAAATTTGTTCTTCATGATGGTCCCCCATACGCAAATGGACATATTCATATGGGAACTGCTCTTAACAAAATTTTAAAAGACGTCATTGTGCGAACACAACAAATGGCAGGTAAAGACTCAATTTATGTACCTGGATGGGATTGTCACGGTTTACCAATTGAATGGAAAATAGAAGAAGAATATAGAAAAAAAGGAAAGAACAAGGATGATGTTCCAACTGTTCAATTTAGAAATGAGTGTAGAGAGTTTGCAGAAAAATGGATTGATATACAAAAAAAAGAGTTTAGGCGACTTGGTGTTGAAGGGGATTGGGAAAATCCATATCTCACAATGTCAAATCAAGCAGAAGCACAAATTGTTCGAGAGCTCGGAAAATTTCTTCTTGATGAAAGTTTGTATAAAGGAGCAAAACCAGTTCTCTGGTCTGTTGTAGAAAAGACAGCTTTAGCTGATGCAGAAGTTGAATATGAAGATCATACGTCTAACACTATATATGTTAAATTTTTAATTAAAAATTCTACCGATAAAGATTTAATTGATTCTAATATCGTTATTTGGACAACAACTCCTTGGACTATTCCAGGTAATAGAGCTTTGGCTTATGGAAAAGAATTAGATTATTCACTTATTGTTGTTGAAGAATTAGAAGAAGATAGTTTAGTCAAAAAAAATGATAAATTAATATTTGCTTCAGAACTTGTAGAAAGTGTAACTGAAGAAATTGGAATCAAAAAATTTAGTACAAAAAAGAAATTTAAAGGAGATAATTTATCTTCTTGCGAATGTGAGCATCCATTTAAAAAATTGGGATATGATTTTATTGTAAAACCATTTCATGGAGACTTTGTAAATTTAGAACAGGGAACAGGGGTAGTTCATATAGCTCCTGGACACGGAGATGATGACTATGTTTTAGGCATAAAAAACAATATTGATATTATCCAGACAGTACAAGATGATGGAAAATATAATCAACACGCTGTTGGTTTTGAAGGTGAACATATTTATAAAGTAGATCATAAAATTGCAGATAAATTAGAAGAATTTTCAAAATTATTATTTAAGGGTACTCTTCGTCATAGCTACCCACATTCGTGGAGGTCTAAAGCTCCTCTTATTTATAGAAATACTCCTCAATGGTTCATTTCTATGGAAAAAAATAATCTAAGAGACATTGCTCTTAAATCAATTGATGAAACTATTTTCTATCCTCCTCAAGGTCAAACAAGGCTTAGATCAATGATTGAAACTAGACCAGATTGGTGTGTGTCTAGACAAAGAGTTTGGGGTGTACCTTTACCATTATTTGTAAATAAAAAAACGGGTCAACCTTTAAGAGATGAAAATATTATCAATAGAATAGCAGACATATATGAAAAAGAAGGAAGCAATACGTGGTTTACCGAAGATCCACAAAGGTTTTTAGGAGATGAATATTCACTTGATGATTATGAACAGGTTAAAGATGTAGTTGAAGTATGGTTTGATAGTGGTTCTACACATGCTTTTTGTCTAGAACAAAGAGAAGATTTGAAATGGCCTGCATCGATGTACTTGGAAGGAAGTGATCAACACAGAGGATGGTTTCATTCATCTCTTTTGGAATCTTCTGGCACAAGAGGTAAAGCGCCTTATGAAAGTGTCCTGACACACGGGTTTGTTGTTGATGGAAGAGGACGTAAAATGTCTAAATCTTTAGGTAATGTTATTTCTCCTGATGATATTTTAAAAAAATATGGAGTAGATATTTTAAGATTATGGGTTGTTGCTTCTGATTATTATGATGATCTTAAACTTGATAATGCCATTCTTCAATCACAAGCAGAGTCTTATAGAAGAATAAGAAATACCTTTCGTTTTTTAATCGGCAATTTAAGTGATTTTACTGAAGAAGAAGCTATTGATGAGAGTGAGTTTCCAGAGTTAGAAAGATATCTTCTACATCGGTTGTGGGAAGTTGATAAAGTTGTTCAAAAATGTGTATCAACATTTAACTTTCACTTGATGTTTACTACACTACTGAACTTTTGTTCAAGTGATCTTTCAGCTTTTTATTTTGATATTAGAAAAGACACAATATATTGTGATAGCAAAGAGTCCGTTCAAAGAAGATCTACTAGAACTCTATTAAATATAATTTTTAATCATTTAGTAAGATGGTTTGCCCCATCTATTTCCTTTACTTCTGAAGAAGCCTGGAAAGCTATGGGAAATAAAGAAAGTATACACCTACAAGATTTTTTACAATGTAAAAATGAATATGAGGATAATCAATTAAATGAAAAATGGAGTTTAATTAAAAATATTAGAAAAGTTGCTACTGGAGCAATTGAAAAAATTAGAGAAGAAAAAATTATTCGCTCAAGTCTTGAGGCACACATAGATATTTTTGTTTCTGCAGAAAATTATAAAAAATTAGAGAAAGTAATGTTTGATGAAATTACAATTACTTCATCATTTTCTTTGTATGTTATTGACGAAAAATCCAAAGGTTTTTCTATTGAAGATATTTCTGATGTTATCGTAAAAGCTTCAAAGGTAAATGGAGAAAAGTGTCAAAGATGTTGGAAATATGAGGCAAAGTTAATAAATGATGAAGTTTGTAACAGGTGTAATACTGTAATATTTAAGTGATTAAAACAGCAGTATTCATTTTTTTGATTTTATTAGATTTATTAACAAAATTTTTTATTCAGAATAATTTATTTTTAAATCAATCAATACAAATCAATGAATATTTTGATTTAGTTTATGTTCAGAACTTTGGTGTTTCTTTTGGTTTATTTTCTGGTTATGTTTCTCATTGGATATTAATACTTATAGCCTTAATAGTTGTTATATTAATTTATTATTTATTTATTAAATCAGATAAACAACTAGAAAAACTGGCTTATTTCTTTGTTATAATTGGGGCTTTATCAAATATCATTGATAGATTGATAAATAGTTATGTTGTTGATTTTATCTTACTACATTATGAAAATTTTTATTGGCCAGCATTTAATCTAGCAGATATCTATATTACAATTGGAATTATCATGTTAATAATGAGTTTTTTTATAAAATCAAAAACTGTAAAATGAAAAACGTTATTTTTGTAATAATCATTTCCTCAATTTTTCTATCTTCTTGTAATACTATAAGAAGTAGTGCGGGTGTAGAAAGAAAAGTAATAAATGAATATAATGTAGTTGAAAATCCTCCATTAGTAATTCCACCAAATTTTAATTTACTACCACCTGATCAAATTATATCAAAAGATATTGATGATACCGATAGTGAGCTTGCAAAGGAAATTCTCTTTGGTCTGGATGAAGAAAGTGATGAAACACCTTCTGAAAATTCTGTTATCGACAATATTTTAAAGGAAACTGAAGCAAATCAAGTAGATAATAGTATCAGGGAAGATTTTGATGGAAACTCAGAAGATGAAATAAGCCAAGATAATACAGATGTTGAAAGTGAAAATATAGAAGAGCCAAAAAAGAAGAAAAGATTTTTCTTTTTCAACAGTAAAGAAGAAAATGAAGATGACGAAGAAGGTGAACCTAAAAAGAAAAAAAGATTTTTCTTCTTTTAATTTTATAAATGGAAATAAAATACTTTAATTCAAATTTTGACAAAATCACTCAAAATAAAGATACTGAGGAAAGTATAACTAATTTAATAGCAAAACTTCCGTCTCTGAATATTGTTTCAGATAAAAATTTATTAGAAGAAACCATAAAAATTTCAAATCAATTTAAAGAGAAAAAGGAAAAAATAATTGTATTTGGTACAGGGGGTTCAAATTTAGGAGCTAGAGCATTAAATAATATTATTTCAAATAATAAAATTATCTTAGAATTTTATGATAATGTTGACCCTATTAATTTTGAAAAAAATTTTCAAAATATTAATTTTGAGCTAACTGGCTTCTTAGTTATTTCAAAATCGGGTACTACACCAGAGACATTATCTCAATTTTCATGTCTCTATCAAAAGGCAATAGAAGCTAACAAAGTTGAAGATTTTTTTTCAAATACTCTAATCATAACTGAATTTAAAGAATCACCACTTTTTAAAATTGCGAAAGATAATAATTGTTTACTATTAGAGCATCATAAAGATGTTGGAGGCAGATATTCTATATTTACCAATGTTGGTATAGTTCCTGCAATCATTTCTGGATTAAATATAGATGCACTTTTTGATGGAGCATCTGAAGTAATTAATAATATTGATAATTACAAACCGTACGATCTTGGAAGATATTTAACTCAAAAAGAAAATGTAAAATTTACTAATAATGTTTTAATGACATATTCTGATTCACTTTATTTTTTTGGAAAATGGTATCTGCAACTTTGGGCAGAAAGTATTGGAAAAAATAATAAAGGTATTACAGCAATTCATTCAGTAGGGACCACTGATCAACATAGTCAATTACAACTGTATTTAGATGGACCTAAAGATAAATATTTCACCTTTATCACTACAGATCATTCAAATAAGGGCATAAAAATTAATAATAATATGTTTGAAAATACCGATATTGACTATTTTAAAGATAGAACAATGGGAGATCTAATGGAAGCTGAACAGCGCGCAACCATTGAAACTTTTAAATTAAATAATTTTAGTTTTAGAGAAATCTATATTCCTAAAATAAATGAACAAAACTTAGGTAAATTATTATCTTTTAGTATAATAGAAACAATTGCTTCCTGTATGTATTTAGATGTTGATCCTTTTGATCAACCTGCTGTTGAACAAGGTAAAAAACTAACTAAAACTTATTTAAGATAATTTAAAAATATAAATTATTGTTTTACCGTAAGTTTTTTTTTGAAGCAGATTTAAATTTTCTGGAATTACAATATTATCTTTCACACCCGTTTCTAAACCAATCACGGTAGTATTTTTAATGTTACTTGATAAGTTTTCTAAAAGATTTGTTAAATTATACTTTGCATATGGTGGATCAACATAAACAACTGAAATATTTTGAAATTCAATTTCTAATTTAGAATGAATAAGGTCTTCTTCATAAATTTTAAATTGATTATTTTTACAAATACTTAAACAATTTTCTTTTAAAATTTTAAGAACTTCAATATTGTTCTCAAAAAAAATTACTTCACTCATGCCTCTAGAAATTGCTTCTAAACCCATTGTGCCAATTCCTGCAAAAAGATCTAAAAAAATTCTATTTTTATATAATTCGATAGAATTTTTGATTGCATAACTTTCAATAATTGAAAAAAAAGCTTCTCTTTTTAGAGAAGAAGTTGGTCTTACAAAATCATTAATACTAGCTAATTTTTTTTGCTTAAACTTTCCTCCAGTAATCCGTATCATTTGCTAATTGAATTTAATTTTTGAAATTGCCCTTCTTTAAGTCTTCCCAGCTTATAAGGGCCATATCCAATTCTTATTAATTTAATTATATTCCATGAAAAATAATTACAAATATTTCTAATTTCTCTATTTTTTCCTTCTTTAAGTTTAAAAATTAACCAACTATGATTTTTTATTTTTTTTTCAAAGGCAACTTTAATTTTTTTATATTTTATTTCTTTAATTGTAATGCCTTTATTTATTTTTTGTAAATCAGTATTTTGCACATTGCTATTTATACAAACCCTATAGACCCGCTCAACATTTGAAGTTGGGTGTTCTAAATATCTTGAATAATCACCATTATTAGTTAGTAAGATCAATCCTTCACTCATATAATCCAATCTCCCAACACTTATTAATTGACCGACATTTTTAGGTAATAAATCAAAAATTTTTTTTCTACCTAAATTATCTTTTGTACTACAAATATATTTTATTGGTTTGTATAACTTCCATACTTCAATTTTATTTGCTTTTTTAACAATTTTATTATTAACTTTAATTATATCTAAATTACTTACTTTATGACTTGGATGAACGCATACTTGATTATTAATTTTAATTTTTTTTTCTACAATTAATTTTTCTGCATCTCTTCGTGAACATATTCCAGCACTTGATAAATATTTTGAAATTCTAATATTCACTTTGTTTCACTAATAAAATTTTTAATTATTTTTATATCATATTTTGTAATTAAAAATTCAGGATGCCATTGTAAACCAATACACCATTTGTGTTTTTTATGCTCTATTCCTTCAATAACATCATCATTTGCTGTACATGAAACAGTTAAGTTCTTGCCTACTTTTTTTACTGACTGATGATGTGCACTATTAACATTTATTTTTTGAGTTCCACATATTTTGTGTAGTTGAGTATTTTTTGAAATATTAACACTATGACTAGTTTGATTTCTTGGATTCACTTGTTCATGGTTTATCGGATCTATTTTTAAATCTTGTATCAATGTTCCACCGCATGCAACGTTGATAAGTTGTGCACCACCACAAATTCCCAATATAGGTTTGTTATATTTAAAAAATTTATTGAAAATATTTAATTCAAAATTTGTTCTTTTATTTTTAATATTTTTAGATTGAGTATTACTTGTTTTATATAATTTGGGATTAATATCAAAATCTCCTCCAGTAATAATGAGACCATCAATTAAATGACAAAAATCATCAATATATTTTTTTTCATGTAACAAAGGAAATGGGATAGCGTTAAATTTTGTTAAGGAAGTTAAGTAATTTTCCCTCAATGCATACCATGGAAATTTTGAGTATGTTTTCTTTTTTTCACTATCAAGAGTTATTCCAATAATTGGTTTTTTCATTATAATTCAATTATAATGTACAACATAAGTGTGTTCCAGAATGAACGTTGATTTTTTTATGAAAGAAGCAATTATTGAAGCAGACAAGGCTTATAATTTGAATGAGGTTCCAGTTGGAGGAATAATTGTTGATAATACAACGAACGAGATTGTAGCCAGAAGTTACAATACAGTAAATAAAGATAAAAATGCTATCAAACATTGTGAGTTAAATCTAATTCAAGAAACTTGCGAAAAACTAAAGTTAAAATATTTAGAGAATATGACATTATTTGTAACATTAGAACCATGCACTATGTGCGCTAGTGCAATAAGTGAAGTACATATTAAAAATGTTTATTTTGGTGCCTATGATGAAAAAAATGGAGGAATTGAAAAACTTCGAGTTGCTTTTCAAAGAGACAATATATTTACGCCAACCATTTATGGTGGCATTATGGAAAAAGAATGTAGCAATTTATTAAAAAAATTTTTTAAAAATATAGATGATTGATAAAATAAATATACCCGAGTTTGAAGTTTCAGAATTTAATCAAGCGTTTAAAGAAGTAATTGAATCCAATTTTAACTATGTAAGAATTAAAGGAGAGATTTCTGAGGTTAAAACTGCAACAAGAGGTCAAATTTATTTAACACTAAAAGATGAAGATTCAATTTTAAGTGGAGTTATTTGGGATCAGAAAAAAAAATATTTAGATATAAATCCAGAAATAGGGCTAGAAATTATAGCAACTGGAAGAATTACCACTTGGTCTCGCTATAAAACTACGTACCAAATAGATATTGATAAAATTGAAATTGCAGGAGAGGGAGCACTTTTAAAACTTATTGAAGAAAGAAAAAAGAGACTTCAAAAAAAAGGTTATTTTGATGAAGATAAAAAAATCCCATTACCTTTTCTACCTGAGAGATTAGGTATTATCACATCTCCCACTGGCTCTGTAGTACACGACATAATTAATAGAGTGAATGATCGTTTTCCAATGCCTTTAGATATATGGCCTGTTTCTGTTCAGGGTGTTGACGCAGCAGATAACATTATAAATGCTATCGAAGGTTTCAACAAACTTAAATCTGGTAAACCAGATATTCTTATTGTTGCTAGAGGTGGAGGTAGTACGGAAGATTTAATGGCATTCAATGATGAAAATCTTGCAACTAGTGTTTTTGATTCAAAAATACCAATTATTTCAGCAATAGGTCATGAAACAGATACAACCATTATTGATTTGGTATCAGATTTAAGAGCTTCTACACCAACGGCGGCAGCTGAAAAAGCTACCCCAGTGAGATTTGAATTAAAAGAAAAGATTAAAAATTTGCAACTTAGATTAAACACAAAAATTAATTCACAAATTCAGTCCAAAAAGGAAAATTACGAATACTTAAATAAGTTTCTTAAGTCACCAAGTTCAATAGTTAATAA